>NZ_JAYKYQ010000004.1:504232-559102 GCF_035544775.1 Nocardia implantans | reverse complement strand
CCGGATCATGAAAATCAACGAACTCCACACCATCACCGCCGACGTCGTCGAAACCGCCCGCAGCACCCTCGTCATCGGCGCCACCTAACGGTGCGAGAACACCGCCATCTACCACCGCGAGTCACAGCCGCTGTCGTTCGCGGAACAGGCTCCGGTCAGGAATCGCCCATGAGGCGACGGCGGTCGCGTTCCTCCGCCGCCGCGGCGGCGTTGCGGCGCTGCTCCTCGGCGGCCAGGTGCAGCGCGGTCCGGCTCCACACCACCCGGATCCAGTGGAAGGTGAGCACGACGGTCACGATCGCGCCGAGGATCAGGCCGATGCCGGGGCCTGCGCCGATGTAGTTGCCGAGTCCCGGCGTCTGGCGGTGCCAGATGGACAGCACGCCGAACACGGCCGCCACGGCGCTGCCCGCGACCGCGATCCACGCGAGCACCCAACGGCGGGTCATCAGCGCCAGCATCGAGAACCCGATGCCGAACACCACCACGAACCACACGAAGATCCGCGAGGGCAGCCCGATGTGCTCGGCCCGCGCGACGTCGGTGTTCAGCAGCACGTCGAAGCCGCGCGCCGCGCCCGCGTGCGGCAGCACCAGCGAGGCCAGCAGCACGAACACCGCGCCTGCCACGACCATCGCGCGGACCCCGGGATCGATCTCACCGGCGATCTTGCGCTCGACGGCGTCCAGATCGTCGCGGAATTGTTCGAAGTCGCTGGTGCTCTCGACCGAGCTCACTGAGTCCTCGTTTCGTTCGTCTCCAGCGGGGCGCGCCTGCTCGCGCCCCGGAGCCGCGGACGCGCCGGGCTGGTCGTCGCCGGACGCGGCAGACCCTTCGACGCCACGAGTGACGTCGTCATCGTCGTCCGCGTTCGTGGTCATGCGCCGCAGCCGGTCGAGCAGCCCGCGGCCGCCGGTTCGGGTGCGGGCGCGCCGATGCGGGGCAATCCGAGCCCCACGCCGATCGGCGCGGTCTTCGGCGTGACGCCACGCTCGTGCGCGTCACCGGCGCGGGTGCGGCGGTGGCTCTTGATCGCGGCATCGGCGACCAAGTGGTGCGGCGCCGCTGCGGTGATGTCCACCGTGACCAGGTCGCCGGGGCGGATCGGCTCGGCCGTGCCGCCCGGGCGGAAGTGCACGAGCCTGCCGTCGCGGGCGCGGCCGCTCATCCGCGCGGTGGCGGCGTTCTTCTTGCCGGCGCCATCGGCTACCAGCAATTCCACCTCGGTGCCGAGCAGCTCGCGGTTGGCGGCAAGGGAGATCTCCTCCTGCAGCGCGATGAGCCGGTCGTAGCGCTCCTGGACCACGGCCTTGGGCAGCTGGTCGGGCATCTCGGCGGCGGGCGTGCCGGGCCGCTTGGAGTACTGGAAGGTGAACGCGCTGGTGAAACGCGCCTGCCGGACCACGTCCAGGGTCTCCTGGAAGTCTTCCTCGGTCTCACCGGGGAAGCCGACGATGATGTCGGTGGTGATCGCGGCGTGCGGCATGGCGGCGCGCACCTTGTCGATGATGCCCAGGTAGCGGGCCTTGCGATAGGAGCGGCGCATCGCCTTGAGCACCCGGTCCGAACCCGACTGCAGCGGCATGTGCAGCTGCGGGCAGATGTTCGGGGTCTCGGCCATGGCCTCGATCACGTCGTCGGTGAACTCGGCGGGGTGCGGCGAGGTGAAGCGGACCCGCTCCAAGCCGTCGATGTGCCCGCACGCGCGCAGCAGTTTGGCGAACGCGCCGCGGTCGCGCGGCTCGTCCGGGTCTGCGAACGAGGCGCCGTAGGAGTTCACGTTCTGCCCGAGCAGCGTCACCTCGAGCACGCCTTGGTCCACCAGCGCCTGCACCTCGGCGAGCACGTCACCGGGGCGGCGGTCGACCTCCTTGCCGCGCAGCGAAGGCACGATGCAGAAGGTGCAGGTGTTGTTGCAGCCGACCGAGATGGAAACCCATCCCGCGTAGGCGGACTCGCGCTTGGCGGGCAGGGTGGACGGGAACGCCTCCAGCGACTCCAGGATCTCCACCTGGGCTTCCCTGTTGTGCCGCGCCCGCTCCAGCAGCACCGGCAGCGAACCGATGTTGTGGGTGCCGAACACCACGTCCACCCACGGCGCCTTGCGCACCACGACGTCGCGGTCCTTCTGCGCCAGGCAGCCGCCGACGGCGATCTGCATGCCGGGACGGCTCGCCTTGATCGGCGCCAGGTGCCCGAGCGTGCCGTAGAGCTTGTTGTCGGCGTTCTCGCGCACCGCGCAGGTGTTGAAGACGACGAGGTCGGCCTGCGCGCCGGGCGCGGCCTTCACGTAGCCCGCGTCCTCCAGCAAACCCGACAAGCGTTCGGAATCGTGCACGTTCATCTGGCAACCGAAGGTGCGGACCTCGTAACTGCGTGCTGTGCCCTCGGCGGGCGCGGGAGCCAACACTGCCTGTCCGATCGAATCCACCCGTCCAGGGTACGGGGCGGCCTCCGACGGTTTTCGCGGGCATCTGCCCAGGCTCGGGGGGCGTCCGCGGCCGAGGACGGAGGGACCGTGAAGTTACGCGCACATGTCGAATCGGCGTGGCGGGAGGGTGTGTCGCGGAAAGTCGGGCAAATTTCCGATTTTTGCCTAAGGTCATGACCATGACCGACGACGCAGCCGCTCCCGGCACGACCGGGGACGCCTCTGCCGGGGACGTCAGCGCCGCCACCAGCGCGCCGCCGATGATCTCGATGCGCAATGTGGACAAACACTTCGGCGACCTGCACGTGCTGAAGGACATCAATCTCGAGGTCCCCAAGGGCCAGGTCGTCATCGTCCTGGGGCCATCGGGGTCCGGCAAGTCGACGCTGTGTCGCACCATCAACCGGCTGGAGCCGATCGATTCCGGCGACATCGCCATCGACGGGACCCCACTGCCCGCCGAGGGCCGCGCGCTGGCCGCGCTGCGCGCCGACGTCGGCATGGTCTTCCAGTCCTTCAATCTCTTCGCGCACAAGACGATCCTCGAGAACGTCATGCTCGCGCCGGTCAAGGTCCGCAAGGTCAAGAAGGACGACGCTCGGACGCGCGCCATGGAGCTGCTCGACCGGGTCGGCATCGCCGATCAGGCCGACAAGTACCCGGCGCAGCTGTCGGGCGGCCAGCAGCAGCGCGTCGCCATCGCCAGGGCGCTGGCGATGAGCCCGAAGGTGATGCTGTTCGACGAGCCGACCTCCGCCCTGGACCCGGAGATGGTCAACGAGGTGCTGGAGGTCATGGTGTCGCTGGCCAAGGACGGGATGACGATGCTGGTCGTCACCCACGAGATGGGCTTCGCGCGCCGCGCGGGGAATCGGGTGCTGTTCATGGCCGACGGCCAGGTGGTGGAGGACGCGGCGCCGGACGCCTTCTTCACCGCCCCGAAGTCCGAGCGTGCGAAGGACTTCCTGGGCAAGATCTTGAGCCACTGACCTGCCGGAACAGCGGCCAGCACACCCACTGGATAGGGAGAAGGAACTCGATGAGGATCAATCGCGCTCTGCGCATCGGCGTCGGGGCGATCGCCCTGACACTCGCCGCCGCGACCGCCACCGCGTGTGGCGGCGGCAGCGACAAGTCCGCCCTGGATCACGCCAAGGACGGCAAGCTCACCATCGGCATCAAGTTCGACCAGCCGGGCCTGGGCCTGCGGAACAAGGACGGGTCCTACAGCGGCTTCGACGTCGAGGTGGCCAAGTACGTAGCCGGGAAACTGGGCGTGCAGCCGAACGACATCACGTTCAAGGAGGCGCCGTCGCCGCAGCGCGAGACCCTGATCGAGAACGGGCAGGTCGACTACATCGTCGCCACCTACTCGATCAACGACAAGCGCAAGGAGAAGGTCGACTTCGCCGGACCGTACTACGTCGCGGGACAGTCGCTGCTGGTGCGCGCCGACAACACCGACATCAACGGCCCGGACAACCTGAAGGGCAAGAAGGTCTGCTCGGTGAAGGGCTCCACCCCGGCCCAGAACATCGAGAAGAACTTCCCCGATACGCAGCTGCAGACCAACGACACCTACTCGCTGTGCCTCGAGGGCCTGCGCGCGGGCTCCTGGGACGCGGTGACCACCGACGACATCATCCTGGCCGGTTACGCGGCGCAGAGCAGCGGCGCGTTCAAGGTGGTCGGCAAGCCGTTCACCACGGAGAACTACGGCATCGGGTTGAAGAAGGGCGACAAGGAACTGCGCGACAAGATCAACGACGCGATCGAGGCGATGATCGCCGACGGTTCCTGGAAGAAGGCGTTCGACTCGACCGTCGGCGCGTCGGGCTACCAGGCCCCGCAGTCGCCGACGGTGAACCGGTACTGAGCGTCCGCACTGCCCGCCCGGCACGGGTGGCCCGTCCCCGACCGGGCCGGGCCACCCGCCGCACCGCCCCTGCCCATCGAGACCCGATCGGAGGAACGCGTCCGCCGTGTTCGACCTGATCTCGAGGTACGACAGCCAAATCCTCGAAGCCTTCTGGGTGACCATCCAGCTGACCGTGCTGTCCGCGGTCGGCGCGCTGATCCTCGGCACCGTCGTCGCGGCGCTGCGCGTGTCTCCCGTGCCGGTCGCCCGCTGGGTCGGCACCGCCTACGTCACCGTCTTCCGCAACACCCCGCTCACGCTGATCATCGTGTTCATGTCGCTGGGCCTCTACACGACGATGGGCTGGCGCCTGGCCGGTGAGGGGCCGGACTCGTTGGCGCAGAACAACTTCCGCTTCGCGGTCGTCGGCCTGAGCCTCTACACCGCCTCCTTCGTCTGCGAGTCGCTGCGCGCGGGCATCAACACCGTGCCGATGGGCCAGTCCGAGGCGGGCCGCTCGCTCGGGTTCGGCTTCCTGCAGAACCTGCGGCTGGTCGTATTGCCGCAGGCTTTCCGCTCGGTGATCGCCCCGCTGGGCAGCGTGTTGATCGCGCTGACCAAGAACTCCACCATCGCCTCGGCGATCGGCGTCGCCGAAGCGGCGACCCTGATGGCGGAGATGACCGAGACCGAGGCCGCCGTCCTGGCGATCGGCGCGATCTTCGCGCTCGGCTTCGTGATCCTGACCCTGCCGACCGGCCTGTTCTTCGGCTGGCTGGCCAAGAGATACGAGGTCGCCCGATGAGCACGGGAGCTTCGGTCCTGTTCGACGCGCCGGGCCCGAAGGCGCGGCTGCGCAACAACGTCTACTCGCTGCTGGTCGTGGTCGCCGTGGCCGCGACGGGCTGGGTGCTCTATCGCGGTTTCGCCGACAAGGGGCAGTTCACCGCGGAGAAGTGGAAGCCGTTCCTGGAGGCGGAGGTCTGGTCGACCTACCTGCTGCCCGGTCTGCGCGGCACGGTCGTCGCCGCGCTGCTGTCCATCGTGCTGGCGCTGATCGTCGGCATGATCTTCGGCATCCTGCGGCTGTCGGACCATCGCGTGGTGCGCTGGATCGCGGGAACCGTCGTCGAGGTGGCGCGCGCCATTCCCGTGCTGATCCTGATGATCTTCCTGTTCGCGGTGTACTCCGAGTACGACCTGTTCGCGTCGGAGGATCTCGCGCTCGCCGCGGTGGTCACCGCGCTGACCGTCTACAACGGCTCGGTCATCGCGGAGATCGTGCGCGCGGGCATCCGCTCGCTGCCGAAGGGGCAGACCGAGGCGGCCGTCGCGCTGGGCCTGCGCAAGAACCAGCTGATGCGGTTGATCCTGCTGCCGCAGGCGATCACGGCCATGCTGCCCGCGCTGATCTCGCAGATGGTGGTCGCGCTCAAGGACTCGGCGCTTGGCTACCAGATCACCTACGTCGAGATCGTGCGCTCCGGCCAGCAGCTCGGCGCGGCCGAGCAGAACACGATCCCGGCGCTGATCGTCATCGCCATCGTCATGATCGCGCTCAACAGCGCGCTGACGCTGGTGGCGACCAAACTGGAGCAGCGGCTACGGGCACGCAGACGCGGCAAGGGCGGCGGCGCGGTTGTCGCCGCCGACTCGGTCATCACCGACGCCGCGCCCGGCGTCGACCTCGGCCACAAACCCTGAGTCCGGCGTCGGAACCGTTGCAGCGCAAGCGAACTAGCTACCGCGCGGCAATACCGCACGGCGCGGATCGCGGCGCCGGAGTGTTGCGCTCGAGCTGAGCGCAACACTCGTGCCCGCGCAGGCGTCCGTTCAATCTCGTAGGCATACGCCGATCCCCGGTACGACCGGTGGGACGGTCATCAGTGCTTCAAACCTGCGGGAGTTGATCGATGACCAGCCGTACCTCCGCCCTTTTGTTCGACGAGTCCTTCCCCGACTGGGACGAGCAGGTCGGGATCGGCGGTGGCGCGTTCGCCTACCTGGCACCGGGTCAGCACGCGCGCTACCTCGCCGAAATCGGCGCCCCGCGTCCGTACCCGGCGCCGCGGGTGTTCTTCGCCGGCGAACATCTGTCGGTCGCGCACGCCTGGATCCAAGGCGCGCTGCAATCGGCGCTGGAGTCGGTGCGCCATGTGCTGGATCAGGTGAGCGTGCGGCTTGATCGCGCCACCTGGGTGCTCGCGTCGGTGAGCGCCGTGTGGGGCGCAATCCGCAAGTCCCCGACACAGGAGTAGGAAATGACGGTTACCACGACCTCGATCACGCTGGAACGCGCGACGCTCATCGTCAGCGAGGCGCTCGCCCACGGCACCGCGCACGGCTTCGACCCGCTCACGGCGGCGGTTCTCGGCCAGGGCGGCCATCTCGTCGCGTTACAACGCCAGGACGGCTCCGGCATATTGCGACCACAGATCGCGATAGCCAAGGCTTGGGGCGTGCTCGGCCTCCCCAATCGCGAGATCGCCCGCCGCGCGGCGGCCGTGCCTGCCTTCTTCACCTCGGTGGCGGCACTCGCCGAAGGGCGCATCCTCGACGTGCCCGGCGGCGTGTTCACCCGGGACTCGGCGGGCAGAATTCTCGGCGCGGTGGGGTCGACTGGGGCCGCGACCTCCTTGGAGGACGAACGCGCCGCCATGGCGGGCATCGAGGCCGCCGGTCCATCCTCCGACACAGGAGAGGCGTAGACCGACTATGCCGCACCCGAAACCCGCGCAGCGTTGCACCTCCGCCGCGGCGGTACGAAGGGTACAGACCTCGACCGCCGCGGGCCGGGCCCCGATCGGCTGTCCGAGCAGCGACAATCAGCAAACCGATCGAAAACGTCGTAGCCGTCCGAGATTCCGCTAGACCCGGGATCTCTCCAGTGCGGTGGCCGCACCCGGCACAGGTGAAGCCGCGCACCGGCCCTCCGTATCCCGCACAGCCGACCGGCGTGGAGCGCAGTTGTGAGCGGGATACGGCTCGGCCCGACCGGGCCGGATCGATTCGGCGATCGCCGACGACGACCGCGCATGGCTTCAGCCGCCGTCGCGAGGCGCCGACCCCGGTGCCGGCGACGAACACGCACGAGTTCGTGCGGTTGGACGGCAGCCGGTATACGACATCGCCGGACCGACCGACCCCGGCTCTGCATCACCGGAAGCCACGTGCGCCATCGAGTTCAATCGATGGACTCGTCGAGGTCGCCCTCGACTCCCCGAGCGGCCAATTCGGTTTTGACCACCCGGTAGGCCGTGGACTGGCCGTAACCCCGCCGGGCGAGCATGCCGACGAGGCGGCGGATCGTCTTGTCCTGGTCCAGTTCTCGCGGCAGCGAGCGCAATTTGCGGCGGACCAGCTCGGCGGCGCGGGCCTCCTCGTCGTCGCCGGTGATGGCTTCGAGAGCGGCCGCGGCATCCGACTGCGCGACGCCCTTGCGCCGGAGTTCCTGCGCGAGCGCCTGTTTGCCTTTACCGGAGAAGGTGTGGCGAGAATGCACCCATTGCTCGGCGAAGGCGGCGTCGTCGACGAGCCCCACTTCGCCGAGGCGATCGAGCGCCCGCTCGCTCACTTCGGCCGAGTACCCCTTGGCGGCCAGACGCTGCGCCAGCTCGGCACGGCTGCGAGCGCGAACGGCCAGCAGACGCAGACACGCCTCCTTCGCCTGTTCGACCGTTCCGCCTTCGGCTCCGGCCGCTCCCGGAGCCGCCGATCCTCCTTCGGAGCCGGCCGATGCCGAGCCGGTCCGCGCTCCCCGGTGACTACGACGGGACCCAGCCGAGCGCACCCGCTGCGGATCGGATGCGCCCGGCCGGGTTCCCATGGTGTCCGGCGCGGCCGAATCACCTTCGGCCCTCCGGACGAGTTCGTGATCCTGCCCGCGCGACCGGGCGCCGTCCGGCGAACCGGAGGCGGACAGGAGTTCTTCCAGCCGGCGCCGCATCTCCTGCACCGCGTCGGCTCGTGCCCGCCCGGAGCCGGACGGAGCCGTTCCGGGCGAGCGACGGCTGTGCGTCGGCTCAGAAATCGGCGGGCACCTCCGCGGCCGCATCGGCCGTCACGTCGGCGCCGATGCCGAGCTTCTCCTTGATCTTCTTCTCGATCTCGTCGCGGACGTCGACGTTCTCCAGCAGGAACTTGCGGGCGTTCTCCTTGCCCTGACCGAGCTGATCGCCCTCGTAGGTGTACCAGGAGCCGGACTTGCGGATGAAGCCCTGCTCGACGCCCATGTCGATGAGCGAGCCTTCCTTGGAGATGCCGTGACCGTAGAGGATGTCGAACTCGGCCTGCTTGAACGGCGGGGAGACCTTGTTCTTCACGACCTTCACGCGGGTGCGGTTGCCCACCGCGTCGCTGCCGTCCTTGAGCGTCTCGATACGACGCACGTCCAAGCGCACCGAGGCGTAGAACTTCAGCGCCTTGCCGCCGGTGGTGGTCTCCGGCGAGCCGAACATCACGCCGATCTTCTCGCGCAACTGGTTGATGAAGATGGCGGTGGTGCCGGAATTGTTCAACGCGCTGGTCATCTTGCGCAGCGCCTGGCTCATCAGGCGGGCCTGCAGGCCGACGTGGCTGTCGCCCATCTCGCCCTCGATCTCGGCGCGCGGCACCAGCGCGGCCACCGAGTCGATGACGATGATGTCGATGGCGCCGGAGCGCACCAGCATGTCGGCGATCTCCAGCGCCTGCTCACCCGTATCGGGCTGGGAGACGAGCAGCGCGTCGGTGTCGACGCCCAGCTTGCGGGCGTAGTCCGGATCGAGCGCGTGCTCGGCGTCGATGAACGCCGCCACCCCGCCCGCGGCTTGCGCGTTGGCCACCGCGTGCAGCGCCACGGTGGTCTTACCCGAGGATTCCGGGCCGTAGATCTCGACGACGCGGCCGCGCGGCAGGCCGCCGATGCCGAGCGCGACGTCGAGCGCGATCGAGCCGGTGGGGATCACCGAGATGGGCTGGCGCGCCTCCTCGCCGAGGCGCATGACGGCGCCCTTGCCGAAGCTCTTCTCCACCTGGGCCAGCGCGAGCTCGAGCGCCTTGTCCCGGTCGTACGCCTGTGGTGCCATGTCCTGATCCCCTTTTCGACGGGTAAGTCTTTCTGTGGTTGGCGCCTACAGTAGAGCGCGGCACCGACAAGTTCCGGCGACCAGCCTAGACGAACAGGTGTTCGAGTCAAGCGACGCGCCCCGCACGCGCCGCGCCGCTCCCGGCGAACTCCGGGCGATCAGCGCACGAGCGCGATCCGGTCGGTGTCCAGCAGCGTCTGCGCCTGTTTGAGCACACGCAGGGAAGGCGTCACCTCCACGTCGGTGATCCCCGCCAGCGCGCCGAGCCGCTCGGTCACATACCGGTAGAGGTCCGCGGTGTCGCGGCAGATGATCGAAGCGAACAGGTTGGACGACCCGGTGGTGGCGGCGGCGAAGACGATCTCCGGGTGCGTGGCCATCGCGCGCCCCACCGCGTCCAGGTCGGCGGGCCGCACGCGCAGCCACAGCGCGCCGCGCACACCGTAGCCCATTCGCTCGATCGCGAAATCGACGTCGAAATACAGCACGCCCGCCGCGGTCAGCTCGGCCATGCGCCGCGCGACCCGTGGGGCCGTCCATCCGGTCGCGGCCGCGAGCTGGGCGTACGGAGCGCGCCCGTCCCGGCCGAGCAGCGTGAGCATCGCCTCGTCGGCCGCCGAGAGGTCCACCGACGCGTTCGGTCCCACACCTGAGCACCTCGGCCGGGCCGGGCCGAGTTCGTCCAACTGAGCGGCGGTGAGCAGGTGCCGATAGCGCGGCCACTCCTCGTCCAGCGGGAAACGATGGATGACCTCGTGCGCGGCCAGTTCCAGCACTTGCGGGGCGCGGGGCAGGATCTGCAACAGCAGCGCGTCGCGCCGCTGGATCGAGCGCGGCCTGCCGACGCAGGTGACCTCGGACCCGGTGGACAGCAGGGTCACCCAGCTCAGATCCGGGAAACGGGCCAGCGATTCGGCCAGCCGCAGCGCTTTGTCCGGTGTGGATTTCAGGCGCAGCACCCAGCGCGCGTGGCCCAGCGGCACCGCGTTCACCTGCCCGGCCACGTGCAGGATGCCGCGCTGTCGCAGGGCGCGGTACCGCCGCGCCACCGTCTGCTCGGAGACCCCGAGAACGCCGCCGAGCCGGGCGAACGGAATCCGGGCGTCGTGCACCAGCGCGTGCACGATCTGTTTGTCCAGCACATCGAGTTCGGAGGATTCGCTCGAGCTGTCGTCATCCACTAGAGGAATCTAACGCTGATGTGGCTGCGGATAGGGGGTTCCGGTCGATTGCCGCACGCTTGGCGTCGAAATCGTTCGAATCCGCCGTGGAGGCTCCCGTGAGGAAATGGCTCCCCTTGTTCGCCGCGTGCCTGGGCACGCTGATGCTGCTCATCGACGTCACCATCGTGAACGTCGCCCTGCCGGACATCGCCGCCGATCTGGACACCGGTTTGTCCGGCTTGCAGTGGGTGGTGGACGGCTACGCCCTGGCGCTGGCCGCATTGCTGCTGGTGCTCGGCTCGCTCGCCGACCGGGTCGGCGCGAAGCGCGCCTACCTGGCCGGACTGGTCGTCTTCGCGGTCGCCTCGCTCGGCTGCGGCGTCGCCCAGAGCGCGGCCGGCCTCGTCGCGGCGCGCGCGCTGCAAGGCGTCGGCGGCGCGGCCATGTTCGCCACCACGCTGTCGCTGCTGCACGCCACCTACACCGGCCGCGACCGCGGCGTCGCCTTCGGCGTCTGGGGCGCGGTGTCCGGCGCGGCGGCTGGCATCGGCGTGGTCCTCGGCGGCGTGCTCACCGAGGCGCTGTCGTGGCGCTGGATCTTCTTCGTCAACCTGCCCATCGCCGTGCTGGCGATCGTTCTCACCGCCGTCGTGTTCCCGCCCGCTCGGCGGCGGGCGGGCCGAGCGGTGGACGTGCCCGGCATGCTGGCCTTCGCGACCGCGGCGACGGCGGTCACCTACGGCGTCATCCGCGGCGGCGAGCACGGCTGGACGGACGCGGCCGCGCTGACCGCGTTCGCGCTGGGCGCCGCCGCGGCGGCGATCTTCGGTCGGGTCGAGGCACGCGGTGCCGCGCCGATGTTCCCCTTGGCACTGCTGCGCAATCGCGATTTCGGCGCGACCCTGTTCGGCGCGTCCGGTCAGACGTTCGCCGCGTTCGCGAGCAGTCCTCTGATCTCGCTGTGGCTGCAGCAGCAACTGCGCATGTCGCCGCTGCACGCGGGTCTGGCGATGCTGCCGATGGCCGCGACCGCGTTCGTGGTGGCGGGCGCGTTCGGACGGCTGCTGCACGACGTCGCGCCGAAGTGGACCATCGGCGCGGGGTTGGTGGTGGTCGGCGTGGGCAGCTGGCTGCTGATGCTCGTCGGGGCGGGGTCGTCCTGGGTCGCCCTGGTGCCGGGATTCGTGGTGATCGGCATCGGCATCGGCGTCAACGCGCCCGCCCTGGTCTCGGTCGGCATGGCCGCGGTCGCCCCGCAGCAGGCGGGCACCGCCGCGGGTGCGGTGAACACCGCGCGGCAACTGGGCCTCGCGCTCGGCGTCGCGGTGCTCGGCACCGTCTTCCGCGGGGTGGCCGACGCCGCGCAGCCGATGACGGCGCCGCACTTCGTCTCCGGGCTCGACGCGGCGTTCGGCGTCGCGGCCGCGGTGGGCATCGGATTCGGACTGATCGCGTTCGCGTTGTTCCACCGCCAGCGCGCGAACACCGGGGCCGACGCCGAGCGCCAGACCGTCGCCGCCTGACCCCACTCCCCCGCGAACGGCGGCGCCCCGGCCGGGCGTCGCCGTTTCGCACCGAGCCGGCAGTTCTAACGCTGCGGCAGCACGGACTCGTCACCCGGATCCCTCGGCCCGAAGATGCGCCGCTCGGATTCCTCGATCCGGACATCGTTGATGCTGGCCTCGCGCCGGGACATCAACCCGTCCGGCGCGAACTCCCACTGCTCGTTGCCGTAACTGCGGAACCACTGTCCGGATTCGTCGTGCCATTCGTACTGGAACCGCACCGCGATGCGGTTGCCGTCGAAGGCCCACAGATCCTTGCGCAACGCGTAGCCGTTCTCGATCGACCACTTCCTGGTGAGGAATTCGACGATGGCGTCGCGGCCGGTGAAGAACTCGTCGCGATTGCGCCACACCGAATCCTCGGTGTAGGCGGCGGCGACCAGCTCCGGATCGCGGGTGTTCCACGCGTTTTCGGCAGCCCGCACTTTGGCCTTGGCGGATTCCGCGTCGAACGGGGGCAGGGGAGGTCGCATGACAGCTACCTTTCTCGAAGTTTCACGGATTCACGGGAGAAAGCTCGGCAGGACCCCATCGCAACGCTCCCCCTGATCGCTCGACCACCTCTTCGATGGCGAAATCGATCGAGCACTGCGCGCCCGCGGTGAATGTTTCGGGCGCCCAGATCAATTCGGCGGTGCCGGTGAGCTGCAACATGGCGCCCGTGGACCAATCCGGGATCAGGATTCCGCAGCGGGGATCGACCGCGATGTTGCCGAGCGTCATGAACATCGAATTGCCCCGATAGTCCGGCCAGCGCAGCCGGGTGGGCGAGAGCACCTGCAGGAAGCCGGGATTCCCACCGCGGTGCGAGGCGTCGGCGTTGCCCTCCTCGTCCGCGGTCGCGACGAAGAACGTGTCGGCCGAGGCGATCGCGGCCCGCTGATCGGCATCCAGTGCGGCGCCGTGACGCACCTTGGGCGCGGCGGCACCGGGTGTGTAGCTCTCGACGTCCCGCCGGGAGATGTACTTGGGGCAGTTCGAGTACACCTGATCGGTGACAATGCGCAAGCCCGCGCCGTCCGGCGCCGATCTTCCGTTGACTCGCATCCGCCTGCGCCGCTGCGGTTGCAGGGCGATCATGCCGACGCGGGAGCGCCGGGTCAGCGCTTCGTGCAGCGGATCGGCGGCGGCCGGACGGGTGCCGATCGAAATGGTCCGCTCGTCCACCGCCCGGACGAATCCCGGCTGCCCGACCAGCTCGCTCGCCCACATCCGGCCCGCCGCGTCGGCGGCGGCGAGCACCACCATCCGCTGGTCGGCCAGGAAACCGGCGGCGACCGCGGGAATATCGGAACGGATCATGCGGCCGACCCGGTCGGCGATGTCGCCCTGCCCCATCCGGCGTTGCACGGCGATCTCCCCGCGATGGAACGCCCCCATCACGATGCTCCCTTCGCTACCCGGCCGGGTCAGAAGAAACCGCAGGTCGGTGCGGCGCCGCTGGGCGCGGGGGCGGATTCGGCGCCGCTGGGCGCGTACACCTCGAGCCGGATGCCGTCGGGATCGGTGAAGAAGATCCCGCCCGACGCGACGCCCTCGCCGTGCGCCACCACGCCGTCGTGGGCGAAGGCGACCGAGAGCTCCCGCAGCACCCGTTCCACCGCGCGCACCTCGTCGATGCTGCCGACCTGGAACGAAAGATGATGCAGCCCCGGCGTTTCGGTGGAGAACGCGCCGTCGCTCTGCTCCCACAGCGTGACGACCAGCTTGCCGTCGCGGCCGAGGAAGGCCCAGCGGCGCCGCTCGTCGGCGCTCGCGGCGATCTGGTCGAAACCGAACGCCCGGCGATAGAAGTCCACGGAGCGATCCAGATCGGAGACGTTCAGGCCGATGTGACCGGTGCTGAGCTGAGGCGCGGCGACCGAGGTCATGGGTTCCTCCTAGGAAGATTAAACCACCTTATGTGGTTTCACTGGTTAGAACCTACCCAAATCCGGACGCCAGTGTCAACCATTCAAATAGTTTTACCGGTTAGAAAGGAGGTGGTGGCCGTGGCCGACAACGCGCGCTCGGTACCCTCGGGCATGCCCGATCCACGCCCCCACCTCGGTGAACCCCTGGCGCTCGATCTGCTGAACACCAGATGGATCGAGCACGGACCACAGGACCTGCTCACCGATGTCACCGGCCTGCGCACCTGGCTGGCCTCGGCGGGACTGACCGATCGCGCGACCGCCGACGAGGCCACTTTGCACGCGGTGGTGGCCGCTCGCGCCGCCATCTACGACGCGGTCGTGCACGCCTCCCCGGCCGGGCTCAACGACGTGCTCGACCACGGCCGGGTACGTCGCACGCTCACCGCGACCGGTCCCGCCGACCTGGTGGACGTCCCGGAGCCGGCCTGGCTGCCCGGCTGGCTGGCCGCCGACAACCTGCTGGAGCTGTTGGGCACCGCACCGGACCGGATCCGGCAATGCGCGCATCCGGAATGCGTGCTGTTCTTCTACGACACCTCGAAGAACGGCACCCGCCGCTGGCACTCCATGGCCACCTGCGGCAACCGCACCAAAGCGGCGCGGCACTACGCGCGAAAAGCCTGAGCCTTCAGAACAATTCGTCCAGCAGCCGGTAATACGTCAAGCGACTCTCGTCCGGCTCGGCCAGCCCGTAGGCCGCGAAGAAGGCCGCCACCTCCGCTTCACCGTGATCGGCGCGCAGATCGCGCGCGGCAAGCGCCAGATCGCGGTAGCGGTCGGCCACACCGAGGCCGGAGACATCGAGCAGGACCCCGTTCGTCAGCACGTTCGGCGGAGTGAAATCGCCGTGCGCCACCACCAGGTCCTCTCGATCCGGCCGCTGCGCCAGCAGCCGCGCGAGGATCTCCGCCGGGGTGGCTGCGGTGTTGTCGTCGTCGAAATCGTCCGCGTCCACGAGTCCCTCGACCACGTTGCGGCGCGCCCGCGCCAGCACGACGTCCAGGCTCTCGTCGAACGGGCACTCGGCGACCGGAATGTCGTGCAACCGCCGCAGCAGTCTGCCGAGCGCCGTGCCGACCGACGCCGCGCCCGTGTCCGTGTCCGCAGACCAGCTCGGTGCGCCCGCGTCCGCGAGCACCAGCACGTCGTCCTCGAACGCCGCGACCTCCGGCACGGGTATCCCGTGGTCGCGCAGCCAGGTGAGCCGCTGATACTCGGCTACCGCCTTGGGCCCGCGCTCGAGCCAGTAGACGCCGTCGACGCGCACGACCGCACCGCTCATGCCCTCGTGCCGGTCCGACCAGCTCGGCGCCGCGCCGAGCAGCGCCGCGACGGTGGGTGGCAACGGGATCGGCAGCTCGTCGAGCGTGTCCAGCGCCGCGCGGGTGGATTCGATCTCCTCCGGATCGCCCTCGGCGATGCGCAGCCGCATCGCCTCGGCCAGCAGTTCGCGCGCCTCGGGCAGGTGGCCGCGCTCGGCGAGCGCCTTGCCCAGGTGCTGCACGGCGAACGAGAGCACCTCCGGCGCGGCCACCCGCGCGTGTTCCACGGCGCGGCGGTACAAGCGCTCCGCGGTGCCCGCGTCGCCACGGTAGCGGTAGACGTCGCCCAAGTTGATCCACACGGTGATCCGGCGCCGTTCGGTGTCCACCAGTTCGAGCGCGCGATCGAGGTGATCGAGCGCCTCGTCGTAGCGGCCGAGCAGCATCAGCTCGATGCCGGTCTGCCGGTAGCCCGCGAAGTCGTCGGGACGCGCCTGCGCCACCCGGACGGCCAAACGCTCCGGGTCGTGCGGGATCATTCGCTGCCGCTCGTCGAATCGGTACAGCGGCTCGTCGCGCTCCACCTGCCCGGGGGCGCTCACCAGCGCGTCCTCGGCACGTCGAACTCGGCGCACAGGGCGCGCCAGACGTCGCGGGGATCGGTCCCGGCCTCGATGGCTTCGGCGCCCGTGCGCCCGCCCAGCGCGGGAATCACGTGGTCGGCCAGCAGGGCGTCGCCGCGGGCCACACCGAACTCGGTGTGCAACAGTTCCTGAAACTCGGTCAACCGCACCGTCCCGAACTTACTCCGGTCGCACGCGTTCGCTGGTCAGGGGCACACCGGCACCCGCTCCGGTCACGAGTGAACGGCTTGGCGGACCTGGTGGCACAGGGCGACCGGATCCGGGAAATCGGGGGTGGCCGCGGCCTCCTGCGCCGCTCGGGTGTAGCGGGGATCGGCGAGGATCGCACCGACCGCGGCGCGAACGGCCTCGGGCGACAGCGGCCGGACGACAATCGAACTGCCTTGCCGCGCCACGCGATTGGCCAACTCCCACTGGTCGCCGCCGCCGGGAACGGTGACGATCGGCACCCCGGCGGACAACGTCTTGGCCAGCAGTCCGTGACCGCCGCCGCCGACGACGACGGACGCGTGGGTCAGCAGTTCGTCCTGCCGCCCCAGCCCCGCCGTGGCCCACGGCGGCAGATCGGCGGGCGGCGTGTCCAGCATCGAAATGGCCACGCGGACACCGGTTCCCTCCAGCGCCTCCAGGACGGTCTCGACCATGCCCGCCACACCGGTGTGCGCGGTCGATGGGGCGACCATGACCAGCGGTGCGTCCCCGGGCGGGAGATCGAGGATCGCGTCGGTCGGCTCCCACAGCAGCGGGCCGATCACGTGGGCGTTCTCCGGCCAGTCCGGGCGCGGTACCTCGAGCGCGGGCAGGGTGGCGATCAGGCGAGCGGCGGGGCCGGGATCGTCGGCCGGGAGACCGACGCTCTCGCGCGCCCGCCCGCGCTGGCGACGCCCGTTGCGCAGAGCACGCGCGGTCAGGCCGCGCAGCACGCCGTCGCGCACCCGTCCGCGCAGGCCCACACCTGGCGCGAGCCCGCTCCCGATGGGCGGCAACCCCTTCGACGGCAGGTACAGCGGGTGCGGGGACAGTTCCACCCACGGAACGCCGAGCCGCTCGGCGGCCATGCCGCCGCCCGCGGTCAGCACGTCGGAGATCACCAGTTCGGGCAGCATGGCGCTGAGTTCGGGCAGGATCTCGGTGGAGATGTGCGCGGCCCGCTCGTGGATGCGCTGCCCGGCGTCGGCGTCGTCGTCCACCGGTCGCGGCGCAAGGCCTTTGAGTCTGCGCACCCCGATTCCGGCGGCGAGTGCCGCGTCGAACCACCGCGGACCGGTGAACAGGACCGGCTCGTCACCGGCCGCCAGGAATTGGGAGCACAACGCGATAGCGGGGAATGCGTGACCGGGATCGGGCCCTGCGACGACGGCTACTCGCATCCGCCTAGCCTGCCACACCCTCGGGCGGGCCGATCACTCCCGCGTCGCGGCGTCCGCCGCTACAGCTTGCTCACCGTCGAGTTGTCCGACCCCGACACCGCCTTGTACAGCAGGTACAGCCCGAACACGATGGCGCTGATGACCAGGATCGGGAACAGGCCTTTGATCAGCGCGCCGATGACGGCCAGCGCGATCCAGACGACCGCGACGATGCCGATGATCTTCCACAACATTTCGATGCCTCCATGAGTCGGTTTCCGCTTCGAGCATGACACTCGGATCAGCGGGAATCACCAGGTGAGAAGGCATTTCGGGGTTGAAATCAGGGTTCACCCTTACTCCGCGGCCCGGCTGGGCACGCGGCGATCGGGGTTTCGGCGCCGACCGGTCGTTCCCCGTCCGGAACACAGACGCTGGTGCGCGCGTCGGCGGACGCGCGCACCAGCATCGGCAACGTACCGCTCAGCCTTGACGCTCGGCGTCCGGCAGCTCTCCGGCCAGCGGATCGTCCTGCGGCATGCCATCCGGTTCCCGCATACCCAGATCGGCCGTGTCGATCGCGTAGGGATCGACCGTCGGTTCCCGGCCCACGCGCGACCGGTCGCCGGTCGGCGGCATCGGCAAGGTCTCCTCGTCCGGACCCGCGTGGTTGCGCCTGCGCGCCGTCGCGACGTCTTCCGGATCACCGGTCCGCCGCTGCGGCGGACGGGTCATCGCGGGGCGGGCGCGCGGCGGCTGCGGCACCGGCTGCCTGCCGTAGACGTCCCAGGCGGACTGATCCGGATCGATCTGGTAGTGGTCGAACAGTTCCTGCTCGGCCTGCGGGCTGATCTGGCCGTTGTGGTCGAGCTGCGGCGAGGCCTTGACCGCGTCCTTGCCGACTCGCACCTGCAACACCGCCGACTCGGGGCGGTGTTCGGCGCCGGCCAGCGGGACCAACGCGTCGGCGCTGAACAGGCCGGTGGATACCGCGATCCAGGTGGGTGATCCGGAATTGTTGTCGACGTAGACCCGTTTGACCTTGCCGATCTTCTCGCCTTCGGGGCCGTACACCGAGCTGCCGATGAGCGTTTCCAGCATTTCAGTCATGGGTTCCTCCGCAGTTCGTCCGTGCGATGCGCAGCCCGACAGACCGCGGCTGGCCACCGCCCGTGCTGGGAAAAGAGTTCAATCGCTGATGGGTCGATCGGTGGCGTCGGGGGCCGCGGCCACGTGCTGCGCTCTGCGCGACAGCCGCACCGGGTCCTCGGCGCTGTCATACGTCAGATACCGGCTGACGTCCAGCCGCTGCGTGTCCTGGTCGAGCAGCGATCGACGATGGGAAACATCGAGCATGACGTGCTCCTGCCAGTAGTGCATGTGCCCGGCCCCAGACGAGGCCGGAGGTGATCAGCTACAGGGTGGCAACTACCCGTACTTCGGCCGATCAAACCGGACTCGCCTGGCAATTCGACGACACGCCGCAGCAGGAGGATAAAACAGCTATCTGCTAGCTATCAGGATCCGGCGCGCTATGGACGGGCCTGCGCGCGGCCGCTCTTGATCAGCGTCAGCGCCGACGGGCCGCTGGTGAACCGGAAGTCCGTGCCACGATGGTCCACCTCGCCGTCGGTGGCCAGCGACACCGGCTCGCCGGTGACCCGCACCTCCACGCGGGAGACCCTGCGGTGCCGATAGGTGGGCGAATACTCCAGCGTGCCGGTGAACGTCGCGAAGACCAGCCGCAACCGCGAGAACGGGACGTCGGCACGCAGGTAGCGGACATCGAGCGTGCCGCCGTGCAACTCCGGACGCGACATCGGGATCTGGTCGGCCGGGTGGTAGGCGCCGTTGCCGACGAACAGCATCCACAGCGCGGTGCGCGTGCCATCGACGATGACGTGCAGGGGCTGGGCCCGGAAGAGCACGCGCACCATGGCGATTCCCGCCGCGGGCCATTTGCCGATCCGGCGTTCCCAGCGCTCGCGGACGCGAACGAAATCGGGATAGCCACCGAGACTGGCGGTGTTGACGAAGGTCCGCGGCTCGGCGCCGTCGAAGCGAACCTGCGCCACGTCGACGGCCACCGCTTCGCCCGCTTCCAGCCCGGCGACGGTCACATCGACCTCCGCCACTCCGGCGTCCCTGGCGAAGTGGTTCAGCGTGCCACCGGCGAAGACCGCCAGCGGCAACCGGTGCCGCACCGCGTACTCGGCGACGGCCGACACCGTGCCGTCCCCGCCGACGACGCCGAGAGCACGGATGCCGTCGCGCCGCAGCAGTTCGTCGACCCGCTCCCCGACATCATCGCCGCCGCCGAGTTCGAGCACGTCGGCGGCGGGCAACCGCGTGCGAAGGGCGGCGAGCGTATCGTCGCCGTCGCCCGATCCGGCGTGCGGATTGCCGATCAGCAGCAATCCTGCGCCTTGCGGCAGCGGTTCGATGTGCGCGACCGGGCCGAGGACAGCGGGACCCTCATCGCGCACCGCCCACCACCGCCGGGTGGCCAGCGCGATCGCGCCGCCGAACAGCGCGCCCGCGACCACATCGGAGGGCCAGTGCACACCGATGTGCACCCGCGAATATCCCACCGCGGCGGCCACCGGGGCGACCGCGACGGCCGCACGGGGCGATTCCAGCGCCATGCCCGTCGCGAAGGCCGCGGCGGAGGCCGCGTGCCCCGAGGGAAACGACGAGGAGACCGGCGGAGCGACCAGCCTGCGCACGAATGGAACGGATTCGTCCGGCGGACGGCGGCGCGGGAACAGCGGCTTGGCCACCCCGTTGGCCACGCCGCTGGCGATGCTCAGAGCGAGCAGCCCGCGCACCGCACCGCGGCGGGTCGAGCGATCCCCGGCGACGAACAGCACCGCTCCCAGCCCGATCCACAATCGACTCTTGTCGGCGGCGGTACTCAGAGCCTTCAGCACCCGGTCCGCCGGCGTCGCGCGCACGCGCGCGCTGCGACCGACCAGCCAGCGATCCAGGCTGCTCGTCATTCCGATCACCCCACCGTCGCGTTCGCGAGCCGAGAGAAACCGCATCGCTGCAGCCTACCGGCCGCCTGTGCGCCGCGCCTTGGCCCGCGGCGGGACACATGTGCTCAGGTGTCCACCCGATCCAGCAACGCGGTCGCGACCGAGGCAAGTTCAGTGCACGGATGTACTCTGATCTCGAACGCCAAACGGCGCTGCGCGACAACAGGGAAGGGATGATCGAATGACGCAGACACCCCAATCAGCACACAGTCATGCACTGAATCTCGTCTGACGGCGGGATCTCGATGGAACAGACGAACGAGCTGGCACAAGAACTCGCGGCCGCGGCCCGGCGGCACGGCTCCGCGATCGCGGGCATCGTCGGATCGGCCGCACGCAAGGCGTCGTGGGAGGTTCTCGATCTCATGGCCGAGAGCCGCGAACTCGTCGGCGCGGCGTTTCGCGCCAGGGCCGAGGAATTGCGCCGCCGGGACCGGCCGAGCTGACCGGACCCGATCAGATCGGTGGCCGTTGCGACGCGGACACCGATTTGTCGGCCACCTCGATGAGGGCCTGCGCCCAGCCGTCCAGCCGGTCGGAGGCGTGGCGCAGGTCCGCCACGATGGTGTCGAAGTTGTGCCGCACCACGGTGTGCTCCGGGACCGCGAGAATCCGGCCCGCCGCGGCAACCACCTGCTCGTACTCCGCGACGCCCGCATCGAGCCTGGCCAGGATCAGCCGCAGGTTCTCGGTGAGCGCCACCGCCGCGGGGGAATCCGCGCTTCCGATGGCGCCGAGCCCCTGTTCCATCGCCGTGATGTCGGCGGCCAGCGCGTGCAGCGCCGCGGCCCCCGAAGCAGCCGTTTCGAGCATGTCGGCCAGTTCGTCCGGAGGCAGCCGATGCGAACGGGCGATCTGGGCGCCCATACCGTGCAACGCCTTCTCCGCGCGCACCAGACGCGCGATCGTCGGCCTGGCCTTCGACCACAACGGGGGGAGCTTGCGCGGAATGAAGGCCGCCTGCGGCAGCGGCGCTCCGCGCAGTCGCAGATAGCGGCGAGTGCTCAGCGCCGCACCGGTAACCAGCGCCACCGCGCCGCCGCCGACCATGACCACGGCCCACACCGGCGCCGAAAGGGCAACCAGGCCAACGGTTCCCACTGTGGTGAGGCCGGACACCGTGCCCAGCTGGAAGCTGCGGCGGCGGGCCCTGCGGCGGCGGCGCAACTCCCGCTCCCGTGGATCGGCCCAGCGGCGCACCGCGACGAGCGCGTGCTCACCGGCTTCGCGCAGACTGTCCGGCAGGCTGCCCGGCTGTGGCGCGAGCGCGGCCTGTGCCCGGATCATCGCCGTCCCGCGCAGGCGCCGCGTCTCGAGGCGCCGCTCGCGAAATGCACTGCCGCTCATACCTTCTCTCCCACCGGTCGCACCCATCGGACAGACCGAGACCCGACTCGGCCGACGGCCGGCCGGTCGGGTCCCCACGCCTTGTCCCCCAGTGAACCAGCCCCCACCGACACGTGTTCGCCGAACACCCGGTCGCGGCTACTGCTGCGCGGCCTGTCCCTTGTTCATCTGCGGCTGCGCCGCCTGTGCCGGGTTGATGGCGGGCTGGGCGCCACCGGCGGGCAGCTGGTCACCGCGCATGGACGCGCGGATCTGCTCCAGCTTGCTGTGCCCGGCCATCTGGATGCTGGCCTGCTGCACCTCGAGCATGCGGCCCTGCACCGAGTTCTGCGCCAGTTCCGCGGCGCCGAGCGCGTTGGCGTAGCGGCGCTCGATCTTTTCGCGCACCGCGTCCAGGCTCGGCGTGCTGCCCGGGGCCGACAGCGTGGAGTCCATCTGCTGCAGCGAGGCGGAGACCTGCTCCTGCATCTTCGCCTGCTCCAGCTGGCTGAGCAGCTTGGTGCGCTCGGCGACCTTCTGCTGCAGCAGCATCGCGTTCTGCTCCACGGCCTTCTTCGCCTGGGCGGCCGCCTGCAGCGACTGGTCGTGCAGGACCTTCAGGTCCTCGACCGACTGCTCGGCGGTGACCAGTTGCGCGGCGAACGCCTCGGCGGCGTTGGTGTACTGGATCGCCTTCTCGGTGTCACCCGCCGCGGTGGCCTGATCGGCCAGCAGGACGGCCTGGCGCGCGTTGGCGTTGAGCTTCTCGACCTCGTCCAGCTGCCGGTTCAGCTTCATCTCCAGCTGACGCTGGTTGCCGATGACCGACGCGGCCTGCTGCGAAAGGGCCTGGTGCTGCCGCTGGGCTTCCTCGATAGCCTGCTGAATCTGGACCTTCGGATCCGCGTGCTCCTCGATCTTGGAATCGAAGAGGGCCATCAGGTATTTCCAGGCCTTGACGAACGGATTAGCCATCGATTGATCCCGCCTCCATCTGACATGCCGCGCTCGGGCGCGACTCCAGTGCGCGACCGTCACGCACTCGATATGTGCCTATCCTCCACCATGTGGCACCCGGGCCGGGCGAACCCGGCCCAACCGACGCCTAACGGAGAATCTATCCGCTTTCCGCGCCGGTCCGCAGCGTTGCCGCCGCTGCCGCCTCTCGCCGCCCGTCACGCACCCTTCACCAGGACCAACATGTCCGATCGCGGAGCGGGGATGACGATCCGGGTGTCCTCCGCCAGCGGCAGCGGCCGCGCGGCGGGCTCGGCCACCGACATGGCGGCCGACGCGGGCGCGGCCTCCGGCTCGGCCTGCGCGGCGGGCTCGGCCGCGGTGCGCTCCGGCTCGGCAGCGGCCGTCGCGGCCTCGTCCGCACCGGCGGTCGCTCCGTCGACGCCCGCCATGATCGTGCTCACATCCCACAGCACCCGCGACAGCGGCACGTCCAGCGCTTCGCAGATGGCGGCCAGCAATTCGCTGGAGGCCTCCTTGCGGCCCCGCTCGACTTCGGAGAGATAGCCGAGGCTCACCCGCGCCGACGTCGACACCTCGCGCAAGGTCCGGTTCTGGGCGAGACGCGCACGCCGCAAACTGTCCCCGATCGCCTCTCGCAGCAGCGTCATCTCGTTCTCCTTCGCTCCCGGTCGCCGGGCCGACGCGATTTTCGACCCCACGCATGCCGTTCTTTCTGGCACAACGTCGGAGCCGGGGCGGATGGTTCCCGCCGGGACATCTCAGCCGCTCCGCCCGTCGCGGTCGGCCGGGTCCGTGCCCGCCTCCCGCACACACCGCAGCAGTTCCGCCACCGCCGTGCGCGTCGCACCGATTCTGATCGTCCACCGGTCGCCGGGGAGTTTCAACCGCACCACCTCGGTATGCCCCGGACCGGCCAGTCCGAGGAAAACCGTGCCCACCGGGTGCCCGTCCTGCGAATCGGGGCCGGCCACGCCGGTCAGCCCCACACCCCAGTCCGCGCCGCAGCGCGTGCGGGCGCCGACGGCCAGCTGTTCGGCGGTGCTCGCCGCGACCGGGCCCTCGGCCGCGAGGACCTCGGCGTCGACGCCCGCGAGGCTCTGCTTGAGGTCGGTGGCGTACACCACCAGCCCGCCGCGCAGCACGGCGCTGGCGCCCGGCACCCCGGCGATGGTCGCGGCGAGCAGGCCCGCGGTCAGCGATTCCGCGGTGGCCACCGTTTGCCGCACCGTCACCAGAGCGCGAACGAGTTCGATGGCGGGCACGTCGGCGAGCAGCGGATCGCTCATACGCCGCGGTTTCGCCCCGAGCCGCCCGCGAACCACACCCGGGCCGCCTGACCGACGTAGTCCAGCCCGGTGGCCACGGTCAGCGCGACCGCCAGGTACATCAGCGGCATGCCGATCCCGGCGGCCCAGCCCGACAGCGGCAGCAGCAGCATCGCGATGGCCAGCGATTGGACCAGCGTCTTGAGCTTGCCGCCGCGCCCGGCCGGGATCACCCCGCGCCGCACGACGACCAGGCGCAGCAGCGTGACGCCGATCTCCCGGCCGCAGATCACCAAAGTGATCCACCAGGCCAGATCGCCGAGCACGGACAGGCCGATCACCGCCGACCCGATCAGCGCCTTGTCCGCGATGGGGTCGGCCAGTTTGCCGAAGTCGGTCACCAAACCATATTTGCGAGCAAGTTGCCCGTCGAACCGATCCGTGATCGCGGCGAGGCCGAACAGGGCCGCGGCGGCGATCCGCCACCCGGTCTGGTGACCGTCTCCGGCGAACAGCGCCACGACGAACAGCGGCACGATCGCGATGCGCAGCATGGTGAGCACGTTCGCGATGTTCAGCAGCGGCGGACCGCTCTCGGCCTGCGCGGGCGCGAAGCCGGGGCGCAGCGGGGCGGGCGCGCTCCAGGGGCGGTCCGTCTCGTCGGGTTGCACGCTCATGCCGTCGCCTCACCGGCGATCGGCTCGCTCACGGCCGCCTCGCCGGACCGCCGCGCCGGGCGGCGCGGTGCGGTGAGCTGAACGAGTGGATCTGCGGCACACGTTCAGACTATCGGTAGCCGGGCCGACTACTGTGCACCCCATGACCTCTCGGGGACCACTAGGTGGTTCGACAAGCGACGCGTATCCGGGCGCGGCTTCGGCCGCGCACAGCTCCCTCCCGGTCGTCCGACGCGCGCGAACCTCCGATGTGCCCGAGATCAAGCGCCTCGTCGACGTCTACGCGGGCCGGATCCTGCTGGAGAAGAACCTGGTCACTCTCTACGAGGCGGTGCAGGAGTTCTGGGTCGCCGAACTCGACGGCCGCGTGGTCGGCTGCGGCGCGCTGCACGTGCTGTGGGCCGATCTCGGGGAAGTGCGCACGGTCGCGGTGCACCCCGATGTCAAAGGCAGCGGTGTGGGCAAACTCATCGTGCGGCGGCTGATCGAAGTGGCACGCGAGCTGGAGTTGGAGCGGCTGTTCGTGCTGACCTTCGAGGTGGAGTTCTTCGGCAGGCACGGGTTCGTCGAGATCGACGGCACGCCGGTCACCGCCGAGGTGTACGCCGAGATGTGCCGGTCTTACGACACCGGTGTGGCCGAATTCCTCGATCTCAGCTATGTGAAGCCGAACACTCTCGGCAATACTCGAATGCTGCTGACGCTCTGAGTCCATCCCCCACAGGAAGCGATACCCGTGCCGATCTTCGCCGTCCATTACGTCTACTCCGAGGCCACCACCGCGGGCCGGGACGTCCATCGCCCCGAGCACCGGGCCTGGCTGGCCGGTCTGCTCGAGGCGGGGACGCTGCTCAGCAGCGGTCCGTACCCGGACGGGTCCGGAGCGCTGCTGCTGTTCCGAGCGCAGGACGCGGGGCAACTGAAGGACCTGCTCGCCCAGGATCCGTTCGCGCGGGAGAACCTCATCGATGACGTCCGCGCGGTGGAGTGGGCCCCGGTCTTCGGAGCCTTCGCCTCCTGAGGGCTACCGGTCGGTTCGGACCCGCGTGCGCAGCAGGCTGGCGACCGTCGCGATCACCAGGATGACCAGGATCACCCCCAGCGAGACGGGTGTGGAGATCTCCGGCGCCGCGACGTGCTCGCCGCCGTTGACGAACGGCAGCGTGTTCTCGTGCAGGGCGTGCAGCACCAGCTTCACGCCGATGAACGCGAGGATCGCCGCCAGCCCGTAGGACAGGTACACCAGCCGGTCGAGCAGCCCGCCGATCAGGAAGTACAGCTGTCGCAGGCCCATGAGCGCGAACGCGTTCGCGGTGAAGACCAGATACGGCTGCTCGGTCAGGCCGTAGATGGCCGGGATGGAGTCCAGCGCGAAGAGCAGGTCGGCGAAGCCGATGGCCAGCAGCGCCAGCAACAGCGGCGTGACCGCCCGGCGGCCGTCGACCCTGGTGACCAGCTTGTCGCCGTCGTATTCGTCGGTCGTGGGCAGCACCCGCTTGGCCAGCGCGACGATTCTGCTGTCTCGTTTCTCCTCGACCTCGACCTCGTGGCCGCTCTCCCGCAACAGCTTGACCGCGGTGTAGACCAGGAACAGCCCGAACAGATAGAACACCCAGCTGAACGCGCTGATGGCGGCCGCGCCGACGGCGATGAACGCGCCGCGCATGACCAGTGCGAGCACGATGCCGATCAGCAGCACCTTCTGCTGGTAGATCCGCGGCACCGCGAAGGTGGCCATGATGATCAGGAAGACGAACAGGTTGTCCACCGAGAGCGCCTTCTCGGTGACGAAACCCGCGTAGTACTCCCCGGCGTAGGTCGAGCCCCACCGCCAGGCGACCACGCCGCCGAACAGCAGCGCCAGCCCGATGTAGACCGCGGACCAGAACCCCGATTCCCGGAAGGTCGGCTCGTGCGGGGTGCGGACATGGGCGAAGAAGTCGAAGACGAACAGGCCGAGGATCACCACGACGGTGATCGCCCATTCGAGTGCGGTTACGTGCATACGGTGTGCCGATCGAAGAACATGATGTCCATAATGCCCGAATTGTCCGTTACTGCGCGATTGCGGGATGATTGCCACCCATAATTCCACACGCGTTCACCAGGCCGGCCGCGCCACAGTCGTCGCGAGTTGTCCGCGATCACCACTCCCGCGACCGGTAGCCGGAAAGGCTGCCGCCTAGCGGATACACCTCGGCCGACCGGGAACTGAACGGGGTAGGGTCGTCGGCGACGCGAAAGCGCTTCCCGGCACCGGCATCCGGTGCTACTTTCTGAGCCGCGAAGATCAGACCACAGGAAGGCGAGACGATGACCGCGACGACTGGGCGACACGGGTTGCCGAGCGGTTTGTCGCATGTCCGCGTCGTGCTATCGGTCTCGTCCGTCTCTTGGCGCACGAGCGCGCGGAGCCGCCCCTGAACGTGTCTTTCGCAGACCCGTACCGAGCAGGGGGTCACTCCGCGGCGAACAGCCTGGAGTGACCCCTTTTTCGTGCGACCGATCCCTCGTAGCCCAATCGGTAGAGGCGCCGGACCTAGATTCCGGGAGATGCGAGTTCGAATCTCGCCGAGGGAACCGATCGGATCATTCCGGCGACTCGGCGGGCTCGCCGTCCCCGCCGCCACGGATCGACCACAGCAAGCCTTCCAGCTCATCGGGTTTCACCAGCACGTCGCGTGCCTTGGAACCCTCGCTCGGGCCGACCACGCCGCGGGTCTCCATGAGGTCCATCAACCGTCCCGCCTTGGCGAAACCGACGCGCAGCTTGCGCTGGAGCATGGAGGTGGACCCGAACTGCGAGGTGACGACGAGTTCCACCGCCTGAAGGAAGACGTCGAGGTCGTCGCCGATATCGGGGTCGACGTCCTTCTTCTCGCCCGCCTTCGCGGCGGTGACGCCCTCTTGGTATTCCGGCTCCGCCTGGTTCTTGGTGAAGTCGACGACGGCGTGGATCTCCTCGTCGCTGATGAACGCGCCCTGCAGCCGGGTCGGCTTACCCGCTCCCATCGGCAGGAAAAGGCCGTCGCCCATGCCGATCAGCTTCTCCGCGCCGGGCTGGTCGAGGATGACGCGCGAGTCGGTCAGCGAGGACGTGGCGAAGGCGAGCCGGGAGGGCACGTTGGTCTTGATCAGGCCGGTCACCACGTCCACCGAGGGCCGCTGCGTGGCCAGTACGAGATGGATGCCGGCCGCGCGGGCCTTCTGGGTGATGCGGACGATGGCGTCCTCCACGTCGCGCGGAGCGGTCATCATGAGGTCGGCCAGCTCGTCGACGATGGCCAGGATGTACGGATAGGGCCGGTACACCCGTTCGCTGCCCAGCGGCGCGGTGATCGCCCCCGACTTCACCTTCTTGTTGAAGTCGTCGATGTGGCGCACCTTGTTGGCCTGCATGTCCTGGTAGCGCTGTTCCATCTCCTCGACCAGCCAGGCCAGCGCGGCCGCGGCCTTCTTCGGCTGGGTGATGATCGGCGTGATCAGGTGCGGAATGCCCTCGTACGGCGTAAGTTCCACCATCTTCGGGTCGATCAGGATCATCCGCACCTC
The DNA here is from genome assembly GCF_035544775.1 of Nocardia implantans. Classification (NCBI taxonomy): domain Bacteria; kingdom Bacillati; phylum Actinomycetota; class Actinomycetes; order Mycobacteriales; family Nocardiaceae; genus Nocardia; species Nocardia implantans. Next base: position 531,009 of record NZ_JAYKYQ010000004.1, on the reverse strand, counting down.
GTCCGGCGTCGCCCGCTGCAGCAGCGACACCAGCATCGAGTTCACGAAGCTCGATTTACCCGAACCGGTGGAACCCGCGACCAGCAGGTGCGGCATCTTGGCCAGGTTCGCCGAGACGAACTCGCCCTCGATGTTCTTGCCGAGACCGATCACCAGCGGATGGTGGTCGTTGCGCGTGGACGGCGCCTTGAGCACGTCGGCCAGCCGGACCAGCTCACGGTCGGCGTTCGGCACCTCGATGCCGACGGCGGACTTGCCCGGGATCGGCGCGAGCAGCCGGACGTTCTCCGTGGCGACGGCGTAGGCGATGTTGCGCGCCAGCGCGGTGATCTTCTCCACCTTCACGCCGGGGCCGAGCTCGACCTCGTAGCGCGTCACCGTCGGGCCGCGGACGAACCCCGTCACCGCCGCGTCGATCTTGAACTGCACCAGCACCTCGGTGATCGCCTCGATCATCGATTCGTTGGCGGCGCTGCGTTTCTTGGGCGGATCGCCATCGGTCAGCAACGACAGCGGCGGCAGCGTGTAGTCGCCCTCGACCTCGCGATCGGTGACGAACTCCAGCTGTTTCGGCGGCGGTGGCGTTTGATCCTCCACGACCGCGGCGGGGCGCTGCTTCTTCGGCTTCGGTTTCGGCGCGGGTTCCTCGGCCGCGATCTGCTTGGCGTCGCGCAGCGGGGGCTCGCCCAGCGACTCGGTGACCGCGTCGGGATCGCCGAACTCGTCGGGCGGGTAGTTCTCCGCGGGCGTGCGACCGCGCCGCCTGGTGGTGGCGCGATGCACCGGGAATCCGTCGGCGTCGTAGTCGGCCGGGTCGTAGTTCCGGTGCTCGCCGTCGAATTCGCCGTATCCGTCGTCGGTCTCGGCGCCGAGGTAGCGCCGCAGCTTGGCCGGCACCTCCCGCACCGTCGTCCCGGTGATGAGCAGCGCACCGAAGACGGTGGCCAGCAACAGGATCGGGACCGAGAGCCAGGCGGTGAGGCCGTCGGTCAGCGGCCCCCCGGTCACGAAGCCGACGAAACCGGCGGCGCGGGAACGCCCGTGCGCGTCGGTGGGGGCGCCCGCGGCGATATGCCACAGCCCGAGGGCGGGCAAGCCGATCAGCAGGCCGCCGAGCACCAGGCGCGGCCGGATCTCCGGGCGCGGTTCGGTGCGCATCAGGACGACGGCGATCCCGGAGGCGACGAACGGTAGAGCGGCGGAGGCCGATCCGGAGATCGCGCGGATCACGTCCTCGACCAGATGGCCGATGGGGCCGCCCGCCGACAACCAGACCGCCGCCGCTATCACGGCGCTCAGCGCGATGAGTGCCAGCGCGATGCCGTCGCGCCGATGCCCGTGTTCGATCTCCCCCGCGCGGCTGAGGGCGCGCGTGGTCGCGCCGAGCCCACGGGCCAGCATGGTCCAGCCGCTGCCGATGCCCCGGGTGATCACCGCGAGCGGAGCCGTGTCGGACGGACGGCGCGCCGGGCGCCGGGCCTGCGTGGCGCGCCGGCGGGGCGTGGTGGCGGTCCGGGGCGTCGCTGTGCGGGGCGTCGCGGTACGGGGCGTGGCCGCGCGAGAGCGCGCCGTGGTGGTCCTCCCCCGCGCAGATCCCGCCCGCGCCCGAGTCGTCGTGGTGCTGCGGGACTTACCTGCCATGGCCCCAGGCTAGCCGCAATCGCCCCATCGAAACCATCCGCAACACTGGCGCCGTTGCGCCTCTAGCGGCTTTTGGCCGGTTCCGGGTTCCCCCGACGGCGCGAGAACACCAAAATCAGACCGATCGGTCCGATTCCAGGACCGTCCGGACGGCCTCGGGGGACCCGGAGGTCTCCAGCCGCACCTCGTCCCGGCCGAAGGCGTGCAACACCAGTTCCGACGGCTTGCCGGTGAGCGTGACGACGTCCTCGGACGCGGACCGTACCACCGTCCGCCTGCCGTCCGGCGTCGCCAACTCGACCGTGACCGGCACCTTGCGGTAGGCCATTCCGGCCATCTTCCGCAGCACCGACCACAGCCGGTCCTCGTCGGCGGCGGGCAGTTCGCGTGGCTGCCAATCGGGCTCGGCGCGGCGCACGTCCTCGTGGTGGACGAACATCTCCGACAGGTTGACCACCGCGTCGACCGGCCGCAGCGGCGACCACCACGGCGGACCGGTACGCACCAGCTCCAGCAGCTCGGGGAACGGCTTGCGCGCCGCCTTCGCCTGCACGCGCTCCAGATACCCCGCGAACGGCCGCAGCAGGATGCCCGGCGCGGCGTCGGGTCGTCGTTCCCGAACCACCAAGTGCGCGGCCAGGTCTCGCACGGTCCACGCACCGCAGAGCGTCCGCGCGTCCGGCCCCGCTGCCCGCATCGCCTCGACGATCCCTCGGCGCTCCCGCTGTGCCATAGTCACACCCCCGAACATACCGACCACCCGGCCACGCCGCCGCGCGGCACGACGCGCCGCGGTCACCGCAACCGCGGCGCCACTCGCCGATCCACTCGGGAGCCTCCCTCGGCGCGCGGCCGATCACGGCGTTCGCCGCTCTCCCTGCCGGGAAATCTCCGGCTAGCGTTATGAGAGTCGGCTCTGTACCTTGTCACTCGGTCCATCGGGTCGTGGGCCAATGACAAGAAGGGGCAAATCCTCGTGAAGAAGTTTGCTACCGGTGTGGCCGCGCTCGCGGCGGTCGGTGCGGCGCTGGCTGTCAGCGCGCCCGCCGCGAATGCCTACACCAACAACTACGGCGCGATCGCGCTGTCCACCTCCACCGGTTTGATCGGGTACTCCTACGACTACCCGAACTCGGCTGCCGCAGAGCAACGCGCCGTGAGCGCCTGCGGCGCGGCGGATTGCGAGTCGGTGGTCTGGTTCCGCAACGGCTGCGGCGCCGTCGCCTATTCCAGTGGCACCGGCACCTGGAGCTGGGGGTACGCCTCGTCACGGCGCAGCGCGCAGGGCCAGGCGCTGGCGCACAACGATTCCGACGCCTACATCGTGCACTGGAACTGCACGTCCAACCACGGCTGACGCCCGGACTTCGAGTCGAAGGAAACAACGTGAAGCACCGCACTTTCCGGACCACCGTGGCCGTCGTCCTCACCGCACTGGCCTGCTCGCTCACCGCCTGCGCCTCCAACGACGACTCCTCGTCCACGAGCACCAGCGCCACCCCCGGCCACGCGGCCGGTGAGTTGGAGGGCGGCTCCGGCAAGGGCGACAAGGAGGCCGGCTCCGCGCCGACCACGCCGTCCTCGCCCGCACTGCCGAAGCCCACCGTGCAGCAGCTCAACGAGCGGCTGCAGAAGGCGTTCGATCCGAACGTGCCGAACACCGAGAAGATCAGCTGGATCCAGGCCGCCGAGCAGGATCCCTATCTGGTCGCCAACCTCGTCGACGCCGCTAAGAAGCAGAAGGTCACCGTCGAGGTCACCAACGTGGGTGATCCGAAGGACGGCAAGCTGAAGGCCGACGCCAAGGTCACCATCGACGGCACCCCGGTGGACGACGCGTTCATCCAGTTCGTGTCCGAGGGCGGCCAGTGGAAGGTCGACCACACCTTCGCCTGCAACATCGTCAAGAGCGCGAAGATCGAGTCGGCGGCCTGCCAGGAGTAGGCATACCGATACGGGAAAAGCGCCGGACAGCGCAGCTGTCCGGCGCTTTCGCTGTCGATGAGGTCAGACCCCGATGACGGTCGGCACGATCATCGGACGGCGACGGTAGGTCTCGGCCACCCAGCGGCCGACCACGCGGCGCACGCCCTGCGCGATGCGATGGGTGTCGGTGACGCCCTCCCCCGCCAGCCGCAGCAGTTCGGCTTCCACCAGTTCCGCCGCGTCGAGCAGGGCGGTGGGGTCGTCGGAGAAGCCGCGTCCGCTCAGTTCCGGAGTGCTCACCGCCTTTCCGGTGGTCTCGTCGATGGCGACGGTGATCGAGATGAATCCGCCCTCGCCGAGCACCAGCCGGTCCGACAGCGTCGACTCCCCGACGTCGCCCACCGACAGTCCGTCGACGTACACATGGCCCACCGGCACCCGGCCGACGACCGAGGCGATGCCGTCGACCAGATCGACCACCACGCCGTCCTCGGCCAGCACCACCCGCTCCTGCGGCACTCCGGTCGCCACCGCCAGCGCCGCGTTCGCGCGCAGGTGGCGCCATTCGCCGTGCACCGGCATCGCATTGGTCGGCCGCACCGCGTTGTACAGGTACAGCAGCTCGCCCGCCGAAGCGTGCCCGGAGACGTGCACCTTGGCGTTCTGCTGGGTGATCACCGTGGCCCCGAGCCGGGCCAGGCCGTTGACCACCGCGAACACCGAGTTCTCGTTGCCGGGGATGAGCGAGGAGGCCAACACCACCAGGTCGTCGGGACGGATGTTGATCTGGCGGTGATCGCCGCGCGCCATGCGCGACAGCGCCGACAGCGGCTCGCCCTGCGAACCCGTGGAGATCAGCACCAGGCGGTGGCTGGGCAAGGTGGCGGCGACATCCAGGTCGACGACCACGCCCTCCGGCACGGTGAGGTAGCCCAGATCCTGGGCGATCTGCATGTTGCGGACCATCGAGCGGCCCACGAAGCACACCCGCCGCCCGTACTTCTGCGCCACGTCGACGACCTGCTGGATGCGGTGCACGTGACTGGCGAAGGAGGCGACGATGACCCGGCCGTTCGCCTTGCCGATGACCGAGTCCAGCACGCCGCCGATCTCCCGCTCCGGCGTGACGAATCCGGGCACCTCGGCGTTGGTGGAGTCCACCAGGAACAGGTCGACGCCCTCGTCACCGAGCCGGGAGAATCCGGCCAGGTCGGTGAGCCGTCCGTCCAGCGGCAGCTGGTCGAGCTTGATGTCACCGGTGTGCAGGGCGACGCCGGCGGGCGTGCGGATGGCGACCGCGAGCGCGTCGGGAATGGAGTGGTTGACGGCGAAGTACTCGCAGCCGAACGGGCCGTGCGTGGTCTGCTGCCCCTCGGTCACTTCGATCAGCTTCGGGTGCAGGCGGTGTTCCCGGCATTTCGCGGCGACCAGCGCGAGGGTGAACTTGGAGCCCACGACCGGGATGTCGGGCCGCAGCCGCAGCAGGAACGGCACCGCGCCGATGTGGTCCTCGTGTCCGTGGGTGAGCACGACGGCCACCACGTCGTCGATCCGGTCCTCGATGGGGCGGAAGTCCGGCAGGATCAGATCGACGCCCGGCTGCTGGTCCTCCGGGAACAGCACGCCGCAGTCGACGACGAGCAGTTTGCCGCCGTACTCGAAAACCGTCATGTTACGGCCGATTTCGCCGATGCCGCCGAGGGCGACCACACGCAGGCCGTTCTCGGGCAGAGCGGGCGGGGCGCCCAGCCGGTCGTGCGCGGCGATCGGATCCGCTTGCGCCGGAGGCTCTTCGGCCCGCCGTGCGCCGGACTGTCCCCGTCCGCGGCCCGCTCGACGGGACCCGGAATCCTGCCCTCTGGCCGCTCGGCGCGTCTGCGCAGGCGCTGCCGGCTGCTCGGCCGGTGCGGCGGAAACCGACGTTTCGGCCAGTGGAGGCTCGGGCAGCGCGACGGGCTCCGGCGGCGCGGCCTGCTGCGCCGGAGCGGGTGCGGGCGCTCCCGCGGGGCGGGACGCGCTGCGGCGGCGACGGGGTAGGGACTCGTTCACGACAGCACTCCGACCGCTCGCAGGTCCGCGGCCAGCGCCTCCAGCTGCTCGCCGGTCGGCATCAGCTGGGGCAGCCGCGGCTCGCCGACCTCCACTCCGAGCAGCCGCAATCCGCCCTTGCTCATCGCGACGCCGCCCAACCTGGCCATCGCGGCGTGCAGCGGCAGCAGCGTGGTGTTGATCTCGCGGGCACGCACGACCTCGCCCGCGGTGTACGCCTCCAGCAGCGCGCGCAGCCGCTCCGGCGCGAGATGCCCGATGACGCTGATGAATCCGGCCGCGCCCACCGACAGCCAGGGCAGGTTGAGCGCGTCGTCGCCGGAGTAGAACGTCAGGCCGGTGCTCGCGATGAGTTCGGCGCCCATGTTCAGGTCGCCCTTGGCGTCCTTGACCGCGACGATGCGCGGATGCTCGGCGAGCTTGCGGATGGTGTCGCTGGCGATCGGCACCACCGATCGTCCGGGGATGTCGTACAGGGTGACCGGCAGGTCGGTGGCATCCGCGACGGCGGTGAAATGCGCGACCAGTCCCTCCTGGGAGGGCCGGGAGTAGTACGGCGTCACCACGAGCAAACCGTGCGCACCCGCCCGCTGCGCGTTGCGCGCGAGTTCGATCGAATGTGCGGTGTCGTAGGTGCCCGCGCCCGCGATCACCGTCGCGCGCGTGCCGACGGCATCGACGACGGCACGCAGCAGATCCGCCTTCTCCGATTCGGTGGTGGTCGGCGATTCACCGGTGGTCCCCGAGATCGCGAGCAGGTCGACGCCGCGGTCGACCAGGCGGGCCGCCAGCGCGACCCCGGCATCGACGTCGAGCTTGCCGTCGGCACTGAAGGGGGTCACCATCGCGACACCTACCGTGCCGGACGCACGCAGCTCCGTTGGCGTCGATTCACCGTTCGTCATGGTCAGAAAGGCTACCCGGTCCGGGACACGCCCTCGACACCGTCGTCGGCGATCAGGCCGCAACAAGGACGCGAATCCATATCACCGGCAGCGGCATGATGTCATTTTGCCGCTTGCCTGATGTCATATATGACGTCAGACTGACATCATGGATTTGAACAAGTACACCAGCAGGCTCGGCGAGAACCTGCTCGCCGCCGCCGCACTCGGCGACGAGAAGACGCAGGCCACGGCCGCCGCACTGGCGGCGGCCACCGAAGGGCCGGCCCGCTTGGTGCTGCTGGCCGCACTGTCGGAGCTCGCGGCCGAGGTCAGCGCCGCGCTCGGCGACCGAACGGTGCACGTCTCGGTCGACGGCACCGACGCCTCCATCGATGTGCGCAAGAGCACGACGGGCGAGGAAGCCCCCAGCTTCGAGGAGATGACCGGAGACATCAGCAGGGTCACGCTGCGGCTGGTGGAGCAGATGAAGGCGCGTGCGGAAGAGGCTGCCGCACAGAGCGGTCAGTCCCTGAACTCGTGGCTGTCGAGCGCCGTCCACGGAGCCTTGCGCGACCAGATGCGCGGGTACGGGCCCAAACGAGACACCTGACCCGAACGCGCTACAGCAGCGCCGCGAGATTGCCGCGATCGCCGACGACGACCTCGTCCAGTTCCAGCCAGTCGGCCATCTCGCGCAGCGCGCCGCCGAGTGCGTGCGCGGTGGCGGCGGTGTCGTATCCGGGCTCGGCGAACGCGGCGGGCACCCACAACCGGCCGCTCGCGCGTTCCGCCCGCAGATCGACGCGGCCGACGAGTTCGCCGTCGAGCAGGAACGGGAAGACGTAATACCCGTGCACCCGCTTGTGTTCGGGGGTGTAGATCTCGATGCGGTAGTGGAAGTCGAATATTCGCTCGGTGCGGGCGCGGAAGAAGATGAGCGGGTCGAACGGGCACAGCAGCGCCGCGCCTTCGATGCGGCGCGGCGTGGGAGCGCCCGCCCGCAGATAAGCCGGTTTCCCCCAGCCCGCCACCTCCACCGGGATCAGCTCACCCGCGTCCACCAGATCGGCGATGGCCGGTTCGGTCTGAGTGCGCTCGAGCCGGTAGTAGTCCCGCAGGTCCGCTTCGGTGCCGATGCCGTGCGCGGTGGCGGCGCGCAGCACGAGTTCACGCACGGCGTCCGGCTCGGCCACGTCGCGGGCCAGCACCTCCGCAGGCAGCACCCGCTCGGTCAGGTCGTAGTGCCTGGCGAAGCCCACGCGCGTGGCCACCGACAACGCGCCCGCCGCGAAGAGTTGCTCGCAGATCATCTTGGTATCGCTCAGATTCCACCAGGAACCCTTCGGGCGCGGCTTGTCCAGCTCCAGGTGGCGCTCTACCTCGCCCGCGGTGGCCGGGCCCACCGCGGTGATCACGTCCAGGATGTCCTTGCCCAGGGTGGGGTTGCGCTCGACCACCTTGCGCATGCCCGACCAACGCCCGTGCTCGTATCGCCGCATTCGCCAGCGCAGCAACGGCCAGTCCTCGACCGGGATGAGCGCTGCCTCGTGCGCCCAATACTCGACGAGCGACCGGGGCTGCCGCGAGCCGTTGCTCCATGCGGCCTGATCCAGGATCGTGCGATCGTAGGGGCCGATCCGGCTGAACACCGGCGCGTAATGCGCCCGCACCACCGCCGACACCGAATCCAGCTGCAGCAGTTGCGTGCGGTCCAGCACTCCCAGCACCGTCCGCCGCGTGATCCGACCGGGCCTGCGCGCCCCGAAACCCTGGGCCGCCAATGCCGTTCGCCGCGCCGCCGCAGCACCCATCTTCCGCATGACAGGCAACGATGCCACGAGGCACCGACAGTGTCTGATTTCCAGCGCCTGCGGCGCTGGGTGTTCGCATGCTCGGTCTCGCTTCGCTCGAAACCGGTGGTTGAGGTGGTGTGGTCACGTGACGTGGCAACGGCGCGGCCCGGGAAGCATCCGTTGGCAATAGCTGGGGACCGGGTCGGGCGATCAACGTACTCGGAGGGGCCGATGCTCGGTCTCGCTCGGCTCGGCTCGGCTCGGCTCGGCTCGGCTCGGCTCGGCTCGGCTCGGAAGACATGGTTGAGCCGGTGTGGTCACGTGACGTGATAACGGCCTGAGGCCAGGTCGGCCATTGGGAGTGGCTGAGAACCGGGTTGGAGCGGTCAACCTACGCGGAATGGAGCGACTCCGATGTCGCAGATGGGCCGTGGAAGCGCGCGGCAAGTTTCGTCGCGGTGGGAGCCGCGTCGGCAGGTCAGGTGGATACCGTGATCGTGCCGGTGGCGTCTATCTCGGTGCGGCGGTCGCGGTCGGACGCGGTGGCCAGGACGGTGGCCAGGATGCGGCGGCCGGTCGGGAGGATGCGGACGGTGACCGAGCCGTCGTTGGCGGCGTCCAGTTCCCTGGTGGCCGCGTCGATCACCTGCTGGCGCACCTGATGCGGGACGCCGGTGAAACCGCCGTCGTCGAGCAGGATCACCTCCACGCCGCGGGAGCGGGCGCCGCGGGCGGCGCTGCTGAGCTGGTCGGTGGCCAGCTGCGGGGCCCGCAGCCCGTCGCGGAGTTCGGCTTCCAGGAGCCTGCACTGTTCGCGCTCGGCGGCGGTGAGTTCGTCGCCATCGGCAATGCGTTCCAGGATCGGGCGAGCGACCGCGTCCAGCCGCGCCAGCTGACGGGTGCGTTCGGAGTTCTCCGCGGCCATCGCGGCCTCCGCGGCGGCGCGCATGGCCGCTTCCTCGCGCAGCAGCCGCAGCGATCGCTGGGTGGGCCGCATGATCGCCGCGAACAGGGAAACCCCGGCCACCGTGGCGACCGGCACGATCGAGCCGACGGCGACACCCACCCGCAGACCGGCCACCATGCCGACCACGGCGATCACCACGCCGATGCCGGCGACGCCGAGCCAGGCCGCGGCCAAGCGTCCGCGCAGCACCAGCACGGCCAGCACATAGGAGGCGGCGAACGCCGTCCACACCTGCTTGGACCAACCGTGCTCGACGTCGAACGACGTCAGGGCGGTGGCCAGCGGACCGGAGGCGGCGACGAATACGGTCGCCTGCCACGGCAGCGGATCGGTCGGCGCCGCCACCACCACGACTCCGGCCAGCGCCAGCACGACCAGCGCCGCGATGGCGGCTGCCACCGGCGATTCGGAGAAGTTCCTGATCATGTACAGCGCGATGGTCGCTTCGAGCACGGTCAGGAACAGCCAGGCCGCGCGGTCGCGGAGCCCGAGCAGATCGCGCAACCCGAATTCGGTTTCCTGCTCAGCCATTTCCGCCCCACACCAGCGTCACGGTCGTCCCCTCGCCCGGCTCCGACTCCACGAACCCGGCGCCACCGGCGAGCTGACGCATGCGGCCCAGGATGCTCACCGAGATGCCGAGCCGATCCACGGGCACTTCACTCAGATCGAAACCCGCGCCGTCGTCGCGGAACACCACCCGGATACCACCGGCGCTGATCGTCACCGTGACGGTCCGGCGCACCTCGCGCCCGGGGACGGTGGCGTGCCGCAGACTGTTGCGCGCGGCTTCGGCCAGCGCGGCCGCGATCGTGCTCGCGGCGTCCACCGGCAGGTGCAGATCGTCGAATCCGGCCCAGCGCCGTGTGGTGAACCGGATGCCGGGGTTCACCTCGTGCACGGCCGAACGCAGGAATCCGATGGCGGATTGCGCGTCCAAGCGGTCGGGTTCGGTCTCCGCGACCCGGCACTCGTCGAGTTGTTCCAGGGTTCGTTCGGCCTGGCGGCGCAGCACCGGGGATTCGGTCCCGGCCCGGGAAGCGTCCAGCAGCGTGGACAGCACCGCGTCGTGGATCAGCGCGGCGAATCGCGCGCGTTCCCGTTCCCTGGCTGCCGCACCGGCGACCGCCGCGGCGCGGCTGCTCTCGATCGCCGACTCACGATCCACTCGGGCCGCCGCCGCCCTGGCATAGATCACGCACCACAGGAACAGCGCGCTCAACCCGGCCGCCCTGGCGAAATCGCCGAGCAGCGCCAGGGCGGTGGTCTCCCGCAGCACGATCAGATTGACCAGTGCGCTGAACGCCGCGCCCACCACCAGGTAGGTCACGGCCAGCGGCGGCCGCCAGGCGAGCACGGCCGCGAGAACGCCCAACGCCAGCACGCGGTACAGCCACACCGAAGCCGCCTCTTCGGCATTCGGCACCGCGTACGCCAGCGGAACCACCGCCATGGCCCCGAGGAAGCTCACCGCCGCCGCACCGGCCACCCGCTGGATCACGCGCGTGCTCATCCCGACCGAGACGACCGCGAGCGCCGGGAAGAGCCCGAACGCCAGCGCCACCTCGACGGCCGTCCACCGGACGGGCACGAAACGACTCTGATCGGCGATCTCGGGCAGTTCCACGATCGCGGCGATCACGCCAGCGATGCCGATGGCGAAGCCGAACCGGCGCAGGATCCGATCGGCGGCGCCCTCGGAGGCCTTCTCCCTGGACAACGCGAGGACGCCGCGACGCCAACGGCTCGCACGTGGCCGTTCGCGTGGGAGGGAGCGAGGGTGCGACGGGGTGTCCAGCATGCTGGACGCGGTCATCCGCGCGGCTGCCGCTCTGGCACCGGGAGCCACCCGTCCTCCACCGCCCGCTTGTACAGGTCGGTCTTGGTCGGCGCCGGCCGACCGGCGTCGGCGTACTTCTGGCGGATCCGGCCGAGATAGTCGTTGACCGTCTGCTCGGACAGACCGGTCAGCCGCGCGACCCGGGAGGCCTTCTCCCCGGACGCGTACAGCGTGAGCACTTCCTCTTGGCGCGGGCTCAGGCCCACGTTCGACAATTGCGGATCGCCGTCGATGGCGGCGGCCCAGTCGGTGGTGACCACCTGTTCGCCGCTGGCCGCACGACGCACGGCGGCGACGACGGTCGGCACGTCCTCGGACTTGCGCACCACGCCGAGCACCCCGGCGCGCGCGGCGGAGCGCACCAGGAACGCGTTGTCCGCGCCGGTGAAGACCAGTACCTCGATGCCGCGGTCACGCAGGGCGCGCACGTTGTCCTCGGGCGAGGACCCGTCGGCCAGCCGCAGGTCCAGCACCACCAGATCGAGCTTCGGCGCGCCGTCGGCGGCGGCCAGCAGTTCCGGCACGGTGCCCGCGGTCAGCACCAGATCGAGATCCCTTTCCGGCGCAAGCATCGCGGCGAGACCGATCGCGACCGACTCGTGGTCCTCGACCAATCCGATCCGGCGCGGGGCGTTCTCGCTACCTTCGGCCCAGGTCACCTGGTTCTCCCATCCCGAGCTACTCGTCCACATCCCCACCGCGACAACATCGCAGACAGTATGCCGGGCAATGGCGTGCCGTGGTCAGACACCAGAATTCGGGGGATTCACGGCATGAGCCCGGCCGCGAGCGTGGCGCCCAGTTCCCAGCACCGCCGCAGGTCCTCCTTGGCGGGCGGGCCGGAGTCACCACCACGGCGGCCTGCTCCCAGCCGTCGCGGTGCCGCCCACCCCCGCTCCGCGCACCCTCGTCTACACCGGTCTCAGCTCGACGGCGCAGGCGGCCGGTGCGTCGAGGAGCGGAATGTCGAAGTACCGCGCGGCCCGGCGGCGCTGCGAGTCAGCCGCCTTCGTCCTCGATGCGCTGCCGGATCGCCTCCACCGTCCGGTCCTTCGGGAGGCGCTCTGGCCAGCAGACGACCGCGACCAGCACGGCGCCGGGCAGCGCGAAGACCAGCACCCATCCGAGCATGATCCACATCCTCAGACCTCCGAGTCTCGCACCGAGATCGGCTCCTCCTCGATGGTTTCCAGGAGGCCACGACGTGCGGCGAGCAGCAGGTCTTCGTCCACCGGGACATATGACACGGCGGCGAAGGCATTCGCCCTGTGGGCGTGGAGTTTCGCGTAATCGTCCGGGTCCATCGGCCATCCGTCCGGGTGGACGAATGACCATGACCCGTCGTCGTGCTGGAGATGGCGCGGGCCCTCGCCTTCCGGTGCGAGCCCAAGTTTCCGAGCATCTTCGTCGTCGCGTCGCGCGGATAGGTCCACGGCCGCCCCTTCCGTCGTCTAGTGGCACCCGCCGCCGGGGAGTAGTCACCGACCCCAGCACCACAGCGGGGGCAGCGTGCCGAGACTGTCGCCTCGGCATCGACCCGGCGGCGGGGCTTGAAAATGCACGCTAAGCGTGGGAAGCCCCCTTCGGATAGAAAAGTGCGCGTGAGTGCGCAAGTGTTGTCAAAGACCGAGCAACACAGAAGAATCAGCGCACAGTTGCACACTTCGGCCCGCACACGCGCCACGAGAGGACAGCACCATGAAGGTTCGATTCATCGGCGGTGAATCCGGTGGCGACGGATCGCCCCGGCTCTACGTCACCGAGACCGATCCGCCGCGCTACGCGGCGCAGGGTTGGCTGACCGACGATCCGGGCACCGTCGAGATCCCGCACAAGTTGCTGTGGTTCACCGAGCCGGGCACCTGCATATCGGGTGTGCGCGACACCGGGCACGGGACATTCCTGCTGACGGGCGAGCCTGTCACCGACCCGGAAGCGCTGGCGATCATGCAGATTCCGACCCACGAGACGGCCGTGTTGGTGCCGATCAGTCAGGAGGTGCGCCCGGATGCGCCTGCTTCACGGCGCTGCTGAGCTGCGACCGGTGTTCGCCACCGCCCAGCGTTCCGCCTTCCACCTGGAAACGCACGACGACTACGCCAGCGAGTCGGAAGCCGAGTCGCTGTCCGCCTTCCGCGCCGACGAGACCACCGACCCCGGAGGGGAATGGTTCTCGGGCTGGACCAACCACGTTGCCGCCACGGTGGCGCGCGGGGTGGAGGTGCGGCGTGCCCGTATCGTCACCGAGCCACACACGCTCTACACGCGGTATCTGCTCGCGCTGAGCCGCCACAATGTCGCGGCCGGTGAGGACATCCGCTATCTGGCACGGCACTACGCCGATCCATCCGACTCGGCCACGGAGGATTTCTGGTTGTTCGATGAGCGGGCGGTGGCGTTCTCCCTGTTCGATGCCCGCGGGTTCTGGGTGGGGGCGGCTCTGACCGACGAGCCCGTGATCGTCGCGCACGCGGTCGCGATCCGCGACCGGGTGTGGTCGGCGGCGACTCCGTTCGAGGAGTACGCGGACCGATGAATGGGGCGGCACGGGCGAAAGTGGCTCTTGGAGCACGACTTCGAGAGCTGCGCAAAGATGCGGGGCTGGACGGGCGGCAGTTGTCCACCGCTGCCGGGTGGCACTGGTCCAAGACATCCCGCATCGAGCACGGCAAGCAGATGCCGAGCGAATCGGACCTGGCGGTGTGGTGCCGGGTGTGTGACGCGAAGCTAGCGCTACCCGATCTGGTCGCGGCGTTGCGCAACGTCCGGGCGCAGTGGGCCGAGTGGCGGCGTATCACCGCGACCGGGCACACCCGCCGACAACAGCGCGGTCAAGAACTCGAATCCGAAACACGGCAGCTTCGCATCTACAACCCCACCATCGTGCCCGGCCTGCTCCAGACCGAGCCGTACGCCCGTGCGGTGCTGGCGCAGTGCATCGGATTTCTCGGCACCCTCGATGATCTGGACACCGCCGTTGCGGCACGAATGGCACGGCAGGACATCTTGCGCAGCGGCGGCACGCGGGTGGTCGTGCTGGTCCACGAGGCGGCGCTACACACCACCCTCGGAGACGACAAGGTGACCGCCGGGCAACTGCGGCACCTGCTCGACGTGGCCTTCGGGAATCCGCGCCTGGGCTTCGGCGTCGTCCCGCTGCGAGCCGGGTTCGTCTACCTCTCCGGCAGCTTCCACCTGTTCGATCGTCGGCAAGCGCTGATCGAAACCGCCAGCGCCGAACTCACCATCACCGCACCGAGTGAGCTAGAGCTATACGAACGGCTCTGGGACGGGCTACACAGCCAGGCCGTCTACGGCGACGCCGCCCGAGCGCTCATCGTGCGAGCCCTGGAGCGGCGTACGGGGGCTGCGTGAGATCTGGCGGAGCATAGAGGCGGCCTCCGACAGTTTCGGCGCGCTGCCCAGGCACAATGTGAGCCCAACTCGGCTGAAGCGACACCACTGCTCATTCCATGAGCTGGGCCGCCACTGTCGCCCCGAGCTCCCAGCACGCTTCCAGGTCGGCCTTCGATGGCTGACCCGAGACCACCACGTACTCAGCGGCTTTCACCCACCCCAGGCCGGTGGTGATCGAGGTGACGCCCTTCTCCGCACCCTCGGTGCCCTCGTTGCCGTGAAAGTACGCGCCGAACGGGCGGCCACGGGTGGAATCGAGACAGGGGTAGTAGATGACATCCAGCCCGTGTTTGAGGGCGCCGCTCATGTACCCGAGGTTGGCCGGGGTGCCGAGCAGGTACCCGTCGGCCTCCAGCACGTCGGTCGGCGACAGGGACAGGGCCGCGCGGCGCACGACCTCCACGCCTTCGATTTCCGGATCGGTCGCGCCGGATACCACGGCCTCGAACATCGCCTGGCAGTGCGGCGAGGGCGTGTGATGGATGATCAGCAACCGGGCCACCTTGCGATGGTATCGGCCCGCGCGAGCGTCAGTCGGCGCCGCGCTCGTGCCGTTCCAGCGCGACCGCGCGGCGCATGGTCTCGCGGGCTCGGGTGCGGTCGCCCGCGTAGTCGTAGGCGCGGGCGAGGCGATAGGAGACGCGCCAGTTGTCCGGGTCGGCCTCCCACTCCGCCTTGACCGTCGCGAACAGCTCGTCGGCGGCCGCGCGTTCGATGCGGCCGGACGGCATGCGCGGCAGCGCGGAGGTGTCGAGTTCGAGCCCCTCGTCGTGGATGCGCCGCGCCAGGTGCTGATGCGCCAGCGCCGCACGCACCGTGGCCACCACGATCCACACGCCGAGCAACGGCAGGATCAGCACGCCGACGCCGATCACGATCGCGGCCACCTCGCCGGAACCGATCAGGCTGAACGCGATCCGGCCCAGCAGCAGGAAGTAGAAGACGAGCACCAGGACGAGCGCCGCGATCGGCGCCACTACCTTGACGACCTCCCCGCCGCCCTTCCGGTCGTCCGGCTCCGAGCCGCTCACGGTCGCGCTCCGGCGCGGCCCGGCTGCCGGGCGCTCACAGGTCGAGGAACGGGTCGAGTCCGACGGTGAGACCGGGGCGGTTCGCGATCTCCCGCACGCCGAGCAGCACACCGGGGGCGAAGGATGAGCGGTCGATGGAGTCGTGCCGGATGGTGAGCGTCTCACCTTGCGTGCCGAACAGCACCTCCTGGTGGGCGACCAGACCGGCGAGGCGCACCGAGTGCACGCGCACGCCGTCCACGTCGGCGCCGCGCGCACCCTCCAGCTCGGTCGTCGTCGCGTCGGGGCTGCGGTCGAGGCCCGCCTTGTCCCTGGCGGCGGCGATCAGCCCCGCGGTGCGGTAGGCGGTGCCCGACGGTGCGTCCGCCTTGTTGGGGTGGTGCAGCTCGATGACCTCCACCGATTCGAAGAATCGGGCGGCCTGCTCGGCGAAACGCATGGACAGCACCGCGCCGATGGCGAAGTTGGGCGCGATCAGCACGCCGACCTCCGGGCGACCCGTCAGCCAGCCGCGTACCTCCGCCAGCCGGGCCTCGTCGAAACCGGTGGTGCCGACCACCGCGTGGATGCCGTGCTCGACCAGGAACTTCAGGTTCCCCATCACCACGTCCGGGTGGGTGAAGTCGACGACCACCTGGGTGTCCGCCGCGGTGAACTGGTCGAGCGGATCGTCCTTGTCGACGGCCGCGACGAGTTCCAGATCGTCCGCCGCCGTCACCGCCGCGCAGATCGCCTGTCCGACTTTGCCCCGCGCTCCGAGCACTCCGACCCGAATGGTCACCGCACCTCCTCGTTCCGTTCCCGGTCGGGAATCAGCCTAATGGGCCGGGCCGACCGCGATCCCGCCGCCCGACGGTGACCGGGAAGGGGCGGCAACCCGACTTCACCCCTCGACCCACGCCGGTCCGAACACAGCCGAGGCGGCCGCTCGATGAACACTGCCGGACGCAGTCCGTCTTTGATCCGCGCCGGGCCGAGCGAAGGCGAGGCAGCCGCCTATTGCGCCGCCCCCCGCGGCTCCCCGACCTCCGCGTCGGGAACGCCGCCGAGGTTCGCGACCATTCGTTGCAGGATCCGCATGGTCTCGGCGAACTGCTCATCGCTGATCCCTTCCGCCAATTGCTTTCTGCGCCGGGCGATCCGGACGAAGGCCTCGTCGTGGGTGCGGCGGCCCCGCTCGGTCAGCGACAGCAGGCCGGCGTCGTCGCGGACCAGTCCGTCGGCGACGAGTGCGGCCAGTTCGGCGGGCCATTCGGAGTCGTCGGTCCAGAAGGTGTCGAGCGCGTCGCGGATGTCGTCGGCGCGCTGCGGCCCGTCGGCCAGCGAGTGCGTGACCTGCCAGCGCCTGCGGCTGAACCCGCCGGAGGCGAGGTCTTCATCGAAGCGCTCGTTGATCAGTCGATCGAGTTCCACCAGCCAGTACCCGATGCCACGGTGGATGGCCATCAGCACTCCTATACATGTTGAGCAACAATTACATGTATTCTTACATATAAATCCACGGCATGACAGAGTGAACACATGGACGAGCACGACGCGATCACCGTCGCCGTCGAAGCGGCGATGGTCCGGATCCGGCGCAGGCAGACGCGCGGTGCGCTGAGCGACGGCGCGATTCCCGTCGCCGTGTTCCGCGCGCTGGACGCCGTGGCCGACGGCGCGGCCGACACGGTCGGCGCACTCGCTCCCGCACTCGGCGTCGATCAGCCGAGGGCCAGTCGCCTTGTCGCCCAAGCGGTGTCGGCCGGCCTGCTGGAACGCGTCGCCGATCAGCGCGACGGACGGCGGTCGGTCCTGCGCCTGACCGCAGCGGGAAACCGGGCGGTGGCCGCGGCAAGAGCGGGCAGGCGCACCGCCATGGCCGCCGCGATGGCGGACTGGACCCCCGCCGAGCGCGCGGAGTTCGCCCGCCTGCTCGAACGATTCGTCGACCGGATGGACCGGCCCGCCGACTGAGCCGCTCGCGCCGGACGCGGAGTCCGGCGGCGGACCGGGTCAGTCGAAGACGATGACCTGGCGCAAGGCGTGGCCCGCGGCGAGTTCGTCCATGGCGCGGTTGATCTCGTCGAGCCCGACGTGCGCCGAGACGAGCCGCTCCACCGGCAGGCGTCCCGCCCGCCACATGCGGACGTACTCGGGAATGTCGCGCGACGGCACCGCGGAGCCGAGGTAGCTGCCGACGATGGAACGCCCCTGGGCGACCAGGGCCAGCGGCGAAATGCTCGCGCGCGCGTCGGGAGCGGGCAGTCCGACCGTGACGGTGGTGCCGCCGGGAGCCGTCGCGGCGACAGCGGTCTCGAAGGCGCGGACGTTGCCCGCGGCCTCGACCACCACCTCGGCCTGCACACCGAGCTCGGCGACCTCGGCCGAAGTGTAGGCCGCGTGCGCGCCCAGTTCCCTGGCCAGCGCCAGCTTCTCCGGCACGGTGTCGACCGCGATCACCGAGTGCCCCTCGGCGGCGAGCGACACCGCGACCAGCACCGCCGCCATACCGACGCCGCCGAGGCCGACGACCATCACCCGGTCGCCTGCGCCCGGCCGCGCCGAATTCAACAGCGCCCCACCGCCGGTCAGCACGGCGCAACCCAGCACGGCGGCCACCTCCGGAGGCACGTCGTCCTCGACCGGCACCACCGACCTGCGATCCACCACCGCGTGCGTGGCGAAAGCGGAGACACCCAGGTGGTGGTGCACGTCGGCGCCGGCACGGGACAACCGCCGCCCGCCGTTGAGCAATTCGCCCGCGTTGTTGGCGACGCTTCCGGGCACGCAGGGCGTGCGGCCGTCGGTCGCGCACCCCACGCACTCGCCGCACCGCGGCAGGAACGTCATGACCACGCGCTGCCCGACCGCGATGTCGCCGTCGCCGGGACCGACCGCTTCCACCCGGCCCGCTGCCTCGTGGCCGAGCAGCATCGGCACCGGCCGCACCCGGTTGCCGTCCACCACGGACAGGTCCGAATGGCAGATCCCCGCCGCCTCGATCCGCACCAGCAGCTCTCCCGGCCCCGGCTCGCGCAGCTCCAGGTCGCATACGGTGATCGGCGCCGACTCGGCGAACGGCGCCGGCGCCGCGATCCGCTCCAGGACCGCTCCACGAATCTTCATGCCGCCGACGCTACCGCGCCCGGTGGTGCGAGCACATCGGACGGTGGCCGCCGCCGGACGCGGCCCGCGTACGATGCCGCGCATGGCGGTGGATCTGGTCGACGCGGTCGTGCGATTGCACGCCGACCTCGCTACGTGGCTCGGATCGCAGGCGCCCGCGGAGGTGTTCGAGCGGTTCGCGGCGGCGCAGCACGAGCGGTTCAGCATGGTGACGATCGGTGGCGAAGTGCTGGGGCGCGGCGCGTTGCTCGCGGGGCTGCGCGGTGCGCGCAATTCCTCGCCCGGGTTGGCGATCGACGTGTCCGAGATCGAGGAACTCCTGCGGGCCGGCGGCACCGCGGTGGTGCGGTTCCTGGAGACGCATCGAACGGACGCGAGCGTCACCCGTCGCCGGGTGACCGCCGTGCTGACGACCGACGAACCCGGCGGACCACGCTGGCTGACGGTGCACGAAACCGACTCCGCACCGGCCTGATCCTTCCCAGCCCCGGGATGTTCGCGGTGCGGCCGCGTCCTGCGTGCCGCACAATTCCTGCCGCGTTCCCGGACGCGATTCGGTGGCCGGGAACGACGTGGACTCGAGGAGGTCGGTGCCGGTGGACCGGTGGGAACGCGACGGCCTGCGCTCCGCCAACAGCGGAATCCGCAACCAGGTCGACCACATCCTGGACGCGCTCGCCGAGCAGCGCCCCCACGTGGCGGAGCTGCGCGACAAGCTGTCCGCCGTGCGGTGCACGGCCGAGTCGGCGGACAAACTGGTGGAGGTGACCGTGGACGCGGCGGGGGTCATCGTCGACGTGCGGTTCGCGCCGACCGCCCTGCGCGGCACACCGGAACAACTGGGCCGTTCGGTCACCGAAGCGGGCAGGCAGGCGGCTCGGCTGGCCCGTGAGCGGCACGCGGCGATCATCGCGCCGCTGGTCGCCGAAGCCGACGCGATACCCGACCTGCCCGATCTGGTTCCCGGCGCTCCGAGCTTGCGCGCGGTGTGGGACCCCGCGCGCGAGGAGCCGAAGGGCTCGAACCCAGAGCCGTGATTCCTCGCCGGACGGGACGACCCGGCCGGTCCGGGCAGACTCGACCGGCGAGGAATCACGACCACCCCGAGTTCGGTTCCAACGACTCGGGGTGGCTCGTTCGTGCGGTTGTCGAATGTCGGCACATGGCATCTACCTCCGTTCTGGCGGGCAGCGCAGCGGCTGCGGTGGATGGGCGAAGGCGATCAGGCGTAGAGCTTCGCCAGGAAAGTGTTCAGGTTGTCGCGCACCCGCTCGATCTTCTCTTCGGGCGTGAGGTCCTCGCGGTACCGACTGCCGAGCGCGGGCCGTTTCTTGTTGCGCGCGTACAGCGAGCAGGCGAGATCGGTGCACATGTAGGTGCCCACCGAGTTGCCCCTGCGCCCTGATTCGCCCGCCTTGTGCGCGGTCATCAGCGAGACGCCGCCGCCGGTGTGGGTGGTCAGGCAGATCGTGCACATCTGCGCCCGGCCGGTGCCGCCGGTGGCATAGCGCAGCGCCACGCCGACCAAGCGGTCGTCCTGCGGGACGACCAGGTAGCCACGCCCCGGCAAGGACGGATCGCTCCAGCCGAGGAAGTCCAGGTCCGCCCAGGGCCGGTCGTCCAGGTCCTTGGGCACCGGCAGCCGCTTGGCATCGCCTTTCGAACAATTGACGAACGACGACCTGATGTCGCGTTCGGTGACGGGTTCCACGAGGGTTCTCCTTCGTATCGATCGGTGGACAAACCCGAGAGACCTTACGGTTCCGCGGTGGGAGAAACAACGGATTTTCTGCCCTCCGCGCACCGTGCGCAGCACCAGCCAGAGGACCCGGCGGTACCGAATGGCCTTGCCCGCGAAGGTGTTTCGCGGCCGTCCCGGCGGGTATCCACCGCGTGCTGGAGGTGTGAGGGTGGCGCAAGAGATGCAGAAGACATTCGCGGCGCGGCACCGGCTGCGCGGGCCGGCGGATCTGCCGTGGCGATCGTGGTGGGGCGCGGTGAGACGGTCGGTCGGCGAGTTCCAACGGGACAATCTCACCGACTGGGCCGCGGCACTGACCTACTACAGCGTGCTGTCGCTGTTTCCCGGGTTGATCGTGCTGACCGCAGGGCTCGGCATGCTGGGACGTGACGACACCAGGGCGCTGGTGGACACCATGCGCGAGATCGCGCCCGGCAGCGGCACCGACCTGCTCGTCGACGCGGTGAACAACATCGAGGAAGCGCAAACCCCGGCCGGACCGCTGGCGCTGCTGGGTCTGGCATCGGCGCTGTGGACCGCCTCCGCCTACATCGGCGCCTTCATGCGCGCGACCAACGCCATCTACGACATCGCGGAGGGGCGGCCGGTCTGGAAGACCGTTCCGGTGCGGGTCGCCCTGACCGCCGCGGTGGTGGTCCTGCTGGGCGTCTGCACCGTAGGCGTCGTCGTCAGCGGTTCGCTGGCCGAGCAGATCGGCCGGTGGCTGGGGCTCGGGCAGGCCACGATCACGGTCTGGGGCATCGTCAAATGGCCCGTGATGATGGTGTTGATTGCTCTGGTCTTCGCCCTGCTGTACTGGGCGGCGCCGAACGTGCGGCAACCGGGATTCCGCTGGCTGACTCCCGGCAGCGCGCTGGCCGTCCTGGTCTGGGCCGGCGCGTCGTGGGGGTTCGCGTTCTACGTCGGCCACTTCGGCTCCTACAACCGGGTCTACGGCTCCCTGGGTGGCGTCGTCGTGTTCCTCGTGTGGCTGTGGATCTCGAACATCGCGGTACTGCTCGGCGCGGAACTCGACGCCGAACTCGCGCGAGCGCGCAGCATGGCCCACGGCCACCCCGAGGATGACGAGCCCTACTTGCCGCCGCGCGACGAGCCCGACGAATGACCGGCGACGGCAACGGTTCCGCGAGCGGCACCGGGGCTACGGCACCCCCTCGAAGGGCCGCGGCGTTTCGGCGGGACCGCTCGCGGTAACTCGAAACCCGTCTGGATCGGCATTTTCGAGAGGACTCCTATGGCTCAGCACACGGAAAACCCCGCCGCCGCAAGGCCCGCGACCATGCCGTCGGACATCAAAGGAAAATTATCGGTGTTCGACCGCTTCGCGACAGCGGCCAGCGCGCTGGCCTCGAAGGCGGGATTCTTCGTCTTCTGCGTGATCCTGGTCCTGGTGTGGGCGCCGACGATTTTCGTCCTGCCGAGCGTCGACACCTGGCAACTGGTCATCAACACCGCGACGACCATCATCACGTTCCTGCTCGTCGCGTTGCTGCAGAACACCCAGAGCCGCTCCGACGCCGCCGTCCAGCAGAAACTCAACGCCATCGCCGACGGACTGGCCGATCTGATGCGAGAGATCAGTTCGGAGCATCCCGAACTGCTGCGTCACCGCCGCGAACTCGCCGACGCCGTCGGACTCGAGAACCGCGAGAGCGCAGGATGATCGGCGCGCAGGCCGGTGGCGCCGGCCCGCGCGTCCGCCGACCGGTCACCGCCGCTCGGTCTCGCCGCTCTCCTCGGCTTCCCGGATCGCTTCGGCGAGTTCACGGCGCAGGCGCTCGGCGTTCGCCTCGTCACCCGCGTCCGCGGCGGTGGTGATGTCCTGGCGCAATTGCGCGATCGTGTCCTGCGAGACCATAGGACCTCCCTCGTCTTTCCGACGGTTCCAGTAGAAGGGCGGCGCTTCGCCCCTCGTGCTCAGGGTGGCCGCTGGCGTGCGGACGAAACACCCGATGCCTGTTCGGCCCCGCCAGCACGCCCGTCCGAACCGCTCCACCGGTCCCGTCGCGCGGTAGAGTAGGAATCCCCCGACGGTTGAACCCGAGCCGAAGCGGGTATCCCCTTTTGCAGTGTGCGCCGGATCGATCTCGTCGCACCATGTGGTACCAACCGCGCCTCCCTGTCTGCATGACAACGGTTGTGACCAGTCCGTACGCCGAGCAGAGCGGCTCGACAGTTCCTCTACGACGTGCTGGGCGGGATGCCGTATGCGAAAAAGCAGGAGTGCCGCAGGATGAAGTCATTGGCCTTCCACAGCGACAGCTTGGGCGACACGGAGGATTTCCTCAATCTCAATTACACCAGGATGCGGATCGCGAACAGCACTGGTGTACCGGTGCGGGCGGACATCACCCGCACCATGCTCGGTCCGGTGAGCCTCGATGATCTCCACTTGAGCTTCGACATGAACTACGTCGCCCAGCCGCTGGGCAAGATCTGCCTGTTCGAAGTGGACTCGGGGTCGATCGAAGAGAACTACGCCGACGGCACCGACTTCTTCCAGCCCGGCGAGCTGGGGCTGCTCACTCCACCGGATGTGCCGTATTCGGGTGTGATCCACCACGCCCGCTACCGCATCACGATGTTCGACCCCGAGCTGCTGACCAGGGTCGCCGCCGCGAGTCCCGGTCACGACCTGGAACCGGTGCGCCTGACGGGACATCGCCCGGTCTCCGCGGTGGCGGCGCGGCAGTTGTCCGGTGTGCTCGAGCACATGCGCGGTCTCGCCGCGGACAGCGTCGCCAGCGAGGCGCCGCTGATCGCGTCCACCGCCGCGCAGTACCTCGCCGCCACCGTGCTGCACACCCTGCCGAGCACCGCGCACCTGGAACCGACGGCGAGCGACCGCAACGACGCCCACCCCGACACCGTGCGGCGCGCGCTGGCGTACCTCGAGGCACACGTGCGCGACGACATCAGCGTGGCCGACATCGCCGCCGCCTCCTACGTCACCGTCCGCGCGCTGCAACTGGCGTTCCGCCGCCATCTGGACACCACGCCCATGGCGTATCTGCGGCGGCTTCGCCTGCGCGGGGCACACGAACAGCTGCGCGACTGCTCGCCCGACGACGGTCACACCGTGACCTCGATCGCCGCGGCATGGGGCTTCGCGCACCCGGGACGGTTCGCGACCGCCTACCGCGGCGCGTACGGACGATCCCCCCATACAACGCTCAGCGCGTAACGCCGAGGCGTCCGCGCGGCGGGTCCGCTCGAGCGCGCTCGCGGTCAGTCCCGCATGGCGCGCTCACGCAGCTCCGCGAGTGTCCGCGACAGGACCCGGGAGATGTGCATCTGCGAGACGCCGAGCACCGCGGCGATCTGCGCCTGCGTCCGCCCTTGGAAGAAGCGCATGTGCAGCACGCGCCGCTCCCGCTCGGGCAGTTCGGCGAGCAGTGGAGCGATCGCCAATGCCTCGTCGGTCAGCTCGTAGGATGGGTCCTCCGCGCCGAAAGTCTCCGCGACCGCCACCGAGGTGCCTCCGGTGTCGTCGTCCTCGACGACCGCGTCGATCGAGTTCGCGGAGTAGGCGTTGCCCGCCAGCAGCGCCTGCGTGACCTCGGTCAGGTCCAGGTTCAGCTCGACGGCGATCTCCATGGCGGTGGGCATCCGTTCCAAGCGCTGGGAGAGCCTTTCCACGGCGGGGCCGATGGTCAGCTGGATCTCCTTGATCCGGCGCGGAACCCGCACCGCCCAGCTGTGATCGCGGAAGTGGCGACGCACCTCGCCCATGATCGTGGGGACCGCGAAGGACAGGAACGACGGTCCCCGCGCCGGATCGAACCGATCCACCGCGAGCACCAGCCCCACCGCGGCGATCTGGTACAGATCGTCGTAGTTCTCTCCCCGGCCGACGAAGCGACGGGCGATGTGCTCGGCCAGCGGCAGGCACCGCCGCAGGATCGCTTCGCGCAACCGCGGGCGTTCGGGATCGTTGTCCTGCATCGCGGACAATCTCTCCAGCCACGGCTCGATGCCGTCGTAGCTGTCTGTTCCGCGTCGCGTCCGTCGGGGCGTGGCGGTCCTGTGGTTCGCGGTCGCCAATGACATGAGCTTCCTCGATTCCCGTTCTCCGCGATCGGCGCGCTCACCGGCAGGTGAACGAGGCGATGATCGCCGGGTAGCCGCCTGACGGCTGCCTCAAGCGCTCGTGGGCGGTCTTGTTCGTATTTCGGACGGCCGGCGGCTGGAATGTGCGTTCTCGGCACCCCGCGTCTCGGCGAGACGCCGCCGCGGCGCGACCCCGCCCGACCGGCACCCGGGTGCCCGCACCGCGCGACCGTGCGCCGCGGGCGCCGGACAAGCGACGACCGGCACACTCCGTCCGATATCGAGGACGTCCACGATGCGCCGCACCGGGCCGTCGTCGGGCACGGTCACGCCCAGCGTGACGTCCGCTCTCGCGCCCCATCGCGCCAGCCGCAGCAGCATGCGCACGCCCGCGCAGGAAAGGAAACGCACCCCGCACAGGTCGATGACGACCGACGTGGGTTTCGGTGTTGTGTCGCAGTAGTTTTCGACGACATCGGTGATCGCGGTGAAGTACTCGTCGGCGGTCGCCGCATCCAGTTCACCGTGCGTGAGGAGAAGGAGGCCGTCCGCGGTTCGGATGCCTTCCACGCCGTTCTGACAGGTCATGCGCACCTCCGGCGGCCGGTGTCGGCACAAGATCGCATGCTCGAGCCTGACAGCCATCACCGTGGATGTCAGCGCGACAGACGAAGTCCGACCGGCCGGATATCCGGAAAACGAAGTGCGCCCGGGCCCCACGCACGCTCACTCCTGCGGTATGCGGTGGTGGACGGTGAGCAGGATGTGGTCGAACGCCGCAACCAGGTCCGCGGGTGGCGGCGGCACGAGCGGGAGTTCGGCGATCAATTGCTGGGCGAGCGCGCGCAACTTGGTGTTGGTCTCCTGGGAACGCCAGCGCAAGACCTGGAACGCCTGATCGGCGCTGATCTGGTAGATGCGCATGAGCACGCCCTTGGCCTGCTCGATCACCGCGCGATTCTCGTAGAGCCCCGGCAGGGTGGCGGCGAGCATGGCTTGGTGCGCCTCGGCGATGGTGCCGGAAAGGTCTACGTAGAAGCCGGAGGTACCGACCGCGGCGCCGGTGTCGTCCAGGATGCGGTCGGCGACGACGAGCACGGTGTGTTCCTGGCCGGACAGGTCGATGAACCGATGCCTGCTCGAGAAGGTCTCCCCGTGCTCGACGGCGCGCTCGATGATCTCGGCGACGTGCGTGCGGTCGTCCGGGTGTTTGTGCGCGAGCAACAACTCCGTCGTCGGCTCGATCTCGCCGGGCCGGTAGCCGTGCATGCGATACACCTCGGCCGACCATTCCCAGCGACGATTGGCGAACCAGAACCGGAAACTTCCCACCGAGGGCTGATCGGGCAGTACGGAGCCGTCGGCGGGCACGTCGGACACGCGGGGCTGCATGTGTTGAGTCATGAGTGCAATGCCTCTCCGAGGTACAAGGGGCTTGCGGCCGCGACGCCACCCGGATCACCGCCATCCCTTCGACGGGATCACACGTACGTGGGCGTGTTCGGCCGAGAATCCGCTGTTGACTCAACGGCCGGCGCGCGCACATCGTGGCGGTAGCCGGTGACCTGCGACCCAGTATGTCATCCGGGTCCGACTCGGAGATGACGAGGCTCGGTTACCACGGGAACATCGAGGTAGCGCCAGGTTTTCGAACTTCGAGGTGATCGTCTGGCACACAAGGGTTTTCTTCGCGAACCGCCACCGATTCCCTCTCCGAGTACGCCGCGGCGCCGCCCGACCCGACGAACTCGGCTGCCGCGAGCACCGCACGGCGCACCGCGCTCTCCGGTCCGCGCCCCTCGGCCAAGCGAACTGCGGCGGCGACGGCGAAGCTGTCGCCCGCGCCGCAGGCATCACCGCCACCCGGCACCCTTTCCACGGACGCAAGCGGGATGCGCAGCCGCTTGCCCGACGCACGCAGGCACAGCAGGGCGCCTTCCGTTCCGAGGGTCACCGCGATGGCATCGACGGCCCACCCTTTGGCGAGCTTCCACAGGTCGGGTCCGTCGTCGAGCCGCCCGGACAGCAGGGTGAGCGCTGCCGCGTGATCGGGGGTGACCAGGGCCGCGCCCGGGACCGGGACGGGACCGCGCGGAGAGGGATCCCAGACGATCGGGATGTGTTCGGCGCGGGCGCGCAGCACCTTACGGATCTGCGGATGGGCCGCGGCTGCGCCACCGTGATCCGAGACCAGGACGGCGCGCGCCGCCGCCAGCACGGCGACCGCCTCTTCGGGAAGCGGGGGGGGGCGGGCCCGCCCCGCCCCCGCGGCGGGGGGGGGGGGGTGGGCGGGCCGGGCGGGGGGG
>NZ_JAYKYQ010000004.1:0-504222 GCF_035544775.1 Nocardia implantans | reverse complement strand
CCGGCCGCCCCGCGCCGCCGCCACCCCCGCGCCCGCCGCGGGCGGCCGCGGCCCCGCCCCCCCCCGCCCCGCACCGGAGTCGATTCTGGTGATCAGGACGGGCCTGCCGGACTGCCGGGCCCGGCCGTGGCCGTTCGGGGCGGCCCACGGGCCGATCGCCCGCACCCGCTGCTTGCAGACCGTCGCACCGCGCAGCGGGAGGGCGACGACCCGCACATGCCGGTCGAGCAGCCCGCGCAGCCGGGCGCCCGCCTCGTCGGCGGCGAAGCCGGCGATCAGCACGACTTCCGCACCGTCGGCCGCGGCCAGCCGGGCCGCCAATCCCGCTCCACCGGGGCGGAAGGTCCGGTGCGCGACGTCGACGACGGGAGCGGCCGACCCCGCGCTGCATCGGTCCGCGCGGCCGTCGAGGTCGATGTCGAGCAGCGCGTCGCCGATCACGACCAGCGGACCGCCCGCGGCCATCACCGTGGTGCCGATGCCCGGTAAGGCATGAGCATCGGATGGGTCTGCCGTCCCGGCGCGACGGCACCGGGCCGGATGCCGATCGCGTCGTGGCACGGCAACACGGGCGAACTCGGCGACGGCCCGGTCATCGCCCTCGCGCCGGCCGGTATTTGTCGCCCGGGACGCGGGCCGTCGTACCCGCACCGGGGCCTGGCAGCCGCCCACTCGGCGGCGTGACGATTCCGGCTACAGGCGGCCACACAGCGCTCGACCAGCGGACTCGCGTGCTCGGACACCGTGGCGATCTGCACTGCTGGCTCCGTTCGCCGAGGACGATTGGATCGAACGCAGTAACGATCCGGGCCTCGCGGCGAAGCCCGCACGTGCGGACATGCCCGGACCGACCGTGCCGAAACATCCGATCCTGGACGGGGCGCGGTTTGTGCCGTCGGCTCCCGGGTAGAACGACGGCATTCGTTCCGGGCCGTCGGCTCGTCCCCGCAGGAGGTCGCATGGCACAGGCGAGCGGCGCGATGGCCGGCGCGGAACTCGCTTCTGGTCCGGCGCTCGGCCCGCTCGGCGAGGTCTTTCCCGATGTGCGGCGCATCGCGGTACTGCGCGGCGGCGGTCTCGGCGATCTGCTGTTCGCCCTTCCCGCGATCCACGCGCTGGCGGCGACGTATCCCGGCGCCCGCATCGTCCTGCTCGGGTCGGCTGAGCACGCGGAACTCCTGCGCGACCGGCCGGGCCCTGTGCACGAGGTGGTGGTCGTCGCCGAGCAGGGCAGGGCATGCGGCGAGGTCGATCGACAGCTGGGGCGAATCGATCTGGGTGTGCAGCTGCACGGCGGGGGCGCGTGGTCGAATCCGTTCCTCACCAGCCTGCGGCCACGGTGGACGGTGGGTTCCCGCGCCGCGGGGGCGGCTCCCCTGTCCCGCATGCTGCCGTTCCGCTACTACCAGCACGAGACCTTGCGCGCGCTCGAGGTGGTCGGTCTGGCCGGCGCGGCGCCCGTGCTGCTCGAACCCCGCCTCGAGTCGACGCCGTCGGATCGGTCCGCCGCCGACCAGGCCCTACGCGGTCTGCGCGGGCCGATCGCCGCCATTCATCCCGGGGCCAGAGATCCGCGCCGTCGCTGGCCGCCGGATCGCTTCGCCGAGATCGCCGCCCACTGCCTGGACCGGGACCTGGCGGTCGTGATCCTGGGCTCACAGTCCGACCGCGACCTCGTGGCCGACCTCCGCTCGCGCATCGGCGCGCGATCACCCGGCGCGGGGATCCGGCAGGTCCGCGCATTGGTCGGCGCGCCGCTACCCGCGCTGTGCGGCGTCCTGGCCCGCAGCGCGATCTTCGTCGGCAACGACAGCGGTCCCCGTCATCTGGCCAGGGCGTTCGGTACCCCGACCGTCGGCATCTTCTGGATCGGCAATGTGATCAACGCCGGGCCGCTCGGTCGGGCCCGTGATCGCGTGCTGATGTCGTGGACCACGGCCTGCCCGGTCTGCCACCGCGACTGCACCGACGAAGAACTGCCCCGCTGCCCGCACGACGTGTCGTTCGTCGCGGGCGTGCGGACCGCGGACGTCCGCCGCGATATCGATGACCTACTCGAGCACCGCTGACCACGGCCCGGCACTGCACCTCCGAGCGACGGAATTCGCGCTCGATCACCCCAGAAGAAGTTCACGGAGAAAGTCGAGGGGTGTAACGGGGGTGACCCGGAAACGCTTGTGGAGCAGGCGCCTCGGCGCGACCGGCGCGGCGGCCGGATGATTTCGTGGAGCGGATGACGGGATTCGAACCCGCGACCCTCACCTTGGCAAGGTGATGCGCTACCAGCTGCGCTACATCCGCATGCGCATCGCGGTGACCGCGATGCGACACAGAACATTAGCGGACACGCGCGGCAAAAAGCCAATCGCCGCTCATACCCGCCCGGCCGCCCGCCGGTCGCCGCGCAGGCCGAGACCGGCCGCGATCAGGCAGGCGACGGCCACGACACCGACGAACCACGGGAACACGGCGCTAAGCCCCCAGGTGGTGGCCGCCCACCCGGCGAGGATGGTGGGCAGCGCCATGGCCGAGTAGGCGAGCAAGTAGTACGCCGACATGGTCTCGCCGCGCTTGTGTTGCGGCACGACCTCCGACAGGTGGCGCAGCGATCCGCCGAAACCGAGACCGAAGGTCGCGCCGAGCGCGACGCCCGCGGCGAGCACCGCCACCCAGTTGTGCGTGGCCAGCGCGGGCACCGTCAGCACCAGCGACAGCGCCATGCCGGTGTCGCCGAGAATGGCCGCGCGCCAGGCGGGCACTCCGGTCGCGAACAATTGCGCGGTGGCGCCGGAGAGCGCGGTCGAGGCGACGACGGCCCCGCCGAAGACCAGATTGTGGATGCCGGTCTGCTGGGTGGCCAGCGAGGGGTACAGCGACAGCAGCACGCCCAGCACCGACCAGGCCGCCATCACGCCGATGGCCGAGAACCAGAAATCGGCCCGGATCTCCGGCGGCACGGCGGGTTTCGCGATCCGGATGCGTCCGGCCACCCGGGCCGAATGCGGTTCGCGCAGGGCGAGCACGCCGGCGCCGATCGCGAGGCAGACGACGGTGATCACCACGTACGGCGTGCGCAGCGGATGCGGCGCGTACTGCGCGAGCAGCGCCGAGCCGAGGATCGCCACCGCCATGCCCACGTTGAACGCGACACCGCTGAGCTGGCCGGACCGCGCGCCGCGGTGCGGACGAAGATCCAGCAGCGCGGCCGCGCCCGCGACCACGGTCGAGCCGACCGCGACGCCGTGCAACGCCCGGGCCAGCAGCAGCATGGGCACACTGTCGGCGAGGACGAACACCAGCAAGCCTGCGACCATGGTGGCGAAGGCGCCGAGCAGCACCGGTTTCCGGCCGACCACGTCGGAGATCCGTCCCGACACCAGCACCGCCCCGAGGGCGGCCACCGCGTACACCGCGAACACGATGGTCGTGGTGAGCGGGGACAGATGCCATTGCTTCTGATAGATGCCGTAGAGCGGCGCGGGAACGCCCGAAACCCCCAGCGCCACACCGCTGGCCGCCAGCACCAGGGCGTAGGCCCAGCGCTGCGCGGTCTGCTCCTCGACGGCCACCGCCATCGTCGCTGCCATCGGAACTCCGATCGGGTAAGTTTGATGATGATCGAACAGCATTCGACGATACATCCGGTACGACAATCATCAAACCCGAGAGTGAGCCAGATCATGGCCGATGTCCGAGACGCGGACCAGCAGGCGCCCCCGGTCGCCGCGCTGCCCGTGGTGCTCAGCGCCCTGCAGGACCCGGTGCGCTTGGAGATGGTGCGCAGGCTCAGCAACGCGGGAACGGCGGTGCGCTGCGGCGCGCTCTACGAGGTGATCAACAAGTCGACCGCCACCCACCATTTCAAGATTTTGCGCGAGGCGGGCGTGATCGAGCGGCTGACCATCGACGGCCAGACCTGCCAGCGTCTGCGCGCCGACGATCTGGAGTCCGCCCTGCCCGGGCTGGTTGCGACGATCGTCGCGGCCGCCAACCGCGCCTGCCGGGATTGACCCCGGCCGAGCGGGTTTGGTCGACAGGTATCGAAGGCCGCTCGCGCCCGGTAATGATCGGCCGAGCGGGTCCCCGGTCGACAGGCGTCGAAGCGCCACTGCCCGTCCGGCAGCGACCGGTCGGGCAGGTCCCCCGGTCAGCAGGCGTCGAAGCGCCACTGCCCGTCGACGAAGGTCCAGGTCTTGGGCTTCGTGTCGTCCTCGGACGCGCGAGCGTCGAAATTCTTGACCGTGACCGTCCCGGTCGATCCGGAGACGGTGACGGTGATCTCCGACGGCTTCGACTTCAGGTCCCTGCCGTCGTAGAGCTGCGCCATGGATGCCGCGAAGTCGTCCTCGTTGAGCGTGAGCCTGCAACGCGCGGAACGGAACTGATACGCGGCGGCGTAGTCGTGATCGGCCAGCGCGTCGTTCATCTTCCTGGCGTCCGCGCGCAGCGCCGCCTCGGTCGGCTCGCCCGGCTTGCCTGCGTCCGCGTCCGTCCCGCCGCACCCGGCCAGCACGAGGACGGGCAGCGCCACCGCGCCCAGCAGGCGAAGGGCACGACTCGTTCGGTTCATCTCGACTCCTTGCCAGAGATCGCCGGATCCGGCACCCGGACAATCGCGTTCAACGCCCTCCGGCGAAGACCGACGGCCGGGCGGCCGAAACAGTATCGCGGCGGCGGACGCTCCGCCAAGCCGCGACACCGCCCGCGCTCGGATCAGCTCGGCACCAGCCGCCGGACGGCGGCGGGCAGGTCACGGGTGCGCTTGTACGGTCCGGCGACCGACGCGGCGAACGGCCGCGCCAGCAATGTGCGCGCGACGGCCGACACTTCCTCGGTCGTGACGGCGTCGATGCGCGCCAAGGTCTCCGACACAGTGCGATGGTTGCCGTAACTGAGTTCGCTGCGCCCCAGCCGGTTCATGCGCGAGGCGGAGTCCTCCAGGCCGAGCACCAACCCACCGCGCAACGAGCCCTTGGCGCGGGCGCACTCGGCGTCGCTGATGCCGTCGGCGGCGACTTCCTCCAGGACGCCGCGCGCCAGCGCCGCCACCTGCCCGAGATTCTCCGGCTGACAGCCGATGTACACCGAGAACGCGCCGGTGTCTGCGAAGGTGTCGACGCTGGAATACACCGAGTAGGCCAGCCCGCGCTCCTCCCGGATGCGCTGGAACAGCCGGGAACTCAGGCCGCCGCCGACCACGGTGTTCAGCACCGACAGCGGCCAGCGCCGGTCGCCTTCGTGCCGCCCGAAGGCGCGCACGCCGAACACGAGATGCGCCTGTTCGCTGTCGCGGTGGCTCCAGTGCAGCCGGGGGTCGCCGTGGGGGCGGAACCGGCCCTCGCGCCGCGGGGCGGGCGTGGCCGCCGGATCGAGCCGGTTCTCGAAGGCGCGATGCACCAATTCCACGGTGTGGTCGTGCTCCACGTTGCCCGCGACCGCGACCACCATCCGGTCCGGCCGGTAGCGCCGCAGGTGGAACGACCGCAGCTGCGCGGCCCGCATGCCCTCGATGGATTCGATCGAGCCGATCACCGGACGCCCGATCGGATGATCGCCGAACAGCGCGGCCAGGAAGGAATCGCCGACCAGGTCCTCGGGGTCGTCGTCGCGCATCGCGATCTCCTCGAGCACCACCTGCCGCTCCACGTCCACGTCCGACGCCCGGCACAAACCGTTGAGCACGACGTCGGAGACCATGTCGACCGCCAAGGGCAGGTCGTCGTCGATGACGTGCGCGTAGTAGCAGGTCTGCTCCTTCGCGGTGAACGCGTTGAGTTCGCCGCCGACCGCGTCCATCGCCTCGGCGATGTCGAGGGCCGACCGCGTCGGCGTCGCCTTGAACAGCAAGTGCTCCAGGAAGTGCGCGGCCCCCGCGACGGTGGGGCCTTCATCGCGCGACCCGACACCCACCCACACGCCGACGGACGCCGAACGCACTCCGGGCAGATGCTCGGTGACCACGCGCAACCCACCGGGCAGTACGGTGCGCCGCACGCCGCTGTCCGAGTCCGCCCGCAGCTCGAGTGACGAACCCCCCTGCCCGGTGCTGAGCAGAGGGGTTGTCGTCTTCTTCTTCGTCACAGAGACAAGTACTACTCGGTCCCGGCCGAACCCGCATCGGCCGCGTCGTCGCCGGGCTCCTCGGCGTTCTCCTCGACCGGCACGAGCGAGATCTTGCCCCGGTTGTCGATGTCGGCGATCTCCACCCGCAGCTTGTCGCCGACGTTCACCACGTCCTCGACCTTGGCCACGCGCTTGCCGTTGCCCAGCTTGGAGATGTGCACCAGACCGTCGCGGCCCGGCAGCAGCGAGACGAACGCGCCGAAGGCGGTGGTCTTGACGACCGTGCCGAGGAAGCGCTCGCCGACCTTCGGCAGCTGCGGGTTCGCGATGGCGTTGATCGCGTCGATCGCGGCCTGCGCGGACGGGCCGTCGGTCGCGCCGACGAACACGGTGCCGTCGTCCTCGATGGAGATGTTGGCGCCGGTGTCCTCGGTGATCTGGTTGATCACCTTGCCCTTGGGGCCGATCACCTCGCCGATCTTGTCGACCGGGATCTTGATCGCGGTGACGCGCGGCGCGTACGGGCTCATCTCGTCCGGGGTGGCGATGGCCTCGGCCATCACGTCCAGGATCGTGGTGCGCGCGTCGTGCGCCTGGCTGAGCGCACCGGCCAGCACCTGCGACGGGATGCCGTCGAGCTTGGTGTCCAGCTGCAACGCCGTGACGAACTCGCGGGTGCCCGCGACCTTGAAGTCCATGTCGCCGAAGGCGTCCTCGGCGCCGAGGATGTCGGTCAGCGCGACGTAGCGGACCTCTTCCTCACCCTGGTCGTTGGTGACGGTGTCCGACACCAGGCCCATCGCGATACCGGCCACCGGCGCCTTCAGCGGCACACCGGCGTTCAGCAGCGACAGGGTGGAGGCGCACACCGAACCCATCGAGGTGGAGCCGTTGGAACCCAGCGCCTCCGACACCTGACGGATGGCGTAGGGGAACTCCTCCTGGCTGGGCAGCACCGGGATCAGCGCCCGCTCGGCCAGCGCGCCGTGGCCGATCTCGCGGCGCTTGGGCGACCCGACGCGGCCGGTCTCGCCGGTGGAGAACGGCGGGAAGTTGTAGTGGTGCATGTAGCGCTTGCTGGTCTCCGGGCCGAGCGAGTCGACCTGCTGGGCCATCTTCACCATGTCCAGGGTGGTGACGCCCAGGATCTGGGTCTCGCCCCGTTCGAACAGCGCCGAGCCGTGCGCCCGCGGCACCACGGCCACCTCGGCGGACAGCGCGCGGATGTCGGCCAGCCCACGGCCGTCGATGCGGAAACCGTCGGACAGGATGCGCTGGCGGACCAGCTTCTTGGTGACGGAGCGGAACGCCGCGCCCAGCTCCTTCTCCCGCCCGGTGTAGTCGTCGGCGAGGCGGTCGAGCACGGCGAGCTTGATCTGGTCGATCTTCTCCTCGCGCTCCTGCTTGCCTGCGATGCTCAGCGCCTCGCTCAGCTCGCGCTTCGCGGTGCCCTCGACGGCCTCGTACACGTCCTGGCCGTACGGCGGGAAGAGCGGGAACTCCTCGGTGGGCTTGGCGGCCAGCTCCGCGAGGTCCTGCTGCGCGCGGCACAGGCGAGCGATGAACGGCTTGGCGGCCTCGAGCCCTTCCGCGACCACGGCCTCGGTCGGCGCCTGCGCGCCGCCGTCGACCAGCGCGATGACGTTCTCGGTGGCCTCCGCCTCGACCATCATGATCGCGACGTCCCCGGAGTCGACCACGCGGCCGGCGACGACCATGTCGAAGACCGCGCCCTCGAGCTGCTCGGTGGTCGGGAAGGCCACCCACTGGCCCTCGATCAGCGCGACGCGAACGCCGCCGACCGGGCCGGAGAACGGCAGGCCCGCGAACTGGGTGGACGCGGACGCGGCGTTGATCGCCACCACGTCGTAGAGGTCCTTCGGGTCCAGGCTCAGCACGGTGACCACGACCTGGATCTCGTTGCGCAGGCCGTCGACGAACGACGGACGCAGCGGACGGTCGATCAGGCGGCAGGTCAGGATGGCGTCGGTGGAGGGGCGGCCCTCGCGGCGGAAGAACGAACCGGGGATGCGGCCCGCGGCGTACATCCGCTCCTCGACGTCCACCGTCAGCGGGAAGAAGTCGAACTGGTCCTTGGGCTGCTTGCCCGCGGTGGTGGCCGACAGCAGCATGGTCTCGTCGTCCAGGTAGGCGACGACCGAACCGGCGGCCTGCCGGGCGAGGCGTCCGGTCTCGAACCGGATGGTGCGGGTGCCGTAGCTGCCGTTGTCGATCAGCGCGACGGATTCGAACACGCCCGGCTCGACCTCGACGGCAGAGCTCTTGCGTTCGGTTGTTTCGGTCATTTCTTCTTTCTCAACCTCTCGTCTTCGCCGGCTCGAGCGCACGGTGGCGCGATCCGGCTGTCGTCAGCCGTACCGGGTACGGACGCGCGGCAACCCTCCTGGCTGCGACGCGCACACCCGGCCGAATCCCCTTGGATACGGCGACGCGGAGGCGGTCATCGATCGAAGCCCGACGGCGCAACTCGCTGCCGATAGGCCACTACCGAAGACCGACGCCACGCGACGGGTGCATACGGCTGTGCAATGTTGTCGTGCGACGGGGGCGATCCGCTCCCCTGTCCACATATAGCCAACGGTGCGATTGTACGTCTCCCCATTGGCCGAACCAGCGACCGCCTCGGACACCCCCGTGTCGAGCGGCCACCTACCACTCCGTCCGCCGGCACACCGGAGGCCCGATGGCCGGGAACCGCGCAACTCACGGTCGAACCAGAACATTCCCGAATACCTGACGCGGCAGGCACCAGCATCACTACCTGGCCACGTCCAGTTCATGTGAAACCACACTCCACGGGAAATCGCCGTCACGATCAGCAGAAGCACACCGCTCCGGCAGACCGAAAGCGCGACGAGCGACGGTCACCAGCGGCGACCCGAACATCCAGGGCAGAACCTCCCTGTCGGCCAACTACCAATCGACGCGGGCCAGACAGTGAACACATCGAAGTCGCGGCCCCGCCGACAAGCAGTTCCCGCACGAACCCCGGACTACACGGCTCGATCGAACGGATAGTTCCGGAACACCCCGGACAACGCGGCCTCACCGAACGACCACCTCGACCACCGCGACCCCGCTACGACAGCGTGCACAAATCGGTCACGGTGCGCGGGCACAAGGCGTCCGCACCCGGCGACACCGCGGCAGCCGCCTCGCAATCTTCTGGCGCGCGGGCCAGCGGCGTACACGGTCAGCCACCGCGACCCCGCTACGCCAGGCATACACCCGATAGCGCCATCACAACAAAGCGCGCCCAGCCCACCTCGACCATGTCTTTCGAGCGAAGCGAGACCGAGCATCCGCCGTTCGCGGCCCGGCTCGCGTCCGAGCGACCGCTGCGTCCGCGACGAAGTCGCCAGCAGCGGTCGCTCGGACGCGAGCCACAAAGGGGCCGCGAACACCCAGCGCCGCAGGCGCTGGAAAAAATTACCGCCTGAGCCCGAGCCGCTCGATCAGCGAACGGTAGCGGTTGATGTCCTTGTCCTGCAGGTACTTCGACAGCCGCTTGCGACGACCGATCAGCGCCATCAGTCCGTGGCGGGTGTGGTGGTCGTGCTTGTGCTTCTTCAGGTGCTCGGTGATGTCGGCGATGCGCTTGGACAGCAGCGCGATCTGCGCCTCCGGCGAGCCGGTGTCCTTCTCGTGCAGGCCGTACTCGGCGAGGATCGCCGATTTCTGCTCGGTGGTCAGTGCCATGGGGCATCCACTCCTGTTTCTCAGTTCCGCGCTCGAATCTCCGGTCACCCGGGTGTGGGCGCCACCGCGGACCGCAGCAAACCCGAGGGAACACCCTACCGGACCGGGAGCGGTCCGCCGAAATCGCGGGCCCGCCGAGCCGGTTCCGGCGCGCAGGGAAGCAACGGCATTACCTCACGGGTAATCGACTCGCCGCATTTCGGCTGCGAATCTGCTTGTCGTACCGCCGAATACGAGGAGACGACGATGCCTTACCTGGAGACGACCGACGGCACCCGCCTGGCCTACGAGGACTACGGCACCGGAGCGCCGATCGTGTTCCTGGCCGGGTGGTCGCTGCACGCGGAGATGTGGGAGTACCAAGTCCCCTTCTTCGTCGAACAGGGTTACCGCTGTGTGCTGCTGGACCGGCGCGGACACGGCCGTTCGGACCGCCCGTCGACCGGATACGACTTGGACACCCGCGCCGATGACGTGGCCGAGCTGATCGAACGGCTGGATCTGCGCGAACTCACCTTGGTCGCCCACTCCGCGGGCGGCGCGGAAGTAGCGCGCTATCTGGCCAGGCACGGCACCGCGCGGGTCGCGCGCATCGCGCTGCTGGCCACGACGCTGCCGTTCCTGCGGCAGACCGAGGACAATCCCGAGGGCCTTCCGGAGGAGCTGAGCCGGGCGTCGGTCGCGCAGTGGCGCACCGACCGGCCCAAGTGGTTCGCCGACCGGGCGCAGGGATACTTCGCCACCCACCTGGGCAACGACGTCTCTCCCGCGCTGATCGAGCACGAGACCCGCCGCTGCCTGTCCGCTTCGCCGTGGGCCACCATCGCGGTCTGGGAGTCGACCTTCCCGTCCGATCACCGCGAGACGCTGCGGAATCTGTCGATTCCCGCCCTGGTCGTACACGGGGTCCCTGATCAGTCCATCCCGATCGACGCCAGCAGCAGGCGCACCGCGAAACTCATCCCGAACTGCGTCTACAAGGAATACCCGACCGCGGGGCACGGCCTGTACGTCACGCACGCCGAGCAGCTCAACGAGGACCTGCTCGAGTTCATGAAGTCCTGACCGTTCAGCGGGCGTCGGCGGCGGTGAGGATTTTGCGCGCGGTCTCCACGTCGCGGCCCATGCACTCGATGAGCTCGTCCACCGACTCGAACTTGCGCTGGCCGCGGATGTGCTCGACGAAGTCCACCGCGACGTGCTGACCGTACAGATCGGCCTCGCCGTCGAGGACGTACGCCTCCACCGTGCGGGCGCGTCCGGAGAAGGTCGGGTTGGTGCCCACCGAGACGGCGGCCATGGCCCGCTCGCCGGGGGTGACGGTGCCGATGGTGGGGCCGGGGCCGAGCACGGTGAACCATCCGGCGTACACGCCGTCGGCCGGGATCGCGGCGTGCATCGGCGGCGCGACGTTGGCGGTGGGGAAACCGAGCTGCTTGCCGCGGCCGTCGCCGTGCACGACGACGCCTTCCACGCGGTGCGGGCGCCCGAGCGCCTCGGCCGCGGCCGCCATGTCCCCCGCGTCCACGCACGCGCGGATGTAGGTGGAGGAGAAGGTTACGGCGTGTTCGGCGAGCAGGCTCACTCCGTCGACCTCGAAGCCGAATCGCCTGCCGAGTTCGCGCATGGTCTCGACGGTGCCCGCGGCCTTCTTGCCGAAGGTGAAGTTGTCGCCGACCACCACCTCCACCACGTGCAGCCGCTCCACCAGCAGATCGTGGACATAGCGCGCCGGAGTCAGCTTCATGAACTCCTGGGTGAAGGGCATGACGCAGAACACGTCGACGCCCAGTTCCTCGGCCAGCTCGGCGCGACGGGTGAGGGTGGTCAACTGCGCGGGATGTGAGCCCGGGCGGACCACTTCCATCGGGTGCGGATCGAACGTCATCAGCACCGCGGGCACGCCGCGCGCGGCGGCGGACTTCACGGCCCGGCTGATCAACTGCGCGTGGCCGCGGTGCACACCGTCGAACACACCGATCGTGAGGACACAGCGCCCCCAGTCCGCGGGCACCTCGTCGAGACTTCGCCATCTCTGCACAGTGCGCAGCCTACGCAAATCAGGTGCCGAACAGTATTCGGGCGTGCTGATCTCACACAACGGTTCCGCCGCCGTGAGCCGACGCGGAGGTCCGAGCCGCATCAGGGGCATACGGCTGTCCGTCATCCGGCCGGATGACGACGCGACCGCGCTCGGCTGCGCGCGCTCCCGGCATCCATCCGCCCACTTCTCGGCGGTGAACGGCGAATAGCGATTCGTTGTCGATCAGAGCACGGCAGGCCGAGGATGTGTGTATCGCGACGCCAGTGCCTAAGCTCGGTTGTGTGCCAGGTAAACGAGATATCGCCACTCGACGCGAGTTGGCCGACGCCCCGGCGCCGGGCGATGCGCACGGCGGTACCGCGACGATCGCGCCTGTGCTGTCCTCGGTCGCGCAGGACTACCTGAAGGTCATCTGGACCGCGCAGGAGTGGTCTCAGGAGAAGGTGACCACCAAATTGCTCGCCGAACGGATCGGCGTCTCGGCCTCGACCGTGTCCGAAGCCGTCCGCAAACTCGCCGACCAGGGATTGGTCGAGCACGCTCGCTACGGCGCGATCGCCCTCACGCCGGAGGGCCGCAGGGCCGCCGTCGCGATGGTGCGCAGGCATCGGCTCATCGAGACCTTCCTGGTGAACGAACTCGGCTACGGCTGGGACGAGGTGCACGACGAGGCCGAGGTGCTCGAGCACGCGGTCTCCGAGTTGCTGATGGCCCGCATCGACGCCAAACTCGGATACCCCGATCGCGATCCGCACGGCGACCCGATCCCCTCGGTGGACGGCGCGGTGCCCACCCCGCCCGCGCGCCAGCTCAGCGACTTCCGCGCCGGTGAATCCGGCCGGGTCGCGCGCATCTCCGACGCCGACCCCGACATGCTGCGCTACTTCGACTCCGTCGGCATCGCCTTGGACACCGCCATCACGGTCGTCGAACGGCGCGACTTCGCGGGCACCATCGCCATCCGCATCGGCGCCACCGAGTCACCGACCGACCTCGGCCGCCCCGCCGCCGACGCCATCTGGCTCACCGCCTGACCGGTCGCCTCCGTACCGGCCGCACAGGCGTCTCCGCTGCCCCCGAGCGGCGACGCGGCCGGGCAGAACATACGGCAGGCCCCGTGTCCGCCGTGCGGCGCTCGTCTCGGTCGATTGCGCTTGCGGGCGGCCAGCCCACGGCGTAGGCGTCTGGCCGCACGCCGCATCCGGCAATCGCCGCGACCCTGCCGCAGGTTATGCATAGAGTTGACAATCCGGCAATAGACATCCGCACCCGTACCGGGAGGCGATTCACCATGACGGAGCTCTCGCCCATCCTGAAACAAGCCACGCCGGTGATCGTCGACCACGGCGAGGGGTGCTACCTCTACGGCACCGACGGCCGCCGCTATCTGGACTTCACCGCGGGCATCGGCGTGACCAGCACCGGCCACTGCCACCCGAGGGTGGTCGCCGCCGCCCAAGCGCAGGTGGCCTCGCTGATCCACGGCCAGTACACGACGGTGCTGCACCGGCCGCTGCTGGAGCTGACCGAGCGGCTCGGCGTCGTGCTTCCGGAAGGACTGGACACGCTGTTCTTCGCGAACTCCGGCAGTGAGGCGGTCGAGGCCGCGCTGCGCCTGGCGCGCCAGGCCACGGGGCGGCCGAATGTCGTCGTCTTCCACGGCGGTTTCCACGGCCGCACCCTGGCGGCCGCGACCATGACGACCTCCGGTACCCGTTTCTCCGCCGGGTTCGGCCCGCTCATGCCGGGCGTGCACGTCGCGCCTTTCCCCACCGCCTACCGCTACGGCTGGAGCGAGCGCGAAGCGACCGTCTTCGCGCTGCGCGAACTGGACTACCTGTTCGCCACGCTCACCTCGCCCGCCGAGACCGCCGCGTTCATCGTGGAGCCGATGCTCGGTGAGGGCGGTTACGTGCCCGGCAACGCCGAGTTCTTCCAAGGGCTGCGCGAACGCGCGGACCGGCACGGCATCCTGCTGGTCTTCGACGAGATCCAGACCGGCTTCGGTCGCACCGGAAAGTTCTTCGGGCATCAGCACTTCGGCGTCCGGCCCGATGTCATCACCATCGCGAAGGATCTGGCCAGCGGGTTCCCGCTGTCGGGCATCGCGGCGCCGCGCGAACTGATGGCGCGGGCGTGGCCGGGCTCGCAGGGCGGCACCTACGGCGGTAACGCGGTGGCGTGCGCGGCGGCGATCGCCACGCTGGACGTCATCGAATCCGAGGGGCTGGTGGACAACGCGGCTGCCCGCGGGGAGCAACTGCTGCGCGGTCTGCGCGCCTGCGCCACCAAGGCGATCGGCGATGTCCGCGGCCTCGGACTGCTCGTGGGCGCCGAGTTCACCACGGCCACCGGCGAGCCCGGCACCGCCACCGCCGCGGCCGCTCAGCGCGCCGCGGTGGACAAGGGCCTGCTCCTGCTGACCTGCGGCGCGCACATGAACGTCGTGCGGATGATTCCGCCGCTGATCGTGACCGACACGCAGATCGAGGACGCTCTGGCGATCTGGTCGGAGGTGCTCGCCGAGCTGTAGCGCGCATCCACCGCTGTCTGCCCACCCGGCGGCCCGATCAGGAAGCAGGACCGCGTGGCGCCGCAACATCACCCTCACCCTCACCAAGGCCGCCATCTCCGGCCACGCACGTCTGCTGGACGAACAAGCGCCGCAGACCTGCGCCGCGGCTGGCACGCGCGGTGCGCTGGAATTGCGACGCCTTCCACGCCGAGGCCCGGCCTCCTCACCCCGGCCCAGGCGCTGCGGCTGACGGCGGACAACGACCATCCCGGCGCGCAGGCGCTGCTCGTTCCGACACCGCGAGGCACATCATGACGGTGCTGCCGGACCTGGAGGCTACTTCGGGCAATCCGGTGCTGACGGCCAACCAGGTGACGGTCTGGGCGGGGCTACAGCTGGCCGGCGCCGAACCGGTCGTTCCCCGATTCGGAAGCTTGTTCGGCCCGGCGCGCCGGAGCCTTCGCGATATCAGCAGACGAGGCCAGGGTCCTGCGGCACGGGCAGGTGCAGGCATTGCAAAGTGTCGAGCAAGTGGTCAGGGGGCCGCACAGCCACGACTTGGTCGAGCAAGTCCGGTTCACCGGGCGGCCGGATCTCGATTCGATGTGCCCCCGCGGGGAGGTCGTAGGCCAACGAGTAGGCGTGTCCCTGTGCGACCTTGCACGGATTGCCGTCACAGCTCACGTTCCGGCCATCGATCCACACTTCCACATCGAGCACCCGCACATCGTCGGAGTCGGGCAGGGTCACCAGTATCCGCCCGCGGCCTTCCAGCACCGATGCCTGCGTGGCTGCGCGCGCCTCGCCGGCATTGCCGACCAGCGCCGCGCCACCGACCAGGACCGCGACGATCGTCGCGACGACTCGCATCATCGGCATTCACTCCTCGGCGCAAGGTGGTCCGCCATTATCGCCCGCTGGATCAGAGATTGGCAGGGCGGACGACCATCACCGAGGACGCGCGATTGCCCGACTCACGCAGCAGGGCGATAGCGCGTTCTTCCGGATCGATGGCGGCGTAGACGCCGGGGATTCCGGCCGGGGCGAGCCAACGTCCGTTGCGCAGGTCGTCGGCCTGCTTCGCATCGATGTCGCGGCGCGGGAACGCCGTTCGCACCGCGGCGTCGATATCGAGGCTCAGCTGCGGCGTGCCGGACTCGGCGGCGGCGGCCAAGTCGTCCAGGGTACGGGCGCGCTCGAGCGTGAAGGGGCCGACTCTCGTGCGGCGCAACGCGGTCAGGTGGCCGCCGACGCCGAGCGCGGCGCCGAGGTCACGGGCGAGCGCCCGCACGTAGGTGCCCGAGGAGCACTCGACCACCACCTCCAGGTCGACGAAATCGCCGACGTCGCGCCGGGCGAGCACGTCGAAGCGCGACACCGTGACCGGGCGGGCGGCCAGCTGCACGTCCTTGCCGGCACGGTGGCGGGCATAGGCGCGTTCGCCGTCGACCTTGATCGCGCTCACCGTGGCGGGCACCTGCTCGATGTCGCCGGTCAGTTCCGTTGTGCGCGCGGCGATCTCGTCGTCGGCGAGGTGGCCGGCCGGAGTCGTGGCCAGCACTTCGCCCTCGGCGTCGTCGGTGTTGGTCGCCTGCCCGAGCCGGATGGTCGCGGTGTACGCCTTGGTGGTCAGGGTGAGCAGGCCGAGGAGTTTGGTCGCGCGCTCCACGCCGAGCACGAGCACGCCGGTCGCCATCGGGTCGAGCGTGCCCGCGTGACCGATCTTCTTGGTGCGCAGCAGTTTGCGGCATTTCGCGACGACGTCGTGGCTGGTCCAGCCACCGGCCTTGTCGATGACGAGCAGCCCGCCGAGTCCGTCCATCAGACGTGCGCGATCGCGGTCAGGATGTACCCGTCGGTGATCAGCCAACGGCCGTCGAACGACAGCAGCGGCGTGCCGCCGTCGGTGGTCTGCCCCGGCACCAGCAGTTCGGTGTGGAAGCTGCCGCGCCCGGAATCGGCGGAGCTGTCCTCGATGTCGAAGGTGATGTGCGCGTCCTCGAAGCCGAGCCAGCGCAGCGTCAGCGGGAACCACGCCTTGTAGGTGGCCTCTTTGGCGCAGAACAGCAGCCGGTCCAGGTGCAGTCCGGAATCGGTGGTCTTCAGCCAATCCCGCTCCGGCGGCAGGCTGACCGAGTCCAGTACGCCGTCGGGCAGCGTGGCGTGCGGCTCGGCGTCGATGCCGATGGAACGGAACCTCAGCTTGTGGCCGAGCGCGGCGGCCTGATAGCCGTCGCAGTGGGTCAGGCTGCCGACGATTCCGCGCGGCCACACCGGAGCGCCGCGTTCGCCCTTGCCGATCGCGACCGGCTGTTCGCCGAGCTGCGTGAGCGCCAGCCGGGCGCAATGCCGCGCGCCGATGAAATCACGGCGCCGCTTCTCCACCGACTTGGCGATGAGATGCTCCTCCGCCGGATGCGGTCGCAGATCCTCCGGGTACGCCAGCAACTCGGCCGAGGCCACACCCGCGGGCAGAATGTTCTCGATCATCACCGACGAGCGTAGTCGAGCCGCGCGGGATCGGATCGCAGCGCCATGTGCCCCCGGACTACGCCAGCCCGCGCCGCTGCTGCGCCTTGCTGCGCATCTCCGCGGCTGCGGCCTCCATCTCGGGGGTCACCTGGAAATGCCCGCCCCACTTGTTCAGCGTGCCCGGCGGGTACTCCGGGGCGGGCAGGATCTGGCGCAGCAATCGCTCGGGCAGGCCGCGGCGCTGCCATTCGCGCGGGTAGCCCAGCGACACC
Organism: Nocardia implantans; assembly: GCF_035544775.1. Lineage (NCBI taxonomy): Bacteria > Bacillati > Actinomycetota > Actinomycetes > Mycobacteriales > Nocardiaceae > Nocardia > Nocardia implantans. The sequence goes on along the minus strand of NZ_JAYKYQ010000004.1, from coordinate 487,136 downwards.
TCCTCGAACCGGACGCCGTCGTAGTGCGAGGTCCGCGGGATGTGCAGGTGACCGTAGACCGAACAGACCACGTTGTAGCGGGTGTGCCAGTCCGCGGTCAGCTCGGTGCCGCACCACAGCGCGAACTCCGGGTAGAACAGCACGTCGGTCGGCTGCCGCACCAGCGGGAAGTGGTTGATCAGGACGACCGGTGTGCCGGGAGCGAGCGCGTCGAGCTTGCGCTTGGTCGCCTGCACCCTGGCGTGACACCAGGCGTCCCTGGTCAGGTACGGATCCGGCGAGAGCAGGAATTCGTCGGTGGCCACCACGTTGCGCTCGCGGGCGATCGCCAGGCCCTCCGCCTTGGTGGTGGCTCCCTCCGGCAGGAACGAGTAGTCGTACAGCAGGAACATCGGCACCAGCGTGACCGCTCCGCCGTGCTCCTCGGCGCCCGCGCCCTGCCACACCGGAAAGGGGTCCTCCGGCGTCAGCACGTCCAGGTCGCGGCACATCGACACCAGGTAGTCGTAGCGCGCCGCGCCGACCATCTGCACCGGGTCCTTCGCCGTCGTCCACAGCTCGTGATTGCCCGGCACCCAGATCACCTTGGCGAACCGGCCGCGCAGCAGTTGCAGCGCCCAGCGGATGTCCTCGGTCTTCTCCCCCACGTCGCCGGCCACGATGAGCCAGTCCTCCGGCGAGTCCGCCTTGATCTGCTCGACGACCGGCCGATTCCCCTGGTGCCCGACATGAATGTCGCTCACCGCCATCAACTTGGGTATCACCACACCTACCTTGGCACATCGATTCGGATTCGCACGCACCGGCCGAGCCGGGTGTCGGTCACCTCGGCAACTCGGCGCCGACCAGGGCCCACCGGCCCGACAGCGCCCGGCCCGCGACGGCGACCAGCCGCAACAGCATGAACGCGGCGAGGCCGGACCAGATTCCGGCGACGCCCCAGTCGAAGATCAGCGACAGCCAGATGGCGGGCAGGAAACCGAGCAGCGCCGCACCGAGCGTGGTGGTGCGCAGATACGCCGCGTCGCCCGCCCCGAGCAGCACGCCGTCGAGCGCGAACACGATGCCGGCCACGGGGATGAGCGCGACGAAGAACCACCACACCACATGCGCGCGCTCGAGCACGTCCGGATCGTCGGTGAACAGCGCGGGCATCGCCACCGCCCCCGCCGCGAAGCAGGCGGCCAGCCCGAGGCTGAAGATCTCCGACCAGCGGGTGACGCGCCGGGCGATGGCGCGGGCGCCGGTGGCATCGCCCGCGCCGAGCGCCGCACCGGTGAGCGTCTGCGCGGCGATGGCCAGCGCGTCCAGCGCGAGCGCCAGGAAGTTCCACAGTTGCAGCACCAACTGGTGGGCCGCTACCGACGCGGCGCCGAAACGCGCGGCGACCGCCGCCGCCGAGACGAAGCAGGCCTGGAAGGCGAAGCTGCGGACGATCAGGTCGCGCCCGAGTACGAGCTGCGCGCGCATCACCGACCAGTGCGGGGCGAGGGAAACGCCCTCGCGCAGCAGCGCGCGCAGGAACAGGACCGCGGTGACGATCTGACCCGCCACGTTCGCCACGGCGGAGCCGGGCAGGCCGAGATGCGGTGCGCCCAGCACTCCGTGCACCAGCACCGGGCAGAGGATCGCCGACGCGGCGAGTCCGGCGACGACGTAGACCAGCGGCCTGCGCGTCTCCTGAACGCCGCGCAGCCACCCGTTGCCCGCCATGGAGATCAGGATCAGCGGCACGCCGAACAGCGCGATCCGCACCCAGTCCAGCGCCTGCTGAGCGATGTCCCCGCCGCCGGCGATGGCGCTGGTCACCGGCACGGCGAACGCTTGGACCAGCAGCAGGATCGCGAGGCCGACGGCCACCGCGATCCACGTCGCCTGTACGCCCTCGGCGACGGCTCCGCGGTGGTCGCCCGCGCCGTGGCGACGCGCCGAGCGCGCGGTGGTGCCGTAGGACAGGAAGGTCAGCTGCGAACTGGTCTGCGCCAGGATCAACCCGCCGACGGCGAGACCGGCCAGCGCGAGCGCGCCGAGCCTGCCGACCACGGCCAGATCGAACAACAGGTAGATCGGTTCGGCGACCAGCACGCCGAGGGTGGGCAACGCGAGGCCGAGAATGCGCCCGGGACCGGCAGCGGCAGCCCGGTCGACGGGCGCCGGTTCGCTCGCTGGCAGGGCCGGGTCGCCGATATCCGCGTCGCCGGGACTCTGCGCGCTCACGAACACCTTCCCCGCACGTCGCTCCTTCCGAGACCACCGTCGTTCCGACCTCGACACGGCTCACCGACGAACACGGATGCGCCAGGTCGAGACATACGGTTATCCGAGCGCGGTCAGCAGCGCGCCGATCAAGTCCTCGGGCGCGCCGTGCGCGGTGTAGCCGGCGGCGAAGCGGTGCCCGCCGCCGCCCAGTGATGTGGCGACCTCGGCGACGTCCACCCCGTCACCCGCGGAGGCTCCGCTGTCGCGCGAGCGCAGCGACACCGTCCACCGATCCGGCACCACACGCGATTGCTTGAACACCGCGGCGATTCCGGCTTCGGCGGTCGTGCGCACGATATCGATGACGCTCTCGATTTCCTCCGATCGCACGTCATCGATGTCGTCGCGCCGCACGAACGCGTACACCAACCCCACGCCGCCGCGCGCCTCCGGGACGAGCTGCGCCGTCCCGAGCACGCGGGAGAGCATGGGCAGCCATCCGAACGGGTGCGTGTCCATCAACGTGCGGGCGATGTGCGCACCATCGATGCCGGTGGCAAGCAGCCGCTCCGCCAGTTCGTGCGTGCCCGGCCGCACCCACCGGAACGAACCCGTGTCGGTGACCAGACCGGCGTACAGGCAATGCGCCACGTCCGCATCGATCGGCACACCCCACGCGTCGAGCAACCGGGCGATCAGGCTCGTGGTGGACTCCGCGGCGGGATCGACCACATTGATCGCTCCGAAGCACGTGTTCGACCGATGGTGATCGATCACCAATGTCGTTGCGGCACCGGGCAATCGATCGGCCAGCGCCCCCAGCCGCCCCGCACTGCCGCAATCGACCGCGATGAGCAGGTCGACCTCGGCGCGCACCTCGGCCGGGGCCACCAGGTGCCGCACGCCAGGCAACGATCGCATCGACATGGGCAGCTCCGCGGGCTCGGCGAAGGACACCTGCACCGCGACGCCGCGCCGATGCAGCACCAACGCCAGCGCCAGACCACTTCCTATGGTGTCCGCATCGGGCTGCACATGGCAGACGATGGTCACCGAGCGCGCGGCGTCCAGCGCCGCCACGGCCGTGTCCAAGCCGGCCGTTTCCCGCATCGTCGTCATCGACTACCGCATGTCACTCGTCGGCGTCGCGTTCGACCTTGTAGGGGTCGGCGTCGCCCGCGTGCCTGGCGGTGGCCGCCACCTTGGCGACCTCGTCGTCCGCGGCCCGCGCCCTGGCGAGCAGTTCCTCCATCTGCCGTGCCGCGTCGGGCACGGTGTCCAGTACGAATGCCAGCGTGGGGGTGAACTTCACCCCCGTTCCCGCACCCACTTTCGAGCGCAGAACACCCTTGGCCTTCTCCAGTCCGGCCGCCGCGCCTTCGTAATCCGGTTCGGCGTCGAGGGTTTCACCCATCACGGTGTAGTACACCGTCGCCTCCCTGAGATCGCCGGTGACCTTGGCGTCGGTGATGGTCACGAAACGCAGCCGCGGGTCCTTCACCTCGTATTCGATCGCGGTCGCGACGATCGAGGAGATCCGCTTGGCGAGTCGGCGTGCCCTGGCTTGGTCCACCATGGCCGTTTCCTCCTCACTATCAACTCTGTTCGGTGGCGGTCGTCGCGTGGCCCGGTGCCGCCACCCGAGCTCCGTCGCTACGCCGCGTCAGTCCTCGGGCCCGAAGATTCGGCGGCGCACCGCCAGCAACTGTAACTCCGGACGGGCCGCGACGTGCCGTTCACATTTGTCCAGCACCTCGGTCAGGTGATCCATGCCCGCACTGACCATGGCCACGCCCAGCAGCGAGCGACGGTATAGATCGTGTTCCCCGCCTTCGGCCGCACTCACACCGAAACGCTGTAATTCGGCCAGAATCGGCCGGATCACCGAGCGCTTCTGTTTCAGTGAATGCACATCACCCAGCAGCAGGTCGAACTCCAGTGCACCCAGGTACACCCTTACCCTCCCCAGTTCAGGAAGACCGGCCGGACGCCGCGCTCATCGCGCGGCGTCCGGTCTCGTCTCGGTCTATCAGTCGCGCGGCTTCTCGCGCAGCTCGTAGGCCTCGATGATGTCGCCTTCCTTGATGTCGGAGTAGGTGACCGTCATACCGCACTCGAAGCCCTCGCGGACCTCGGTGACGTCGTCCTTCTCCCGGCGCAGCGACGAGATCGTCATCGTCTCGGCGACCACCACGTTGTCCCGGAGCAGGCGCGCCTTGGCGTTGCGCTTGACCGAACCCGACGTGACCATGCAACCGGCGATGTTGCCGACCTTCGACGAACGGAAGATCGCCCTGATCTCGGCGCGACCCAGCTCGACCTCTTCGTAGATCGGCTTGAGCATGCCCTTGAGGGCCTTCTCGATCTCGTCGATGGCCTGGTAGATCACCGAGTAGTACCGGATGTCGACGCCCTCGCGGTTGGCCAGCTCGGTGGCCTTGCCCTCGGCGCGGACGTTGAAGCCGATGATGATCGCGTTCGAGGCCGACGCCAGGTTGACGTTGGTCTCGGTGACGCCACCGACGCCACGGTCGATCACCCGCAGACGCACCTCGTCGCCCACCTGGATCCCGAGCAGCGCCTCTTCGAGGGCTTCGACCGTACCGGAGTTGTCGCCCTTGAGGATCAGGTTCAGCTCGCTGGTCTCCTTCAGCGCGGCATCCAGATCTTCCAGGCTGATCCGCTTGCGGCTGCGTGCGGCCAGCGCGTTGCGCTTGCGCGCGTTGCGCCGGTCGGCGATCTGCCGCGCGATCCGGTCTTCGTCGACCACGAGCAGGTTGTCACCGGCGCCCGGCACCGACGTGAAGCCGATGACCTGGACCGGCCGCGACGGCAACGCCGCCTCGACGTCCTCGCCGTGCTCGTCCACCATCCGGCGCACCCGGCCGTAGGCGTCTCCCGCCACGATCGAGTCGCCGACCCGCAGGGTGCCGCGCTGGATGAGCACGGTCGCCACCGGGCCGCGGCCGCGGTCGAGGTGCGCCTCGATGGCCACGCCCTGCGCGTCCATGTCCGGGTTGGCACGCAGGTCCAGCGCCGCGTCCGCGGTCAGCAGGACCGCCTCGAGCAGCGCGTCGATGTTGATGTTCTGCCTGGCGGAGATGTCGACGAACATGGTGTCGCCGCCGTATTCCTCGGCGACCAAGCCGTACTCGGTGAGCTGCTGACGAACCTTCTGCGGGTTCGCGCCCTCCTTGTCGATCTTGTTGACCGCCACGACGATCGGCACGTCGGCCGCCTGCGCGTGGTTGATCGCCTCCACCGTCTGCGGCATGACGCCGTCGTCGGCGGCGACCACCAGGATCGCGATGTCGGTGGCCTTCGCACCGCGGGCACGCATGGCGGTGAACGCCTCGTGACCAGGGGTGTCGATGAAGGTGATCAGCCGGTCCTCGTCGCCGAGGTGGGTGAGCACCTGGTAGGCGCCGATGTGCTGGGTGATGCCACCCGCCTCGCCCTCGCGGACGTTCGCCTTGCGGATGGTGTCCAGCAAGCGGGTCTTACCGTGGTCGACGTGACCCATGACGGTCACCACCGGCGGACGCTGTTCGAGGTCTTCCTCGCCGCCTTCGTCCTCGCCGTAGGTGAGGTCGAACGACTCCAGCAGCTCGCGGTCCTCGTCCTCGGGGCTGACCACGTGCACGACGTAGTTCATCTCGCTGCCGAGCAGCTCGAGGGTCTCGTCGTTCACCGACTGGGTCGCGGTGACCATCTCGCCGAGGTTGAACAGGGCCTGCACCAGCGCGGCCGGGTTCGCGTCGATCTTCTCCGCGAAGTCCGACAGCGACGCGCCGCGGGCGAGCCGGATGATCTCGCCGTTGCCGCGCGGCAGCCGCACGCCGCCGACGGCGGGCGCCTGCATCGAGTCGTACTCTTGCCGCTTCTGCCGCTTGGACTTGCGGCCACGCCGTGGCGCGCCACCGGGACGGCCGAACGCGCCGGCCGCACCACCGCGGCCACCGGGACCACCCGGACGGCCGCCGCCACCGCCGCCACCGGGACGACCGCGGAAGCCACCGGCCGCACCACCGGCGCCGGGCGCACCCGCGCCCGCTCCGGGAGCGCCGCCGCCACCGCCGCGGTAGCCGCCACCGCCACCGCCACCGGGACGACCGGCACCGGCGCCGCCGGGACGACCGGGACGACCCGCGCCGGGGCCGCCCGCGCCGCCGGGACGCGCCGCACGCGACGGCATCGCGCCGGGATTGGGACGAGGCGGCATCGAGCCGGGGCTCGGCCGCGGACCGCCGGGACGCGGCCCACCGGGGCCCGGCGTCGGACGCGGGCCACCCTGGGCCGGGCCGGGACGCGGACCACCCTGCGACGGACCCGGACGCGGGCCGCCCTGGGCCGGGCCGGGACGCGGGCCACCCTGCGAAGGACCGGGACGCGGACCACCCTGACCGGGGGCCGGACGCGGCGCGGGACGCTCGGGAGCCGACGAGTACGGGTTGTTACCGACGCGCGGGGTCTTCGGCCCCGGACGCGGGCCGGGCGCCGCGCCACCCGGGCGCTGACCGCCCGGGGCGGGGGCGCCGGGACGCTGCTGCTGTCCGGGACGCGGACCGCCAGGAGTCGGACGCGGACCGGCCGGGGCGGGCGCGGAACTCGCGCTCGCGCCGGAAGCCGCGGCGGCCTGCGGGGTGACCGTTTCCCTTGCGGCGGGCTTGGGCGCGGGCGCCGGTCCCGGACGCGCGGCGGGGCCGGGCTTCACGGCGGGCGATTCGCCGGTGCGCGCGGCGGGAGCGGCGGTCTCCTGCGCGGTGGGCGCCGGAGTGGGCGCCGGAGGACGGGGACCGGGACGCGGGCCTGCGCCCGCTGGCTTGGGGGCCGGACGGCCGGACGGTCCGGGGCGTGCACCCGGCTTGTTGCCGTTGGACGGGGCGGATTTCGCCGCGAACGACTCACGCAGCCTGCGCGCGACGGGAGCTTCCACCGTCGAGGACGCCGACTTCACGAACTCGCCCTGCTCCTTGAGCGTTGCGAGTAGTTCCTTGCTCGTGACACCGAGTTCTTTTGCCAACTCGTGCACGCGGGCCTTGCCTGCCACTGCTCTCCTCACTGAGAGGTCGAGCAGCCCCACCGTTCTGGGGACGGCGGCCCGCACGACCTCGGGTTATCTCCGATGGACGTTCATCGTTGGTACTTCACGGTGTGCTCATGAGTGCTCGTGCCTGTTCTCGAGGTAATGCTCCAGGGCTGAGATATCCAGATATCCGGACACTCGTAGTGCTCTGCCGATCGCTCGGCGCCGCTCTGCCGCGCGCAGACAAGCCGAAAGGGGGTGCAGCCAGGCACCCCGTCCGGGAAGTCTGCGCCGCGGATCGGGAACGATCTCGATGACGTGGGCGCCGTCTCCGGTCTCACGGTCCCGAGCCACGATCCGCAACAGATCGACGGCCAGCTCGCGCTTCCGGCATCCGATACACGTTCGCACCGGAGCCGCGGGGCGCTGGGGCGCCGGGTGCTGCTCGGTGGTGCGATCGCGCAGTGGAACCGAAGGCTCGGACTGAACCTTGGACCACTCTACCGCTGCCACGCGCCGAACGCCGAACCCCTCCCCTTCGGAAGTTACGAACCTGTCATCCCGAGCACTGCGCCCGCGGACTCCCGTCAACTCCGATGCGCCTCCGTTCGCACGGATCCGCCCAGGTCACCGGGGGCGGCGTCGCTGCGGATATCGATGCGCCACCCGGTCAGCCGCGCGGCGAGGCGGGCGTTCTGCCCTTCCTTGCCGATCGCCAGCGAAAGCTGGAAATCGGGGACGACGACGCGGGCCGCCCGAGCGTCCGGATCGACGATGGTGACCGAAACCACTTTCGACGGCGACAGCGCATTACCGACGAAGGTCGCCGGATCGTCGGCGTAGTCGATGATGTCGATCTTCTCGCCGGCCAGCTCGCTCATCACGTTGCGCACGCGCTGTCCCATGGGCCCGATACAGGCGCCCTTGGCGTTGACGCCGGGCACCGTGGTGCGCACGGCGATCTTGGAGCGGTGCCCCGCCTCGCGCGCCACGGCGACGATCTCCACCGAACCGTCCGCGATCTCCGGCACCTCGAGTGCGAACAGGCGCCGTACCAGGTTCGGGTGGGTGCGCGACAGCGTGATCTGCGGCCCGCGCGGCCCACGCGAGACGCCGACGACGTAGCACTTGATCCGGTCGCCGTGCTCGTAGGTCTCGCCGGGCACCTGCTCGGCGGGCGGGATCAAGCCCTCCGCGCCGTGCAGCTCGCTGCCGATGCGCACGACGACGGTGCCGCGGGCGTTGGCGCGCGCGTCGCGCTGCACCACACCGCCGACGATGTCGCCCTCGTGGGTGGAGAATTCGCCGAAGGACTTCTCGTTCTCCGCGTCGCGCAGCCGCTGCAGCACGACCTGTCTGGCGGTGGTCGCCGCGATCCGGCCGAAACCCTCCGGGGTGTCGTCCCATTCGGAGATCACGTTGCCGTCGGCGTCCACCTCGCGCGCCATCACCCTGACCACGCCGGTCCGCTGGTTGATGTCGATGCGCGCGTTGGGCTGGTGCCCCTCGGTGTGGCGGTACGCGGTGAGCAGCGCCGACTCGATCGCGGAGATCACGGTCTCGATCGAGATCCCCTTGTCGGCGACGATCGCGCGCAGGGCTTCGATTTCGATGTTCATTCCACGATCCCTTCGGTCGGCGAATCGGACGCTGTTACGGATTCGGACAATGCATTCGGTGTTCCTCGGAGCTTCGCGGCGTCGTCCACCGCCACCGCGTCTTCCGCACCCGGAGCGGGCCGCCCCGGGACGACTCCGCCCGCGAGTTCCAGCTCGCGCGCGCCGGGCGGGGAGAACTCGACCTGGACGACGGCCGTGGCGATGTCGGCGAGCGGCACCGTCACCAGGCGCGGGTCGCGTTTGCCGCCGAGCACCAGCGCCACCGCGTCGCCGGTGAGCGCGCCGACCCTGGCCTCGAAGGTCGCCACCCCCTCCGGTGGCTGCGCGCCTTCCCGCAGCCGCACGCGCACCTTCCGGCCGCGCGCCCGCCGCCAGTGCCTGGCGGCGGTCAACGGGCGGTCGATCCCAGGGGTCGTGACCTCCAGCAGGTAGGGCGTCTCGCCGAACTCCCCCGCGTCGTCGAGCAGCGCCGACAGCTCCGTGCTCAGACTCGCCAGGGCGTCCAGATCGGAGGTGTCGCGGTCCACGGTCACCTGCACCCGAGCCTGCGCGTCGACGTGCTTGCCCGCCGTCGCGATCTCGACGCCCTCCAGATCGAATCCTCGGCGTTCGACGAGACCAGCTACGAGCTGGCTCACCCTTTCCTCGGTCGGCATCGGCATATGGGCGGCTCCTGGTTCAGTTGTGACGCGGCGGGAAAATTCTCTACCGAAGGTCTAGCGTAACGCGCCACGAGAGTGTAAAGGACCAGTGGTCGAGGAGTCCGCACGCCACGGCCGACGCTGGTCCGCACAGCGTCGCGAGTCTGGCACGATAGTGCCGTGCCCATCCGCCTTCCCGCCCCGCCGCGTGCCGGGCGCACTACCGGCATGCCCTCCGACCGGCACGAGCCCCGCCACACCGTCCTGGATCGTCGCAGCGCGCTCCGACTCGCGGGCGGGGGGACGGCCGGGGTGCTCGCCCTGGGCGCCTTGGCCGGCTGCACCGGTGACGACGTGGTCCACGAGCCGGATCCGCTTGCCGCACAGGAGGTCGCGGCCCGCGCCGACGCCGCGGCGGCGAGCGCGGCCATCGCCGTCGCGCCCGACCGGCACGCCGCGTTGGCGGCGATCGCGGCCGAGCGCACCGCCCACGCCGACGCCTTGCGCACCGAGATCGACCGCGCCATCGGCGTCTACGCCGACGGCACCACACCGGCGCACCGCACCCGCGCGGGCGCGTCCGGCCCGTCGGTCGTGGCGTCGGGCAGCGCCGTGCCGCCCACCACTCCGCCGAGCGTCGAGACGCTGCGCACGCAGCTCACCGCGTCCCAGAAATCGGCGGCCGAGCTCGCTCGCGCCCTGACCGGCTACCGGGCCGGTCTGCTCGCTTCGATCAGCGCGGCCTGCGCGGTGCAGACAGGGGTGTTGCTGGCATGACCGAAGCCGAGCGCCGAGCGCTCATCGACGCGCTGAACGCCGAATACGGCGCGGTGTACGCCTACGGGGTGATCGCGGCCTACGCCTCCTCCGAGCGCACCAGGCTGGTCGCCGAGCACACCGCGGCGCACCGCGCCCGCCGCGACACCACCGTGGACGTCCTCGCGCTGGGCGGCGGGACGGTGCCGCCGCCGGACGCGGCCTACACGACGCCGTTCGCGGTGACCGATCCGATCTCCGCCGCCCGGCTGGCCGTGACGGTCGAGTCCGACACCGCCGTCGCCTGGCGGTCGGTGGTCGAGCGCGGCGATTCCATCGCCATCCGGCGCACCGGCGTGGAAGCGCTCACCGAGGCCGCCGTCCGGCTGGCCGCGTGGCAGTCGATCCTCGGCGCGAATCCGCCCACGGTCGCGTTTCCCGGCAAGGCCTGACCCCGGCTACCCGCGACCCTGTGCGCCGCAAGAAACGGCGCGAACGGCGGCCGCGGACAGCGCGGGCCGTCGTTCGCTCGACATGTGACCGCTACGGCCGCATCTCGTAGGCGCCGTCGTAGGACGCCACCTCGGCCCACACCCGGTCGAAACGCGGGCGGTCGGCGACCGGCGGCCGCAGCGCGGACGCGGCCCAGCCCTGCTGCTCCGGCGTGGCCGACGGCTTGCCGTACAGCGCGGTGGCGTGAGTGTTGAAGTCGCGGATCTGGAAGTCGAAGATCTGGTCGATCAGGTCGCGGTCCAAGCCGGTGATCGCGGCCTGCTCCAGGATCAGCTGGCCGTAGACCACCAGGGAGAACAGGTGGCCGATGGTCAGCATGAAGTCCAGGTCCTTCTGCTGCGCGGCGTCCGGGGCCGCGGTGGTCAGCAGCGTGCGCAGCGCTCGGGCCTGCTCGTAGAAGCGGCTCACGTTGGGGATGTCGGCGTGCTTGTCGTAGATCGGCGTCCAGTCGGCGAAGCGCACCTTGCCCGCGCCACGCGCCGGGCCCTGGCGCCAGAAGAACGCGTCGTCGGCCGGGTCCTGGCGGGTGCCGATCTCCGGGTAGTCCTGCGGGTCGAACAGATAGTTGGGCATGAACTTCAGGATCTGCCCCACGTTCACGTGCACCGTGCCCTCCAGCCTGGGCAGCGTGCTGATCAGCCGCTGCACCTCGGCGAAGTAGGTGTTCTTCTCGAATCCCTTGGCGGCCAGCACATCCAGCAGCAGTGTCATGACGGTCTCGCCCTCGGAGGTCACCTTGGACTTCGTCATCGGGTTGAACAGCAGGTACCTGCGATCCTCCAGGCTCGCGCTGCGGAAGTAGTCGATCGCGCGGTCGCTGAACAGCTTCATCGCGATGATGCGCGCGTAGGCATCGACGAAGTTGGCGCGCACGTGCGGGAATTCGGTGACCGGGTTGCCGTAGAGGACGCGGTTGTTCGCGTGCGTGATCGCCTCGTAGAAGGAGTGCTCGACCATGCCGATACCGCCGTGGCAGAGGTTGAACTTGCCCACGTTCACGGTGTTCAGCGCCGCGGAGAACGCCTCGGGGCCGGTGTGCAGGATGTCCTCGGCGCGCACCGGGTAGTTCTCCAGCCGGAAGGTGCTGACGTACATCTGCTGGTGCACGACATTGCCGAGCAGGTGGTAGTTCTCGTGCCGGGAGTCGGCGGCGAACCAGACGTACGCGTCGGCGCCTTCCAGGTCGGCGCGACGGGAGAACACCGACACCATGCTGGCCACGTTGCCGTTGCCGATGTAGTACTTCTCGCCGTCGGCGCGGAACAGGATTCCGGCTTCGGCGTCCGCGCTGCCCGGCTCGGTCGGGGTGAGCACCAGATCGGTGTTGTAGATGTCGGCGCCGTGGGTCTGCTCGGACAGGCCGAACGCCATCACCTCGCCCGCGGCCAGGTCGGCGGCCGCGCGCTTCTTGGCCGCCTCGTTGTCGCTCTGCCAGATCGGGCCCAGACCGAGGATGGTGACCTGCTCGGCGTACCAGTACGCCAAGCCGTAGAAGCCGAAGATCTCCGACAGCGCGGCGTTGCGCGCCGCGTCCCAGCGGCGGTCGGGGTCGCCGTCGGCGTACGCCGCCGGGGTCAGGAAGGTGGCGAACAACTTCTCCTTCTTCACGAAGTCGAGGAAGTCCGCGGTCCACACCGCGTTCGCGTCGTCGGCGAGCAGACGCTGCTTGCCCCGCCCCTCGAACCACTCGATCGTGGCGCGCAACAGGCGCCGCGTCTCGGCGTCGAACTGCTGCGGGTCATAGGTGGCGGGGTTGAACAACCGCACGTCGGTGTTTGTCATGCCGGTTAACTTACCAGCAGGTAACAGCAGCGTGGACGAGGTCTGCGGATCTGTGACCAGCGAATTCAGGTTACGGTCGCGTAGGTGTCCGCCGTTCCGTCGCGCGAGCACAGCCCAGGCCACGCGAGCCCGTTGCGAACGGCCCCCGGCGGATTCCGTCGGGGGCCGTTCGGGAAGCAGCTCAGCCGCGCACCTTGGCCACCACCGCGTCCACCGCGGAGGCGGCGGGAAGTTCCTCGGTCTCGCCGGTGAAACGGTCGCGCAGTTCGACCTTGCCCTCGGCCCAGCCCCGGCCGATCACCAGCACCAGCGGCATACCGAGCAGCTCGGCGTCTTTGAACTTCACCCCCGGCGAGGCGGTGCGGTCGTCGAAGAGCACGTCCAAACCCTGCGCGTGCAGGCCGGACACCACTTCTTCGGCGCCGGCGCGGGCCGCGTCGTCCTTGTTCGCGATGACGACGTGCACGTCGTAGGGCGCGACCGCCGCGGGCCAGCGCAGCCCCTTGTCGTCGTGCTGCTGCTCGGCGATCACCGCGACCATGCGCGAGACGCCGATGCCGTAGGAGCCCATGGTCAGCCGCACCGGCTTGCCGTTCTCGCCGAGCACGTCCACCTCGAACGCGTCGGTGTACTTGTTGCCGAGCTGGAAGATGTGGCCGATCTCGATGCCGCGCGCCGCCACCAGGGCGCCGCGCCCGTCGGGCGAGGGATCGCCGTCGCGGACCTCGGCCGCCTCGATGGTGCCGTCGGGGGTGAAGTCGCGGCCCGCGACCAGGCCGACGACGTGCTTGCCAGGCTCGTCGGCGCCGGTGATCCAGCTGGTGCCGGTGCCGACACGGGGATCGACCAGGTAGCGAACGCCGTTGGCCTGCAGTGCCTTCGGGCCGATATAGCCCTTGACCAGGAACGGGTTCTCGGCGAAGTCGGCGTCGGTGAGCAGTTCCACCTCGGCCGGTTCGACCGAGGCGCCGAGGCGCTTGTCGTCGACCTCGCGGTCACCGGGGACGCCGATGCCGACGATCTCGGTCTTGCCGTCCGGGTGGCGCAGTTTGACCATCACGTTCTTCAACGTGTCGGCCGCGGTGACCGGGCGGCCGTAGCGCTCGGCGATGCCCGCGCTGTTGGCCCAGTCCACCAGCGTCGCGATGGTCGGGGTGTCGGGGGTATCGTGCACGACGGCCTCGGGCTGCCCTTCGATCGGCAGCGGTTCGGGCGCGGGCGTGACCACCGCCTCCACATTGGCCGCGTAGCCGGACTCCGGGCAGCGCACGTAGGTGTCCTCGCCGACGGGGCTGTCGGCCAGGAACTCCTCCGAGGCGCTGCCGCCCATCGCGCCCGAGGTGGCGGCCACGATGACGTACTTGACCCGCAGCCGGTCGAAGATGCGCTGGTAGGCCTGGCGGTGCGCGTGGTAGCTGGCCTTCAGGCCGTCCTCGTCCAGGTCGAAGGAGTAGGAGTCCTTCATCACGAACTCGCGCCCGCGCAGGATGCCCGCGCGGGGACGTTCCTCGTCGCGGTACTTGGTCTGGATCTGGTAGAGCGTGACCGGCAGGTCCTTGTAGGAGCTGTACTCGCCCTTCACGGTGAGCGCGAACAGCTCCTCGTGGGTGGGGCCGAGCAGGTAATCCGCGCCCTTGCGGTCGCGCAGCCGGAACAGGCCGTCGCCGTACTCGGTCCACCGGTTGGTGGTCTCGTACGGTTCGCGTGGCAGCAGCGCGGGCAGGGAGATCTCCTGCGCGCCGATCGCGTCCATCTCCGCGCGCACCACGTCCTCCACCTTGCGCAGCACGCGCAGGCCCAGCGGCAGCCACGAGTAGACACCCGGGGCGACGCGGCGCACATAGCCGGCACGGACCAAGAGTTTGTGGCTGGGCACCTCCGCATCGGCGGGATCGTCGCGGAGAGTGCGCAGGAACAGGCGGGAGAGGCGGGTGATCACGGATGCACAGGGTAGTCGCTGGCCGAACGCTGGTCCCAGCGCATTACCGTATTCGTTCGTGCTGGTGCTGCTGCCTCCCTCCGAAACCAAGTCCGACGGCGGCTCCGGGGCGCCGCTCGCGCTGGACGCACTGGCGATGCCGCAGCTCACGGCGGTGCGTGCCCGGCTGATCGAGGAAGTCGTTCGGTTGGCGGCCGACCCGGAACGCTCCCGCGCCGCGCTCGGCCTCGGCAAGGGCGCCGACGGCGAGATCGCCCGCAACGCCGCGCTGCGCACCGCTCCGACGCGTCCCGCGCTGGAGCGCTACACCGGCGTCCTCTACGACGCGCTCGACGCGCGCTCGTTCACCAAGGCGCAGCGGGCCAAGGCGTACGCCCGGCTCGGCATCGGCTCCGCGCTGTTCGGCGCGGTCCGCGCGAGTGACCCGATTCCCGCCTACCGCCTGTCCGGCGGCTCGAAACTGCCCGGACTGCCGACGCTTTCGGCCGTCTGGCGCGACGAGTTGCCCGCGGCGCTGCACGCTGAGGCGTCGGGCGAACTCGTCGTCGACCTGCGCTCGGGCACCTATCAGCAGCTCGGGCGGGTGCCCGGCGCGATCACCGCCAACGTGCTGACCGAACATCCGGACGGGTCACGGACGGTGGTGAGTCATTTCAACAAGCACCACAAGGGTCTGCTGGCGCGCGCGCTCGTGCTCAGCAGAGCCGAACCGGCCGATGTGCGCGGCGTCGCGCGGGTGGCGGCCAAAGCGGGGTTGCGAGCCGAGATCGCTTCGCCGACGGAGCTTTTGATCATCACCTGAGCGCATCCGGCTGTTCCGTGGTGCGGGGCGAGTTCGGCCCGATTCGTGCCTTCGGCTCACGAGCACCTGGCGCCGTCGAGCCGTGTCAGTTGTCGTGCGCGGTCAACAGGACAAGAGGGATACGGCGGGTCGTTCGCTTCTGGTAGGTCTCGTAGCCGGGGTAGGCCGCGACAACCTCCGCCCACCGCCGCCCGCGTTCGGCCGCGGTGAGGACGTGCCGGGGGGCCCGGCTGATCAACACGGTCGCGGGCGCGCGTGGCGACATGGTCGTCGTGCACAACACCTTCCGCAGGCACTTCCGCGCTCTGCCCGAACGCGCGCACCGCGAGGCGGCCGGATTCGCCGCCGCCCGATCCTTCGGTCCGCGACCGGCTCGACAGAGTTCTTCGGCGGCGTGCGCGGAGCCGACGGGAATGCCGTGCGGCGCCGCGTTGTTCGCTCAGAACGTGACCAGCATCGCAGAGCTCTCCGACGACCTGAAGAAGTACCTGGACGAAGAAAAGGTCTTCGCCACCGCGGCCACGATCGGCCCCAACGGGCAACCGCATCTGACGGTGATCTGGCTGAAGCGCGACGGCGACGACCTGCTCTTCTCCACCACGACCGATCGCCAGCAGGGCAAGAACCTGGCGCGCGACCCGCGCATCACCGTGCTGATCAACCCGCCGGACAACCCGTACGTCTACGCGGAGATCCGGGGCAGCGCGACCATCACGCCCGACCCGGAGAAGACGCTGCCCGACGAGCTCTCGGCGAAGTACACCGGACAGAAGTACGCGGACTTCAACCCCGCGTCGGTCAACGACGGGCCACGCGTCATCGTGCGGGTGACACCCCGGCGCGTAGTGGGCAGGTTCTGAGTCCGCGTCGGCGACCTCGACCACGTCTTCCAAGCCCATGAGGAGGCCGCGAAAACGCCGCGACGAACAAGCGGCGAATCAAACGCTCCCTTGCTGCGCTTCCTCTTGGGCGTGCTGGGCCATGGCCAGTTGCTGGGGGGTGAAGCGCAGAGTCAGGGCGACCAGTCCGGCCGCGAACGCGACGAGGGCGCAGACGAACAGCACCAGGGTGTAGCCGTTGCCGAGCGCGGCGATCTCCGCGGGCGTCATCCCGGCCACCTTCTCGGTGCGGCCCCCGAGCGAAAGGGTCCGTGAGGCCGCGATCGGGGTGAGCAGGCCGATGGCCACCGGCGTGGCCAGGTTCATGAACATCTGCCCGACCGCGGCCAGCGGCCCGATATTGGCCGGTGGCACGCCGACCAGCACGCACAATGGTGCGAGCACCATGGCGATGCCGACGCCCAGGCCGATCACCACCAGCAGCGGCAGCAGCGTGGCGAAGTACATGACCTCGCCGTCGAGAGTCGAGCCGAACAGCAGTCCGACGCCGAGCACCGCGGCCGCGCCCGCGAGCAGCCAGCGCGGCGCGATGTACAGCGCCGCCTTGGAGGCCACCGCGCCGCCGATGCCGATGCCGACGGTGAACGGGATCGCCGCGACGCCCGCCTTGAGCGGCCCGTACCCGATGACGTTCTGCATGAACTGCGCGACGAAGAAGGTCATCGCGCCCAGCACGCCGCCGGCCAGGAAGATCAGCAGGAAGGTGGCGACGCGGTCGCGGCTGTCGAACAGCGACCACGGCAGCAGCGGGTCGTCCACCCGCCGCTCCAGCGCCACGAAGACGATCAGCAGCACCACGCCCGCGATCAGCGAACCGATGATCGCCG
The DNA here is from genome assembly GCF_035544775.1 of Nocardia implantans. Classification (NCBI taxonomy): domain Bacteria; kingdom Bacillati; phylum Actinomycetota; class Actinomycetes; order Mycobacteriales; family Nocardiaceae; genus Nocardia; species Nocardia implantans. The sequence goes on along the minus strand of NZ_JAYKYQ010000004.1, from coordinate 470,133 downwards.
GGTGCCCCCATCCCATCTCCGGCCCTTCGGTGGCGCCGAACACGATCGAGGCGCAGGCGATGGTGCCGAGCACCGCGCCGGGCAGGTCGAGGGCCGAACGGTGATGTTCGGTGTCGGCCAGCTTGTAGGCCGCGCCGAGGATGATCAGCGCGCCGATCGGGACGTTGATCAGGAAGATCCACCGCCAGGACAGCTGGGTCAGCGCGCCGCCGACCACGAGTCCGCCGACCGAGCCGATGCCGACCATCGAGCCGACGATCGCGATCGCCTGATTGCGTGCCTTGCCCGGCGCGAAGGTCGTCGCCACCAGCGCGAACGCGGTGGGCGCTGCGACAGCGGCGCCGGCGCCCTGGAACGCGCGCGCCGCGAGCAGCATCGCCTGGTTCTGCGCCAAGCCGCACAACAGCGAGGCCAGGGTGAACAGCGCGACGCCGACCACGAGCATGCGCTTGCGGCCGAACGCGTCGCCGAGCCTGCCGCCGAGCAGCATCAGGCCCGCGAAGGTGAGCCCGTAGGACGTCACCGTCCACGCGCTGCCCGCGCTGGACAACCCCATCTCCTCCTGCAGCCGCGGCAGCGCGAAGATCACGACCGTGCCGTCGAGCACGACCATGAGCTGCAGTCCGCTCAGGACTAGGATCGCGAGCCCGAAGGCCCGCTGCGTCACTGGATACTGCATCGTCGCAGCGGGGTTCCGAAGCACAGTGAGTCACTGTAATTGATGCCGCTGCCGCATTTGTCCACCCACCGGCCCGGTCGGACCGGTGACGGGGAGCTGTCCCGACCATCCGGCCGGGTCAGGCCGGCGCCGGCTGCTCACCGCGTGGAGCGCCTCCGAGACGTCCGCCCCACTCTGCCCGGCGGTCGAGGCGGAAAGGCATGACGCGGCGCGGACGACGCGGCGGAGGTCGGCGATGCTGCCTGGTCCGACGCCGACAGCCGACCGTCCGTGACACGCGGGCCGAAGGGCGGGCGACTCGCCCGCTCCGCTCCCCCACTCGTCGGCTGAGCGATCTGCTGCGAAGTCGAATGCCAACGGCCCGCGCACTCGGCGAACGGCCACCGTCACGGGTGCCGAGGCGACCTGACAGGCGGGGTTGCGTGCACCACCGTCCGCTCGGATTCGGATCACGCGGCAGCGGCAGCGGCAGCGGCAGCGGCAGCGGCAGCGGCAGCGGCAGCGGCAGCGGTGAGGCTAACCCGCCGCGGAGTCGGCGTGCGGAACGATCGCGTCGGCGGAGAATCCGGCGGTCGGGCCGATCACCACGATCGCGGGTGGGCGGATACCCTCGGCGCGCACCCTGGCGGCCACCGTGCCGAGATCGGCGCGCAGCACGCGCTGCGTGCGCAGCGTGCCCTCCTGGATGACGGTGGCGGGCGTTCCCGCCGGGCGGCCGCCCTCCAGCAGCGCCGTGGCGAACTGCTCGATCCGCTCCACCGCCATCATCAGCACCAACGTGCCGCGCAGCCGGGCCAGCGCGGGCCAGTCCACCAGCGAGTCCGGGTGGTCCGGCGCGACATGCCCGCTCACCACCACGAACTCGTGGGTGACGCCGCGGTGGGTCACGGGGATACCCGCGGCCGCGGGCACCGAGATGGGACTGGTGACGCCGGGCACCACCGTCACCGGAACCCCGGCGGCCACGCACGCCTCCAGTTCCTCGTAGCCGCGCCCGAACACGTACGGGTCGCCGCCCTTGAGCCGCACCACGAACTTGCCCGCTTTCGCGCCTTCGATCAGCGCGTTGTTGATCGCTTCCTGCGCCATCGCCCGCCCGTACGGGATCTTGGCGGCGTCGACCACCTCGACCTCGGGCCCGAGTTCGGCGAGCAGTTCCGGCGGCGCGAGCCGGTCGGCCACCACCAGATCCGCCCTGGCCAGCAGCCGTCGTCCGCGCACGGTGATCAGGTCGGGATCACCCGGTCCGCCGCCGACCAAGGCGACGCCTGGCGCGATCGGCGTCGAGTCGTCACTCACCACTCCGGATTGCAGAGCTTCCAGCACCGCGTTGCGCACGGCCGCCGAGCGCCGGTGCTGTCCGCTCGCGAGCACGCCGAGGGTCAGCCCGTCGTAGCGCGCGGTGGCGGGGGTGACCGCGGTGCCCAGCCGAGCCGTATCGGCACGCACGCAGAAGATCCGCCGCCGGGTCGCCTCGGCCACCACCGCCGCGTTGGTCTCCGGCTCGTCGGTGCACGCGATCGCGTACCAGGCGCCGTCGAGGTCGCCGTCGGCGTAATCGCGCAGCGTGACGGTGATCTGCCCGGAACTCGCCATCCCCTCGACCGCGGGCGTGACGGCACGACTCACCACGTGGACGTCCGCGCCGGAGGCGATCAGCAGGCCCAGCCTGCGCTGCGCCACCGACCCGCCGCCGACCACGACGACACGCCGGCCGTGCAGATCGAGCCCGACCAGGTAGTTCGGGTCGCCGGTGGGCTGGTCTTGCGTTGCGTCTGACGTGTTCGGCACAAGTTTCGAGCCTACGGCGTGACCGCCGGACCCCGGCAATCGACCGGCGCGGGCGGGGCCTACGGCGCGAGTGGCGAGCGATCCGGCAGCTCACGGCGGTAGGTTGCGGTGGAGTCGTCCAGCTCGGAAAGGCGGAGCGATGAAGCAGCTGACACCGGCACGACTGCTCGACGTGGCCTACGACGAAGCGCTGCGCGGACTCGCCGAAGGTGGGATCCCGATCGGCGCCGCCCTCTTCGACGCGAACGGCGCGGTGCTCGGCCGCGGCCGCAACCGCCGGGTGCAGTCCGGCGATCCCAGCGTGCACGCCGAGACCGACGCCTTCCGCGCGGCGGGACGACGGCGCGACTACCGCGACACCATCATGGTCACCACGCTCTCGCCGTGCTGGTATTGCAGCGGCCTGGTGCGCCAGTTCGGCATCGGCTCGGTGGTGGTCGGTGAGTCGCTGACGTTCTCCGGCGGGCACGAGTGGCTCGCCGGCCACGGCGTCGCCGTCACCGTCCTGGAGGACCGGCGCTGCATCGACCTGATGACCCGCTTCATCGCCGAGCATCCCGCGCTGTGGCACGAGGACATCGGGTTCGCCGACGACCTCGAGGCTTGACCGGGCGGCTCAGCGGAAATACGGATATTCCTGCACCCAATGGAACCCGCGGCCGCGCACGGGGAAATCATCGAGCGCGACCGAGGTCAGTGCCACCGAGACCGGCTGCCCGGCGAGGGTGCCCGTCAGAGTCAGCCGGTCGGGTGCCGGCCGGTCGAAGCCGAAACTGCCCAGCGGTTGCGGCCCCGCGCCTGCGGCCGCGGGCGGCGCGGCCATGACCACGGTGCGCGCGTCGGGATCGACCATGGCGAGCACCGGTACCAGCTGGCCGTCCATTCGTTGCACCGTGACGCCGTCCCGATCGAAAACTATTCTCTGCCAACGTAATCCGTCGGTTGTCAACGGGGGCAGCGTTTTGCCGTCCACGCTGAAGTCGGTGACCGCCCAGATGCCGTACAGCGGAGGTTCCGGCCGCCCCGCGCCCTGCTCGTTCCACCTCTCCCAGCCGGTGTAGGCGTTCGAGAACACCAGCCACACACCGAGCGCGATCTGCATCACGGCCGCGATGCGGTCGGCCCGGGGCGAGCGCAGCAACGGCGGCGCCGTGGACGGTCCGGTGGGCCGGTCGAGTACGAGCACGTTCGCCAGACGGCCCGCCTCCGGGGCGAGCAGCACCAGGCACAGCAGCATCAGGTGGAACGACAGGATCTTGGCGGGCACGTCGTAGGTCATGTCCAGCACGAACACCTGCGTCGTGCACACCAAGGCGAGCAGCGCGCCCACCAGTGCGGTGCGCGGCACGAACAGCAGTACGCCCGCGAGCAGTTCCGCGCAGCCCAGCAGGATCTCGTACTGCGGCGACACCCCGATGTGGTTCCAGAGCACCGCCATCGGACTGAAATTCCCGTAAGGCTCGAGCAGCCGGCTCAGCGGGGTCGGCGGCATCTGGGTCGGGATGGCTTTGGCCATGCCGTAGGCGATCATCTGCCCGGCCAGGCACAAGCGCACGAACAGCAGCAACCACGGCTGCAAGGCCCGGTAGTGCGGCCGCCGCCGGTCCAGCGCACTCCAGACGACGGTGCCGAGCACCGCCACTACCAGGACGACGAACACCAGCACCCAGAAGTAGGCCTGGTCGCCGCTGATCGAGGCCGTGTTCGCCGCGACGGACGCCCCGAACACCCGCGTCCCGGTCCCTTCGATCACCGGGCGCAGCGCACGGGCGGCACCGGAGTTCACCCAGTCCGGCAGCCCTTCGCGCGCCGATCCGAGGAACTCCGGGACGATCGACGGATAGACCAGGCAGAACAGCCCGAAATACAGGAAACCGAAGCGGAAGGCCACCCGCGTCGTCGCGCGCCAGGGCCGGGGTTGCGGCGCTTCCTCGTCCGCGGCGTCTGTCCGTTCGAGGATCGCTTCGGTCACGGCGGTCCCTCCAGTCCCAGTCGATGCAGACCGAAGGTATCCAAAAGCACCGTTGGCGTTGGCGATTTCAGCGGAAGTACGGATATTCCTGCACGAAGTGGAAGCCTCGGCCGCGCAGCGGGAAGGAGTTCAGGTCCATCCGGTCGAGCGACAAGGTCACCGGTGTTCCGTTCAGCTCGCCCGTCAGCGCCAGCGCCTCGGGTCCGGGCTGGGTGAAGGTGAAAGCTCCGAGACGGGCGGGTGGTGCGCCCGCCGACGGCGCGGCCTCCGACAGCACGATGGTGTGCGCCGCCTCGTCGACCACCGCGACGACGGGCACGAAGGAGTCGTCCATCGTCTGCACCGTCGTCCCGCTGCGATCGATGATCAGCCGCTGCCAGCGGCCCTCGTCGGTGCGCAGCGGCGGAGCCGGATGCCCGTCCCTGGTGAACTCGCCGACGGTCCAGATGCCGTAGAGCGGCGGCTTCGGCGCGCCGTCACCCGACTCCTGCCAGGCTTGCCAGCCGATGTACACCCCACCGATCAGCACCCACAGACCCAGCGCCACTTGCGCCCCTGCCGCGATCCGGTTCGCGCGGCGGGAACCGAACAGCGGCGGCTGCGCGGCGGGTTCGGACGGACGTTCCAGCACCAGGACGTTCGCCAGCCGCCCGGCCTGCGGCGCCAGCACCACCAGCGACAGCAGCAGCAAGTGGAACGAGAGGATCTTCACCGGCACGTCGTAGGTCATGTTCAGCACGAAGACCTGCGCCATGCTCACCAGGCTGAGCAACGCGCCCGCCGTCGCGGTGCGCGGCAGGAACAGCAGCAGGCCGCCGAGCACTTCGGCCGTGCCGAGCAGGATCTCGTACGCCGGGGCGGCGCCGACCTGGTTCCACAGCACCGACGCCGGGCTCATCGTCCCGTACGGTTGCAGCAGCGCGGTCAGCGACGGCGCGGGCATCTGCGACGGAATCGCCTTGGCCAGGCCGTAGAAGAGCATCTGGCCGCCCAGGCACAGCCGGACGAACACCAGGAACCAGCTGAGCAGTGCCGCGTAGTCGCGGCGACGGCGATCGAGGACCGACCACACGATCGTGATCAGCGCCGCCGCGACCAGTTCACAGAAGATCAGCACCCAGATCGCGGCCTGATCGCCGCTGCCGGAATCCTCGTGCAAGACGGCTTCGACCCCGAAGAGATGGTCGCCGACCCAGCCGACCAGCGGGCCCGTCGCGCGCATCTGCCAGATGACCGCGTCCTCCGGCAGCCACTTGCTCAGTATTCCGGTGAAAACGAAGAGGATCTGCGCGAACAGCAGGCAGAACAGGCCGAAATAGGCGAAGGCGAAGCGGAACGCGATCCGGGCCGGCAGGCCCCACGGCCGCCGCTCGGCGCCGTCCCGCGCCTCACCGCTGGCCACCACATCCATTTCGACGGTATTCACACCGCTCCCCTCGCCGGCCGACACATTGGTCAGCCGAACGTATCCGACCAGGTCATGGGATGACCTCCGGGAAAACCCTGGCTTTCCGGGTCCTTCTTTCGGCCTATGTGTCCGCCCGACCAGGCCGCACGGGATTCGTTCCCGGTTCCGGCCCGCCAATAACTAGAACGCGTTACAGTCGCGTATCCCGGGCGAACCCCGGCCGCACGTGTCAGGAGGACAACGATGACCGACGATCCGGACCCGGCACAGCGACATCAGCTGACCGTCAGCGAACGCGACCTCGACACGCTCGCCGGGGACCTGACGCGCTGGCTGCACACCAAAGTCGCCGCTGACGAACCGCCGCGCATCCACGATCTGTCGCGTCCGCAGTCCGGCGGCATGTCCAGCACCTCGATCCTGTTCGACGCCGAGTGGACCGCGGGCGGGCGGGCCGAGCGCGGGTCGTTCGTCGCGCGGATGGCGCCCGAGGCCGGATCGTTCCCTGTCTTCGAGACCTACGACCTGGCCACTCAGTACCAGGTGATGGCGGGTGTCGCCGCGGCCACCGACGTTCCGGTGCCGGGCCTGTGCTGGCTGGAGAACGACGAGAAGCCGCTCGGCGCACCGTTCTTCGTCATGCGCCGGGTGGACGGACGGGTGCCGACGGACAACCCGCCGTACGTGTTCATCGGCTGGCTGTTCGACGCCGATCCCGCCGAACGCCTCCGGCTCGCCCACAACACCGTCGAGGTGATCGCCAAGATCCACGGCATACCCGACCCCGCGGCGCTGTTCCCGATGCTGGACGGGCCGGGCGAATCGCTGCGCAGGCACGTCGCCGCGCAGCGCTCGTGGTACCGATGGGGGCTCGCCGACGACGGCTTCGAAATCCCCCTCATCGAGCGAAGTTTCGCGTGGCTGGAGCAGCACTGGCCCGCCGACCCCGGCCCGGACGTGCTCACCTGGGGCGACGCCCGTCCCGGCAACATCATCTACCGCGAATTCGACCCGGTGGCGGTGCTGGACTGGGAGATGGCCGCGCTCGGTCCGCGGGAACTCGACCTGGGCTGGGTGATCTTCATCCACCGGTTCTTCCAGGACCTGGCCACCCGCTTCGGTCAGCCCGGACTGCCCGACTTCCTGCGCCGCGACGACGTGGTGTCCGAATACGAAGAACTGACCGGCCATGCGGTGCGCGATCTCGATTTCTACATCGTGTACGCCGCGCTGCGCCACGCGATCGTGATGGCGCGGGTGAAGCGCAGGATGATCCACTTCGGCGAGGACACCGACACGCCGGATCGCGACGACTACGTCATGCACCGGGCAAGCCTGGAAGCGCTGCTCGACGGAACCTACGAATGGGACTGATCATGCCTGTGCCCTTGGACGAATACCCGATCCACCAGACCCCGTTGTCACTGGCCCGGGTGGCCAGTAGTGACCGGAACTTCTACGACCGCAGCTACTTCAACGCCCACGACCGCGACGGCGGAACGTTCCTGATCACCGGACTCGGCGTGTACCCGAATCTCGGGGTGACCGACGCCTACGCCGCGGTCCGTCGCGGCGACACGGTGCGCGCGGTGCGCTTCTCCGACGCGCTCGGCGACCGCAGCCTGGACCAGCGCGTCGGCGGCTACCGCGTCGAGGTGCTGGAGCCGCTGCACCGCATCCGAGTGGTCTGCGAGCACGACGATCTGGGCTTCGATCTGACCTGGACCGGGGCGTTTCCCGCCGTGCAGGAACAACCGCACCTCATCCTCGCGGGCAACCGGCCGATCATCGACGCGTCCCGCTTCGCGCAGGTCGGCTCGTGGGCCGGAACGCTGCGCGTGGACGGCGACGACGTCGCGGTCGACCCGGCGGTGTGGACCGGAACCAGGGACCGGTCGTGGGGCATCCGCCCGGTCGGCGAGACCGAACCGCCCGGCCGCGCGGCCGCCGAACCCTCGGGCGGATTCTGGTGGCTGTACGTGCCGCTGCGGTTCGACGATTTCGCCGTCGTCGTCATCGTGCAGGAGCAGCCGGACGGCAGGCGCACGCTCAACGACGCGACCAGGATCTGGCCCGACGGACGCACCGAACAGCTCGGCTGGCCCCGCATCTCCATCGACTACCGTTCCGGCACAAGAGTTCCCGTCGGTGCGCGACTCGAGCTGACCACGCCGGACGGCAAGCCCCTGGAGATCGAGATCACGCCGGGCACTGGCGTTCCCCTGCACGTCGGGTGCGGCTACGGCGGCGATCCCGACTGGCAGCACGGCCAGTGGAAGGGGCGCGACTGGTCGTCCTCGAGCCGCTACGACCTCACCGATCCCGGGATCGTCGCCCGCATCCCCTACGGGGTGACCGATCACGTCGCCCGCGCCCGCTGCGGCGACGCCGAAGGCTGGGGCCTGTTCGAGCACGCCAGCATCGGCCGCCACGACCCGACCGGCTTCGCCGACTGGGGCTCGGTCGCGCCCTGAGACAACCACCGTCGCGTTCCCCGGGTGGTCACTGCCGGTTGTTGGTGGGGGAATACCTGGTGGCGAAGAGCAGGCGGTGGGCGCCGCACAGTCGCGTCGCAGTAGGCCCGCAACGACGCCCAGGCGGGCGTGGCAGGCGGGCAGCGACATCCACGCGGTCGCAGCGATCGGGAACGGCACCCACGCGGTCGCGGCGATCGGGCGAATGTCCTCGGCAACCGGGCGCTACGGCGCGAACAACGCCGCCGCGAGCACCACGCCGTGCACGACGCGTTTGGGCAGCACCAGCGGCCCGCCGTCGGCGGCGAGCAGGGCAGCGGCCTCCGCGACGCTTGCCGTGCCGACGGCCGAGCGCGTCCGGTCGCCGGGGTTGGGGACGGTGACCGACGCCAGTTCGTCGGCGGAGTAGGCGCGCAGCGGTACCTGGAGGTCGGCGGCGACGGCGCGCAGGCCGGGTTCCGTGGCGCGCTGCGCGATGGTGGCCAGGCACACGATCCGGTGGTCGCCCACACCCTCGCGCAAGGCGGCGCTGATCGTGCGGGCCGAGGTGCGTGGTCGCAGGCCGATGCCGACGACGACCTCAGCCGACGGCACGGGAACTCGCGAACCGCGTCGCGGCGGCGACGAATCGCCGCACCGCCGCGGGATTCCCCGCCGGATGGGTGTGCAAGTACGACGCGTGCACGTTGCCGCTCGACGCCCCTTCCTGGACTCGCTCCCCCGCGCTGCCACGCCATCCCCACACCGGATCGCGCGGCGGCGCCGACACCAGACGGGTGCGGTGGAACTCGTGCCCGCGGACCCGCTCGCCGACGCGCCACAGCGGCGAGTCGGTCAGCGCGACGGCGTCCCGGTAGCCGAGGGTCAAGCGCGAGCCGAACTCCGCGTCGGCGTCCACCACTCCGGCCATCGGGTGCCCGTCCAGTGATCGGGTCAGATACAGCAACCCGGCGCACTCGGCGTGCATCGGCATCCCGTGCCGGGCGGCTTCGGCCACCGCCCGCAACAGGCCGGAATTGGCGGCCAGTTCTGCGGCATGCTCCTCAGGGAAACCACCGGGCAACACCAATGCCGCTGTTCCGGTAGGCAATCCGTCGTGCAGCGGATCGAACACGGCCACCCGCGCCCCTGCGGCAACCAGTAGCTCGCGATGCTCGGCATAGCCGAACGTGAACGCTGGGCCACCGGCCATGGCGACCAGGGGACCCTGCCCATCGGCGGGCTCGACGGCAATCGCGCCGTCCGCGCTTCCGCCGGCGCTCGAGGCGTCGCCGGGCTCGGTCGAGACGCACAAGTCCTCATCACCGTCGACCGTCGAGGTACCCGAGTCACCGACTCCGCCAACAGAACTCGCAGCAGATGCTCCTTCGAGCCCACGCACGGCCGCGTCGGGATCCCACGCCGGTCCCGTCACCGACGAGCGGGCGAGTGCCGCGACGGCATGCAGGTCCACATGCGCGGCCACGAGGTCCGTCATCGCCGCGACCGCCGCCGTGGCGGCCGGACCGTGTTCCACGGCCGGGATCAGACCGAGATGCCGGGACGGCACCTCCAGTTCGGCCAAACGCGGCAACGACCCGAGCACCGGCAACCCGACGCGATCGCAGGCGGCGCGCAGCACCTGCTCGTGCCGTTCGCTGCCCACCCGGTTGAGGATCACCCCGCCGAGCCGGACCCCGCTGTCGAAGGTGGCGAATCCGTGCAGCAGCGCCGCCAAACTCTGGCTGTGCCCCCGCGCGTCCACCACCAGCACCACCGGAGCCCCGAGCAGAGCCGCGACCTGCGCGGTCGAGCCCTCCGCCACCGGACCCGAATGATGTTCGTCGATCCGCCCGTCGAACAACCCCATCACGCCTTCGACCACGGCGAGATCGCATTCCGCGACACCGTGCCGGTACAGCGGCACCACCCGCTCCGCCCCCACCAGCACCGGATCCAGATTCCGCCCCGGCCGCCCCGCCGCCAACCCGTGATACCCAGGATCGATGTAATCGGGCCCCACCTTGAACGGCGCCACCCGATGCCCCACCCTCCGCAATGCCCCCACCAACCCGGTCGCCACCGTCGTCTTCCCGCTTCCCGACGCCGGCGCCGCCACCACAACGGCCCTCATCCGCGCCCCCGCGTCGCGAGCGGCACACCATCGTGCGGGCCTCTCGCGATTCGCCGCAGCCATGTGCCGCTCGCGGACATCACCATTCGATGCCTCGCTGGCCTTTGCGGCCCGCGTCCATGGGGTGTTTGAGTTTGGCCATCTCGGTGACGAGGTCGGCGGCGTCGAGGAGGGGTTGGGGGGCGTCGCGGCCGGTGATGACGATGTGCTGGTTACCCGGGCGGGTACGGAGGGTTTCGACTACTTCGGCCGTGTCGACCCAGCCCCATTTGAGGGGGTAGGTGAATTCGTCGAGGACGTAGAAGCGGTGCTGTTCGGCTTTCAAGCGGCGGGCGATCTCCTGCCAGCCCGCCAGCGCGGCCGCCGCGTGGTCTTCTTCCGTGCCCTGCTTGCGGGTCCAGGACCAGCCCTCGCCCATCTTGTGCCATTCGACCGGCCCGCCCGCGCCGGTCTGCTCGTGCAGCGCGCCGAGCGCGCGGAAGGCGGCTTCCTCCCCGACCTTCCACTTGGCGCTCTTGACGAATTGGAACACCGCGACCTCGAAACCTTGGTTCCAGGCCCGCAGCGCCATACCGAACGCGGCCGTCGACTTGCCCTTGCCCGGCCCCGTGTGCACCGCCAGCACCGGTTGGTTGCGCCGCTGCCGCGTGGTCAGCCCGTCGTCGGGAACGGTCTCGGGAACACCCTTGGGCATCGAATCTCCTTGCTCGTCTTCGGATCACTCCGACCTATGGCGCGTCCACGCCGACAACCACGACCTTCCGCAACCCGACCTGCGCGGGTCGGCACGGAACGCCCCCACCGGGCGGCCGCCGTATGCTCGCGCCGCCGACCGCACGGGCGCCGTGTGGCCGGCGGCGCCAACCAGACGAGCACCGTGTGCTCGCGCCGCCAACCAGACAGGGGCCGCACGCCCGCGCCGCCAACCACGCGTGTGCCGTAAGTCGTTCTCACGCCGCGCGCGACGTGCCGCTGGGGCCCGCGGCACTCGATCGGACGACGTCGGCGACCGAATCGCCGGTCAGCTCGGCCAACCGCAGATATCCTCCGCGCAGTTCGCGAGCCAGATCCGCGGCGAGACCGAGCCGGATTATGCCGCGTTCGCAGTCGACGACGATCGAGGTGACCGCGTCCCTGGCCAGCGAGCGGGCCGCGGCACGGGCGCGCGGAACCGGGTCGGCGCCGCCGGTGGCGCGACCGTCGGTGAGCAGCACCAGCATGGGCCTGCGCCGGGGATCACGCACACGCTCGCGCAGCACCACCTCGCGCGCCTTCAGCAGGCCCGCCGCCAGCGGCGTCTTCCCGCCCGTGCGCATCCCCGACAGCCGGCGCACCGCGATGTCGACCGACGACGTGGGCGGCAGCACGAGTTCGGCCTCCGCACCGCGCACGCTCACGACGGCGACCTTGTCCCGGCGCTGGTAGGCATCGCGCAGCAGCGTGACCACCGCACCGGTGACCGCGGACAAACGGTCGCGGGCGGCCATGGAACCGGACGCGTCGACGACGAACACCACCAGATTCCCCTCGCGGCCCTCCCGGTACGCCCCGCGGAGGTCCTCGGCGGCCAGCCGCAGCGGCCCCGCGTCCCGCCCGCGCGCCCGCTGTTTCGGCGCGGCCGCCAGCACGGTGCCGAGCAGATGCAGCCCGGATGAGGTGTCGGTGCTGGAACGCACCACTCGTCCGTGCCGGGATTCCGCGCGAGAGCGGCGTCCCGGGGCGCCCTCGCCGACACCGGGAACCTCCCAGCGCGGTGTCCGCGCGCCGGCGGAAATCGGTGTGCCGGTGTGCCCTTCGCCCGAACGCCCGCCACCCGGACCTTCCGGCGGCGACGGGTCTTCGGGGCCGTCGGTCGGCGTGGGATCGTCGGGGCCGTCGTCGGAAGACTCCCGCCTTTCCGCTACCGCATCGTCCGTCTCCAAGGCATCCTGCGGAGGAGACGACGGCTGCTCGCGTTGCGCCTCCGCGGCGGCGTCGCGCATGGCGTCGTCGAGCTGTTGCTCGCTGATGCCCGGCTCGTCGAACGGATCGCGCCTGCGGCGGTGCGGCAGCGCCAGTTCGGCGGCCACCCGCACATCGTCCTCGGTCACCGCGTCGGCGCCGCGCCAGGCGGCATGCGCCGTTGCGGTGCGCGCCACGACCAGATCGGCGCGCATCCCGTCGACGTCGAACGCGGCGCACAGCGCGGCGATCCGGCGCAGCTCCACATCGTCGAGCGCCACCTGCCCCAGCCGGTCACGGGCGGCGAGGATGCGCTCGGCCACCGCGCGGTCGGCCTCGGCGTATCGTGCGGCGAATCCGGACGGGTCGGCCTCGTAGTCCAGCCTGCGGCGCACCACCGCCATGCGCACGTCCACATTCCGCGATGCGGCCACGTCCACGGTCAGGCCGAACCGGTCCAGCAACTGCGGACGCAGCTCGCCCTCCTCCGGATTCATGGTGCCGACCAGCACGAATCGCGCGGGATGCGAGTGCGACACGCCGTCGCGCTCGATGTGCACCCGGCCCATCGCCGCGGCGTCGAGCAGCACGTCCACCAGATGGTCGTGCAGTAGGTTGACCTCGTCGACGTACAGCACACCGTGATGGGCCGCGGCCAGCAGACCGGGACGAAACGCCTGCTCCCCGTCGCGCAGCACCCGCTCCAGGTCCAGCGAGCCGACCACGCGGTCCTCGGTCGCGCCTACCGGAAGCTCCACCAGGCGAGCGGGGCGCGCGCCGGTCTCGTCCACCACCGGCGGCAGCAGCTGTGCCAGCGCGCGCACCACGGTCGACTTCGCGGTGCCCTTCTCGCCACGCACCAGCACGCCGCCGATACCGGGATGCACCGCGCACAGGATCAGCGCCAGTTGCAGCCGTTCCTGCCCGACCACCGCCGAGAACGGGAATCCCGCCTCACCGTCCGAACCCGGACGAGTACGGCGATGCTGTTCGGACGTCGGCGCTGTTTCGGCACGGGACAAGGACACGCCCCAACTCTAAGCACGCGACCTCACCCGACCGACACGGCCCTTCGATTCAGAACCGATGCGGACACACCCTCGAAGCGCCGCACCCGCCCCGGAGACTCCCGGAGCGGGTGCGATTGGCGGGTAGGAGGGGCTACTCGCCTCCCCTGCGCATGGGCACGTGGGGGATCCCGTCTTCCTCGAACTCCGGACCGTCGACCTTGAAGCCGTGCTTGGTGTACAGGTCGATCAGGTAGCTCTGGGCGCTCAGGCGCACCGTCGCGGAGCCGACCTCGGCCAGCGCCGCCTGCAGCAGTCGCGTGGTGTATCCGTGCCCGCGGGCGGGCGCCGCGGTGCACAGCCTGCCGATGCGGAAACTCTTCACACCGTCGTGGTGCTCCTCGCACAACCGCAGCGTGGCGATGACCTCGCCCTCGTCATCGAGCCAGAAGTGCCTGGTCTCGGGGAGCAGGTCCTTCCCGTCCAGTTCGGGGTACGCGCACTTCTGTTCGACGACGAAGACTTCGACGCGAAGTTTCAACAGCTGGTAGAGCGTCGCGGTATCGAGATCCTGCGCCCAGGAGCGTTTGAGAGCAACCGTTGACATCATCGCGCCTTGCTATCACAACCTAGGCGTTCGCCGCGACCCCTGCACGTCTCGGCGTGTTGTCGCCGCCGTCGACGAGGTTGAGCGCCTTGGAGGTCCACTCCCACACTTCGTGGAACAACGCCGGGTCGTCGGAGAGCTTCACGCCCAGCGAGGGCACCATCTCCTTCAGCTTCGGCGTCCACGCGGCGTACTCCTGCGGGAAGCACCGCTGCAGCACGTCCAGCATGGCGGTGACGCAGGTGGAGGCGCCCGGGGAAGCGCCGAGAAGACCGGCGATCGTGCCGTCCTGCGCGGCGATCACGGCGGTGCCGAACTCGAGCACGCCGCCGACGCCCTTGCGGCGGATCACCTGCACGCGCTGGCCCGCGGTGATCAGCTCCCAGTCCCTTGCCTCGGCGCGCGGGATGAACTCCGACAGCGTGACCACCTTGCCCGCCTGCGACTTCAGCAGCTCGCTGACCAGGTACTTGGTCAGGCCGAGCTCGGTGACGCCGACGCCGAGCAGCGAGAAGATGTTGTTCGGCCGCACCGACTTGAACAGGTCGGTGTTCTTGCCATCCTTGAGGAACTTCGGCGTCCAGCCCGCGTACGGGCCGAACAGCAGGCCGGGCTTGCCCTTGATGACGCGAGTGTCCAAGTGCGGCACCGACATCGGCGGAGCGCCGACCGCGGCCTTGCCGTACACCTTGGCCTCGTGCTGGTCGATCAGCGCCGGGTTGACGCAGCGGAAGAACTGACCGCTCACCGGGAAGCCGCCGAAGCCCTTCGCCTCCTTGATGCCCGCCTTCTGCAGCAGCGGCAGCGCGCCGCCGCCCGCGCCGACGAAGACGAACCTGCTGATCAGCTTGCGGGTCTCCCGGGTGCGCAGGTTGCGGACCGTGACCACCCAGGATCCGTCGGACTGCTTGGCCAGATCGCGCACCTCGTGCCCGAAGGCCAGGTCGGCCCCGGACGCGCCGAGGTAGGCGAGCAGTTCCTGGGTGAGCGAGCCGAAGTCGATGTCGGTGCCGCCGTCGGTCCAGTTCAGCGCGATCGGGTCGGAGAAGTCGCGGCCGCGCGCCATCAGCGGCAGGCGGCGGGAGAACTCGTCGGGGCTGTCGATGTACTCCATGCCCTCGAACAGCGGGTGCGGCGCCAGCGCCTCGTACCGCTTGCGCAGGTACTCCACGTTGTCGGCGCCGTGCACGAAGCTGACGTGCGGGATGGGGTTGATGAACGCGGACGGATCACGCAGGATGCCGTTCTCCACGCCGTAGGACCAGAATTGCCGGGAGACCTGGAAACGCTCGTTGATGTCGACGGCCTTGGTGATGTCCACCGAGCCGTCGGGCGCCTGCGGGCTGTAGTTCAGCTCGCACAGCGCGGAGTGTCCGGTGCCAGCGTTGTTCCACGGATCGCTGCTCTCCGCCGCGGCGGCGTCGAGCCGCTCGAACAGGGAGATCGACCAGTCCGGCTGCAGCTGCCGCAGCAGCGCGCCGAGAGTGGCACTCATGATCCCGGCACCGATGAGTACTACATCGGTCTTTTCAGTCATGGCAGCGTTCGGCACGGGTAGATCGACTTCCTTGTCTGCGCGGGCCCACCGGGCGGGTGGACCAGCCTGGGCACGGTGTAGTTGTGGCTCGGTTCCGGCGTTCGCCGGCCCCGAACGGCATGGCGGGAGTTAGGTTACCCGTCGTTCACCTATGCCCAATTGTGCACCTCACCATGCCCCCATCCCGCAACGAACCTGCTGATTGTGCGGAATGCGACAGAGACGACCGTCACTTCGCCGGTCGGGCCGGCGGCTGCCGTCTGCCAGCGTTTGACACCGTCCAATAGATTGGTCGCGTGACGAACGAACAGTCGCTTGCCGAGCCGGTCGGCACCTCGCCGGATGGCGAAGGCTGGCGCCCCGACGTGCTGGGTCCGCACTATCAGCAGCGCACGCTGCCGCTTGGCCCCGATCCCGACGGCGAGGGCGAGGTGGTCGCCACGCTGGTGCGCTACGTGCCCTCCGGCGCCGTCGAGCAGACCGCCGGTGCGGTGCTCTACGTCCACGGTTTCACCGATTACTTCTTCCAGGAGCACCTCGCCGAGCACTTCGCCGCCCGCGGGTTCCAGTTCTACGCTCTCGACCTGCGCAAATGCGGTCGCTCGCTGCGCGAAGGACACACCCCGCACTATGTGACCGATCTCGCTTTCTACGACCGGGAGCTCGAGGAGTCGCTGCGGATCGTCCGCGCGGAGACCGGCGCTCCTGTCGTGCTCACCGCCCACTCCACCGGCGGCCTGGTCGTGCCGCTGTGGCTGGACCGGCTCAACCGCTCCCGGGGGACGGCCGCCGCGGGCATCACCGGCGTGGTGCTCAACAGCCCGTGGTTCGACCTGCAGGGCCCCTCCTACTACCGGACCGTCGGAACGCCGATCATCAAAGCGCTCGGCCGGTTCCGGAGGATGGTGCAACTGCCCGGCGGCAAGGTCAGCACCTACGGCGACAGCCTGCACCGGTCGGTGTCGGGCACGTGGGATTACAACCTGGACTGGAAGCCGTTGCACGGCTTCCCCGTCCGGTTCGGCTGGCTGCGCGCGATCCGCAACGGCCACGCGCGGCTGCACCAGGGCCTCGACATCGGGGTGCCCTCGCTGATCCTGCGCTCCCGGATGACCAAGTTCGCCAGGCGGTACGGTCCCGCCGTCGACGTGGCCGACGCGGTGCTCGACGTCAAGCAGATCCAGCGCTGGTCGGGCTGCCTGGGCGATCGCACCAACATGGTGCCGATCGACGGAGCCAAGCACGACGTGTTCCTGTCCGGCCCCGAAGCGCTGGCCCAGGCGTTCGGCGAGCTCGACAGCTGGCTCGACTGGCTCGCGGGCTACCAGGCCGCGACGTCACCAAAGGCTGGTGCGTAGCACGATCTCGGTGGCCAGCTCGTGGTCGGCTTCGGTGGCCACGTTGGTGACGTCGACCTCGACCACCCGGAATTCGCCGTAGACGAACCGCCCGGAGGTGTCGGCCACCGAGCGCGGCAGATTCTTGGTCACCAGAAGCGTGGTGGGCACCTCGACCGGGCCGGTGGCCGGGTCCGCGACCGTTCCGTCGGCGCCGGGCGTCGCCGGGTGGCCGCGATCGGCCACGACCAGGCTCTGGAAGCGGCCGAAGCCGCGTGCGCACGCCTGCCAGGCCAGCACCGCGCCCGCGCCGCATCCGGCCACGTTCACCCAGGGCAGTTTCAGCGCGTCGAGGATCGCGGTCACCCCGGTCGAGTCGAGGCCCTCGATCGATTCCACCGCGAAGGTGCGCAGATCCGAGGTGTGCAGGCGGGCGCACACCTGGTCGAAGACGTCCGCCGGCTCGCCCGCGTCGGGCAGCAGCAGCACGCTGTGCCGGGATTCCGGTCCGTCGATCCGCACGGTCCACGCCCGGTCACCCACCGTGATCTGCCGAGATTCCATGCCGATTCACGCTACACGGCTCGCGGGGCGGTGGCGGCGGGTCGGGGGCGGATTCAGGCGAGCAGGCGCATCCCGGCCCGCTCACCCGCGTTGTGATCGAAGGTGACGGTCAGCTCACACCCGGCCTCCTGGCCGAGTTGCTGAATCAGCGCGTCGGCGAAGTCCGCGCCGTCGGCGGCCCGGCGCAGCGCCTGGCGCACGGTGTCGGCGCGCTCGACCACGATCTCACTGGAGTCCAGCAGGCCGAGCAGCACGTCGGTGACGGCTTCGGGGTCCTGCTTGTAGCCGCGGCGCAGCACCCAGTGGATCTCGGCGAGCACGATCATGGTGACGTAGCCGGGTTTGCTCTCGCTGAGCCCGTCGATCACCTGATTGGCGCGGGCGGACTGCTCCGGGTCGTCCTGGGTGAGATAGCGGATCAGCACATTCGCGTCAAGGCCGATCATCGCGCCTTCCCTTCCACCACGTTGCCCGCGATGGCCTCGTTCATCTCCGCGAGGCCGATCGGCGAGCCGGACCAGCCGACGATGCCCTTCAGCGACTTGATCGTGCGCGTTTCGGGCACCAGTTCGTAGGTGCCGGTGGGCGTGGGAACGAAGGCGACCCGCACGCCGGTGCGCAGTCCCATCGCCACTCGCACGTCGATCGGGATGGTGATCTGCCCCTTGCTGGTCACCGTCGCCGACACCACATTGCCCCCTCGGCTGTTGGGTCTCTTCTCCGCCGCCATCATCCTCGCACCCGACCGCACTCGCTCGACCCAGCCTTACCTGGAGCCGAATTCCTTACTGCAAGGTAAGGCGCGGGGTGGCTCCCGTCAACCGATACGGTCGCTCGGGGCGAGCACGTCGGTGGCCAGGATCGGCAGACCGGCGGGCGCGCCCTCGGCCAGCAGGCGCTCGAGCGCGGCGAGGTCGAGATGGGCTTCGGTCAGATCGGCCAGCAGATCGAGTTGCGCGGCGCGCACCGCAGCGACCGAGACATCCTCGGCCACAGCGAAACCCGACCGCCGCGCCGCCGCGGCGACAGTGCGCAGCCACCTGCGGCGGAATTCGTCGGATTCCAGCAGCCCGTGCAGGTGCGTGCCCCACACCGCGCCTCGGACGCTGCCCTCCGGCTCGCCGTCGACGGTGAGCCACGCCGGGTCGCCACGGTGCGTGACGCGGCCGTGATGGATCTCGTAGCCGCGCACGGCGACGCCCGCGGCGTGCCCCGCGCTGCGGCGCAACACTTTCGGGTCGGCGAATTCGACGGTCAGGTCCAGCAGCCCGAGCCCTTCCACCTCGCCCGCGCCGGACTCGACCCGGTCGACGATACGAGCGCCGAGCATCTGATATCCGCCGCACACGCCCAGGATGGGATCGCCGGCGGCGGCCCGCGCCACCAGCGCGTCGGCGATGCCGGTACGCCGCAGCCACCCCAGATCCGACACCGTCGCCTTGCTGCCGGGCAGCACCACCAGATCGGCGTCCGCCAGCCGGGACGGCTCGCTCACCCAGCGCACCGCGACGCCGGGTTCGCAGGCCAGCGCCTCGACGTCGGTGGAATTGGAGATGCGCGGCAGCCGGATCGCGGCGACTGTCAGCCATTCGTCGCCCACCGGCGGCCGGGGGCGGCCCACCGGCGCGTCGGCGACGGTGCCCAGCGAGTCCTCCGCATCGATCCAGAGGTCATCTACGTAGGGCAGCACGCCCAGGGTGGGACGGCCGGTGAGTTCGGTGAGACGCTCCAGCCCCGGCCGCAGCAGCTGCACCGAGCCGCGGAACTTGTTGACGACGAAACCCGAGATCAATCGCTGGTCTTCGGGTTCCAGGATGGCCACGGTGCCGAACAGATGGGCGAGCACGCCGCCGCGATCGATGTCCCCGACCAGCAGCACCGGCAGCGCGGCGGCGCGCGCGAGACCCATGTTCGCCAGATCCGTCGCGCGCAGGTTGATCTCGGCGGGTGAACCGGCGCCCTCGCAGACGACCACGTCGAACTCGGCGCGCAGCGCGGCCAGCTCGGCGGCCACCACCTCGCGCAACCGGCGCCGATGCCGGAAATAGTCCTCGGCGCCGACCGTGCCGATCGCCCGGCCCCGCACCACCAGCTGGGAGCGGCGGTCGCTGCCCGGTTTGAGCAGGACGGGATTGAACCGCACGCTCGGCTCCAGCCCGCACGCCTGGGCCTGCAGCGCCTGGGCCCGCCCGATCTCCCCGCCGTCGAGGGTGACCACGGAGTTGTTCGACATGTTCTGCGCCTTGAACGGCGCGACGCGCACGCCGCGCCGCGCCAGCATCCGGCAGATCCCGGCCACGACGACGCTCTTCCCCGCGTCCGAAGTCGTGCCGGCGACCAGCAACGCGCCCTTCATCGCAGGCCGGTCTTCCGGAGCCCGGCCGCAGCGCCGGTCACGGGAGGGTCAGGATCTCGGCCCCGGACTCGGTGACGACCAAGGTGTGCTCGAACTGGGCGGTCCACTTGCGGTCCTTGGTGACCACGGTCCAGCCGTCGTCCCAGATCTCGTAGTCGATGCCGCCGAGGTTGATCATCGGCTCGATGGTGAACGTCATGCCGGGTTCGATGATCGTCTCCACCGCGGGCTGGTCGTAGTGCAGCACCACCAGCCCGCTGTGGAAGGTCGGGCCGACACCGTGGCCGGTGAAGTCGCGCACCACGCCGTAGCCGAAACGGTTGGCGTAGGACTCGATGACGCGGCCGATCACGTTCAGCGCCCGGCCGGGACGCACCGCTTTGATCGCCCGCATGGTGGCCTCTTCGGTCCGCTCGACCAGCAGGCGCACCTCCTCGTCGACGTCACCGGCGAGGAAGGTCTTGTTGGTGTCGCCGTGCACGCCGTTGATGTAGGCGGTGACGTCGATGTTGACGATGTCGCCGTCCTCGATCACAGTCGAGTCCGGGATGCCGTGGCAGATGACCTCGTTCAGCGAGGTGCAGCACGACTTCGGGAACCCTTTGTAACCGAGGGTGGACGGGTAGGCGCCGTGGTCGCACATGTACTCGTGCGCGATGCGGTCCAGCTCGTCGGTGGTGACGCCCGGCGCGACCGCCTTGCCCGCCTCTTCCAGCGCCTGCGCGGCGATCTTGCCCGCGATGCGCATCTTCTCGATCGTCTCCGCGGTCTGCACCCAGGGCTCGCGCCCCTCGTCGGCGGTCTTCTTCCACGCGTATTCCGGGCGCTCGATGGCGCGCGGGACTTCACGGGTGGGCGACAGCGTGCCCGGGACGAGGGGCTTGCGAGTGCGGACAGACATAGCGAACAGCGTAATCGGCCGACCACGCCGATGCCGAGGGCCAGCGGGAACAGTGCCGGACCGCGGTCCGGTTGACCGGGTCGCCGAGACCTGGTCGAAGTGGGGCCGCGGGGGCTCGCCTGCCCCCGGGCGGACTCGGTGCAGCGCAGGGCAGACTGTCACCCCGTCGCCATACCATGGGCTCGTGTCCGCACTCCCTCTCATCTTCACCGCAGGCTGGGCCAGCGGCGTGAACGCCTACGCGGTGGTGCTGCTGCTCGGCCTCCTCGGCCGGTTCGGATTCACCGATTCGGTGCCGGAAGGGTTGCAGCGCACCGATGTCCTGATCGCGGCGGCGGCGTTGTCCCTGATCGAGGCCGTGGCGGACAAGATCCCGTATCTCGACTCGTTCTGGGACGCGGTGCACACCGTGGTGCGGCCGATCGCGGGCGCCGTGGTCGCGGCTCTGCTGGCGGGACAGGACGGTTCGCTGCCGCAACTCGCCGCGGGCGCGGTCGGCGGTACGGCCGCGCTGGTGAGCCACTTGGTGAAGGCGGGAACCCGCATGGCGGTCAACACCTCCCCCGAGCCCGCCAGCAATATCGTGGTCAGCACCGCCGAGGACGTGACCGTCGCGGGCGTGGTCACCCTGGCCGTGTTCCACCCGCTGGCGGCGGCGGTGATCGCGGCGGTGCTGCTCGTCCTCGGCCTGGCGCTGGTGTACTTCTGCGCCAGCCGGATCCGGCGCTATCTGCGCAGACGCCGCGCCCGCAGGGCAGCGCGCATCGGCGGTCGAGTAACAGTCGCTGAACAGTTGCCACGCAGGTGAATCCGTCACGGGCGTGCCGCGCCAGTCGACCACGCGGCACGCCGGGCGGGGCGCCCCGTTGCGCCCGCCGTCACTGTGCCGGCGACAAGAGCGCCCGGCTGGAGCCACTGGTCGCGAGACTCGGCGCCGGGACGTCGCCATTCGGACGAGTGACGCTGCGGGGCAGTGTCACTACCGCGGACGAGACCACCGTCGCGACGAACTCACTGTTCGGGCAAACGGCGGCGGCCACCGGCCACGTCGGTTACCAGGTCAGTGTACCCGTCGACGAGTTCGGCCAGTTGGTACCAGTGTTTATGGGTGTTGTCGCTGCGCCCGCCCTCGGAGTGGATGACCTGATTGGCGTCCACCCAGCTACGTGCCATCCGGTCGACCACGGCGCCCAGGCTTTCGGTGTGCAACGAAGCCCCGTTGCGATGCTGCGGGATCTCCTGCGCGACCCAGTCGTTGATCTCGTCGACCAGTTCGCGGCGCCGGCAGTCGATCTCGGCGACGAGTGCGGCGTCCACCACCTGCGCGCGGCGCTGGTGCAGCTCGGCGAGTGCGTGCGCGGACCGCAGCAGTTCCCGGTCCTGGAAACGCCGTCCCTGGAAAGCACACAACAATTGCGGCGCGGTCGGTATGGCGCCGACCGTCGGCGCGCTCACCGCCACACTCCGAGTTGACCCGACCCCAACGCTGTTTCTACCAACATAATTGGCTCTCGATTCGGTTATCCCGGCCATCGGATGGGTTGTCACAACTAGGCTAGCTGGATCATGCACGTACAGATGCAAGAACGCAAGATTGCGTCCGCATATCTGCGGTCAAGGGCTGCTGACGACGCGCGGCCACTCAGAGCAGACCGGTCGCAACCTTTTTCGGCGCATCGACCGTGCACGCCCGGCACCGATCGGCGATGACGAGCGCTACCGGCTGCCCGCCATCCGTACGGCCGTTCACCGGCTCGCGCGTGCGAATTCGCCCACCGCTTCGAACTTTCGGTAGCCGAGAATGCGCTGCCGATTGATCGCGCGGCGTCGAAACCCTCGCCGAAGCAATCGCGCAGTCACACCGATTTCGCACCGCCCCACCGGCGCTCGGCCACCCGTCGGCTACGCGGACGGGTTACAGCTGGGTCACGGCGGCGAGCAAGGTCAGCGCGGGCAGCGCGCCCTGCACCACCGCGCCCCTGGCGAAGCGGCGGTCGTGTGCCACCAGCACCACCGCAGCGGCCAGCATCGACCCGCAACCGGCGAGCACCAGAGCCCACCCCGCCTCCGGCACCGTTCGCAGGATCGCCACGCCGACCAGCGTCGTCACCGCGAGAAACAAGTTGTAGAAACCCTGATTGAACGCCCACGGCCGCGCCGCTGCCAGCTCGGCTCCGGAAACCCGGAAGACCCCTTGGTACACCTTGGGGTCGCCGAACCGCACGGACTCCATGACGAAGATGCCGACATGGAGCAACGCGGCCGCGACGGCGAACACCTGTACAACCCAGAGCATTCGACCTCCTCACGATGCGCGCCGGGGAATCCTATGGCCCGAACCGCCCATCGTCGCGCAAACGCGCCGCCGACACGCCGCCGCGTAAGTCGGTCAACCGGCCAGTCCGAAAACCCTTCGGGCATTGCCGTCCAGATACAGCGCGCGCGTCTCGTCGTCCAAGCCGAGAGCGGCGAGGCCGTCGAGCGCGTGCTGCGGGAAGATCATCGGATAATTCGTGCCGAACAGCACCTTGCGGCGGCCACTTCCGGACTTCAGGTACGAGACCAAT
Organism: Nocardia implantans; assembly: GCF_035544775.1. Lineage (NCBI taxonomy): Bacteria > Bacillati > Actinomycetota > Actinomycetes > Mycobacteriales > Nocardiaceae > Nocardia > Nocardia implantans. The sequence goes on along the minus strand of NZ_JAYKYQ010000004.1, from coordinate 446,879 downwards.
TCCGGCGGAAGTCGTTTGGTCGTGTACGCCGAGGTATCGATGACGACGTTCTCGTGCTTGCGCGCGACCGCGATCATCTCCTCGGTCCACGGATAACCGATGTGCCCGCAGACGATCGTCAACTCGGGGAAGTCGAGCGCGACCTGATCGATGTACGGGATGGGACGCCCGGTTTCCGACGGCCGCAACGGCCCCGTGTGCCCGACTTGCGTGCAGAACGGGATTCCCGAATCGACGCACGCCGCGAACAACGGATAGAAGCGCCGATCGGTCGGCGGCGCCTCCCACAGCCACGGGAGCACCCGCAGCCCCTTGAAGCCCTGGTCGACGCGGCGGCGCAGTTCCCGGACCGCGTCCATCGGCCTGCGCAGGTCCACCGACGCGACCGGAAGCAGGCGCTCCGGCGCCTCGGCCGCCCAGGCCGCGACCTCGTCGTTGGAGATGAGCACGCCTTCCGGCCCGTGCCACGCCGAGATGAACGCTCGTTCGACGCCCGCGGCGTCCATCGCGTCGAGGGTGAACGACAGCGGGATCTCGTCGGTGGGTATCACGGCTCCGGTCCACCGCCGCAGCGAGGCGAACATGTCGTCGGCGAGGAACCGCCGGGTCGGATGCTGCGCCCAGACGTCGATGGTCATGCGCGGATTCTGACATACGTCATAGCCACTCGAACACCCCCGCTCATAAAGTTCGCCATAGGCCGATTCCACGGCGAAATCTCTGCGCCCCAGCTCTTTTCACCGCGCTGGAAATGAGATTGCCGAATCGCGGCGACCAGACCGGATCGACAGGCGGGGGCCCGGCGACAATACCCTCCTCACCTCATTGTCTATATCAGGCGTAATAACCAAGGGTGCGGTTCGCTGGGCATAAACTGGGTATCCAACCGCAGGACTACAGACATCCGACACAGAGCAGGGCCATGGCAGGATCGGACCCGTTCGCCACACAGCACGATCGGCCTCCAGGTATCGAGCGGGAACTGGAGGGCGCGGGTCTCGACGATCCCGAAGTGATCGGCAAGGGCGGGTTCGGTGTGGTCTACCGCTGCAGGCAACGGGCGTTGAACCGCAGCGTCGCGGTCAAGGTCCTCACCGCACGCCCCGAACTGGAGCCGGAGAACGTCGAACGTTTCCTGCGCGAGCAGCAGGCCATGGGCGCCCTGTCCGGGCATCCGAACATCGTGCCGATCCTGCAAGTGGGCACCACCCGCAGCGGACGCCCCTACCTGGTGATGCCGTATCACTCGCGCGGTTCGCTGGAGAACCGCATCCGCCGGGAAGGCTTCCTGCCGTTGCCCGAGGCGATCGCGATCACCGTCAAGCTGGCGGGCGCTCTGGAGACCGCGCACCGGGCCGGCATCCTGCACCGCGACATCAAGCCGGGAAATGTGCTGCTCACCGACTACGGCGAGCCGCAACTGACCGATTTCGGGATCGCCCGGGTCGAAGGCGGTTTCGAGACCACCACGGGAGTGGTGACCGGCTCACCCGCGTTCACCGCGCCGGAGGTGCTGCGCTCCGGCGTTCCCTCGGTCGCCTCGGACGTCTACGGGCTCGGCGCGACGCTGTTCGCCATGATCACCGGTCACGCCGCCTACGAGCGGCGTTCCGGCGAGCAGATCGTCGCGCAGTTCCTGCGCATCTCCGCCGACCCGCTGCCGGACCTGCGGCTCGACGGCATCCCCGACGAGGTCGCGGCCGCCATCGAGGCCAGCATGGCGCATAATCCCGCGGATCGGCCGCCCTCGGCCGCCGCGTTCGGCGAGATGCTGCGCGAGTTCCAGCGCGGCAACGACATGCCGGTCGAGCACATGACCCTTCCCGCGGGCGCGCAGCCGGCGCCCGAGGACCTCAGCACCCGGCCGATGACCGCCACCGCGCGTTTTCCCACTCCCCACCCGAAGACGCCGCCGACTCCCGAGACGAAGTTCCGCCCTGCGATGTCCACCCGACCGCTGGTCCAGCGCGAGCGCCTGATCAACGCGTTGCAGACCGAGCCGCGACCCCGCCTGGCCGTCATCCACGCACCGGCCGGGTTCGGCAAGAGCACACTGGCGGCCCAATGGGCCAAGCGCCTCGCCGACACCGAGAACGTGGCGGTGGCCTGGTTGAACGTCGATCGCGACGACAACAACGTGGTCTGGTTGCTGACCCACCTGACTGAGGCGTTCAACCGTGTGAGCCCCACGCTGGCGCCCGGCCTGGCCCCGGTCCTGGAAGAGGGCGACACCGCCGCCGCGCGCTACGTGCTCACCACGCTGATCAACGCCATCGATGAAGGCGAGCAACGATTCGCCCTGGTGATCGACGACTGGGACCGGATCACCGATCCCGCCGCCGTCGACGCCCTGCTCTACCTGATCGACCAGGGTCCGCGGCACCTGCAGATCATCCTGACCAGCCGGTCGCTGGAGGGCCTTCCGCTCGGCACCCTGCGCGTTCGGCACCAGCTCGTCGAAATCGACGCCGCCGCATTGCGTTTCGACACCGAGGAGGCACAGGCCTTCCTCACCGAGCAGACCGGCCTCACCCTGGCCGACACCGAGAGCGCCGAGTTGCGCGACTACACCGAGGGCTGGGCGGCGGCGTTGCAGCTGGCCTCCCTGTCGCTGCGCGAGCACCCCGATCCGGCCTCGCTCATCGCTCACCTGTCCGGGCGCCATCACGCCATCGCGGAGTACCTGGCCGAGAACGTGCTCGACACCGTCGAGCCCGAACTGCGCGAGGTCCTGCTCGCCACCTCCTTTCCCGACCGGATCTCCGGCAGTCTCGCCACGGCGCTGACCGGGATGCCGCACGGGCAGTCTCTGCTGGAGAACCTCGAACGCCGCAACCTGTTCCTGCGCCGCGTCGACGACAGCGGCGAATGGTTCCGCTACCACCATCTCTTCGCGGAGTTCCTGCGTCAGCGACTCGAGCGCGACAATCCCAAGCGCGTTCGCGAACTGCACTGCAAGGCGGCCACGTGGTTCGGCGACCACGGGATGCTCAGCGAGGCCATCGACCACGCGCTGGCCGCGGACGACGGCGACATGGCCGTCGATCTCCTCGAGGGGAAATCCCGCGCTATGGTGCAGGACGGGCAGCTCGCCACGTTCCTGGGACTGCTGGCCAAACTCCCGCCCGCCATCGCCGCGACCCGTCCCATGCTCCAGGTCGGCGTCGCCTGGACGCACGTGCTGCTGCGGCGGCCCACCGAATTGCATGCCGCGTTACGGCTGGTGCGGGCGTCGCTGGACAACGATCCGGCCGCCGATCCCGATCTCACGCTCGAGGCCGACCTCATCGAGAGCGTGGAACGCGCGTTCGGCGACCATCCGGAAGGCTTGGACGCCGTGGTCGGCAAATGCCTGGGCCGGGCCGACACGTTGGGACCGTGGGCGCTGTGCGCGGCCGCCAACCTCGCCGCGTTCTCCGCGATCAGCAAGTTCGACTACGAGGGAGCGCGGGAGTGGAACGACTGGGCCACCCCCTTCTACCGGAAGAACCGCAGCACGTTCACCTTGATGTACAGCCACTGCCTGGTCGGCATCGCGGCCAGGGAACAGCTCGACATCGCCACGGCCGAACACAGCTTCCGCACCGCCGTCGAGATATCCACCAGTTCCTCGGGCCCGCGGTCTTATGCCGCCCGGCTGGCCGGCGCGCTGCTCGGCGAACTGCTGTACGAACGCGACCAGCTCGCCGCGGCCGAGCGCCTGCTCGACGAGGCGGGCAGGCTCGGCACCGAGGGCGGTCCGGTGGACTTGCTGATGGCCAACTACGCCACCGGCGCGCGGATCAAAGCCCTGCGCGGTGACCTGGCCGCCGCCGCGCGACGGCTGGACGAAGGCGCCGAGGTGGCGCGGGCCCTGAAACTGCCGCGCCTGGCCACCCGCGTGGCCAACGAGCAGGTGCGGCTCGGCCTGACGGCCACCTACGTCACCGAACCGCCGGCCGGGGAAGGCGGTATCGCCACGATGGCCGCGGAGATGCGCGAGGATTCCGCGATCCGCATGCTGCTGCGTTCGGGAGCCGCCAAGAGAGCCGCCGCCGCTGCCGCGCGCGCCGGTCAGCTGCGGGACTCCATCGACGCCGATCGACGCCCGCGCGCCGCGGCACAGGCATCGCTGCTGCTCGCGTCGTGCCTCGCGGCGTCGGGCAAGACCGAGGCGGCGAAGGACGAACTGGTCCCGGTCGTGCTCCGGTACGCCGACGCCGGTCTCATCCGGCCGCTGCTCGACGAGGGACCGTGGATCATCTCACTGCTGCACAGTCTGAGCTACGACCTGCGCGAAGGCCACTGGGACGAGGAACGGCCGATGGTCCCACCCGCGTTCCTGCACAGGTTGCTGGCCCGCTGAGCAACCATCGGCCTCCTGAACTCCCGCGCCGCGGCCGCTTCCACTCGAATGCGAACGCTCGGACACCACTCGGCCGCCCCTGCGCGCAAAGGATCGCACCGCCGTTCACAACACCGGTTGCGGGCCGAGGGAGGTGTCGGTGTCCAGAATGTGCAACACCCACCGGCCCTTGCCGTCGGCCTTCGCCCGGTAGAGGCCGGTGTCGGCCGCGTCGAGCAGCGACTCGGCATCCGCGCCCGCGACCGCGGTGACCACCGCGCCGATACTGATCGACATGCGTAGTCGCCGGTCACCAGCCGTGATCGGATCTACCAGCGCCTCCAGCAGGCTGTTCGCCACGGTGGCCACCCGGTGATCGCTGGCCGGCGGCGGGATCAGCGCGACGAACTCGTCCCCGCCGATGCGGGCGACCAGACAGCCGGTTCCGCGCACGCTGTCCTGCAGGCGTTCGGCGACCGCGGTCAAGATCTGGTCACCGGTGCCGTGGCCGTAGCGATCGTTGATGTGTTTGAAGCGGTCGATGTCGACGAAACACAATCCCGCTCGATCCCCGTTGCGCGCGTCGGCGATCATCGCGTCGATGCGTTCGATGAGGTGGCGACGGTTCGGCAGGCCGGTGAGCGGATCGTGCCGGGCCTGCCGATGCAGTTCCTCGCGCATCCGGTGCTGCTCGGTGACGTCCTCACCGACCGCGAGCAGGTAATCGCTCTGCCCGTCCGTGCCCTTGACGAAGGTGATGGCGAACGACGCCCACCCGTAGCTGTCGTCGGCGCGCCGGATGCGCTGCTCCAGTTTCACCGTGCCCGCGCCGGCCGGGACCAGCTTCTCGTACACCAGCGTGCGAATCGCCTCGCGGTCGTTGGGGTGGGCGAAGTCGTAGACCGACACCCCGCGCAGGCTCTCCACCGGGACCCCGATCATCTCGGCCAGACCCCGGTTGACATCGAGCAACGTCCCGTCGGTGTCCCCGATGGCGATGGCGATCGCCGCGTTGTCGAACACCACGCGAAAGCGCGCGTCATCGGATCGGCGCGCGTCCTCGTGCGCGCGCGTCTGCGCCTCGTAGCCCTGACCGACCTCGGCGAGCAGCGCCGCCAGTCGTCGCCCGGCCTCCGGGGACGCCGCGTGTTCGGCCAATCCGTACAAGACCTGGGCGGACGTACTCGGCACGGCCGGGTCGGCCAATCCGGTGGAGGCCAGCGCCGCGCCCACGCGCCTGCCCACGCTCGCGTCGAAAGGCTCGGCTTCCACGCCGGAAGCCAGTTCCTCCACCATCCCGAGCAGCACGATCTCGGGGTCCGGTACAGACGCGGACCCACCGGCGACGGCCTGCAGAGCGCGCCACCACAAGTTCGCCATCCTGGCGAGTTCGATCTGTTCCACCGCAACCCCCTCACCATTCAGGCCGGAGATAGCCCCCGACGCATCGTATCCACACATGTTCGAGACCGTCGAGTACTGCCGCCTGGAAGCATTCCCAGGAATGGTGAGGGCGGGGCGCTACTGTAACCCGTTCTCCCGGAAAATAGACGCACCCTTGTACCGCAGGGTCTTCACCTGCCAGACCCAGGTCGCCTGCACGCAGGCGATCAGATCGGTGATGTGGGTGGCGACGGTGGCCGCCAAGGCGGCGTCCTCCGCCGCGAGGCGGTCGCATCGTTCGGTGGCCGCCGCGCACAGTTCCCGGAACTCGGTCAGGCGCGCGCGCACGATCTCGGTGGCGCCAACCACGGCGTCCGCCAGCGCCCATCCGGGATGGTTCAGCAGCAGCGCCGGGATCAGGTTGAAATCGGCCAGATCGACGATGCACTCCTTCTCGAAGGAGAACACGTCGTTCATCAGCGCGCCGATCTCCACGGTCAGCACCCGTAGCCGCAGCAGCTCCTCGGCAGGCCCGGCCCGCCGGATCCGCTCCCAGGGCAGGTAGTCGTCCCGGCCGAACTCGCACAGCGCGATCGCCGGATACATGCCCGAGACCTGGGCCCGCAGATCGATGTACTCCGCGACGCTGAGCAACCCGCCGCGGGCGCGGGCGTTCTGATCCTGGATCGCGGGCCGCAGGTGCTCGATGGTGGATTCGACGAATCGGTCGAGCCAGTCCGCGTCCGCGCTGGCGGACAACCTCGTGAGGAACGCCGAGGTCGAGGTCTCCAGCGGGGTGGCGTCCCGCGGCGCCGACCGGGTGCGCAGCAGCACGCACAGCCGGTCGATCGCCACCCTCGCCTGTCGCTGTTCCTCGTCGCCGAGGTGCCCGAACTTCTCCCGTCCCACGGTGTCGTTGAGCCAGAACAGGATGGCGTTGTACAGGCCGATGATCGTCATCCGTTCGGCGCTGACGGCGCCGGGATGCAGATAGGGCGTCATGCTGTTGTAGTGCGGGCCCGCGGGCTCGAGCCAGATCCCGTGCTCGCGGCAGAAGCGTTCCACCTCCGCACAGGCTTGTTCCCCGAACCGGCTGGGCCGGAAGTCGCGGCAGTAATCGACGATGTCCCAATCGGGTGTGCCGAACATCGCGCGCAACGACCACTGCCGCCCGGTCCGCAGCAACGTCTCGTGTTGCGCGCGCATGTCGAGGATTTCCCGCTCGAGTGCCGATGTGTACTCACTGACCACAACGACTCCCTCCCACTATGGTTACTTCTAATGAATTGTCTCCGACTTATCGGTAGTGGGACCGGTCGAAGGGCGAAGATCACGCAACCCCCGCGCCCTGGATGACGTTGGCGCAGCGCGCATTCGGCGGCGACGCTGCGGCAAACGGGGAGTTCGCTCCGCGGCGCGCGGAGCCGTGGCACACGGAGGCAAGCGGCCGGTTCAGGACACGGCAGGGCGCTGCGGCGTTGATGTCACGGGAGCCGCGGGCACGGCTGCCTATCGGATCTCGGTCACCGGCGCGGCGCTCATTTCGTCGCCAGGACGTCGTGCATGGTCAGCAGCAGGTGGTCGAAGCGGGCCCGTTGGGCCGTGGGTCCGCCGCCCATCGCGGGGACCTCGCCGACCAGCTGGCGCGCCAGCGTCCGCAACTTGATGTTGGTTTCCTGGGAGCGCCATTGCAGCACCCGGAACGCCTGTTCGGCGTTGATGCCGTAGACGACCATGAGCACGCCCTTGGCCTGCTCGATCACCGCTCGCGATTCCACCAGTTCGGGCAGGGTGTCGTCGAGGATCTCCTGCCGGTTCTCCTCCAGCGTGCCGGACACGTCGATGAAATAACCCGCGGTGCCGATTATCAGACCCTGGTCGTCGAGCATGCGATCGGCGACGACGATGACGTGATGGACGCGCCCGGCGGTGTCGATGACGCGGTGGCGTCCGCAGAACGGCTCACCGGTGTGCACGGCGGTGGCGATGGAATCGGCGACCAGTGCGCGGTCGTCGGGATGCTTGTGCGCCAGCAACAGTTCCGTACTGGGTCGCGTGCTTCCCTCGGTGTAGCCGTATATCGCGGCCGCTTCGTCCGACCATTCCCATCGTTGATCCTCGAACCAGAAGCGGAAGCTACCCACGCTCTGCGGCGTGCCCGCGATGACGCTCTCTACCGCGGAGGCGCTTCTCAGCGCGAGGTCGTCCATCCTCGTCACGCGGTCATTATCCATCGGCGACCCGGGGCGATGGTCGGGAACACGAGATGAAACCAAATTGTGGCAAACTCTTGGCACACTTCAAAATGTGGCATCTACCTCGACATAGTTCTCCGATGGCATATGTATGAATACATTGGCAATTAATCTGCAATAGCTTCGCGACCCGCGGCCAGCGCTATTCCCGACGACCATCGCGAGCCGGAATCCCGTCGGACACCGGAGGCAGAGGTCGGCGACCATCGGGCGCGGGAAATGGCGTTCCCGCCGCCCGGAAAGCGACTCCGGGCAGTTCGGCGAGTCTCCGGGGGCCCGCGTAACCGAGCAGTCGGTCCGATTCACCCCGCGATGTCGCCCACCGGCCGCAACCGCGCGCGAAAACACCGACCATAACGTGGATCACGGGAGGTAGTCTCTGTTGCTGTGCCCACACCAGGCACAGATCCGCTGCACGCAGGCCGCATTCGAGGGCGAACGTCATAACACGTTCCAGCAGGTGCGCAGACCGAAGGGGTTGGACTGATGGCAGGCAAGCGCACCGTACTGACCGTCCGTTTGCGGCGGCTGGCGGCGATGCTGCACGAGATGCGCGAGAACGCCCAGCTGAGCAAGGAAGAGGTCAGCGCGAAGACCGGCATCAACGTCACCACGCTGTACCGGATCGAAACCGCGCAGGCGCGGCCGCAGCGGCGCACGCTGATGGCGATGCTCGACCTCTACCGTATCGGCGACGAACAGCGCGAGGACGCACTGGAGTTGCTGTCCGACGCGCTGAAGCCCGGCATGTCGCGCGCCTACGAGGGCAGTGTGTCGGAGGTATACGCCGCCTACATCAACTTCGAGTCCGAGGCGTTGTCCGCCCGGCACTACCAGACCTCCTTCATCCCGGGCCTTTTGCAGACCTACGAGTACGCGACAGCCGTGATCGATACCTCGATGCCCAAGCTGGAGGCGTCGGTCATGGAGAGCAGGGCGAAGGCGAGGATGGATCGCGCCGTCAACCTGACCAAGGAGGACCCGCTCGAACTGTGGGTCGTCCTGGACGAGGCGGCCATCCGCCGGACCGTCGGCGGGCCCGTGGTGATGCGCGGACAGCTCGAGCGGCTGCTGCAGGAGATCAAACGGAAGAACGTGATCCTGCAGATACTGCCCTTCGACGCGGGCGCGCACCCCGGCATGGCCGGCTCGTTCACCTTGCTGGACTTCCCCGACCCCGCCGATCCGGAACTGGTCTACGTGGAGGGCATGGCGGGTGACGAACTGATCGAGGGGCACACCGAGATCCGGCGTTTCGGCGTGATCTTCGATCAGCTCCGCGCCATGGCGCTGAGCCCGCGCGACTCCGCGGCCATGATCGTGGAGGCCGTGCGCGGGATGGACCGGGAGGATTAGCGGCCCGGCTCGTCCCGGGTGAACATCAAGCCGAATACCGCGCGGTGCCCGACTATTCCGCGCCGGAATGGGTACCCTCGGCCTACTGCCGAGGGGAGGACGCATGTCCGAAGTCACTGCCGATCCGACATCCGATTCCGGGCCCGAACTCAAACGGGTGATGGGGCCGGGATTGCTCCTGCTGTTCGTCGTCGGCGACATCCTCGGCACCGGCATCTACGCGCTCACCGGCAAGGTGGCCAACGAAGTCGGCGGGGCGGTGTGGGTGCCATTCCTGGTGGCGTTCCTGGTCGCGCTCATCACCGGGTTCAGCTATCTGGAGCTGGTCACCAAGTACCCGCACGCCGCGGGCGCGGCCTTGTACACGCACAAGGCTTTCGGCATCCATTTCCTCACGTTCATGGTCGCCTTCGCGGTGATGAGTTCCGGCATCACCTCCGCTTCCACCGCCTCGCGGGCGTTCGCGGCCAACTTCGCCGAGGCTTTCGACCTCGATCTCGGCAGCGGCACCGCGGTGACGGTGATCGCGCTGCTGTTCATGGCCGTGGTGGCGGCGGTCAACCTGCGCGGGGTGAGCGAGGGCGTGAAGCTCAACGTGGTGCTCACCTGCGTGGAGCTGACCGGACTGCTGATCGTCATCGGGATCGGCTGCTGGGCGCTCGGCGTGGGCGACGGCGACTTCTCCCGCGTCGTCGAATTCGACACCGGGGAGCGCAACGCGGTGGGCGGCGTCATCGTGGCCACCACGCTCGCGTTCTACGCGATGGTCGGTTTCGAGGACTCGGTGAACATGGCCGAGGAATGCAAGGAACCCACCCGGATCTTCCCGAAAGTGCTGCTCGCCGGGCTGATCATCACCGGCCTGATCTATGTGCTGGTGTCGATCAGCGCGGTCGCGCTCGTGCCCGCCGATCAGCTCGGCGCGGGCGACACCCCGCTGCTGAAGGTGGTCGAGGCAGGCGCGCCGAGCTTCCCCACCCACATCTTCGCCTACATCACCATGTTCGCCGTCGCCAATTCGGCGCTGATCAACATGCTGATGGCCAGCAGGTTGATCTACGGCATGGCCCGCCAAGGCGTGCTGCCCCGGCCGTTCGGCCGCGTGCACGAGCGCCGCAGGACGCCCTACAACGCCATCGTCTTCACCACGCTGCTCGCACTCGGGTTGATCCTGCTCGTCGGTGAGGTGCCCGAACTCGGTGGCACCACGGCATTGCTGTTGCTCGCGGTGTTCACGGTGGTCAACGTCGCCGTGCTGGTGCTGCGTCGAGACCCGGTGGGGCACAAGCACTTCAAGACGCCGACGCCGCTGCCCTTCGTGGGCGCGCTCAGCTGCGGCTTCCTCGTCACACCGTTCACCGACCGCAATCCGGCGCAGTACGCCATCGCCGGCGTGCTGCTGGCCATCGGAATCGCGCTGTGGGGCTTGAACTATCTGGCCATCCGGGCCATGCGGGCGCAACCTCTGGACAGCGGGCCCGCCGCGGAGTGATCCGATCGCGTTGGCCGGCGGCCGATCACCTTTCGACGGTATGCCCGGATTCCGCGGATGACTAGTCGCCGACCGATAGGTAAGGTGGGCGCCGATGACCAGCATGGAAGCTCGTTTCGGGGATGCCGCCCGGACCGTGCCCCTCCCGAACCCGTGGAACCTGACCGCTTATCTGGCCGCGGTGGCCGCCCACCGCGGACGCTCGATCAGCCTGCACCCGGTACCGAAGGCGATGTTGGCTGACACGGGTTGCGGCGGAGGCGGCCTGTGGGTGGCACGCAAGCACGACGACATCATCGTCTACGACGCCGCGGCGACCGGCCGCAACGCCGATCACGTCATCCTGCACGAGGTCGGCCACATGCTCCTGGGTCACGACAAGGACCGAGAGCGCGGCAACCCGGTGCCGCCCTCGTTGGCCGTGATCCTGCCGTCGATTTCGCCGCGCTCGATCGAACATGTGCTCGGCCGTGCCGATTTCGGCGTCGATCGCGAGCGGGAAGCGGAGGTCTTCGCCGACATGACCATGGTGTATTCGACCCTGCCGCGCCGACGCCGGCGCTCGTTCCGGCTGTTCGGACGGGGCCGATAGGCTACCAGCGGTCGTAGCGCCCCTCCGGTAGTCGTCTCGCTCCGGCCCGCAGGTCGTCGACGAGATCCTGGTAGCCGTCGGCCAATTCATCGATGCGGACCCACGCGTCGTAGAAGACCGATTCCGGCGCGTGCGCCAGCGCCACGAACGCCTGGGCGGCCAGCACGGCCAGTCGGTCCACGATATGGCCGACGGTCTCGGTGTGTTCGGGCGCGGCGGGCGGCGGGATCGGCGTCGCCAAGGTGACCCAGCGGTCGATGCCGCGCACGAGTTGCGCTCGGCGCCGGTCGAGTTTGTCGCACCGGCTCGCGGGAGTCCGCTCGCGCGTCTGGTGCAGCTGAGCCAGTTCTCCGGCCGCCTCCAGCATCGGATGATCCATGTGCGGCAAGCCGCGGAAGGCGGCCAGCAGGAGTTCCTTGCCCGGAATCACCCGGGCCTCGGACACCTGTTCCATTTTCCGGACCCCCATCTCGACCAGGGTGGACGCGTCACGAGCGCGTCCTCGATGCCTTGCCTCGCCGGTGTCCCGGCACTGCCCGAACATCCACATATGCCCAGCGTGACCGAGAGTGGCCCGGCCCGCGTCGAATTCGGTCACTTCCGCCACCGCGACACGCCCATTGACCGATTTATCCGGTCGCGCGCCGTCCCTCGAACTTCCGCAAACATTCAGTGACCTCACGGTTTTCGACGAGAGAGTCGTCTCTCCTGGGATTATCGCCAACCCAGCCGACACGCCAGCCACTCTTCGGCGACTCCGGCAAACAACGACTGATGCGTGCGCAACCGCGGCGAGCGCGGCGGCCCCGGCTTCCGGCAGGCCATTGCCCGATATCCGGCGAGCGCGCAGACGAAGGCGTCGACCGCCGCACGATCCACGTCGCGGGTGACCGGATGGGTGGCGAGGATCGGATCCGGGTCCACACCGGCGGCACGTCGATCAGCGGACTCGGAGTCAGCTCCGTGGCCAATCGCGTCATCAGGTCGAGGGTGTCGCGCAACTCGCCTGGCCGGTCGAACCGAGGGAACACCCCCGACATCATCGAACGGTGCGAAAATCGAAGTGCGCGTTCCGGTCGGCTCGGCGCTATCGCAACCACTTCAATCGACGCGGCGGGCTCGACGCCAGGGCGAGTCCAGTTCTACGACCGAGGTGAGCGCGGCTGCGGACCGGGTCGACCTCAGGAACCGACCTCCTGCGCGTCGAGGTAGTCCAGGCCGCCGATATAGATCGTGTGGCCGGGGTGGGCGGGGGCGGTGGTGGCATCGGCCACCGCGGTGGCGAACTCCGTGACCGTGGGCAAAGTACCGTGCTCTCGGCGCGCCGCGACGGCGGCGGGGTTTCGGCGCTCGAGCAGCTGGACGATGATCGTGCCGTCGATCATGTCACCGGAGACGACGTGCAAGGCGATGCCCGCGGCGGTGAGATCCGGGATCATGGCGCGCAGCGCGTCCTCGCCCGCGCGCTTGCTTGCGGCGATGGGTTCGTAGTCGGCGGGGACGGGCTTGCGGCCGTGGAAGTGCGCTTGGTGGCTGGTAACGAAAACGATGCGCGAGCCGGACGGCATGTGCGGCAACGCCAGTCGGACGATCCGTTCTTGCGCGTCACGATTGAGCGCCATCGCGTAGTCGGGGCGGGCATTGCGCTCCAGCCCGCCCGACGCATTCAGCACCAGCACATCCAGACGGCCGAACTTTTCGACGACCCCGGCAACCAGGGAACGAGCCGAATCCGCGTCGGCGATGTCGGCGCCCGCCGTCGTCGCGCTGCCGCCCGCCTGCCGGATCGACTCCGCCAGCGCGTCGGCCCGCTTGGCCTTCTCCCGGTAGTTGATCACCACGTGGTCGCCGCGCGCCGCGAGCACCCGGGCGGTCTCCGCGCCGATCCCGCGGGAGGCGCCCGTGATCAGCACGATTCGCCGTCCGATCCTGTCGTCCACCGTCACCCTTTCGGTCCGCCCGGCACCGGGCCGATGCTTCTGATTCAGAATCACTATGCTGGTTCTAAATGAGAAGCGCAAACGAACCCAAGCCGCCGCGCGGGCGGGACGACCCGGCGAACGCGCCGTTGCTGGCCACCATGGACCTGCTCGGCCAACGCTGGATCCTGCGCATCCTGTGGGAACTGGAACCCGACCGCCTCGGCTTCCTCGAGTTGCGCCGGCGCATGGGCAACTGCTCTTCGAGCATGCTTTCGGTGCGCCTGCAGCACCTGCAGTCCGCGGGCCTGATCGCGAAGAATCCGGACAAGTCCTATGAGCTGACCACCGCTGGCGCCGAACTCGGCACCGCACTCGGCTCGGTCTGGGACTGGTCGCGCCGCTGGCGCGTCACCCCCACCGAGGCCGACTGACTAGCACCGAGCGCGACCGCCGATGGTCTGGCCTCGCAGGATGGACGCCCCTGCACCGAGGCGGTTCCCTCGGCCCGAGGCAGTTCTGCGCCGGGATCACCGCGAGCACCACCAGCGCGGCGACGGCCAGCCGGGCGGCGGTTGCCGTTGGCGCGCAACGCGGCCGACCGATAGGCCAGTAGGGCGGCGACGGCCAGCCGGGCGGCGGTTGCCGTTGGCGTGCAATGCGGCCGACCGATAGACCACCGGCGCGGCGACCGTCACCGTGACCACAAGATCCCTCGTGCGTGCGTCCCGCGTGACAACAGCGAACGGAGCCGTCTGCCGCCCGGGTGTCACGTCCACGGGTATGCACCGCGCGGGTCCCAGCAGCCGACGCTGATGGTCCCGCGACTCCTCCCCGGACTGGCCGACGGTGTTGTCCCCGCCGGGAGGTTGACCTTCGAGTTGGTTGAGGCTCCATGATGACCGGGTGATGGGATTGGAATCGGCACAGTTGATCACGATCGGTGTGCTCGCGCGGGCCAGCGGGCTCACGGCGAGCGCGCTGCGGTTCTACGACGACTGCGGTCTGCTCGTCCCCGCCCGGGTCGATCCGCTGACCGGGTACCGCTACTACACCGAGGCGCAGCGGGAGCGGGCGGTGCTCATCCGGCAGCTGCGCGCGATCGACCTGCCGCTGGATGCCATCGCGGAAATCCTCGCCGGTGACAGCGAGCGGGCGCGCCGCCTGCTCGACCGTCACGTGGCGGAACTGGCACATCGAGCGGAAGAGGCCGCGCGCGTCGCCGCCGTGGTCAAACAGGCGCTCGGCACGCACGTGGCGGTCGATGCGGCGGCGCTGGCCGAGGCGCTCGACCAGGTCCGCACCGCCGCAGCGCGCACCCGCGAGATACCCGTGCTGGCAGGCGTCCTGCTGGAAGCGAGCGCGAACACGGTGACTCTGACGGCAACCGATCGTTACCGCCTGTCCACCCGCACCGTCGTGGCGAACCGGCAGCACGGCGGCGATTGGTCCGCGGTGCTCGATTCCAGCGGGCTCGAGTCGATCACCGAGCAGCTGCGCGGCATGCACGAGGTCGTCGTCGCACCGTCCGACGACGGACTGCTTCTGATGGGAGACGGCGCGCAACACCACTCGCCCGTCATCGACGGCCCTTTCCCCGACCACCGCGCCCTACTGGCGGGACTGGGACCGGTGCGCACCAGGGTCGTCGTCGCCCGGCACTCCATGCTGAATGTTCTCGAAAGCTCATACGGCACAATGCAATTCGCGATTCATCCGAACGAGATCGCAGTATCAGGGCTCGGAGAGGCGCACTGCCTGCCCGCGCAGGTCACCGGTTCCGCCGTCACGCTGTCCTTCGACCCCGCGACTCTGCTACCCGCTGTCCACACCGCGCTCGGTCCCGATCTCATGCTCGACGTCATCGCCGCCGATCAGCCGGTGGTCCTGCGCTCCGCCACCGACGGCGACCTCACCACCCTGGCCATGCCGGTCCGGCCCCTCCGCGAGAACGCCTCCGGATAAGTCGTCGGACACCGGCGCCCCTCACCCGTGCAACCGCCGCGCACGCACGACCCGCCCTTCGGTCCGACGACCGTGCAGGCACTGCGCACGCGCAACCGCGTCCCTCCGGTCCGACGACCGACAGCCGTGCAACCACTGCGCACGCACAACCGCGTCCCTCCACCGGCGGCGCGCGATCCGATTACTCGTCTCGCGATCGCGACGCCCACCCACGGCTACTTCCGATCGCCCAGACCGCCCCGCAGCCGCATCCGGCGGCTGCCCGCCCAGCCCCGACCGTCCACCGCCGAGCCGACCCGGCCGGACTCGCACACGAACAGGCATCTATCACCCCCATGAAGGAGACCCGAATGTATGCAGCACCCGACCACACCATGGAAACCATCACCAACGCCGTAGCCCTCGGCCGTGAGGGCCGTCCGGACGACGCACGGGAGGCTCTGCTCACCGTATGGGCCTCACTCGGGCCGCAGGGTGACCCACTGCACCGGTGCACCCTCGCTCATTACCTTGCCGACCTGTACGACGACGCCGCCGAAGCGCTCACTTGGGACATCCGGGCCTTGGACGCCGCCGACAGCCTCTCCGACGATCGCGCTCGAAGCTTCGACGGATCGCTGCGGGTGGCCGCGTTCTACCCGTCGCTGCACCTCAATCTCGCCGACGACTACCGCAGGCTCGGCTCGTTCGGTGCCGCGCAGCGCCAGATCGACGCCGCCCGCACATGTCTGCACACCCTCGCCGACGACGGCTACGGAGCGATGATCCGGACGGCGGTCGAGGAAGTCGAGTCCGCCATCCGCGAACGGCGCACCGAACCGCGAGCCTCCGCGCCGACCGGAGGCCGCTGAAGCGCGAGCGGCCCGCACCGAATCGGTACGGGCCGCCTCGCAGCGGGACTACTTCAAGCGGAGCTTGCCGAACAGACCGTCCTTCTCGTCGTCGGGTCCGGCGGTGAAGTACAGCGAGTCGGCGTCACCGAGGCTCTCGCCGTTGCCGAACATCAGCGCCCACAGTCCTTCTATGGCGACCGGCTTGCCGTCGGCGTCGCGCAGGTAGTCGGCGAACTTGCCGGTGATGTCGTCGTAGGCCAGCACGTGCCCCGCGCCGCCGAAGTTGCCGACCAGCAGTTTTCCGCTGAGGGGACCGAACCCGTCCGGCGCGATCGTCACCGCCCACGGCGCGTTGAGGCGCTTGCCGTCGTCGATGATGCGCACCAGCTTGCCGCCCGCGTCGAACTCGGCGAGCTTGCCCTTGTCCGGCTTGCCGCCTTCCTCGTCCTTGTCCAGCGAGTCCTCTTCACCGGCATCGAACTTGGTCGCGTCCTTCTCGTCCGGCTGAGTGGTGGCATAGGCGACGAAGACCCGGTTGCCGATGGTCGAGACGTTGAACGGCGCGGGGTCGCCTGGCTTGGCCTTCTTGCCCTTCTCCGGCGCGGCCGGGTCGATCGCGTCACCGGTGGCGAACGGGTTGGCGAAGCCGGTGGTCGGGATCAGCTGCCAGTTCTTGTCGAACGTCCGCACCTGCGGGTCGGCGCCGAAATCGGCCGCCAGCAGCTTGTCACCGGAGGGAGCCAGCGCGATCCCGAAGAACTGCATTCCCTGCGCCTGCCCGTCGAATACCAGGTTGGCGGGCCCGTCGTGGCGCACGATCCGGCCCTCGAAGCCCAGCTCGGTCCAGGCGGAGATCTTGCCGGAGTCGGTGGCGAAGATGAACCGCGCCGAACCGTTCAGCGGCCCGCCTTCGGCCTCCACCGGCTGGTCGTGCACCACGAACAGGTCGGAGGTGATCGGCGCGGGGTTGAACACCACGCCGGTGGTCTTGCCCGCGCTCTTGTCCGAGGTGTCGGCATCCGCCCCGGGAATGGTGACTATTTTCAAGTCGTCCTGGAACAGCTTGTGCAGCTTGTCGTCCGGGGACTTGGTCACGTCGCCGACGAACTGGAACGACTTGCCGCCCGCGCCGACCCAGAAGTGCCCGCCCGCGCCCTTGGGGCGGTTGGCCAGCCCCCAGGCGTTGACCAGGTCGGGGAAAACGAACTGCGCCTTGTACTCCGCGTTGTTGGCCGCGAGATTGGTCTGGACGTATTTGTTGCCGTCGAGCGCGGGCACCTCGTCCGGCTTCGAGTCCGAGCAGCCCGCCGCCACGACCAGCGCGACACCAAGCGCCGACGCGCGCAGCAGACCACGTCGGGTCCGCGACCGAGGCAAACCGCCACGGCGCGACTCATTCCAGCGTCCGTTCAACTTCTTGTTTCCTTTCCGACCACACCACATTGGTGATAAGGCGAAGCTAACCTTAGCCTGCAGCAAAATCGGGAGTACCCGAACGGTTGGACGAGCGCAGGTTTAGGCTGTTCGCCGTGGTCGAACCCCAGCCTGCTATTGCCCTGCACCCCGATATCGCTCCGCTCGCTCCACTGCTCGGCACGTGGCGCGGTAATGGGCAGGGTGAATACCCGACCATTCAGCCGTTCGGCTATGTCGAGGAAATCCGGTTCGGCCATCTCGGCCGGCCGTTCCTCACCTACCGGCAGAAGACCCGCGCCACCGACGACGGCAGGCCGCTGCACGCCGAAACGGGCTATCTGCGTTGCCCGCGCCCCGACCGCGTCGAATTGATCCTCGCCCATCCCACCGGAATTACCGAAATCTGCGAAGGCTCGCTCGCCGTCGAAGACGGCACGCTGCGCATGGAATTGGACTCCACCACCATCGGGCGCAGCAGCACGGCGAAACTCGTGACCGCCCTCGGCCGGTCGCTGCGCCTGTCCGGCGACACCATCGACTACACCCTCCGGATGGCGGCGGTCGGCGAACCACTGCGGCATCACCTCGCCGCCACCCTGTTGCGAAACTGACCCGCGCTAGAAAGCGCTCGGCAACCTGCGCCGCCCACTGCTCAGCTCGCCGACCAGATCCTCGTAGGCGACCGCCGCTTCGGCCAGCCGCTCCCACGCGAACCACAGGTCCCACTCCTGGTCGCCGGCCATGGCCGCGTAGGCACACGCGCTCAGCCGCGCCAAGCGATCGACCACCGAGCCGAACGATTCGGTGTGCAGATAGGCTCCGCCGCGAGCCACGGGCAAACGCGCCTCGACCCAGCGGTCGATCTCGCGGATCAGCCGCGCCCGGCGCTCATCGCCACCGCAGCCGCATCCTCGCTCCGAGCGGAGACGGCGAAAATGCAGGTCACTCAGCGTTCGCGCCTGCACGAGCACCGGATGCGCAGGCGGCGGCCCGTCCTCCCGGCAGGCCCGCAGCAGTTGACTCCGCGTCGGCAGACCCTCGCTCACGGCGCACCTTTCCCACCCGCGCGGGCCAGCACGCAATTCACGATCACCACTCCGGACGGACGAAACGTATCTCGCGGCGCGACCACCCATCGGCGAAACGCATTGCTCGCGTCGGCCGGTGAGGGCAGCGCGATTTCGCTGCCGAACGGCACGATCGAAACGTCCATCCGGAACAACGCGGCGAACAGCCGCACGTCGTCGGGCAGATCCGGCCTGCACAGGAAAGTCCACCGGCGAGAACGGATATGCGCGACGACAGGGCCGATCGCCTGGCCACGGAAAAGCATGTCGTCGCGCACGCACTGCCCCAGCCGGTCGGGCATCGTGATCCCACCCACCACGCCCGCCTTCACGACGATGCGGCCGATCTCCGGATGTATCCCGGCGGGCAGCCCACAGGTGCGGCGGTAAAACGCGCAGCGGGACGCGGGAGTGTCCGCGAATGCCGCATGATTCATTCGCCATCCTCGATTCACATAGTTCGGTACGCGAGATATCCCGGTCGCTGGACCTGGAACCGTTGGCGCGGTTAAGGTTTCAGCACTTCTTCGATTGGGTCCGGGCGCGTTCAGTGAAGCACCGGATATCGCTGGGCGGGAATGTTCTCAGTGGTGGAATCGGGCGGAAACCGCCCAGGTTCCAAGGCCCCCCGCCACATGGTTCCAGTTAGGTACCCGGCCGATAGTTTGGCTACGAAAGGGATTCGTCGTGAGTTCAACAGGTTCCACCCTGCCCCGCCGGATGCTGGGGCGTCAGCTGCGCGAGCTGCGGATCAAGTCGGGCGTCAGCGCGGAGTACGCGCGGGATGCGATCGACGTGGGCAAACAGACCCTCTGGCGGATGGAGACCGGACAGCCGGTCAGGCTGCATCCACTGTTCATCGAGCGGTTGTGCCAGGTCTACGGTGCTTCCGAAGAGCGCACCGCGATTCTGCTCAACCTGGTCGAGGAGACCAAACATACGGGGTGGTGGCATGCATACGGTGACACCATCGCCGCAGAGTTCAGCCTCTTCGTGGAACTCGAGGCGTTTGCCAAGCGTCTGGTCTCCTACCAGACAACCCTTCTGCCCGGACTCTTGCAAACCGATGAGTATCGACGAGCACTGATCTGGGTCGACCTCCCCTCTATACCCGGACCTGAAGTCGAACGAAGGATCGAGATGTTCAGGCAGCGAAAGGCTCGCGTGGACAGCGTCTCGAATCCCGTACTTCTGGAGGCTGTTGTCGACGAATCCGCGCTCCGACGCGCGATCGGCGGTCCCTCAGTCATGGAGCGGCAGCTTCGACATCTGATGGTTGTCGGTGAACAACCCAATGTTTCAGTGCGAGTGGTGCCCCTCTCGGCCCATGCGTACGCGGGCCTGGGCGCTGGCTCGTTTGTGATGCTCGACTTCCCGAAGCACCCAACAGCCCATCTCACCGAGCCACCGGTCGTTTACATGCAGGGGCTCACAGGTGACCTGTATCTTGAGAAGCCCGAGGAGATCCGGCGGTATCGCCAGACGTACGCCGATATCCAGCGATCGGCACTCGACCAGGAGCGAAGCCGCACTCTCATCGACCAGATCGCGAAGGAGTACGCCGAGTGAACGCCGACCTATCCGCTGCCAACTGGTTCAAGAGCAGCTACAGCAGCGCCGAGAAAGACTGCGTCGAGGTCGCGTTCCTGCGCGAAGGCTCTGTGGGTGTTCGCGATTCGAAGAATCCCAGTGGCCCTGCTCTCGTGTTCAGGCCGGGCGACTGGGACTCATTCACTGTTCGCATAACCAGCGGTGACCTGGTCCTTTCCCAGTCCTGACCGAGCCGCTCTCCTACAACCCCGGCCTCCTCCTCGCGCGAGGCCGGGGCTCTGGGCGGTCACTCACCTGCAAAGCAGGTCAGGTCGCTTGCACCCGGCAAACGCCGCCGGTAGCGTCAGGTTTCACTGCAGGGGGCGGAGGAGCCGGTCCGGCCCTGGATAGGCCAGGAACAAGACACCGGTGTGCGAGGGGAACCAATGACCTCAGGGCAGAGTTCGCGGCGACTGACCACCCTCGCCGTCGGCGCCGCACTCGTTCTGGCAGGCTGCGGTCCGGCTGATGACGGTGCAGCGTCAAGCGGAACCTCCTCCGCTAGCGCAACCCTCGCCCCTGACGTACCAACGGGCTACGACCCGTGCACCGACATTCCGCAGAGCATCCTCGATTCAGAGAATCTGCGCAGCAAAGACAAGCAGGACTCGAACGCGTCAGGGGGAGTCAAGTGGCGTGGTTGCGGCTGGGTCCAGACGGATGGATATGCACCTGTCATCAGAACGACGAATATCACCGTCGACATGGTGCGGGACAAGAAGTTCGCCGACACCCGTGAGTTCGCCATCAACGGACGTCGTGCGATCTCGACGCGGCAGGTCGAGGAGCACCCCGACGCCGTGTGCACGATAAACGTCGAGATGAAGGGCGGAAGCCTTGAGATCTTCCTCAGCAACCCGCCGTCGAATCGAAAGACAGGCCAACTCGACACCTGCGCACTTGCGAAGACTCTGGCGGAGAAGGTAGTCCCAACAATTCCTTCAACCGTTTGAAAATGCTGAAGCGATCGTGCTCACCGGGAGGGATTTAGCACATGAGTGACGACAACGCACAGCCACCTCGGCCGATGGGCAACATCTTGAACGCCGCACGAGAAGGGCAGCTAGGCATCCAGATGTCCCCGGAGGATTTCGTCTACATAGACCGGGACTGTCAGTATTTCAAGGACGCAATTCGGAAGATTCAGAGGTATATGGATCTCGTGTCAGGGCAGTCTCACTGGGGCCTGGGTGAGGGTAACGGCGACATGGTCTCGGCACAGACGCTGGTCGATAGGTTCAAGAAGAAGGCTCGGGGAGCCGAGGACCGTAACAGCGTCCATCAGATCATGGAAGAGCACTATCGCATCGTCGAGGACATCCAAGAAGTGCACCGGCTTGCCCGGGATCGAATCATGCAGGCAGACAGTAACTTTGCCGCGGAGTTCAATAGGCTGAACACCACGCTGCCCGAGCGCCCACCGGTCGGAGTCCAATTCTCGCCGCCCAGGCTCCCGAATGGAGCCAACTAATGAGCGGCTACGAGAACAAGCGCATCCCAAACGGTGGTGAGCACACCGACAGTTGGGAACACTCCCGGATCAACGACACGTTCAAGCCACTCGATCCCACCGACACGTTCACCCAAGCTGACACGTACTGGCAAGCTCGCAACGAGTGGGAGCGGGGTGTCGAAACCTTCGCGCGCTCGATCCAGGCTTCCATAGCCCAAGCCTGGTCCGGCCCCGCAGCGGAGCAGTCCAAGAGCGCCATCGCCAAATACACCAGCGACGCTCAGAATCTGACGACATCGCTGGAAGAGCTGTATTACCGAGTCCGCGACGCCGCCACCGCGATCACCAACACCAAGAAGGCGATCCCCGACCTCGTCAATATCCCGTTCGAGGATCGCATCTTCCACCCGCGACGCTGGAACCTGTCGAGTGAACGATTCCTGGCCGAGCAGTCGGCGCGGGTCGCGATGAACGAGTACTACGTACAACCGTTCAGCGAGATGGACGGCAAGATCCCGGTGCTGCCCACTCCGGTCGGCCCTACCGCGTCGGTGGACATCCCAGCTCCTCCGCCGGGCGGATACAAGAGCGACGACAGCGGCGGCCCCGCTTCCAACGACTCCGGCAACGGTCCTACCACCGATTCCGGCATTCCCGGCGACAAAGACGGCGACGGCAAGCCCGACGAGTCGAGTACCGAGGAACAGCAGCAGCAGTCCACCGACGAATCGACACAGGATCAGCAGTCTTCCGACACGTCGGCGTCCGACACCACTACCAAGCCCGCGGGCGTGGACCCCACCTCGACGACTCCCGCCTCCACCACGGACCCGACCAAGACCGTTCCGGCAGGCACCCCGACTCCGCACAGCCCCGGCACACCGGGTATGCCCGGCACGCCCAGCACAACGAACCAGCCGCAACCGGCCCGCAGTGTCCCGGGCACACCGGGAACGCAGAACCCAGCGATGAACCCGGCTGCTGCCGCGAGGGCGACCTCCGGACTCCGGGGCACGAGCGGCATGCCCGGCATGATGGCGCCCGGTGCTCGCGGCGGCGGCAAGGACGACGAATCCGAGCACAAGACGCCGGACTACCTGATCACCCAGGAGAACACCGACGAGTTGCTCGGTGAACCTCCGAGAACGCTGCCCGGCGGCGTCATCGGCGGCACGCCCGACTGATCAGCCGCAACCTTCTCGACTCCGCGCACGCCGGCCTCGCTCGCGGGCGTGCGCGCGCGGACATGGCCGCTTCGACGCGGCCGGATTGGACCTCACATGGCTGAATGGACCTGGGACCCGGACGACTTCGCCGCTCTCTGGTACGGCGACGCACACGATCGCATCCCCAGCCCATTGCGCTACACCAGCCGTTTCGCCTTCCGCGACGACTTCGCCGCCCACCGCACCGCCGTATGGCAGCGCTATTCCCCTGACGAACTCGACGAGATCGCCGCAGCCTTCCGCACCCTCGGCGACTCCGAGCTCCGGATCGAAATCCTCGGCGGCACCTGCAAGCACAAGAACAGCACCGGTCCCGACGACGTCCGCGAATACCGGATCCTCGGCGCCCGCGACAGCTACCACGCCGTCGTCCTCAGCCAAGCAGGCAACCACCACGAGCACGGCCCGATCCGCGCCCGCCTGTTCCCCGCCGACCAACTCCCCGCCCGCCTGGTCAACGCAATCCCCGCCTGCGCCCCCGGCAAAGAGAAACCAGCCACCTTCCACCCCGACGACCTGGTCCCCCGCCGCGACACCTACCTCCAGGACAACGCCCGCAACACCCCCCGCGAGCAATACCAACGCCTCCTCGGCCGCCCGGTCGACGGCGGCGGCACCGCCGTCCTCATCACCGCCCCCCTGCACACCCACACGAAACCCACCAAAGTCCTCCAGTGGCACGACATCTCCACCGACGGCCGCTACACCGAACACCGCACCGACCACATCACCATCCGCCCCACCACCCCCACCGACCTGACCACCCACTTCACAACCTGGATCACCCAAGCCCTCCAACGCCTCGAAGAGACCCGCGCCGAAAAGTGGTAGGTGCGTAGCGAACTCGTTGCGCAGCCGCTTGCCGACGGCCCGGCACGCCGGTAGTGTCTGGAACCCAAAGGGGAGTTGATCAGCCTGCATGAATCCATCGACAGGCTGCCGAGAGGGGAGTTTCGCGAGCATGAATACCGCAGCCGTCGAGTTCGCTGGACGACGACTTTCCGAGTATCAGGCACTGCCGAGTTCGAAAGCGGACAAGTGACGCCACACACCCCACCTCCGTGGGACGACCCAAATTATTGGGAGGACGAATCCGACGACAATCGGCGGCAGGATCAATCGGCCGCCGCCGATCGAGGTGGTTACGCTGCTGGTACCGAGCGCGACACGCTCACGGTGGCGCAGAAGTCGGCGTTGGTATCGGTAAAAATAGGTGAAGACTGCCTGCCCACCGAAGTGAAAATCAGTCGCAACTGGAAGGGCAGCTGGGAGCCGTCACGCTATGCGGAGAGCATCATGACCGCATACAAGTATGCTCTCTATGAGCGGCAACTCCGATATGCCGAGTCCGGCTCGATCCCCGAATCGACGATTCCATCCTTGCACGATGTCGCACCCGCGCTTCTGCGAACGCGAGACACTCATGACTATCAGGAGACCTTCGCGCGCCTGATTGGTCCAGTCACGTACGAAGCACACGGCCCCGGCTTGACCGAGTCCGATGAGCCCGCGCTGACCGTGACGGCGAATGAAAGAAGGATTATCGCCATCCGAATCGATCCGCGATGGGCCCAGTCAGCCGAACCTTTCACGATCGCCCACGACATTGTGGCATGCGCCGATAGGATCCGCGCGATGAAGCCGGTTTTCGTCAGAGATCCTTATCTCGATCGAGAACCAGAGGCCGAAGTTTCCAAGCGGCTTGCCGAGCACATTCGAAAACTGACCGAGAACGAGATCTGATGGCCGACAATCTCTCCGTAGAACTGGATCTACTCGAACGAGCATCGAAAGCCTGGACCGAAACCGTGGATCGGGCACTTTACAAAGCCGCGGATCAAATAGAGCCGCTGAAGTTCTCCAGGATTCAATTCGGGATTTTCCAGATACCCTGGGACCAGTACACTCAGACCGCTGCCTATATCCAGAACCGCCTCCGTGAAGGCGGCACCGAGGCCACCGAAATGGGCGTCGCATTGCACCGAGCGGCGGCCACTTACAGAAGCCAGGACGAGGCGAACGAAGGCGGCCTCAACAAATTGGATGTGGACTTCAGCATATGACCGAGACTCTCAAAAAGGAAGACCTGGACAAATCAATCGGCGACTTCGAGAAGGCGTGGGATGATTGGAACAATCTTCCGGACAAGTTGAACGACGCGGTGGACGGCCTGAAGTGGAAGGCGCCGCCGCTCTATGCGCTGGTGACTTCTAAACGTGACGACGCACAGGTAGAACTCAAGAAGGTGATGGATAAATTCGTCGAGATCGGCGAGGGAATTGCCGCCCCCTACCTGTTCATTCAGTACGCGGCCGACTGGCAAGCGGTGAGCGGGACGGTCCGTGGGGCGGAGAACGCACAATCCAATCCTTCCATCAGCCTGGACGGACATTGGACAGGAGCCGCCAAGGACCGGTACAGCGCGTCGCGTACAAGCCAGCAGCAGGCGATGGTCACCGCAGCAGAATTGTGTGACAAAGTGCACGACCAGTTGATCTCCTTGGCCAGGAGTGGGCATGCCCTCTACACCGAGATCGTCAAAGCCATTGCTGGGTACTACGGCAAGATAGTCGAGTTGATCGTCGATATCATCGAGGTAGTCGGAGCACTCGAGGCCGCTGGCGTAATCGGGCAAATGGCCGGCCAAGCATTCACCGCGATGGCGGATATCTTCACCGCCGCCGTCGGCAATCTGCAAGAGCAGGGGATCGCGGCGAACGAACTCAAGAATCTCAGGAACAACCCGCGCGGGATGCCGGAAAACACCTGGCCGAGCTCTGTTTCCAACACTTTCGAGGACCCCAAGCTGTGGGAGTTGGTGGTCAAATGATTTCACCACGTTGCACCGCCCGGCGATTCATGCGGCGCACTTCGACCATTGCGGCGATAGCCATCGCCTGCACCTCGGTCGGCTGCGGATCAACACCGGATACCGGTGGCAGCTCGATGAAGACAAGCACGGTGGCATCGTCGACAACCCCCGCGAAAATCGACAGTTGTCTTCCCACGCAGGAGATCGAAGAACCTGACCTGGCGAGATTCGCCGATGAACTCCGGCTCCCACCCGACGTCAACCTCTTCGACGTGAACTCAGGCATCGCACCCGATGATCGGGGTAGGGGCATCGTCTTGGTTCATCTCTGCGTACCGGCGTCGACGAATCCCGATACACTTCGGCCGATAGCGACCACCGTCGCCCACGCGTTGAAGAAAAGTGAATTAGGGGCGCGCACAGGGATCCTGTACGTCACCGACACCGGCTCCGCGAAAGTGAAATACCGAGCATATCTGGTGGATCACGACTTCCATGCGCATCCATGGGACGGAAGTCCCTCTCCGGAGGCTGAACTCGCGAGGTGGGAGATCTACGACGTGCCGTGACAACACGTGTAACCCAACCGCGATCCGTTCGACGGTATCGCAGCCAAGATCATCTGGATGCTGCGGCTATCGACGCCGCAGCATCGCGTGGTGGATGTAGTACTTGTCGACCTGGCGGGTGAAGACGCTCACCAGTTCCCAGCCGAAGTGCATGTCCAGCCATTCGATGCAGGAGGTCAGCGTCGACAAGCTCGCTTGGTGGTTGGCCTTCAGCAAGCCGATGTCCCACGCGAGACCTCGCCGGGGGTGCACGTAAATGACCAGATGCTTGCGCTGGTAGGTGCGCATGTCGACGGTTCCGTTCAGGACTGCCCTGGCCTCGAGCACAGATCCGGGGCCCGCAGGGAGCAGTGGGGGCTGGCCGTTCACGCTTCCATTCCTACCCGCGGGTCGACAGAGCCGTGCATCGACCGCACGTCAGCGGCGGCCGGCCGACCCCATGCATCGAATGCCGCGCCGGTAGTATCGGTCAACGAATCCCCCTCGGACACAACGTACTCGGACAGCACGACCGGGTCCACGATACCGCTCTCGAGCCGGTGCCGACGCCCTCCAGGCGTCGCCCGAGCTGCCACCGTTTTCACCTGGTGCCGCCGGAGCAGGTGACGCAGTCGGAAGGTCACCGCAGCGGGGTCCTCTCACGATGAGCCGTCACAGGGGGTGCAATGTTCCGGCGGGCAACGTCCCGGGCGACCTCGCCGCGAAGGCGGCGGCCTGTTCCCCACTTCCGACGCGATGCTGGTGCGCATGGTGACCAGCACCGATCCTTGCTCGCTCACCGTGACGGCATTGGTGATCGACCGCATTGCCCCGGCGCACAGCTCTCGTCCCCGCCGAGCGGCAACCACGGTTGGTGGAACTGGTCGAGCTCGAGACTGGGCGCTGCGGCCCCTCGAAGCACCGGATGAGGTGGCGGCCTTGCGGAGCCGAAGTCTTCCGGACGAGGCCGTCTGACTCGAGCGGTGATTCGCGCGAGCACACCGAGTCGGGGCTCGGATGAGAAACGGACAAAAACGGAGTGGGCGGAGCATTGCCGAAGTGGCGGTGCCGGGCGCTAATGGGAAGTGCCGGGCCACTGAGTGAGTCAGGGCGCCCCTCCCCCGGTGCTGAGAAACAATCTCCACAGAACGAGGAGGCATCGCCGTGCCCACCATCACATCAATCACCCGACCTCTGGCCCCACCACGGGAGGCACCAGCGTCACGATCGCGGGCACGGGCTTCACCGGCCCGCTGACCGTGCGCTTCGGCTCTACCGCAACGACCTTCACGATCGACTCCGCGATACAGATCACGGCCATTGCTCCCGCGGGGTCGGCCGGTCCGGTGCAGGTGACGGTCAGCGACTCGGGCGGGACCAGCAACGGGGCCACCTACACCTACCTCGCCGTCCCGGCCCTGAACTCCATCGCTCCCGGCCAAGGGTCCGCCGGAACGACGGTCACGCTCACCGAATCGGGACTGACGGGCGCCACCGCGGTCACTTTCGGTACCACACCGGCGACTTCGTTCACCGTCGACTCGGACACGCAGATCACGGCCGTCGCCCCTGCCGGGACGGGAATCGTGACGGTCACCGTCACCGCTCCTGGCGGCACCAGCAACGGCGCCACCTTCATCTATGTCGTGGAGCCCACCATCACCGCTGTCGCTCCCGCTTCGGGTCCCACATCCGGCGGTAACAATGTCACGATCTCCGGCTCCGGCTTCACCGGCCCGCTGACCGTGCGGTTCGGCAGCACCGCGACGACCTTCACCATCGACTCCGCGATACAGATCACCGCCGTCGCTCCCGGCGGAGCGGCCGGAGCCGTGCAGATCACCGTCACCGGCTCGGGTGGCACCAGCAACGGAGTCACTTACACCTACGTCTGATCCGGACAGCTCACGGGCCGTCGCCGGGATTCCGGTGGCGGTCCGTTCGCGTTGCCCGGCCGAGCATCCGGCACTATCGCGGCCCGATCCAATGGACCGCTCCGCGCGACCGGCCGGACCTTCCTGCACACCGGCGGATGGTCGCCCCGAGGCCGAGCAGGCACCCACACCCTGACAGCCACTGCGCGCGTGCGGATTCCGTCCATCGAGCGAATGGTGGACAGCGAGGACGACAGTCCCGGCCCGCCATACCGGCGAGAACAACTTCGCGGCAAGGCCGGACGCTGCGCACCCGGCGCGGCACGCGGCACTGGTCAACACGTGGCAACAATCCGGAAAACGGACAAAAACGGATCACCCGACACATTGCCGACGCGCCTTTCCTGCGGCATAACGGAGTTAACCGATCCGGCACCAGCTTCGCGCACCCCCGCTTCGGAGGAACCAGCAAACAGAGAGGCAGCGCCATGCCTACCTTCCTCCCCCCGCCTTCGGGACCGCACGCGCCGGATCCTCGTGCCACGGTGACGACCGGCATTCGACGGGACGTCACCGCCGCGGTGCGGGCGGGAATATCGCACCACGAACCGTCCTCCCCCGCACACGGGTTCAACTAGTTCCCCGGTCGGGGTAGGACGCCACGACACCGACGCGGTCAGAACTCCTGACCGTGTCCCAACGGACCCGACGATTGGGTGCATCCAGTGATCGGGCTTCGCGTTCGGCCGGCGGCGCCGTTGCCGCCGCCAAGAGAGAAAGGGAAGAACCGATGAACAAAGTGATCACGATCCTGCACAGCGAGCCCGTCCGCGCCTTGCTGTATCCACTGCTGGTCGCGCTGATCGGGTACGGGGTCACCAAGGGCGTTGTCTCGTCCGACCTTTCCGGGTTCGTCCTGGCCCTCGTCGCGGCGGCGCTGGGTCTGCCCGCGGTCGAGTCGGCGCGCCACCGGGTCAGCCCTGCGCCACCGGACAGCGGTGAACCAGCATGAAGGCCAGGAAGGAGAAGACCCGCCACGATCCCTTCGAGGTCGTGCTGTGCGCCGTCTTCGGTGCCTCGATGCTGTTGCAGTGCGTCTATGGGCCGCCGCCCGATTCGGCGTTCGCCGCCATGCCGCCGGGATTCCGCACGCTGTGGCTGGTCCTCATGCTGATCGGCTGCGCCACGACACTGGTCGGTCTGTTCGCCCGGCGGGTCTGGGGCTATCTGATCGAGCAGGTCGGTCTGGGCGCGCTCGGCTGGTCCCTGGTCGCCTTCGGCGCGCAGCTGCTGCTGTTGCAACTGCAGCACGGAACCCTCGGCCCGGCGACGGTTCTCGGAGGGCCGCTGCCGATCGCGTTGGGTCTGGCGTTCCTGTGGAAGCGCCATCAGGTGTTGCAAGACGTTCGAATACTGCGCGCCGTGAAGCTGAGGGAGGCGTCATGAATCTGGTCCAGCAGTCGCCGATCTTCGCGGCGCTCGTGCTCATCGCCGGCTCGTCGGCCCTGTCGGCGGCGGTGACGGCGTGGTTCAAACGCGGCGACGTCGACGCCCACATGACCAAGACGAAGGCGGACGCCGCGAAAGTATTGAGCGACCTCGCCATTTCGCAGACCCAGCAGATGTCCCAGCAGATGGGCGAGTTCCGTATGGCACTCCGGGTGCACCGCGAGTGGGATCGGAAGATGGTGTCCCGAGCGCGACAGGCGGGCATCGAATTCGACGATCCGCCGGAACTGTTCCTGTAACCCGGAAAGGGCTGGCGAGCCCGGGATGCCGACGGACTTTCCGGATGGTCGCCAACCGTTCGCCGAGACCGAAGATCTCGGCATGCTGCGTGCTAGCGGTGTACTCATCGGCAGCGGCGTAGCACCGTCGAAATTTTTGCTGCCACAACACCTGCCAGGATGTTCGCGCCGCTACCCGACGTGCCACCGGCGAACCGAAAACGGACCAAAACGGATCGCGAGATACGTTGCCAGCCACCAATCCAAAGGCGTTAATGGAGATAGCCGGGCCGTTGAAGAGCGGCGGGCGCCCCCCGGTGCAGAGGAATCATCACCACGGCAAAAAGGAGGCAGCGCCATGCCTACCATCACTTCCCTCTCCCCGACATCAGGGCCCGCAACGGGTGGAACCAGCGTCGTTATCACGGGTACCGGATTCGGCGGTCCGACGACCGTGCGGTTCGGCGGTACCGCGACCACTTTCACGATCGACTCACCCACTCAGATCACGGCCATCGCCCCGGCCGGCTCGGTCGGTACGGTGCAGGTCACCGTCAGCAACGCGGGGGGAACCAGCAACGGCCTCCCCTACACCTATGTTCCGGTTCCCGCGCTCAACAGCATCAGCCCGAACCAAGGCTCCACCGCGGGCGGGACGACGGTCACGCTCACCGGATCGGGCTTCACGGGAGCTACCGCGGTCAATTTCGGCAGCACACCGGCGACCTCGTTCACGGTCAACTCCGACACCCAGATCACGGCTGTCACGCCGGCCGGTACAGGGATCGTGCCGGTCACGGTCACCGGTCCGGGCGGCACCAGCGGTGCGGTGCCGTTCATCTACGTGGTCGTCCCCACCATCACCTCCATCTCGCCGACCGCAGGGCCTGCCTCGGGAGGTAACACCGTCACGATCACCGGCACCGGGTTCACCGGCCCACTGACTGTCCGGTTCGGCAACACCGCAACCATTTTCACGGTCAATTCGCCCACTCAGATCACCGCCATCGCGCCTCCCGGAACGGGGAGCGTGCAGGTCACGGTCACGGGTTCGGGCGGGACCAGCAACGGTGTCACCTACACCTATGCCGGCGTCCCCGCGCTGACCAGCCTGGTACCCACGACCGGTCCGACAACCGGCGGAACAACGGTCGTCATCACGGGCACGGGCCTGTCGACTGCCACCGCGGTGAACTTCGGTGGCACACCGGCGACCTCGTTCGTCGTCAACTCCGACACCCAGATCACCGCCGTCTCTCCGGCCGGAACGGGGACCGTTCAGGTCACCGTCACCACTGCCGGCGGAACCAGCAACGGCCTTCCCTTCACCTATGTGGCGGTGCCCGCCATCACCACGTTGGTGCCCAACGCCGGTCCGGTCACCGGCGGGACGACGGTCGTCATCACCGGCACGGGCCTTACGGGAGCGACAGCGGTCAACTTCGGCGCCACACCGGCGACCTCGTTCGTCGTCAACTCGGCCACTCAGATCACGGCGGTCGCCCCGGCCGGGACCGGAACCGTGCAAGTCACCGTCACGACACCCGGCGGAACCAGCAACGGCCTGGCCTATACCTACATCCCGGTGCCCGCCATCACCACGGTGGTGCCGAACGTAGGGCCGGTCACCGGCGGAACCACGGTCGTCATCACCGGCACGGGCCTGACCGGAGCCACCGCGGTGAACTTCGGCGCCACACCGGCAGCTTCGTTCACCGTCAACTCCGACACCCAGATCACGGCCGTCGCACCCGCCGGAACCGGAACCGTGGGAGTCACCGTCACCACCGCTGGCGGAACCAGCAACGCCGCCGCTTACACGTACGTCGCCGTGCCCGCCCTGACCACGGTGGTCCCGAGCGTAGGGCCGGTCACCGGCGGAACCACGGTCGTCATCACCGGCACGGGCCTGACCGGAGCCACCGCGGTGAACTTCGGCGCCACACCGGCCACCTCGTTCACCGTCAACTCCGACACCCAGATCACGGCCGTCGCACCCGCCGGAACCGGAACCGTGGGAGTCACCGTCACCACCGCTGGCGGAACCAGCAACAGCGTCGCCTACACCTACGTCGCGCTGCCCACTGTCACCGCGGTGGTACCGAACGCGGGCGTGGAAGCAGGCGGGACAACAGTGGTCATCACCGGCACAGGATTGACCGGCACCACCGCGGTGAACTTCGGCGCCACACCGGCCACCTCGTTCACCGTCAACTCCGCCACCCAGATCACCGCCGTCGCCCCGGCGGGGACCGGAACCGTGCAAGTCACCGCTACCACCCCCGGCGGAACCAGCAACGGCGTCGCCTACACCTACATCCCGGTCCCCGCCGTCACCACGGTCGTGCCGAATGTGGGTCCCGCGACCGGTGGCACGACAGTCGTGATCACCGGCACGGGATTGACCGGAGCCACCGCGGTGAACTTCGGCGCCACACCGGCCACCTCGTTCACCGTCGATTCCGCCACCCAGATCACCGCCGTTGCCCCGGCGGGGACCGGAACCGTGCAGCTGACCGTCACCACCCCCGGCGGAACCAGCAACAGCGTCGCCTACACCTACATCGCGGTGCCCACCCTGACCACGGCGCTTCCCAATGTCGGCTCCGTATCGGGCGGAACGACAGTGGTTCTCACCGGAACAGGACTGACCGGCACCACCGCGGTGAACTTCGGCGCCACACCGGCCACCTCGTTCACCGTCGACTCCGCCACCCAGATCACCGCCGTCGCCCCGGCGGGGACCGGGACCGTGCAAGTCACCGCTACCACCCCCGGCGGAACCAGCAACGGCGTCGCCTACACCTACATCCCGGTCCCCGCCCTGACCACGGTGGTGCCGAACGTAGGACCGGTCACCGGCGGCACGATCGTCGTCCTCACCGGGACAGGGCTGTCCACCACCTCCGCGGTGAACTTCGGCGCCACACCGGCCACCTCGTTCATCGTCGACTCCGACACGCAGATCACGGCCGTCGCCCCGGCGGGGACCGGAACTGTTCAGGTCACGGCCGACACGGCGGGTGGAACCAGCAACGGCGTCGCCTACACCTACGTCGCGCTGCCCACCCTCACCGCGGCGGCTCCGACCCTGGGCTCGGTGTCCGGCGGCACGACAGTCGTTCTCACCGGCACCGACCTGACCGGTACGACAGCGGTGAACTTCGGCGCCACACCGGCCACCTCGTTCACCGTCGACTCCCCAACCCAGATCACGGCTGTCGCCCCGGCGGGGACCGGAATCGTCCAGATTACGGCCACCACCCCGGGCGGAACCAGCAACGGCGTCGCCTACACCTACGTCGCGGTGCCCACCCTCACCACGGTGGCTCCGAATATCGGCACGGAAGCGGGCGGGACAACCGTCGTCCTCACCGGCACGGGCCTGACCGGAGTTACCGCGGTCGACTTCGGCGGCACACCGGCGACCTCGTTCACCGTCGACTCCGCGACACAGATCACAGCCGTCGCCCCCGCCGGGACCGGAACCGTCCAAGTCACCGCGACCACCGTGGGCGGGACCAGCAACGGCGTCGCCTACACCTACATTCCGGTGCCCGCCCTCACCGTGGGCGTGCCCAGCGTAGGACCGGCCTCGGGCGGCACAACGGTCGTTCTCACCGGAACGAACCTGACCGGAACGACCGCGGTCGATTTCGGTGGCACACCGGCGACCTCGTTCACCGTGGACTCCGCGACGCAGATCACCGCCGTCGCGCCCGCCGGTACCGGAATAGTGCAGATCACCGCCACCACCCCGGGCGGAACCAGCAACGGCGTCGCCTACACCTACATCGCGGCGCCCAGCCTGACCGCCTTGCTTCCGAACGTAGGCGTGGAAGCGGGCGGCACGATCGTCGTCCTCACCGGGACGGATCTGACCGGCACTACCGCGGTCGATTTCGGTGGCACACCGGCGACCTCGTTCACGATCGACTCACCAACTCAGATCACCGCCGTTGCTCCCGCCGGGACCGGTACGGTGCAAGTCACCGCCACCACCTCCGGCGGAACCAGCAACGGCCTTGCCTACACCTACATCGCGGTACCGACACTCGCGGTCGTGCTTCCGAATGTAGGGCCGGCGGCCGGTGGAACGACGGTCGTCCTCACCGGGACCGACCTGACAGGCACCACGGCCGTCGATTTCGGCGGCACACCGGCAACCTCGTTCACCGTCGACTCCGCAACACAGATCACCGCCGTCACTCCCGCCGGAACGGGAACAGTGCAAGTCACCGCGACCACCTCCGGAGGAACCAGTAATGGTCTCCCATTCACCTACATCTGACGGCTGAAGCGGCTGGGCCGTCGGCAGGCACTTGCCGGCGGCCCAGTTTCGTCGCGGTTGAGCGAATACGACATGAGTCTCCGTCACCGTGGACGGAGGCTGCAGGGGTAAGGGGGTTTCGTTGGCGACCGTACTCAAGATGCTGCTGGCGGAGCGGCATCTCAAAAGTCATCACGATTTTCTGGCCGCGTACGACCGGTGCGCGGCGCGGCTCGATCCGCCCATCCCGCCTGGGCACGGGCCTGCGAAGGCGCAGTACTACCAGTGGCTGTCCGGACGCATGATCGGATTGCCGCGCGACTATCACTGCCGGGTGCTGGAACGAATGTTCCCGGGCTGGACCGTCGAGGGACTGTTTCAAATGGCCAACTCCACACCCGTCGACCGTTCCCAGGAGACGGGTTTCATCGGCGTGGACGCCTCACTGGAGGCATTCCTCGGGGCGGAGGCGACCACCGACGGAACGACGCTGGTCTACCCGGCGTACGAATTGGCGCAGTCGTCGGTGGAAGCGCTTCGAGCGGCCCGGATCAGCCGACAGCGTGTGTTCCAGAAACCGGGCGGCGCGCTCGGCAACCGGTACGCCGACCTGCCGTCGGTAGTGGCGGAGAACGATCTTCGCGGATTGCTGTACGTGCTGTCCTTCCTACAGCGTCACACCAGCGTTCCGGTCGACGTTCGCAGCGACCGCGATGTCCGCGCGCACCGCGACCGCCCGTACATCAGCTTCGGACTCATCGGCAACGACTGCCTGCGGCTGTATCTGGACACCGCCCAGCGCCCGCTGTTCACCGTGCGGGAGAGCCCCGCCGACGACGGCTCCCAAGCCGTGCGGCTGCGGCTGGCCGACGGGAGCGGGTACGACTCCGGCGACGACCGCAATATCGGCGTCGTCGCCCGCGTGCGTCCCAGTCCGCAGCGGCATCCCGGCCGCTACTGGATGTACTGCGGCGGTTTGGGTCCACGCGGCACCGCCGGAGCGGGGTGGTACCTCGCCCACTCGTGGGGCGCGTTGCAACAGCGTGCCGGTGATCGGGACTTCGTCGCCGTCATCGGCGTCGACGAGTACTCCGACCACACGGTCAGCTTGGAACATCTGCTGATCGGGCCGCCCCCCGATGACTGACGACCGAGCCCGCACAGGTCAATACTCGGGTGGCAGCGCCGCCAGCATGTCGCGTGTCACCGCGACGGCGTTGTCGGAGCTGCCACCTTTGACCAGGAGCGTCGCGAAGGCGAGGTCGCCGCGGAAGCCGACGAACCAGGAGTGCGACCCGCCGTCCACTTCGGCTTCGCCGGTCTTGCCGTAGACCTCGCCTTGATCGGCGATCCGCTCGGCCGTGCCGCCGACGACCACCTGGCGCATCATGGTGCGCAGTCCCTCGATGACATCGGGGGCCAGCGCAGGACGGTCGCCATCGATCTGGGTGGGCCGCCCGGCGATCAGGTACGGCACGGGCGCCGAGCCGTGCGCGATGGTGGCCGCCATGAGAGCCATGCCGAACGGGCTGACCACCACTTTGCCCTGGCCGATCCCGTCCTCGGTGCGCTGGATCAGGTCGTCCGACGCGGGCACCGAGCCGGAGGTCGTCGGCAGTCCCACCACCGAATAGGTGGGCCCGACACCGAGCTTCGCGGCGGCCTCGCGTAATGCCGGACCGGGCAGAGCACTGGCGAGTTTGGCGAACGAGGTGTTGCAGGACCGCTCGTAGGCCGTCGACATCGGCACATTGCCGACGGTGAACAGGTTGTAATTGGGAATGGTCCGCTCGCCGATCACGATTCGGCTCGGGCACGGCAGCACCGTGTCGGGAGTCGCGAGGCCGTTCGACATGGCCGCGGCGGCGGTCACCGTCTTGAACACCGACCCGGGCGGATACTGACCGATCGTGGCGAGGGGGCCGTCCCGATCGGCGGCCTTGTTCTGCGCGACCGCCAGAATCGCGCCGGTGGACGGGCGCAGCACCACCATCATGGTCTGCTCGGTACGCGGCTGCACGGCGCTCTGGGCGGCGTTCTGCACATTGCGGTCGATGCTCAGCGAGAACGACGGCGCCGGCTGCGAGGGCACCTCCATCAGGACATCGGTGTCAGCCCCGTTGGCGTTCAGGGTGACCACGCTCCACCCGGCCTTGCCGTCCACTTCCGCGATCACCGTTTTGCGCACCTGGGTCAGCAGATCGGGCGCGAACTCCCGATCGGTGGCGACCAGATCCCATTGCTGCGTCACCGTGACGCCGGGCAGCCCGATCAGATCGGTAGTCACCTGGGCGGATTCGAGGTCGTTGAGCAGCGCGACCGTATAGGGGCCGTGTGCGGCCTCGGCCGCGTCCAGAATGGACTGCGGCGTCAGCGATTTGTCGAAGCGGTACAGCGCGGCCGACAGCGCGGTGGCCACGCTTTTCGGATCGGCGGCGTCGGCCGCGACGAACGCGACCCTGGACACCTTGCCCGGCACCATGACGTCGCTGCCGGATTGCTCGTTCACCCGCGCCCGCGGCGGTGGATCCGAGCGCAACGCCATGGTCTGGGTGTCGCCGAGTCTGGGATGGATGTCGGAGGAGGTCCAGCGCACCATCCAGCGCCCGTTGCTGCGTCCCATCTGCAGTTGGCCGGAGTACTTCCAGATCCGGTTCTTGGGCAGCCGCCACTCGTAGGTGTAGTCGACGGTCGCCGTGTCACCGGTCACGCGCGCCGCGCCGGTACGGGCGGTGAGCTGTTCGGCCTGCAGCTGATCCCAGGCGGAACGCAGCGCGGCGCTTGCCTTCTCCGGCAGATTCGTGAGGTCGGCGGCGGCGCTCACCCGGTGCTCGGCGAACGCTGTGACGAACGCGTCCGCGACGGGGACCGGCCCCTGCGGCTTGCTCGCGCAACCGGCGGCGACCACCGTGACGGCCGCGACGGCGAGCGAGAGGAGCATCCGAGTCGACATCGGCACCGATGGTAGTAGTGACTCACGGGCAAACGCCTGCGGCACTCCGGGATTCGCCGCGCGGACGGCCACGCTCAGTCGACCAGGACGGTGGCGAAGGTCGCGATCTGCCGGAATCCGACACGGCTGTAGGCGCGGCGAGCTATCGCGTTGTAGTCGTTCACGTACAGGCTCGCGGTGCGGCCCGAGGCGACCACGGCGTTCGCGACCGCCGCGGTGCCCGCGGTGCCGTACCCCCTGCCCCGGTGATCCGGGTGCACCCACACGCCTTGGATTTGGCCGGTGCGCCGGGACACGGAGCCGACCTCCGCTTTGAAGACCACTTCCCCGTCCTCGAAACGAGCCCAGGCACGGCCGGATTCGATCAAGCTCTGGATGCGCCGGCGGTAGCCACGTCCGCCGTCACCCGCGCGCGGATCGACGCCGACCTCCTCGATGAACATGGCGATCGCGGCCGACAGATAGCGGTCGAGTTCGTCCCGACGCACCCGGCGGACCTCCGCGTCCGGCGTAGCCAGCGGCGGCTGGGCCAGCGCCAGCAGCGGCTGTTCCCCGCGTAGCTCGCGCTCCGGACCCCAATGACCGGACAGCATCTCCCACAGCGGCAACGTCAGTTCCCTGCGCCCCACCACCGAGGAACAGACCCGAGGCCAGCGGACAGCGCGGTCTGCGAACGCGCGCAACGCGTCGCGATCCCCCAGCAACGGCACCAGGTTCGCCCCCGAGAAACACAGCGACTCCGCCGGACCGCCCCTGCTCCACAGCTCCCCTTGGCCGCACCGGTTGTCCAGGCCGAACTCCTGTAAGCGGGCCGCCACCATGCACGAGGCCACCGGATCGGCATCCAGCACACGCAGCACCTGGGCAAGATCCCGATTAGCGAGCTGCCGCGCAGGGGCGTATTTGGCCCGACGCGCCGGCTCCAGCAGACTCCGCACGGTGACAGCCTGCCACGAACCGGCGCGATGCGGTATGGCTATGCCGAAAGCGCTGGTAGGCGTGTCCTCAGCGAACGGTGACGACCGGTTCGCCGGTGCCGGCCTCCTCGCCCATCTCCTCGGCGATGCGCATCGCCTCTTCGATGAGCGTCTCGACGATCTGCGCCTCCGGGACGGTCTTGATGACCTCGCCCTTGACGAAGATCTGGCCCTTGCCGTTGCCGGAGGCCACGCCCAGGTCGGCTTCGCGCGCCTCGCCGGGCCCGTTCACGACACAACCCATAACGGCCACCCGCAGCGGCACCGCCATGCCCTCCAAGCCCGCGGTCACCTCGTTGGCCAGCGTGTACACGTCGACTTGGGCGCGCCCGCAGGACGGGCACGACACGATCTCCAGCTTGCGCGGACGCAGGTTCAGCGATTGCAGGATCTGCCCGCCGACCTTGACCTCCTCGGCGGGCGGCGCGGACAGCGACACGCGGATCGTGTCGCCGATGCCCTCCGACAGCAGCGCGCCGAACGCCACCGCCGACTTGATCGTGCCCTGGAACGCCGGGCCTGCCTCGGTGACTCCGAGGTGCAGCGGGTAGTCGCACTGCGCGGCCAGCTGACGGTAGGCCTCCACCATGATCACCGGGTCGTTGTGCTTGACCGAGATCTTGATGTCGCCGAACCCGTGTTCCTCGAACAGGCTCGCCTCCCACAGCGCCGACTCCACCAGCGCCTCCGGCGTGGCCTTGCCGTACTTCTCCAGCATCCGCTTGTCCAGCGAACCGGCGTTCACGCCGATGCGGATCGGGATGCCCGCCGCGCCCGCGGCCTTGGCGACCTCCTTGACCCGGCCGTCGAACTCTTTGATGTTGCCGGGGTTGACCCGCACCGCGGCGCATCCGGCGTCGATCGCGGCGAAGATGTAGCGGGGCTGGAAGTGGATGTCGGCGATCACCGGGATCTGGGATTTCGCGGCGATCGTGGCCAGCGCGTCCGCGTCCTCCTGACGCGGGCAGGCCACCCGCACGATGTCGCACCCCGACGCGGTGAGCTCCGCGATCTGCTGCAGGGTGGCGTTCACGTCGTGCGTCTTGGTCGTGGTCATGGACTGCACCGAGATCGGGTGGTCGCTGCCAACCCCGACATTGCCCACCATCAGCTGGCGGGTCTTACGCCGTGGAGCGAGCACTGCCGCGGGGGCGGTCGGCATCCCCAATCCGATTGTGCTGGTCACCTTCGGCTGCCTACTTTCGTCGTGTCCGGCCGGTTCGGTGCCGAGTCTAGCCGTGGTGCGCTAGGCCCACCGTACGTCACCGGTCACACCAACGATCGGCGGCCTCGGTCAGAACAGCTTGATCGGGTTGACGATGTCGGCGGCCAGGGTGAGCAGCATGTAGGCGCCGCCGATCACCACCACGACATAGGTCGCGGGCAGCAACTTCAGGTAGTTCACCGGCGCTCCCGGCGCGAGCCCCTTCCAGCCGCGGATGGTGTTGCGGATCTTCTCGTAGATCACCACCGCGATGTGCCCACCGTCGAGGGGCAGCAACGGCAGCAGGTTGAAGATGCCGAGGAAGAAGTTCAGGCTGGCCAGCACCAGGATGAAGATGTTCCACAGGCCGCGTTCGGCGGTCTCGCCGCCGATCTTGCTGGCGCCGTACACGCTGACCGGGGTTTCCGGATCACGCTCACCTCCGGTCACCGCGTCCCACAGCGCGGAGACCTTCGCAGGCATCTGGGTCAGCGAGTCGACCGTGCGCAGGAACATGTCGCCGGTGAAACCCGCGGCCGCCGGAACGGCGCCGAGCAGGTCGTATTGCACGGGGTCGTAGCGCTCCGGCGCCACGCCGATGGCGCCGACCACGCGGCCCTCGCCCCCGCCTTCGGGGTAACGCACGACGCGCTCCGGGGTCACCGGAATGGTGAGCGTGCGGCCGTCGCGCTCGATGACGTAGGTGAACGGGCCGGTCTGCTTTTGAGTCTCGGCCTGGAACTGCCGCCAGGTGTCCACCTTGACGCCGTTGACCTCTTTGACGATGTCGCCGCGCTGCAGTCCGGCCCGCTGCGCCGGGCCCGTGCCGGTGCAGGGCTCGCTCGAGCCGTCCGGCTTGCCTTGCGGCACGCAGCTCATGACCCCCAGCGCGGTCGCGGGCGGTTCCTTCAGGTTCGGCAACCCCCAGCCGACGGCGAGCACCACGATCAAGATGAAGCCGAGCACGAAGTTCATCGCGATGCCGCCGGACATCACCACCAGCCGCTTCCAGGTGGCCTGGCGGTACATGGCGCGGTCGAGTTCCTCCGGGCGCAGTTCGTCGAGCGCCGTCATGCCGGCGATGTCGCAGAAACCGCCGAGCGGAAGCGCCTTGAGGCCGTATTCGGTCTCACCGCGGCGGAACGAGAAGATCTTCGGCCCGAAGCCGATGAAATACCGTCGCACCTTCATGCCGGTCGCCTGGGCGGTCCACATGTGCCCACATTCGTGCAGCGCGATCGACACCGTGATGCCCAGTGCGAACAGCACGAACCCCAACGCGAACACCATTTGCTCTACAGCCCTCCTGCGTATGCGCAGCTCGTATATCCCGCCCGCACGCGTCCGCTCCTGGCCGCGAGCACTCTGACCACCCTAATGGGACAAAGTCCGGTCCTGTGTGTTCAGTGTGCCAGGACGCCGTCGCCGCGCGCGTCCGATCCGGCGCCAGGGCGTCACGCGCGCACCCGGGCTGCGGCGAACTCCCGCGCCCAGGCGTCCGCGGCGAGGACTTCGTCGAGCGAATCGGGCTCGGCGCGCCACTGCCCCGCGGCCTCCACCGCGGCGGCCACCGTGCCGACGATCTGCGGGAAACGGATGACGCCGTCCAGGAAAGCCTGCACCGCCACTTCGTTGGCGGCGTTGTAGACGGCGGTGACGCTGCCACCGGCCTCACCGGCGGCGCGCGCCAGCTCCACCGCGGGGAAGACGTCGTTGTCGACCGGTTCGAACGTCCAGGTGGACGCGGTGGCGAAATCGCAGGCCGCGGCGGCGCCCGGCACCCGGTCCGGCCACCCGAGCGCCAGCGCGATGGGCAGCTTCATGTCCGGCGGGCTGGCCTGGGCGAGCGTGGAGCCGTCGGTGAAGGTGACCATCGAGTGCACGATCGATTGCGGGTGCACGGTGACATCGATGCGGTCGTAGGGCACCCCGAACAGCAGGTGCGTCTCGATCAGCTCGAGTCCCTTGTTCACCAGCGACGCCGAGTTGAGGGTGTTCATCAAACCCATCGACCAGGTGGGATGCGCCTTCGCCTCGGCGGGCTCGACCGACTCCAGCATCTCGGCGGTCCAGCCGCGGAACGGGCCGCCGGACGCGGTCAGCACCAGCCGGTCGACCTCGTCGGCGCGGCCGCCGCGCAGGCACTGCGCCAGCGCGGAATGTTCCGAGTCCACCGGGACGATCTGCCCGGGGGCGGCGGCACGGGTGACCAGGGAGCCGCCCGCGACCAGCGACTCCTTGTTGGCCAGGGCCAGGCGCGTACCGGATTGAAGGGTGGCCAGCGTCGGCTCCAGCCCGAGCGAGCCGACCAGGGCGTTGAGCACCACGTCCGCCTCGGTGCGGCGCACCAGCTCGGTCACCGCTCCCGGACCGCCGAGGGGCAGGTCCAGCCGCTGGGCCGCGGCCGGGTCTGCCACGGCCACATTGCGGGTGCCCGTTGCGGCCATCTGGGCGGCGAGCAGCTCGGTGTTGCCGCCGCGCGCGGCCAGTCCGACCACCTCGAAGCGGTCGGGATTGGCGGCGATCACCTCGAGCGCTTGAGTGCCAATGGATCCGGTGCTGCCCAGCAGCAGGACTCTCACGATGTCGGACACGCCTTCATTGTGTCCTACCTTCGAAACACGTTCGACGGGCGCGGGCCGACTTACAACGACGCACCGTCGTATGTCACGATATGCGGCAGCAGCTCATCGAGGGTGTACCGGAATCGCGGTACAAGTAACAGCTAAGGAGCGATCGTGGCCGCCACGGAACTCGAACACGTCGAAACCGAGCGCGTCGTCACTCGCGTCGATCCCGCCGAAGTTCCCTCCGCGGCCTGGGGCTGGAGCGGCGAGTCGCGCCGTACCTTCCGGATCGCGGGCTGGATCGTCGCGCTGATCCTGCTCGCCATGCTGGTCGGCAACCACAAGGGCAAGGTCGAGGACATCTTCCTCGTCGGCTTCGCCGTCCTGATCGCGGGCATCCTGATCCGCGACTCGCTGCTCCAGCGCAAGCCGCGCTAGCCGAGAATCCTTCCCGCACAAGTTCATTCGTCCTGTACCGCGGGCCATGGCCCGGTACCGTGTGCGTCCGAGGTCCGCGTCCCAGCCGGGTCGCGGACCTCGGTTTCTGTTCCCACGACCACTTAGGACGCAATGATCAAGACCTGTTCGGCCGCCCTGCTCGCCGTGAGCGCGTTCGGCTCGCTGCTGCTGTTGCCCGCCGCGCCCGCGCATGCCCAGTCACCGGCCTGCGGCGCGGCCGTCGACGCGATCAACGCCGCCATCGACGAGTCGGGCGGCAATCTGGACCCGACCGTGCAGCAGTCGCTGGCCGCCAAGCTGTCGGCCATCCCGGCAGAGGGCGCGGAGAAGGACGCCATCGCCGCCTATGCCCGCGCCCTGACCGATGACAAGGTCACGAGCATGGACGCCGCGACCGACGAACTGAACCGAGTCTGCAAGGGCTGATCGCCGGGCGGCGCGGACCCGGGCCGGTTCGTGCCGCCGCCGGACCGGCTACCGTCCGCGACGCCGGGCGGGCTTCTTGGCCGGGGCCGGGCGCCCTCCGGTCTTCTTGACGGCAGCCTTCTTCCGCGGCTCGGTCTTCTCGGCTCGGGCCTGGCCGCGGGAGCTGCGCTCGGAGCGGCCACGGACGACCCCGATGAAATCCTCCACCAGATCGGTGGTGCGATCGGCGGGCCAGGCCAGCGCGACCTCGGTGTCGGGGATGTCGAGCATCGGACGGTAGACGAGGTCGCGGCGGTGATGCAGGCGAGCGAGCGAGTGCGGCACGATCGCCGCGCCACCGGCCGCGGCGACCAGTTCCAGTGCGCCGCCGACCGCGTCGACGTCCGAGGTGTCCTGCAGCCGCTCGTCGGCCAGGTCGGCCATGCGCACCTCGTCGAACACCGACAGCGGGTGCTCCTTCTGCACCACCACGACCGGAACCTCCCGGTAGAGCGGGATCGCGCTCATGCCTTCCCGGTCGATCGGGAGCCGGACGAAGCACATGTCCACCCGGCCCGCGCGCAAAGCCGCTTCCTGATCCGCCTGCGCCAGCGCGCTCACCTCGAGTGGGACGTCCGGGAACCGCTCGGCCCAGATCCGGGTCCACTTGGACACCGTGACACCCGGCACGAAACCAACCCGCAGGGGGGCCGGAGCCTCCGGCTCGTCCCGCCGAGCCACCGATTCGGCTCGGGCGATGATCTCGCGCGCCTGCTCCAGCAGCTCCCGCCCCTCATCGGTGAGCTGGGTCGGCTGCGCGCCCGGCACGAACAGCTTTGTGCCGAGCTCGTTCTCCAAGTCGATGACGGTATGGCTGAGCTTCTGCCGCGAGATGTGCAGCGAGTTCGCCGCGCGCGCGAAGTGCAACTCCTGCGCGACCGCGACGAACCAGCGCAGGCGCACCACATCGATCGACTCCAACCGGCTCATTCGTGGAAGCGTATGCCACCGCACAGTCGGGCCCCGCCGCGCCGCCCAGTAAGCTGGCCCGGTGAGCCCGGACCAGAAATCGCAGATGATGAAGCCGTTGACGGCGGCGGACAAGCTC
Source organism: Nocardia implantans (assembly GCF_035544775.1). NCBI lineage: Bacteria > Bacillati > Actinomycetota > Actinomycetes > Mycobacteriales > Nocardiaceae > Nocardia > Nocardia implantans. Next base: position 403,104 of record NZ_JAYKYQ010000004.1, on the reverse strand, counting down.
GGCATCTATCTTCCGGCCGCACCCGAGGAGTTCCGCAACGCGCCGATCTCCCGCGCCCAGCTCGACGCGCTGCGCAACGATCCACCCGAATGGCTCACCGAACTGCGCCGCACCGGCCCGTTTCCGCGCGATGTGGTGGCACGCAAACTCGGCGTCTCCAACACCGGCCTGACCCGCGCCGGGGTCTCCGACCACCTCACCGTCGACGAGATCGACGCCTTGCTCGCCGACCCGCCGGAGTGGCTCGTGCGCGAGCGGGAGAACTACGCCGCGGTCCGCGCGGAGAACGAGCGCATCAAGGCGAAGGAAGCCGAACGTCGCGCCGCGACCAACCGTCCGGCGAAGAACCGCGGGTAGGGCGTCCGTCGACCGTCGCCGTCAGCGAGCGACGACAAGCCGGGGTCACGCCGACCAGGTAGCTCAGTTCTCCGCGGCCAACTGTCCGCAGGCGGCGGCGATCTCCTGGCCGCGGGTGTCGCGGACCGTGCAGGGCACGCCCTTGGCATTCACGCGGCGGACGAACTCCTGCTCGACGGGCTTGGAGCTGGCGTCCCACTGGGACCCCGGAGTCGGGTTGAGCGGGATGACGTTGACGTGCACCCGTGAGCCGAGCGCCTTGTGCAGCTTCTCGCCGAGCATGTCCGCGCGCCATGGGTGGTCGTTGATGTCGCGGATCAGCGCGTATTCGACCGAGACGCGGCGGCCGGTCTTGTCGGCGTAGTAGCGGGCCGCGTCGAGCACTTCGGCGACGGGCCAGCGATTGTTGACCGGAACCAGGGTGTCGCGCAGTTCGTCGTCGGGCGTGTGCAGCGACACCGCGAGCGTGACGGACAAGCCCTCGTCGGCCAGTTTGCGGATGGCCGGAGCCAGTCCGACGGTCGAGACCACGACATTGCGCTGGGAGATCCCGAGGCCGTCCGGCGCGGGCGAGGTGATCCGGCGGACCGCGGCGACCACTCGCTTGTAGTTCGCCAGCGGCTCCCCCATGCCCATGAAGACGATGTTGGACAGCCTGCCCGGCCCACCCGCCACTTCCCCGTCCCGCAGCGCGGCGGCCGCGGCCCGCACCTGGTCGACGATCTCCGCGGTGGACAGGTTGCGGTTCAGCCCGCCCTGGCCGGTGGCGCAGAACGGGCACGCCATGCCGCAACCGGCCTGGCTGGAGATGCACAGGGTCGCCCGATCGGGATAGCGCATGAGCACGCTCTCCAGCAGCGTGCCATCGCCGGCGCGCCACAGCGTCTTGCGGGTCTCCCCGTCGTCGCAGGCCACATGCTTGACCACGTCGAGCAGCGGCGGGAACAGCGCTTCGCCGATCTTCTCCCTGACCGCGGCGGGCAGATCCGTCATCTGCGCAGGATCGGCTTGCAGACGCGCGTAGTACTGCCGGGCGATCTGATCGGCGCGGAATTTCGGCAGGCCCAGTTCCGCGACGGCCGCGCGCCTGCCCTCGGCGTCGAGGTCGGCGAGATGACGCGGCGGCATGCCGCGGCGCGGAGCGTCGAAAACCAGGGGCAGGGAGACGGTCATAGTTTCTCCATTCTCCCATCCGGAGCAATCTCCCCCGCACTCGACCACGTGCGGCGGCTCGACACCCCCGGTTCGTCACGAGGAAATACCTGCGGGCGGGATGGCCGTCGGCCATGATCGAGATATGTCCACGCCTCCCGAACACCCGCTGGAACCGGACCCGGATCTGTCCCAGCGTCAGCGCCCGACGCCGCCGGGCGTCCCGCCCGCCGTCCCGGTCAAGAAGTCTCTTGCCTCGCGCACCGGTTACGCCTGGACCGGGCTCGTCGCGGGCGTCTTGATCCTGGTGCTGTTGCTGATCTTCATCGTGCAGAACCTCGAACAGGTCCAGGTGCACTTCTTCTTCTGGGACTTCTCGCTGCCGCTCGGCGTCACCGTGCTGCTGTCGGTGATCGGCGGCGCACTCGTCATGGCCTCGGTGGGCGGTGTGCGCATCCTGCAACTGCGCCGCGCGGCCAAGAAGGTGTGACGCGCGGGCTCACAGCAGCGTGGACAGCACCAGCCAGGAGACGAACGCCGAGGGGAGCATCGAGTCGAGGCGGTCCATGATGCCACCGTGGCCGGGCAGCAACGTGCCCATGTCCTTGATGCCGAGTTCCCGCTTGATCTGCGATTCGATCAGATCGCCGCAGGTGGCCACCAGCACCAGGCCGACGCCGAGGACGACGCCGATCATCGAGTTGGCATCCAGCAGCAGCGTCACCGTGAGCAGGCCGCCGATCACGCTGAACACCAGCGAGCCGCCGAAGCCCTCCCACGACTTCTTGGGACTGATCGAGGGCACCATCGGATGCTTGCCGAACAGCACGCCGGCCACATAACCGCCGACGTCGGAGCAGACCACCAGGATCATGAAGGTCAGCACCCGCAGGTTGCCGTCCGGTTCGAGCAGCAGCAGCGTGGCGAACGAGGCGAGCAGCGGAATCCAGGCCAGCGTGAACACCGTGATGGCGGTGTCGCGCAGGAAGTTTCGCGGTGCGGTCCGCAAGCCGTGGTCGAACAGTCGCCATACCATGCAGATCAACGTGGTCGCGGCGAACGCGCCCGCCACCCCGCTGGCGCCGTACGGCCAGCCCAGCCAGAACACCGCCTGGCCGCCTGCGATCAGCGGGACCCGCGGAACGAGCACATCGGCCTCGCGCAGCCGCTTGGCGACCTCCCAGGTGGCCACACCGACCCCGGCCGCCGCGACGCCGATGAACACCTTCGGCACGAACAGCAGGATCGCGATCAGCGAGAGGCCGAGTCCGAAGCCGACGGTCAGCGCGGCGGGCAGATTGCGACCCGCGCGTGAACCGCTCGACGCGGGAGCCGGATTCGCCGCGGCAGGATTCGCGGGACTGCTTAGCGGTTCATGACCGGAAGCATCAGCATCGTGCGCGTGCTGTCGCATCGCATCGGCTGTCCCGTTCACCGGCGGCTCCTCTGCCGCACCGGTCGCGGCGGCGTTCTCGGCCACGATTGTCCCGTCGCTCAACTCGTCGTTCCGTTCGTCCCCCGCCCGGGTGGGCCTCGGCGCAATCACCGGCGGCACTCGCGGTGACCTGGGCCTCCTCCGGGCCCGGTCCCGCGTGCCGACCGATCCGCGTCAGACCTCGAGCAGTTCGGCTTCCTTGTGCTTGACCAGTTCGTCCACCTGGCCGACATACTTGGCGGTGGTCTTGTCGAGCTCCTTCTCGGCACGCCCGACCTCGTCCTCGCCTGCCTCGCCATCTTTCTGGATGCGGGCCAGTTCGTCCATCGCCTTGCGACGGACGTTGCGGATGGCGACCTTGGCGTCCTCGCCCTTGCCCTTCGCCTGCTTGGCGAGTTCACGGCGGCGCTCCTCGGTCAGCTGCGGCACCGAGATCCGGATGATGTCGCCGTTGTTGGTGGGGTTGACGCCCAGATCCGAGTTGCGGATCGCGGTCTCGATGGGCCCCAGCTGAGCCGCCTCGTAGGGCTTGATCACGACCATGCGCGGCTCCGGCACCGTGATGCTGGACATCTGGGTGATCGGGGTCGGCGAGCCGTAGTAGTCGACCACGACCCGGGAGAACATGCCCGGATTCGCCCGACCGGTACGAATGGTTCCGAGATCGTCCTTCGCCACCGAGACGGCCTTCTCCATCTTCTCCTCGGCGTCGAAGAGCGCTTCTTCAATCACGACCGTTTCCTCCACAGCGTCGTCATGTCATGATCCGCGGTCGGCGGGTATCAGGACCGAACCAGTGTGCCGATCTTCTCACCGGCGACCGCGCGGGCGATATTGCCCTTGGTCAACAAATTGAACACCAGAATCGGCATCTGGTTGTCCATGCACAAGCTGAAGGCGGTCGCGTCCGCGACCTTGAGGTCGCGCTCGATGACCTCTTTGTGGGTGATCTCGGTGTACATGGTCGCGGTCTCGTCGACGCGCGGGTCGGCGGTGAACACTCCGTCGACCGCCTTGGCCATCAACACCACGTCCGCGCCGATCTCCAGTGCGCGCTGCGCGGCGGTGGTGTCGGTGGAGAAGTACGGCATGCCCATGCCCGCTCCGAAGATGACCACGCGGCCCTTCTCCAGGTGCCGCTTGGCGCGCAGCGGGAGGTAGGGCTCGGCGACCTGACCCATGGTGATCGCGGTCTGCACCCGGGTGTCCACGCCTTGCTGCTGCAGGAAGTCTTGCAGCGCAAGGCTGTTCATCACCGTGCCGAGCATGCCCATGTAGTCCGAGCGCGCGCGTTCCATGCCGCGCTCCTCGAGTTCGGCGCCGCGGAAGAAGTTCCCGCCGCCGATCACCACGGCCACCTGGACGCCGGTGGCGACCACCTCGGCGATCTGCTCGGCCACCGTCTGCACGACGTCCGGGTCGAGTCCGACCTTCCCGCCGCCGAACATCTCCCCGCCGAGTTTCAGCAGCACCCGGCGATATCCTGGGCGATCGGTCCCCGGGTCCGTCATGGGTCTCCAGTCTCCTTCGGCGAGGGATTGTCGTTCTTGCGGCGATTCGTTGCGCACGGCAGGCGCCTGTGACGTAGAGCAAGGCAGAGCGGCACCCATCCTGCCTTATTCGGTTGGAGCGGCAGCAGAAGGCCCCCCGTCAACCGGCGTTCGTTCGGTCGGCGGGGGGCCTGCACGCTGGAGGTGCGGCGAAACTCAGTTCGCGCCGACCTCGAAGCGGGCGAAGCGGGTGACGGTGACACCGGCCTCGTCCAGCAGCGCCTTGACGGTCTTCTTGGAATCGGTGACCGACGGCTGCTCGAGCAGCACGACGTCCTTGAAGAAGCCGTTGACCCGGCCTTCGGTGATCTTCGGCAGCGCGGCCTCCGGCTTGCCCTCCTCGCGAGCGGTCTGCTCGGCGATGCGGCGCTCGTTCTCCACGACGTCGGCCGGAACCTCGTCGCGGGTCACGTACTTGGCCTTGAGCGCGGCGACCTGCATGGCGGCGGCGCGGGCGGCCTCGGCCGCTGCGTCGCCCTCACCGGTGTACTCGACCAGCACGCCGACGGCGGGCGGCAGGTCGGAGGCACGCTTGTGCAGGTAGATGGCGACCGGGCCGTCCAGCGAGATGACGCGGCGCAGTTCCAGCTTCTCGCCGATCTTCGCGGCGAGCGCCTGCACGGCCTCGTCGACGGTCTTGCCGCCCAGGTCCAGCGCCTTCAGCGTGTCCAGGTCGCCCGGCTTCGCCGCCGCAGCCGCGGTGACGACCTGCTCGGCCAGCTGCTGGAACTCCGCGTTCTTGGCGACGAAGTCGGTCTCGGAGTTGATCTCGACCATGACGCCGTCCTTGGCGGCGACCAGGCCTTCGGCGGTGGTGCGCTCGGCACGCTTGCCGACGTCCTTGGCGCCCTTGATGCGCAGCAGCTCGACGGCCTTGTCGAAGTCGCCGTCGGTCTCGGCCAGCGCGTTCTTGCAGTCCATCATGCCGGAGCCGGTCAGCTCCCGGAGCCGCTTCACATCGGCAGCGGTGTAGTTCGCCATTCTCGGCGAGCCTCCTTCGGAGAAGTGTGAGTTTTGGCAGCGGCGATCACGATGGCACTCGCCCGTGAACGCCGCCGGAACTGTGCCCGACCGCGGCGTGCACGGGCCCCGCGTGGGTGCGCAGGTACTGCCTCCGGGACCGTTCGCTCACGCCGCGGTGGTGACGAGTCTCAGGCTTCGGCCGAGGCTTCGGCCGAAGTCTCGGCGGCCTCGGCGCCGGGGGCGGCCTGCGCGAGCAGCTCCTGCTCCCACTCGGCCAGCGGCTCGCCCGCGCCCGCCTCCGGCTTCTCGTCGCCCGAGGAAATACCGGCGCGCGCCTGCACACCCTCGGCCACCGCGGAGGCGACGACCTTGGTCAGCAGGGCGGCGGAACGGATCGCGTCGTCGTTGCCCGGGATCGGGTAGTCGACCAGGTCGGGGTCGCAGTTGGTGTCCAGGATCGCGATGACCGGGATGTTCAGCTTGCGCGCCTCGCCGACGGCGATGTGCTCCTTGTTGGTGTCGACGACCCAGATGGCCGAGGGCACCTTCTGCATGTCGCGGATACCGCCGAGGGTGCGCTCCAGCTTGTTCATCTCACGCGTGAGCATGAGGATTTCCTTCTTGGTGCGACCCTCGAAGCCACCGGTCTGCTCCATGGCCTCGAGCTCCTTGAGGCGCTGCAGACGCTTGTGCACGGTGGAGAAGTTGGTGAGCATGCCGCCCAGCCAGCGCTGGTTGACGTAGGGCATCCCGACGCGAGTCGCCTCGGCCGCGATCGACTCCTGGGCCTGCTTCTTGGTGCCGACGAAGAGGACGGTGCCACCGTGGGCGACGGTCTCCTTGACGAACTCGTAGGCCTTGTCGATGTAGGTCAGCGTCTGCTGCAGGTCGATGATGTAGATGCCGTTGCGGTCGGTGAAGATGAACCGCTTCATCTTCGGGTTCCAGCGCCGGGTCTGGTGTCCGAAGTGCGCGCCGCTGTCGAGCAGCTGCTTCATGGTTACGACAGCCATGGCTCCCGTATCTCTCTTTCGTTGCCGGTTGACGCAGCGAATCGGCGATCCGCTGCCCTGGCGCCACCGAATCGTCGGACCCGACCACGGAGGTGGGGACCAGCCGGCGATTCCCTGTTCCGAACACGCTGCCGCGAACCCAATGATCTCGAGTTCGATTCGAACAGCGCCGCTATGAACAAGCACGGGTGGCGCGCGAAGTCGGTCCATGCACGCACAGACCGCCCGATCAGTTTACGACCTCCGGGCACCAGATCTAAATCGGTCCCGTCGGAGGGCTGCGACCAGGCGGAACGGCGGCTTTTCACAGTCGGGCCGGTTATCCCCAGTCCGCGGATCGAACCATCGGCGAGGCCGCGACCGCGCAAGGGTGGAGTCATGAAACCGATCTCCACTGCCACCACCTTTTTCGTCCCGCTGTTCTTCGTGCTCGGTGTAGCGACCGCGCCGCCGGTCGGGGCCGACACTCCTGCCGCGAAACCCGCGCCCGGGGCGTGTACGGGTTCGGCGTGCCTGCCATCGCTGTCCCACCTGCTGCGGCGCGCGCCGCTCCACTTCCGGCAATCCGGACTCGGCGGGGACGAGCAGCGTGAGACGCCTTCCGCCCCCGGTAGCGACCTGTGCGCACCGCTCGCGCCCCGCTGCGGCGCGTAGTCGGATCCGCCGGCCCGGCACGCATGACCAAGGTCTTACGGCGTGGTCGGCGCCTGTCCTCGGCGCTGGCTCTCGGCATCGCCGCGATCGTCGCGACGATACCGGTCGCGACCGCCCGGCCCGAAGGACGATTCGACTGGCCGCTGCAACCGCGCCCCGCGGTCATGCGGCACTTCGACAAACCGGCGCGGAACTGGCTACCGGGGCATCGCGGGGTCGATCTGGCCGGTGCCGAGGGCCAAGCCGTGCTCGCGGCGGGGGACGGGATCGTCGTTTTCGCCGCAACGGTGGCCGACAAGCATGTCGTGTCCATCGACCACCCCGGCGGGCTGCGCACGACCTACGAGCCCGTGCTCGCCGAAGTCCCCGAGGGCAGACGGGTCGGACGAGGCGCCCGGATCGGCACGCTGGAGGCCGGGCACCCAGGATGCGTGGCGGCATGTCTGCACTGGGGAGCCCGCGTCGAGCGCGGTAGCCGCAACCGCGAGTATCTGGATCCGCTCGGGCTGCTTCGCCTCGGTCCCCTGCGGCTCAAACCGGTGCGTCCCGCTTCCGGCGCCGGACGATCGGCTGCGCGTCGGTCGGTGACCTCGTCTCCCGGCGTGTCGGCGGTGAAGGGTGGCCAGACCGCGGGGGCCGGGGTGAAGATCAGGTCATGGCGGATGGGCTGGAGCCGTTCACGTACTCCGAACTCGGCGCGACCCGGGGTGCGCCTCCGGAGGGCTATCACGGGCTCAGGCTGCGGCGACGCATCGGGCGGGGGCGCGCGCTGTTCGAGCGGGCAGGCGCGGAGATCCTGGCCTACGGCGTGCAGAAGGGCACGGGAATCTTCCGATCCGCGGATACACCGACGGCCGAGCCCGGCACCGCGATCACCGTGCGGCTCGGTCTGGGTCCGTTCGGGATCATCGCGCCGTGCCGCGTGGTGTACGTCCTCGACGAACCCGACCGGCGGGGCTTCGCCTACGGGACCCTGCCGGGCCACCCGGCCTCCGGCGAGGAACTGTTCGCCGTCGAGTACGACGCCGCCGACGACACGGTGTACGGGCTGATCGTGGCCTTCTCCCGCCCCGCCACCTGGTACACCCGGCTCGGCGGGCCCGTGGTGCGGCTGATCCAGCGCTTCGTCGCGGGCCGCTACCTCGCGACGTTGCCGACCTCCGATTGAAGACGGACGGCACACACCAGGCGAGATGAGCGCAAGCCGGCTACGGCGTGACGATCGCGAAGTCGGGGTCGGGGGCGTCGAAGATGTCGGCCAGTTCGGCGAGCTTGGTGACGTCTCCTTCGATGACGATGTCGCCCGCCGCCGCGGCGACGCCGAAGTCTTCGCCGGCCAGCAACACCCGGATCAGCGTGGCCTTGCTCAGCGTGAAGGTGGCGTCGGCTTCCGGCAGGGCCATGCCAGGGGCGACGTCGAAGTGGGTGAGGCGGCCGTTGCGCAACTCGAGCCGGTGGGTGCGGTCCTGGTCGGTGAGGATCCAGTCGGTCACCAGCCGGAGGTTCCACGCCTTCGGGCCGTCGACGCGCAGCGCCAAGGCGTCGAAGATCTGGTCGGCGGACAGCGCCGCCACCATGGTCGGCGAATCGCTCTTGGTCGGCGTGCCGAACGAGCCGTAGCGCAACTCGTAGGCTCCGCTGAGATAGAAGTTGCGCCAGGTGGCGTTCTCCGCGCCGTAGCCGAGTTGCTCGAACGTGCTGGCCTGCAGGTGTTTCGCGGCATCGTTGTCCGGATCGGCGAAGATCACGTAGTTGAGCACCTGCGCCACCCAGCGGTAGTCCCCGGCGTCGTAGGAGGCCCGCGCTTTGCGCAGTATCTCCTGCGCGCCGCCCATGAACTCGACATGGCGCCGGGCGGATTCGACCGGCGGATGCTCCCACAGATGCGCGGGGTTGCCGTCGAACCACCCCATGTAGCGCTGGTAGACGGCCTTCACGTTGTGGCTGACCGAACCGTAGTAGCCACGCGCGTGCCAGGCTTCCTCGATGGCGGGCGGCAGCGTGACCATTTCGGCGATCTCGGCGCCCACGTGGCCCTGGTTCAGCAGGCGGACGGTCTGGTCGTGCAGGTACCCGTACAGATCCCGTTGCAGCGAAAGGAATTCCACCAGGCGGTCGGTGCCCCAGGTCGGCCAGTGGTGCGAGGCGAAGACGACGTCGGAGTCACGGGCGAACAGGTTGATCGCCTCGGTCAGGTATTTCGCCCAGACGTTCGCGTCGCGCACCAGCGCGCCGCGCAACGTGAGCACATTGTGCTGGGTGTGGGTCGCGTTCTCCGCCATGCACAGCGCGCGGCGATCGGGGAAATGGAAATTCATCTCCGCGGGCGCCTCGGTGCCGGGCGTGAGCTGGAAGACCATCCGGATGCCGTCGATGGTCTTCTCCTCGCCGGTGGCGGTGATGTCGACGGTCGGCGGGATCAACGTGACCGTGCCGACCGACGTGGTCTGCCCCAGTCCGGAGCCCACCGCGCCCAGCGGCCCGCGCGGCAGCACGGCACCGTACATGTATCCCGCCCGGCGGGCCATCGCCGTGCCCGCGTAGATGTTCTCCGCCACCGCGTGTTCCAGGAAGCCCGCGGGCGCCAGCACCGGACAGCGCCCCGCCTCCACCGCCTCCGCGGTGGTGACGCCGCACGCCCCGCCGAAATGGTCGGCATGGGAATGGGTGTAGATCAGCCCGGTCACGGGGCGGTCGCCACGATGCGCGCGATAGAGCGCGAGACCGGCCGCCGCGGTCTCCACCGAGATCAGCGGATCGATCACCAGCACCCCGGTATCGCCCTCGACCAGCGTCATATTCGAGATGTCGAAACCGCGGATCTGGTAGATGCCCTCACAGACCTCGTAGAGCCCCTGTCGCACCGCGAGCCCGGATTGCCGCCACAGGCTCGGATGGACCGAGACCGGGCAGGGCTCGCGCAGGAACGAGTAGGAGTCGTTGTCCCACACGACGGTGCCGTCTTCGGAGGTGATCACCCCGGGATCGAGCGCGGCGATGAAACCGCGATCGGCGTCGGCCGGATCGGTCGTGTCGCCGAACGGCAGTGCGGCGGCCGCACGTTCGTGCTCCGCGACGATGAAACCGCTCGGCTCGCTCGCTGTGCACATTGTCGTCCTCCTGTCGTCTCGGCCAACCTTGCTCGGCCGCCACCCGGTCATGGCAGCGGTTCGAGGAAACCGGCCGCCGCCGCGGCCAGTGCGACCGCGACCACCGCGGCGGCGGTCGCGGCGACGACGCGGCCGCCGTGGGCGTAGCGGCCCCGGCGAAGACCGCGGTTGCGCAGGTAGCAGGCTCCCGTCAGCGCCGCCATCGCGATCGCACCACCGATGGGCGCGATCGCCGCCGCGCGCCATCCGCTGCCGAGCGCCTGATGGATGAACAGGGTGCCGACGACCATCGCCGACACGGCGGTGCGCCGCCACGCCAGTGCGGTGCGTTCGGCGGCCAGATGTGGCGCGCTCACCGCAGCAGCACCGCCACCGCCGCCAGCACCGAGACGATCGCGATGCCCGCCGACAGGATCGGCACCAGGACCGTCTCCGGCAGCGCGTCGCCGCGGCGCATGGCCACGCCGATGCGCCGCCAATGCCCGTAGGCGCCGATCGCGGTTACCGCCGCCAAGACCAGGCAACTGAGCGCGATCGCGCGCCGCAATCCCGCGATCCGGAACGACTGGACCAGGGTGTGCACCGCGACGCCACCGGCCAGCAGTCCCAGCGAGGTCCGCATCCAAGCCAGGAAGGTGCGCTCGTTGGCCAGCGTGAAGCGGTAGTCGAGTTCCTCGTCGTCCTCTTCCGGCTCGGCTCCTGGGTTCGGCAGCGTCACGCCGACTCGGTTCGGGTCGAACGACAGCGGGTGTCCGGAAACCAACGCCTCGCGCGGCCTGCCCGCTCGGGTGGCAGGCATGCCGTCGCGCCAGGCGGTGTTCCGATGCGCGGGTGGACGCCGGACTGCACGGTGGTCACGACGCACCACGCTAGTGGGGATCGGGGAAGCTCGCGGCCCATCATCACCGGCGACGGGAACGCCGCTGATCTCGCTGCGCGCGCGGGAAACGCTGTCCAGGTGAGCATGCCGGCTAGCGGATGGTCCGGACGGCGGGCCGAACACTCGAACTCTCCCGAACAACCCAGCAACCGAAGGGAAGGGGCGCATGACGGAGGGCGAATCGCTCCCCGAAGGTGCTCGACATCGCCCGACATCCACAGCTCACCAGCCTCTTCAGCAGCACAGGTCCGATCGGCGACGACCACGGGACCACTCCATGACGTAGAGCGTTGGCTAACGATCCGCTACGTCAGGCTAACCGCCGCCGCGCCGGACCGTCCACCTGCCAGGCCCGCCCGTGACCGGGAGGTTATGCGGCAGGGACGTCAGATCGCGATCGCGTCTTCGAACGTCATCGCCAACCGCGCGACGGACGAGCACATCAGCGCCCGCCGCGGCAGCCCGAGCGACCGGAGTTCCGCGGCGATGGCATGGTCGCCCAGTGTCAGTTCCGCCCCGCCGAAACGCGCTCGCATGCCGGAGGGCCGCATCTCCCAGCGCGTACAGCGGGTGACACCGTCGATGTGCGAGTAGGCGTCGAACGAGGATGCGGTGGCGCGGCGGTTCGGGGTCGTGAACCCGGGCCGCACCGTGAGATCCGCGATCAGCCGGCCGTTCTGGTGCAGCGCGCCGCTGCGCGCCGGGCCGTCGTGATCGACCGCGAATTCGGCGAGCTCCTTCGGGAAGCCCCAGATGCCGCGCCCTGCGGCCAAGGTGAAGTCGCCGTCCACCGGCAGCTTGTGGATCAGAACGCCGGCCCGCCCGGTCGTCAGCGCCCGCAGATCACCGATTCCGGATGCCGCTCCCGCGGTGTGGTGGCGCACCATGAACGAGACGCCGAACTCGTTGTAGGGGCCCAGATCGCCGTCGACGTAGTCCACGAAGACCAGGGTGCACATCGCCCGTCCGCCCGGAAGCCGCAGAATCCGCAGGCCGGAATAGTCGATGAGGCGCTGCGCCGGCTCGGCGGGCACCAGGTAGGTGGCCATGAACGCGTGCGCCAGCCGGATGCGAACCGGCATGCGCACCTCTCGGCCGAGAACGGTATGGGTGCTCACGTAGACGCCTTTCCGCGCGTCGGCGCCGCGTTGCCCGCGGTATCCTTCCGCCGCATCTTCGGTATGGAACACGTTCCAATTTATCGACCCGATACGGTTCTGTAGTCGTTTCCGTCCATCAAGAACCTGTTTCAAGATCGACCGGCGTCACCGGCGGGAGATCCCGCCGGCCGCGACGGCCGACCGGGTCCGGACACGTTGCGCAAGCGGGCTTCCAGCCCATCGAGAACGCAGAGCAGACCGAAGTCGAAGGCCATCGCCCGCGCGGCCTCACTATCGGTCGGCACGGTCGCCCGGTAGTCGGCGAGCATCTCGGGATAGTCGCCGGCCACATCCTCCATCACGCGCAGCACGCCGTCGGCGTCGATCTCCATACCCTTGGACACTTTGTCCCAGGCGATCTCGGGAATCACCTGACCGAGCACGAAACACATCACCGTCCCGCTGGCCAGATAGATGTCCACGCCATGGAACCCCGCCTGGACGAACGCACGGCGCAGCCGATCGCTCAAACGCAGCGAGTTCGGGCCGATGCTGGGCAGCTGCCCCACCAGCGACGCCATCCAAGGATGTTCTCTGATGGACGCGCGCAGGCTGTAGGCGAAGGTGTTCAGCAGTTCCCGCCAGGACGCCTGCTCCGGCTCAGGCGTCCGGACCAGACCCCAGAACTCGTCGAGCACCAATTCGAGCAGCTCGTCCTTGTTGGAGACGTGCCAGTAGAGACTGGTCGCCCCCGCACCCAGTTTCGCGCCGAGCTTGCGCATGCTCAGCGATTCCAGCCCCTCGGCGTCGAGGATCTCCACGGCCGCCGCGACGATCTGCTCGCGGCGCAGCCCAGGCGACTTGGGCTGGCGGGTCTGCTTGGTCCATACCGACGCGAACTGCTTGGTCACAACACGATCTTATAATCGCTCGCACACTGTTCGAGATTCTCGTACGCTGTGCGAGTGGAATCGAACATTGTGCGAGACCCCCGTCGCTGGTGGGTCCTGGGGGTCCTCTGTCTGTCCTTGCTGGTGCTGATGCTCGACAGCACCGTGCTGAATCTCGCCATTCCCTCGCTGATCCGGGAGCTGGGCGCGACACCGTCGGATGTCCAGTGGATCCTGGACGCCTACGTGCTGGTCTTCGCCGGGCTGCTGCTCACCGCGGGCAGCCTGTCCGACCGGTTCGGCAGGCGACGAGCGCTGATCACCGGGCTCGCCGTCTTCGGAGTGGCCTCGCTGGCCGCCGTGCTGGCGACCGAACCGTGGCAGGTCGTCGCCGCCCGCGTCGCGATGGGCGTCGGCGGGTCGCTGTTGATGCCCTCGACGCTGTCGATCCTGATGACCACCTTCGCCGAGGACGAACGTCGCACGGCGATGGCGGCGTGGTCGACGGTCTCCATGGTCGGCATCGTGGCCGGACCCACCCTCGGCGGCTTCCTGCTCCAGCACTACTGGTGGGGTTCGGTGTTCCTGCTCAACATCCCGGTGGCGGTGCTCGCGATCGTCGCGGCCGTCGTGCTGATGCCGGAGACCACCGGTGAGCAGCGGCCGATCGACCTCGTCGGCGTCGTGCTGTCCGTCGTGGCGCTGAGCGCGACGGTCTACGTGATCATCGAACGGGAGTGGAACCTCGGCGTGCTCGCGCTGGCCGCCGTCACGGCGACCGCCTTCGTCATATGGGAGAGCCGATCGGCGCATCCGATGCTGCCGTTGGCCGTGTTCCGCAGCCGCGATTTCACCGGCACCTGCCTCACCCTGCTGCTGATGGTCTTCGGCATGGGTGCGGTCATGCTGATGCTCACCCAGTACCTGCAGTTCGTGCTCGGCTACGGCCCGATGAAGGCCGGGCTGGCATTGCTGCCGTACGCCGTGGCCGCCGCGGTGTGCAACGGCCTCGGCGCGACGCTCGGCAAGACCCTGAGCAACAAGACGCTCGTCGTGTCCGGCCTGCTCGTCATGGGCGTGGCCTTCGGCATCCTCGCGATGGGCAGCGGCTATCTGTGGGTACTGGTCAGCATGCTGGTGATGGGTGTCGGCGGCGGCCTGGCGGGTCCGGCGGCCTATGCCGCCATCATGGGCGCGATTCCGCTGGAGCACGCGGGCGTCGGCTCGGCGATGAACGACACGATCCAGCAAGTCGGCATGGCGATCAGCATCGCGGTGCTCGGTAGCGTGCTGGCCGGTGTGTTCACTTCGAACATGCCCGCCGACGCGCCGGACGCGGCGCGGGAATCCATCGGCGCCGCCTTCCAGCTCGGCTACATCGAGCCCGCCAAGGACGCCTTCACCACCGCCATGTCCACCGGCGCGTGGATCAGCGCCGGATTCAGCATCGCCGCCGCCGTGCTCGGTGCGGTCCTGCTGCGCGCCCGGCGTCCGCAGCCCGCCGGAGAGCCGGAGCCGGCCCCGGTAGCGCACGGCTGATCGTTGCGGCGGGGCCGTGCCGACCGGGAGTCCTCCTCGGTCCGGCGCGGTCTCGCCAGAACTCGAAAGCCGCATTCCGTGCGCGCGGAATCGTGCAGAATAGCGATTCCGATGTCTCCCCGATTCCCCCGGGATGAATGATTCCGACCCCGAGGTTGATGGTCTCTCGCGCGCGCTTCGAGAAGAGTTGTGAGTGTGTTCACACTGAGGCCTTCAACCAACGAGGGCTGGTGAAGCAATCAACCACTGGAGACATCATGATCACGAACAAAATGCGTGTAACGGCAGCGGCGGTAGCGCTCGCACCGATCATCGCCCTTGGTTCGGGTTTCGCTTCCGCAGCTCCCGACGTATCACCGGGGCCGATGCAGGTGGCGGATCATCCGGTACCCGTGCAAGTCGAGCCCGCGACACTGGGTCTGATTTGGCCGCTGGGCATTTTCTGTGCTCCTCTGTTGCTGCTTCCGCCGGTGGTCAACGCGGTTACCGTGGCCATTTGCGCCGCCTGATCGCGTTTCGCCGGAAGCGCATGGAACACGAGAGCGCCTCGGGCAGGCCAGTTGCCCCGGGGCGCTTCTCGCGTGCCGACGAGAATTCGATTCCGGTCCCGCCGGACAACGGGCCGGTGAACATCCGGGAATCCGCGGTGACGGGCCGCGGAGTGCGGTTGAATTACCGGATGACCAAGTTCAGGAAACTCGTTGGCGCCGCGGCGGCACTCGCCGCGATGACGGCGCCGTTCGGAGCACCTGGGACCGCGCAGGCCGCAGCGCCATCCGTTCTGGGTGGCGGCTCCGGCATCGTCGTCGGCGGTCAGAACATCTGCACGCTCACCACGATCGGACGCGACGCCGGCGGCAGGCTGGTCGGGTTCACCGCGGCGCATTGCGGCGAGGCGAATGCCGCCATCGTCCCGGAGAGCGATCGCGACGCCGGTACCGTCGGCACTGTCGTGTACGCCAGCGGCGACATGGACTATTCCGTCATCGAATTCGATCCGGGGAAAGTGACGCCGGTCAACCAGGTGGGCGGAACCACCATCACCGGATTGGGCGGGCCGGCCCGCCCACCGGACACCGTTTGCAAGGAAGGAAGGACCACCGGCCGGACCTGCGGGCCCGCTTATGGCGACATGTTCGCGGGCGCCGATGCCACGTGGACCCAGACGTGTGTCGTCGAAGGTGACTCGGGAGCTCCGCTCGTGGTGGGGACGACGCTCGTCGGCATGGTCAACGGCTACTTGGCGGTGCCGTGCCTGGGACCGCAGCTCGGCACCGATATCACCGCGATCGTCGCCGACGTGAACGCACGCGGCGGCGCCGGGGCCGGTTTCCAGCCGATCTGACCGGATTTCTTCCTTTCTACCGGAGCCTTACCTCTCCTGGTCGGCGACTATGCCGAATTCGATAGCGCGTTCGACCAGAAACAGCCTCTTCTGGTTGGGAGGTAAGGCTTCCACCTGGAATATTCGGAACAGCGCCCGCATATGCGTCTTGACCGTGGACAGACTCAGACACAAATCGTCCGCGATCTGCCGGTTGGAGGCGGGATACGAATACGCGTCGCGCGCGTCGTAGGGACGGCACAGCGCCTCCAGAACCACGTACTGAGCCGGTGTCAGCGAGCTACGGGTCGGCAGCGGTGAATGGGCGAGAGTCAATTCCCCGTCGAAGGATTCGTCGGCACGGAATACGAATACCGATCGACCCACGCGAATAGTATCGCCGGAGCCGAGTTTCCGCCGTCCGCCCACACGTTCGCCATTGACGAATGTCCCATTCTTGGATAATCCGTCGTCGACGATGATCCAGCAGCCGCCCACCCGCTCCAGAATGGCGTGCAGCCGGGATACGGTGGGATCGGAATTGACGATGATGTCGGCCGCGACGGACCGCCCGATCGTCATTTTGGACGCGCCGCCGTCGAGGGAGATCTCACGCGCCCCGTCGGATGCCGCGGGCTGAGGCGAGGCGGAAGCAAGGGCCGAGTGGCGCCACGCGGACTGCCCCACCAATGGGTACAGTTCGCGACGCAGGGCCTGTGGTCCGCTGGACGTAGACATCGCTCGTCTTCCCACTCGAAGTAGGCCGTGAACTGCGGGCACTGATTCGCTACCTCAAGAGTGCGCTTTCTCGGCGCCGATCACATGCATATTCGACTACTTCGCTGCGTGAGCGAGGCAGTATCGGACCGCAGCGCACGACAACGGTGCAAAATCCAACCGCTCGGTCTGAATAAGACTGCCTCCAGCCACGGGCAGTCAGAATGGTCCGGGTGAGCGTCATCATTCGACCGCGCACCGACAGCGACCTCGTCGCCTGCGCCGCGGCACTGCGACAGGTCCATGACAACGACCGGTACCCGGACGCCTGGCCCGCGGACCCGGCAGGCTGGCTGTCACCGCCCAAACTCCTCGCGGCCGTCGTCGCCGAGCGCGACGCGACCGTGGTCGGACACGCCGCACTCGGCGCGAGCGGGGGCATGCCGGAGGTCGTGCGCGCATCAGCCGGTGCGGAGACTGTCGTCTCGGTGATCCGGTTGTATGTCGTCCCTTGGGCGCGCCGGGCAGGGGTGGGTTCGCTGCTGCTCACCGAGGCCGTGCGCATGGCCGCGAGCCGGGGGCAGCGTGCCGTGCTGACGGTGACCTCCGGCAGTGCGGCAGCGATAGCCATGTACGAGAGGCACGGTTGGCGGCAGGTGCACAGCGGGCCTGGCGGCTGGCGGACCACGGACGGGCGAGAGGCTTGGATGCACTACTACGTCAGTCCATGAGCCCACGGGTTGCACATCGGCGCACGTAGCCCTACTCGCTTCGTAGGCAGACGCCGTGGTGACGACGTCCTCCGCTTGGGCGGAACCGGCGACCGCAACGCGTTGACGTTGTCGCAGGACATCGCGAGCGGCCAATGCGGACGCGACGCACTCGATCGAGGTCGCACCGCCGTTGTGGGCGACCTTCCAGAGGTACGACGCACTGGCGGTCACCAAGCGTTGGTCAGGCGCGTGGGTGGGCTTGGTCGTGCACCTTCTTGAGCCGGTCGATGGAGACGTGGGTGTAGAGCTGGGTGGTGGCCATGCTCGCGTGTCCGAGCAGTTCCTGGACCACACGCAGGTCGGCGCCGCCCTCGAGCAGGTGGGTCGCGGCCGTGTGCCGCAGACCGTGCGGACCCACGTCCGGCGCACCGGGGATGGCCGAGACCACCTCGTGCACGACCGTTCTGGCCTGACGCTGGTCCAAGCGCCTCCCGCGGCGGCCCAGCAACAGCGCTCGACCGGACTCCGCGGTGGCGAAGGCGGGGCGTCCGTAGCGCAGCCAGTTACCGACCGCCTCGTCCGCGGGCGCGCCGAACGGCGCCGAACGCTCCTTGTTGCCTTTGCCGAGCACACGCACCACGCGCCGTTCGCGGTCCACGTCTTCGATGTCCAACCCGCACAACTCACTGACCCTGATGCCGGTGGCGTACAGCAATTCCACGATCGCCCGGTCGCGCAACGCCATCGGGTCACGCTGCGCCGCACCGGATTCCGCCGCGTCCATGGCGCCGAGCGCCTGTTGCCGCCCGAGCACGGCGGGCAGCACGCGATGCGCTTTCGGCGAACCCAGCCGCAGCCCGGGGTCGACCGGAAGCCGACCGGTCCGGGTGAGCCAAGCGGTGAACGTGCGCGCCGAGGACGCCCGCCGTGCCACGGTGGTTCGCGCCGCGCCCGCGGCGGCTTGCCGGGCCAGCCACGAACGCAGCAACATCAGGTCCAGCTCGCGGATCGCCGAATCCGCCGACCGCGTGTACAGATGCTCCAGCAGAGATCGTGCGTCCCCCAGGTACGCGCGCACCGTGTGCTCCGAACGGTTGCGCCCGAGCCGCAGGTGCCTGCCGTACTCCGCCAGCAGCGCTTCCAGATCTTCGGGCAGTTCTTCCATGCCTCCACCGTCCCCACCCGCGATCCGGATGGCAAGCGACCGCGCCGAACACATTCATCGGCGCCGCGCCCTTCGGTGCCAACCGCTTTCGTCACTGACCACCAGACCGGCCAATTCCAGAGCGGACAAGGTCGCGCGAACCACAGGAAGCGGCACTCCGCACTGCCGCGACACCTCCAGCGGCAGTCGCGAGCCGATTCCGGGCAGCGCTTCGAAGACCAGCGCCTCGTCTCCGGTCAGCCGATCCTCCGGGTTACCGCCCGATGCCGCCGCTTCGGGGACCGACAGACGCAACGGCCCCGCCTCGTCGGCGACTTCCTCGGCCCTTGTCACCAGCAGGGCTTCGCCGTCGCGGATCATGCGATGACAGCCCACCGAAGCGGCCGAGGTCACCGAACCCGGCACGGCCAAGGCGGGGCGGCCCATGCGGCGGGCCCATTTGACGGTGTTCCGCGCGCCGCTGCGCAGCCCCGCCTCGACGACGAGCACGCCGTCGGCGAGAGCGGCGATCAAGCGGTTGCGGGCCAGGAACTGATGCTTCTGCGCGGTGACACCGGGCGCGTATTCGCTGACCACCAAACCGGTTTCGGCGATATCGGTCAGCAGGCGCTCGTGCTGGGCCGGGTAGGGCCGGTCGATGCCGCAGGCCAGCACGGCGATCGTGCGCCCATCCACCGCCAGCGCCGCCCGGTGTGCCATGCCGTCGATGCCGAACGCCGCTCCGGACACGATGGTCCAGCCCTGCGCGGCGAGGTCTCCCGCGATCTCCCCCGTGACCCGGTTGCCGTAGCCGGTACTGCACCGCGCCCCGACCACCGCCACCGCGCGTTCAGTGGACTCCAGCAGCGAGCGTGGGCCGCGCACCCACAGCACCAGCGGTAGAGCGCCGTCGCGATCCTTGCCCGGCTCCAGCTGGGCGAGGCCGAGCATGCGCCAGGCCGGCCATTCCGCGTCGTCCGGCGTCACCACGCGTCCGCCGATCCGATCCATGAGTTCGAGGTCCCGCGCCGCGACGTCGACGGCGCGCCGCTGCTGCGTTGGCCCGCGAAGCGGTTCGGGGAGCGCGCACTCCCGAACGGCACGCGCCGCTTCGACCACCCCGACCGACTCGATGAGCGCCGACAGCGGCGCACACGGGCCCTGCACCACCCGCGACAGGTACACCCACGCGAGCCGCCGCTCGTCGTGCTCGCGGGACGACGATCCCGTCCCGCTCACGGGCACGCCGCTCGTGGCGGGCGCATCCTCGACGGCGGGCCGATCGACGGCCGCAGGCAGGTCGGTTCCAGCCTTCGCGGAGGGCGTCATTGCGCGCCCCGCTGGCGAAAGTTCAACGCCGACAGCACATCCTGTGCCGAGGGAAGCTCGCCGCCGCGCAGATCGCAGATGGTCCAGGCGACGCGGATGGCTCGGTCGGCGCCCCGCGCGGACATGCGCCCGAGACGCAACGCGGCCTCGACGGGAGCGAGCGATTCGTGCGGCAAGCGGAAGCGTTGACGCAAGATGTGGCCGGGGACTTCGGCATTGGTGAGCCACCCGTATTCGCGCCAGCGGGTGGCGGCGGCGCGCCGCGCCACGGTGACCCGGCCGCGGACCACCTCGCTGCTCTCGGCCGCGTCGGTGCTGAACGCCGCACCGGACTGTCCGTGCATCCGCACCCAGATGTCGATCCGGTCCATCAGCGGCCCGGACAATTTGCCGAGATAGCGCCGGCGAGCCAGCGGCGCGCAGATGCAATCGACGTCGCGAGCCGGAGCGCACGGGCACGGGTTGGCCGCCAGCACCAGTTGGAAGCGGGCCGGATACCGCGCGACACCGTCGCGCCGGGCGATGCGCACCTCCCCTTCCTCCAGCGGCGTTCGCATCGCCTCCAGCACCTTCGTGCCGAGTTCGGCGCATTCGTCGAGGAACAGGACGCCGCGGTGGGCCCGGCTGACCGCGCCCGGCCTTGCGGTCCCCGAACCGCCGCCGATCATCGCGGTCACCGAGGTGGAGTGGTGTGGGGCGACGAACGGCGGGGCGGTGATCAACGGGTGTTCACCGGCGAGCGTGCCCGCCATGGAATGGATGGCGGTGACCTCCAGCGCCTCGGCTTCCGTGAGCGGGGGCAGCAGCCCGGGAAGACGTTGGGCCAGCATGGTCTTACCGATGCCGGGCGGCCCGGTGAGCAGCAGATGGTGGCCGCCCGCCGCGGCCACCTCCAGGGCCCAGCGCGCTTCTTCCTGCCCGACCACCTCGCTCAGATCGCCGCCTTGCCCCACCGTGTCCGGCAGGTCGCCGTCCGGCTCGTCGAGCGCGCCTTCCCCGCGCAACCAGGCCACCACTCCACGCAAGCTGCGCGCACCGAGGACTTCGATGCCTTCGACCAGCCCGGCCTCGGCCAGCGTCACCGCGGGCACCACAACGGTGGACCAGCCGGCCTTGCGTGCGGCGAGCACGGCGGGCAGGATGCCGCGCACCCGCCGCACCCGTCCGTCCAGCGCGAGTTCGCCGAGCAGCACCGTCTTCGCGAGCCGCTGCGAGGGCACCGCGCCGGACGCGTCCAGTACCGCGACGGCGAGCGCCAGGTCGTACACGCTGCCCAGCTTGGGCAGCGTCGCGGGCGACAGCGCGAGCACCACCCGGCCGTCGGGCCACTTCTCCCCCGAGTTCGCCACCGCGGAGCGGACTCGGTCACGGGACTCCTGCAACGCGGTGTCGGGAAGCCCGACCAAATGGACCGATGGCAGGCCCTGGCCGATATCGGCCTCGATCTCGACGAGCAGACCGTCCACGCCGGTGACCGCGACCGAATGCGCCCGCCCGAGAGCCATCAGAACACCGCCTCGAGATGGTCGATGACCGGTGTACGCCCTCGCGCCACCAGCACCGACACCACGTCGAAACGGACGCGCCGCCACGGCCCGTCCTGCTCGGCCAGCCAGAGCAGGGCCAGCCGCCGGATCCGTTGCCGCTTGGCGAAGGTGACCGACTCCGCAGGGGTGCCGTACCCCAAGCCGGAACGCGTCTTGACCTCGACGAACGCGGTCACATCCCCGTCCACGGCGATCAGGTCGAGCTCGCCGTATCGGCACCGCCAATTCCTGGCGACGATTTCCATCCCCGCGGCGCGCAGAAAGTCCGCCGCCAGTTGCTCACCGTGCGCGCCGAGCGCCTGTTTGTCTGTCACCCCGCCAGCGTGCGCCGGGAGCCGATCAGGTCAGCGCCGCCGACCTGGGGAAACGGAAAACCTGTTGATAACCGAGTGGCTGTGCGGAACTTCCGCCTGGCTCACTCGGGCAAGCGCAGGTCCGGCTTCTCCAGCTCCTCGATGTTGACGTCTTTGAAGGTGATGACCCGGACGTGCTTGACGAAGCGGGCCGGGCGGTACATGTCCCACACCCACGCGTCGCTCATCCGCACCTCGAAATACACTTCGCCGTCCGCGTTCTGCGGTCGCAGCTCCACGGAATTGGCCAGGTAGAAGCGGCGCTCGGTCTCCACCACGTACGAAAACTGACCGACGATGTCCTTGTACTCGCGATACAGCGAGAGCTCCATCTCGGTTTCGTACTTCTCGAGGTCCTCGGCACTCATCGGGTGGGACGTCCTCCTTCTCGCCGCATCGCGTCGTGTGGTGACATCATCGCGCATGCGCTGCGTCGGTAGCTACTCGGCCAGCCGTACGCGCGTTCGGAAACTGCTCCGACAGCGCCTCGTCCAAGCCCTCGGCCAGTACGGCGTCCGCGACATCGGCCGCCGCCGCGACCGGCCGCAACCCGGCGGCTTCGCGCACATTGCGCCAGGAGCGGCGATGCTCGCTGCTGGGGCCGAGGCGTTGCAGCGCGGCGGTGTGCTCGGGCGTGTTGTAGCCCTTGTGGGCGGCGAAGCCGTAGCCGGGGAACCGCTGATCCAACTCGACCATGATGCGGTCCCTGGTGACCTTGGCCAGGATGCTGGCCGCCGCGATGCAGGCCGCCGCACCGTCCCCGCCGATCACCGGCAGCGAGGGCACCGGTATGCCGGGCACGCGGAATCCATCGGTCAGCACATAGCCGGGGGTGTGCCCGAGCCCGGCCACCGCGCGGCGCATCCCTTCGATATTGGCGACGTGGATGCCGATCGAATCGATCTCCCAGGCCGGGATGACCACGACCCGGTAGGCGAGCGCCAGGCGGATGATCACCGGGTACAGCTCCTCGCGGACGGCCTCGGTGAGCTTCTTGGAGTCGTCGAGCCCGGCCAGCTTGTCGTACGCTTTCGGCGCGAGCAGGCACGCCGCCACCACGAGCGGTCCCGCGCAGGGACCGCGCCCGGCCTCGTCCACGCCGGCGACCGGTCCGAGACCGCTGCGGATCAATGCCGCCTCGAGCGTGCGCAATCCTCCGGCCCTGCGCATCACCACACGCGGCGGCCAACCGTTACCCACCGGCACTCGACCTTGCCCCACCGTCCAATTATCCTGCGTCCCGCGTGATCAGTTCTGCTGGGGATTCTCCGAACGCACCGGACCGATCCGCCCCGGCGGCCAGATCTTGAACACCGCCTTGCCGCGGACGTTGTCCACGGGAATGGTGCCCTGCAGTTCGTCGGTGATGTGGGCGCGGGAGTCGGCGGACTGGTTGCGGTTGTCGCCCATCACCCACAGATGCCCTTCGGGCACCTTCACGGGCTTGAACTCGCGTCCGCCGTTGGCGTTGTAGGGCTGCCCCGGCACGTAGGGGAACAAGTACCGGGCGTACGGCTCGTCCAGGGGCTTGCCGTCCACGAGGACCCGGCCCTGCGCGTCGCAGCACTGCACGGTCTGGCCGCCGACCGCGATCACCCGCTTCACCAAGTCGTTCTCGTCCGGCGGCACCAGACCGAAGAAGGAGAAGAAGTTCTGCACGCCGCGGACCGCGGGATTGTCCGAGCGGATCGACTGGTAGTGGGTGTTCCACGACGGCGGGCCGACGAACACGACCACGTCGCCCGGCTGCGGATCGCCCCAGTAGTAGCTCAGCTTCTGCACGTAGATGCGGTCACCGGTGCACCCGGCGCATCCGTGCAACGTGGTTTCCATCGACTCGGAGGGAATCACGTACGGCCGACCGACGAACGTGACCATCAGCGCGGCGATCACCGCGGCGATCACGATGAGGATCGGCAGTTCCTGCCAGAACGGCCGCTGCTTCTTCTTCGCTCGCCGCTTGGCGCGACCCGCTCGCGTACTCTCGTCGCCCGATTCGGACACCGACACCGACCCACTTTCGTCTGCCACGCCGAACAGATTAGCCCGGCAGCGAAACCGAAGTCCGATGCCGGGCTGAGGAAGATCTGTTGTGCCGAAAAGCTAACTCAGCGCTTTTCCTTGATCTTGGCGGCCTTGCCACGCAGGTCGCGCAGGTAGTACAGCTTGGCGCGCCGGACATCACCGCGGGTCACGACATCGATGTGGTCGATGTTCGGGCTGTGCACCGGGAAGGTGCGCTCCACGCCGACGCCGAACGACACCTTGCGGACGGTGAAGGTCTCGCGGATGCCACCACCCTGGCGACGGATCACGACGCCCTTGAAGACCTGGATGCGCTCCTTCGAGCCTTCGATGACCTTCACGTGCACGTTCAGCGTGTCGCCCGGCCGGAACTCGGGGACGTCGCTGCGCAGCGACTTCTCATCGACGAAGTCAAGGGTGTTCATTTCCATCCTTCTGGTTTCGCGCGAACAGAGGACCCTGGCGGCACTGGAGGTGCTCGGCCGGTTCATGCTCCGATCAAATGGGGTGCGCCGGGTCGACAACCACCCAGGGCAACCTGAGCATTGTGCCAGATCGCCGGGTCGCGGAAGAAATCGACCCTGGTAGCGGCGAGTCGGCGGCCTCCTTCACGCTACGCCGGGCGCGGCCGGGTTCACGACTCCGGCGGGAGTATGGGCGAGGCGAACACTTCCTCGAGCGGTGTCGGGCCGGTATAGCGGCGGCAGGGGCAACCGACCCACTCGCGCAGGCCGTGGGTTCCTTTGCGGGAGAGCTCGGCATGGCATTTGCCCGACGCGCGGTCGTGCACCGCCAGGTCGTGACCACAACCGCAGCGCGCGGAGAGCGTCTTCCCGACACGGCCGCGGCGAGAGCCGAACCGACCACATACCCATCCGACACCGGCGAGGCCTGCGCCGACCGCAAGGCTGAGCGGATCCAACATGAACGTAGTATACGTATACGCATAGCCGCGGTCATGCGGAATGCTTCTCGGGACTACGCGACCCGACGGTGACGCGCGGCAACTGCATGCCGAACCGAGCCTCTCGACCGGCCGGCCCGGCCGGACGCGTTCGTCAGCGCTTCTGTTCGCCGGATATCGCATCCTGGGCGGGCGGCCCTGGCGTATGCAGCGGGCCGTGGTCGGAATGCCAGAACGAATGGTCGCGGTGCGGGGCCGGTGGAGCGGGCACGACCGTGCGGGTGAGTTCGGCCTCCGCCGCCGTGCGGACGTGCTCCACATCCGGTTTCCCCGCCACCAGGTCCTGCACGAAGATCTTGGCGCGGATGACCGGGCGACGATATCGCCGTTCCCGGACGATGGCCCGGTACATCAGCCGCCTGCGGTCGCCGTAGCGCCAGCGCGCCCACGGCGCTCCCGGCCTGCTGAGCCGCAACGCGCCGACGACCAGCAGCGGCAGGAAGAACATGCCGAACAGGCCGGTCCAGATCTTCCCCTTGGCGATCACGATCGCCGCGAGAGCCAGATTGACCATGGCGAACACGACGACGAAGGCGCGCACCTCGATGCTCGGATCGCGCCGGAAATCGTTGATGTCCAGCATCCACAGCGGGTGGAAGCCGAGCAGCAGCAAGCCCGTCACGGCGAGCGCGACGAACACCGCGTCCACCGACGTGCGCCCCTGCTCCTCCCAATACACGTCGCGCAGATAGAAGATCAGCGCGAATTCGTCGAGCACCAGCGCCGCGCCCACACCGAAGAGCGCGGCGAGGATGCTGGCCGTGGCGGTGTCGGCGCTCTCGTACTGGGCGACCATGCCGACGCCGGAGGAGAGCACGAGGATCACCCCGAACACCATGTGGTGCACGTGCGTGTCCCCGGCCCGCAGGTTGCCCGGCCACCAGCGCACCCGGGCGCGGATCAGCCGGACGCTGACCCGGATGACCAGGAACCCGACGATGAACCCGAGCAGGAAGCACAGCAACGGCAGCCGCCCTTGGGCGATCACGTCCTCGTGGAGCCACCGTCGCATGGCCGCTACTCCCTCCCGCGCATCGGACTACCGGCCGAAGCCCGCCCTGCGCAACGCGTCGGCCATCGCGCCGCTGGGAGCGGGCGCGTTGCGGCGCTGGTTGCCGCCGCGGCCTTGGCCCTGAGTGCGGTTCTGGCCCTGCTGCCGGTTCTGGCCGTTCTGCCGCTGGTCGCCTCCGGATCGGCCGCCCTGCCCGCGCTGCCGGTTTTCGCCGCCCTTGGCGGGTGCGCCCGGCTCGTCGTCCAGGCGCAGGGTCAGGCCGATGCGCTGGCGCGCGACGTCCACCTCGAGCACCTTCACCTTCACCACGTCGCCGGACTTGACCACTTCGCGTGGGTCCTTGACGAAGTTGTGCGACATGGCCGAGACGTGCACCAAGCCGTCCTGGTGCACGCCGACGTCGACGAAAGCGCCGAACGCGGCCACGTTCGTCACCACGCCCTCGAGCACCATGCCCGGCTTCAGGTCGGCGACCTTCTCCACGCCCGCGGCGAACTCGGCGGTTTTGAACTCCGGACGCGGGTCGCGACCCGGCTTCTCCAGCTCGGCGATGATGTCGGTGACGGTGGGGACACCGAAGCGCTCGTCGGTGAAATCGCTCGCGCGCAGCGAGCGCAGCGCCGTGGTGTTGCCGATGATCTCCGCGATGCCGCGCCCCGTCGATTCGAGGATGCGCCGCACCACCGGATACGCCTCCGGGTGCACCGCGGACGTGTCCAGCGGATCGTCGCCGCCGCGGATGCGCAGGAAGCCCGCGCACTGTTCGAACGCCTTCGGGCCCAGGCGCGGGACGTCGAGCAGCGCGGTCCTGCTGCGGAACGGGCCGTTCTGATCCCGGTACGCCACGATGCTCTCCGCCACCGACCCCGCGATGCCGGAGACCCGCGACAGCAGCGGCACCGAGGCGGTGTTCACGTCGACGCCGACCGCGTTCACCGCGTCCTCGACCACCGCGCCCAGCGAGCGGGCCAGCAGCGATTCGGAGACGTCGTGCTGGTACTGGCCGACGCCGATGGACTTCGGGTCGATCTTCACCAGCTCGGCCAGCGGGTCCTGCAACCGCCGCGCGATCGACACCGCGCCGCGCAGCGACACGTCCAGGTCGGGCAGCTCCTGGGAGGCGTAGGCGGAGGCGGAGTACACCGAGGCCCCCGCCTCGGAGACCACGATCTTGGTGGGCTTGTTCTCCGGGATGCGCGAGATCAGCTCGGCGGCAAGGGCATCGGTCTCACGCGAGGCGGTGCCGTTGCCGATGGCGATGAGTTCCACGCCGAACCGGGCGACCAGCGCGCCGAGCACCGCCAGCGACTTCTCGGTCTGGCCCTGCGGTTTGTGCGGGTAGATCACCTCGGTGGCGACCACCTTGCCGGTGGCGTCGACCACCGCCACCTTCACGCCGGTGCGGTAGCCGGGGTCGAGGCCCATGGTGGTGCGGGTGCCCGCGGGGGCGGCCAGCAGCAGATCGCGCAGATTCGCGGCGAACACGTCGACCGCGTCCTTCTCCGCCGCCTGCCGCAGCCGCATCCTGGTGTCGATGCCGAGGCTGACCTGCAGCTTGGTCCGCCAGGCCCAGCGCACCGTGTCCAGCAGCCAGGCGTCGGCGGGGCGGCCGCGGTCGGCGATGCCGAAGCGAGTGGCGATGCGACCCTCGTAGACGGTGCGCTCGCCCGGCTGCGGCTCCTCGGTGTCGGGCTCGAGGTGCAGGGTGAGCACTTCCTCCTTCTCGCCGCGCAGCAGTGCGAGCACGCGGTGGGAGGGCAGTTTGTCGAACGGCTCGCTGAAGTCGAAGTAGTCGGCGAACTTCGCGCCCGTCTCTTCCTTGCCCGCGCGCACGGTGGAGGTGATCTGCCCGCGGCTCCACATCAGTTCGCGCAACTCGCCGACCAGGTCGGCGTCCTCGGCGAAACGTTCGACCAGGATGGCGCGCGCGCCGTCGAGCTGCTCGGCGGTGTACTGCGCCGGATCGGTGTTCGGATCCCCGATCAGGGCGTCGGCCACCGGCTCGTGCCCGGCCTCGCGCGCGATCTGCGCCTTCGTGCGCCGCTTCGGCTTGTACGGCAGGTAGATGTCCTCCAGCCGGGCCTTGGTCTCGGCGAGCAGGATCTGCCGGTGCAGCGCGTCATCGAGTTTGCCCTGGCCACGGATCGATTCGATGATCGCGGCCCTGCGCTCGTCGAGTTCGCGCAGATAGTGCAGCCGCTCCTCGAGCAGGCGCAGCTGCGCGTCGTCCAGACCGCCGGTGATCTCCTTGCGGTACCTGGCGATGAACGGCACCGTCGAGCCCGCGTCGAGCAGTTCGACGGCGGCGCGCACCTGGGTCTCGCGCACCGCGAGTTCCTCGGCGATGCGACGGTTCACGCTGGCTGGGCCCGCGGCGTCGGAGCGTGGCACGGCGGGTGTGGACTCTGCACTGGCAGTCTCGGGCGCTGTCGTCACGTCGGAGACACTACCGTCGCCGCCCGACAGACGGTCCACACCCAGGTGAACCGCGCGCATCTCAGCTGTCGTCCAGACCGAGCAACCGCCGCGACAGTTCCCGCATCTCGGCCTTGCGGATCTTGCCGGTCACCGTCATGGGGAATTCCTCCACCACGTGCACGTAGCGGGGGATCTTGAAGTGCGCCAGCTTGCCGGTGGCGAAGGCGCGCACGGCCGCGGCGTCCAACGGCGTTGTGCCCTCGCGCATCCGGATCCAGGCCATCAACTCCTCGCCGTACTTCGGATCGGGCACGCCGATCACCTGCGCGTCCAGGATGTCGGGATGGGTGTAGAGGAATTCCTCGATCTCCCGCGGGTAGACGTTCTCGCCGCCGCGGATGACCATGTCCTTGATCCGTCCGGTGACGGCCAGGTAGCCCTCGTCGTCCATCACGCCGATGTCGCCGGTGTGCATCCAGCGGGCGGCGTCGATCGCCTCCGCGGTCTTGTCCGGCTCGTCCCAGTAGCCGAGCATCACCGAATAGCCGCGGGTGCACAGCTCGCCGGGTTCGCCGCGCGGCACCGTGAGACCCGTCGCCGGGTCGACGATCTTCACCTCCAGGTGCGGTCCCACCCGGCCGACCGTCGCGGTGCGCCGATCGATGCCGTCGTCGCGCCGGGTCTGGGTGCTGACCGGAGACGTCTCGGTCATGCCGTAGCAGATGCAGACCTCGCGCATGCCCATCCGGTCGATCACCCGCTTCATCACCTCCACCGGGCACGGCGAGCCCGCCATGATCCCGGTGCGCAGCGTGGACAGGTCCGCGGCCGCCGAGTCCAGCGCGGCGAGCATGTCGATGAACATCGTCGGCACGCCGTAGAGCGACGTGCAGCGCTCGGCCTCGACCGCGGCCAAGGCCGCTTTCGGGTCGAACGACGGAGCCGGGATCACGATGGCCGCACCGTGACTGGTGCCGGCCAGGTTGCCCATCACCATGCCGAAGCAGTGGTAGAACGGCACCGGAACGCAGATCCGGTCCCGCTCGGTGTATCCGCACAGTTCGCCGACGAAATAGCCGTTGTTCAAGATGTTGTGGTGACTGAGCGTGGCTCCCTTGGGGAATCCGGTTGTGCCCGAGGTGTATTGGATGTTGATCGGGTCGTCGGCCGACAGCAGCGCGCCCAGCCCGGCGAGCCGGTCGGCGTCGACCGCGGTGCCGGACAACGACTCCCACTCCGGTGTGCCGAGCACGACCACCTGCGCCAGCGCGGGACAGTTCGGCCGAACCTGCTCGATCATCGCCACGTAGTCCGACGACTTGAACCGCTCGGCCGCGATGAGCATCCGCACGCCCGCCTGCCGCAGCACGTACTCCAGTTCGCCGGTGCGGTAGGCCGGATTGACGTTGACCAGGATCGCGCCGATCTTCGCCGTGGCGTACTGCACCAGGAACCACTCCGCGCAGTTCGGCGCCCAGATGCCGACCCGGTCGCCCTTGCCGATGCCCTGCCCGGCGAGGCCGCAGGCCAGGGCGTCGACCGCGGCGCCGAGCGCTCGGTAGGTCCAGCGCCGTCCGGTCGGCCGGTCCACCAACGCTTCGCGATCCGGGAACGCCGCCACCGTGCGATCGAGATTGCCGCCGATGGTGTCGCCGAGCAGCGGGACGTCCGACACGCCGGAGGCGTAGCTGGGCTGGGGCAGCGCGGCCGAGGTCATCGGGCACCGCCCTGCCGCAGCACGAACCGCTGCACCTTGCCGCTGGGCGTCTTCGGCAGACTCGCCACGAAGTGCACCTTGCGCGGGTAGGCGTGCGCGGCGAACTTGCGCTTCACCAGGCTCTGTAGCTCGGCTTCCAGCTCGGGACCGCCCACGGCGCCGTCGCGCAGCACGACGAACGCCTCGAGCACTTCGCCGCGCAGTTCGTCCGGCATGCCGACCACGGCCGCCTCCGCGACCTGCTCGTGCAGCACGAGCACGCTCTCCACCTCGAACGGGCCGATGCGGTAGCCGGCCATGATGATCACGTCGTCGTCGCGGGAGGAGAAACGGAAGAAGCCGTCCGCGTCCTGCGAGCCCGCGTCGCCGGTCAGGTACCAGCGGCCGTCGGCGGTGTAACGCTGTGCGGTGCGTTCCGGAGCGTCGAGGTAGCCGAGGAACCACAGCAGCGGGCTGCGTCGGGTGTCGATCGCCACCCGGCCCAGTTCGCCGGTGGGAGCGACCGTGTCGGCGTCGTCGGCGAGCACGGCGCAGGTCCAGCCCGGCAGCGAGCGCCCCATCGATCCGGCGGGGGTCTCGGTGTCGAGGTCTTCGTGCCAGGCGTTGCAGATGACCATGCCGTGCTCGGTCTGGCCGTAGTGGTCGCGCACCGCGACGCCCAGGTACTCGACGGACCAGGCGACCACTTCGGGGGTGAGCGGTTCGCCCGCCGAGGAGGCGCGGCGCAACCGGGAATGCACCGGCGGCGTGGCGCCGTCGGCGCGCAACGCTCGATACACCGTGGGGGCGGCGGCGAAGTTGGTGACGCCGAACGTCTCCAGCACCTGCCAGGTCAGCTGGGCCGAGAAGCCCGCGTGCAGCAGGATGCTGCGGATGCCGGTGGCCAGGGGACCGAGGATGGCGTAGTACAGCCCGTAGGCCCAGCCCGGATCGGCGGCGTTCCAGAAGACGTCGTCGGGCCGGACGTCCAGCGCGAATTCCTGGTAGGCGTGGAAGGAGGCCAGCGCGCGCAGCGGGATCGGGACGCCCTTGGGCGTGCCCGTGGTGCCGCTGGTGAACAGTTGGACGAGCAGTCCGTCGCCGCCCACCGCGACCGGGTGAGCCTGCGGGGAGGCGGCCGTATGACTGTCGAGCAACTCGTCCATCCGCAACGCCCCCTCGGGCGCCTCGGCTCCGGCGACGATCAGCCGCCAGGCCGGGTCTTCGGGGAAATCGGGGCCGGGCGCCAGCTTCGGCGCCTGGTCGGCGTCGGCGATGACGACCGACGTGCGGGCGGCGTTCACCCGCAGGGCGATCGCGGGCGGAGCGAAGGCGGTGAACAGCGGAACGTGCACCGCGCCGCGGCGCCAGATGCCGAGCAGGGCGACCACCAGGTCCGCCGATTTCGCCATCAGCGTGGCCACCCGGTCACCGGGTTCGACGCCGAGTCCGGCGAGTGCCGCGGCGAAGCGGGCCGAGCGTTCGCGCAGTTCGCCGTAGGTGAGGTCGGTCGAGGAAAGGTCGGTCTCGACGATGGTGAAGGCGACCCGGTCGGCCGGGTGCCGATCGCACAGCAGGTCCGCCGCCGACGCGTCGGCGCGGTCGTAGCAGTCCAGCAGTTCGCGCACCCGCTGATTCAGATCGGTGCCCATCTTCAGTTCTCCTCGTTCTGTGATCCAGCGCAACCCGGGTGTGCAATAGGATGTGGGTCACATCCCACCGCCCACTACCCCCGAAAAGGGGTGAGTCCCGTGACCCACACCGCCTTGCTGCGTCCGCGCGACAGCGACGCGCTGCGTGCCGAGATCCGCTGGGTGGCGAGCACCGCGGGCGTGCCGGTGGCGTTCGGGGGCGAAGTGCACGGCGACGCGCTGCTGCTGACGGAGTTCTTCGGCACGCTGACCAACGGCCTGCGCGGCCTGGCCGTGGCGCGGGCTTCGGGGCTGGGCGGCCGGGTGATGGAGTCGGGACGGCCCGCCGCGGTCTCCGACTATCGCCGCGCCTCCTCGATCACCCACGACTACGACGGGCCGGTCTCCGGTGAGGGCATCCGCTCGGTGCTCGCCGTACCCGTGGTGGTGGACCAGCGCTCCCGCGCGGTGCTCTACGCCGCGACGCGCGGCGCGAGCCCGCTGGGCGATCGCACCGCGGATCTCGTCGTCCAGGCCGGGCGCAGGCTGGCCACCGAGATCGCCGTGCGCGACGAGGTCGACCGCAGGCTGCGGATGCTCGAGGTCACCGCCCCGTCGGCGGCGGCGGCGGCGCCTGCGATCACGGAGGAACTCCGCGACATCCACGCCGAACTGCGCGGCATGGCCCGTTCCGCCGAGGACGACCGGCTGCGCGGACGGCTGCACGCGGTCTGCGAACGACTCACCCGGGTCATGACCGGCGAGCCGCGGCCGGACAGCCCGAAGCTGTCCCGCCGGGAGCTGGACGTGCTGTCCCAGATCGCCATGGGTTGCACCAATCAGGAAGCGGCGCAACGACTCTCGCTCGGCCAGGAGACCGTGAAGAGCTACCTGCGCAACGCGATGGTCAAGCTCGACGCGCACTCCCGGCACGAGGCGGTGGTCGCCGCCCGCCGCCACGGCTTGCTGCCGTGAGACGCGGCGGGCCCGGTCACGGCTCCGGCGGAGATGAGTCCTTGTAGGGGGCGTTGTGCGACACACCGGCGCTGAGCCCGATCTCGCGGAGGGTCACCGCCTCGACGCCGCCCGCGTCCGAGCAGCCGGACCGCCGAATCGAGCAGCACTGAGCGGGCGTCCGGCGGCTTTGCGCAGCCCTGTCGCGGCACACTCCCAGCCGAATCTGCGGCCGTCCGAACCGCACGACCAGGCTCCGCACCATACGTGGGCCGACGGGCGTGGGGAGTGGGCCTATCGCCCTGGTCCGGCCGTGTCGTGGTCGGCCAGCAGGTCAGGACGGCGTTCGCGGGTCCGCGCGAGGGATTGCTCGCGTCGCCACGCGGCCACCTTCGCGTGGTCGCCGGACAGCAGGATCGGCGGGACGTCGAGCCCGCGCCAGGAGACCGGGCGGGTGTAGCTCGGACCTTCGAGCAACCCGTCGGAGAACGAATCCTCTTGATGGGACTGCTGATTGCCGAGCACGCCGGGCAGCAACCGGACCACGGCCTCGGTCATCACCAGCACCGCCGCCTCGCCGCCGATCAGCACGTAGTCGCCGATGCTGACCTCCTCCACCCGGACGCGGCGGGCTGCGTCGTCGAAGACGCGCTGGTCGATGCCTTCGTAGCGGCCGCAGGCGAAGACGAGATGCCGCTCGGCGGCCCAACGGCGCGCCGTGGCCTGTGTGAACGGCACGCCCGCCGGCGTTGGCACCACGAGCAGCGCGTCATCGGGACACACCTCGTCGAGCGCGTCGCCCCACACGGTCGGCTTCATCACCATGCCGGGCCCACCCCCGTACGGGGAATCGTCGACCGACTTGTGCACGTCATGGGTCCACCGGCGCAGGTCGTGCACCGTGAGCGAGATCAGCCCCTTGTCGATCGCCTTGCCGAGCAGCGCCGTGCGCAGCGGCTCCAGGTACTCGGGGAAGATCGTGACGACGTCGAGTTTCATGCCTGTCTCCTAGCGCCGCCGGGCCGCACGTCGCAGGCCGGGGCGGGCGCGATCGGGCACCGTCTCATTCCGGGTCGAGCAGACCCTCGGGCGGATCGATCACGATCACGCCATCGGCGAGCGACACCATGGGCACGATGGCGGTGACGAACGGGATCAGGATCTCCCGCCCGTCGTCCGCGGCGCGCACCTCCAGCAGCTCACCGGCCGCGGAGTGCAGCACTTCACGGACGGAGCCGACCACGGTGCCGTCGGTGAGCCGGACCTCCAACCCCTCCAGCTCGTGGTCGTAGAACTCGTCCGGGTCCTCGGAAGGCGGAAGGTCGGCACTGTCGACCAGGAACAGCATGCCGCGCAGCGCGTCGGCTGCGGTGCGGTCGGCCACCCCGGCCAGAAACACCAGAAGCCGGCCCGAGTGCTCCCGGGCCGACTCCACGGTGAACTCGCGAACCTGCGTCGCGCGCGGCAACCGGCCGCGCAACCTGGCGCCCGGCGCGAAACGCGCCTCCGGTTCGTCGGTGCGCACCTCGACGACGAGTTCGCCGCGCACGCCGTGCGACTTGGCGACCCGTCCGACGACGAGTTCCATCTACTGGTCGGTGTCGACCACGTCGACCCGGATGCCACGGCCGCCGATCCCGGCGACGAGGGTGCGCAGCGCGGTCGCGGTACGTCCACCGCGTCCGATCACTTTGCCCAGGTCGTCGGGGTGGACGTGCACCTCGACCGTGCGTCCGCGGCGGCCGGTGATCAGCTCGACGCGGACGTCATCGGGATTGGCGACGATGCCGCGCACCAAGTGCTCGACGGCATCGGCGACGACGGCGCTCACTGCTCCATCACCTCGCGACGCGACTCACCCGTCGTTGGGGCCGGTCTACGAACGGCCCGCGACGGGTATCCGATGGACGGGTATCGCCCGTTCATTACTCGGCGGCCCCGGCCTCGACGCCCTCTTCGGCGTCCTTCTTGCTCTTCTTCTTGGGGGTGACCGCCTCGGCGACCGGCTCGTTGTCGGCGGCGGCCAGCGCGGCGTTGAACAGGTCCAGCTTCGACGGCTTGGCCGGCTTGACCTTGAGGGTGCCCTCGGCGCCCTCGATGCCCTTGAACTTCTGCCAGTCGCCGGTGATCTTCAGCAGCTGGAGGACCGGCTCGGTCGGCTGCGCGCCGACACCCAGCCAGTACTGCGCGCGCTCGGAGTCGATCTCGATCAGCGAGGGCTCTTCCTTCGGGTGGTACTTGCCGATGGACTCGATGGCCCGGCCGTCCCTGCGGGTGCGGGCGTCCGCGACGACGACGCGGTACTGCGGGTTGCGGATCTTGCCCAGGCGGGTGAGCTTGATGCGAACAGCCACTGCTGATCTGCCTTTCGTTGGTTGGTCACGACGCAATTCGGCGACCCGCATGGTCTGCGAGCCCGGTTTTGCGCTTTCGAGTGTGTGACCGCCGCGCGGTACGGAACCGGAGACGGGCTGACACTTGTCCGGAAGGACGGTGGTCCATTGTGCCAGACGAGGCGATCACGCCAGAAATCGCGTCCGGCTCGCCCATGACGATCGGCGCGCCTCGGACTATCCCGGTGCGGTCGCGATGAGCGCGCGGGTGGGCACCCAGGGGCCGCCCCACCACATCCGCCACCCCACCGGCCGGTGGATCAGACCGGTCGCGCCGTTCGCCGCCAGGACGGCGCGGTACTGCCTGGTGTTGCCGATATCGACGATGACCAGTTTGCCGCCGGGACGCAGCACCCGGCATGCCTCCCTGACCGCCGAGGCCCGGCCCTCGGCGGTCTTGATGTCGTGGATCGCCAAGCTGGAGACGACGACGTCGAACACGCCGTCGGGGAACGGCATGTCGGTCATGTCGCCGGTGCGCAATTCGATCCGATCGGCGACGTTCTCCGCCAGCGCGTTCCGCTCCGCGGTAGCGGGGGTGTTCCCGCAGTGGTCGGCCGAGCACCACAGATCCAGGCCCACCGCCCGCCCGGCGGGCAAGCGGCGCGCGGCGGCCAGCAGCACCGCCCCGCGGCCGCAGCCCATGTCGAGCAGGTGTTCGTCGCCACGCAGTTCGAGGTCGTCGAGCAGGCGCGCCCAGACCCGGAACTTGCCCCGGCGGGTCGCGTGCAGGAACAACCCGAACTGCGTGGCCAGCACGACGCCGATCAGCAGGAGCAGCAGGCTCGGACGCAATTGCTGGAACAGCGCCACCACCAGAGCTGCGGCGAGATACCCAACCGCGAGAACTCCCAGCAACAACAACACCGACGGCGCGTCGACACCGTACGACGCGCGCCACGGAGGGGCTATCATCGCCCGATCATAACCAGCGCCAACCGCATTCGAGCCCGGTTCTCGCTCGTCAGCGCACCAGCGGAGCAAAGGTGCGTCCGGCCAGCTCGACCGCGCCCGGTTCGTGCCCGTTGAACACCATGTTGATGATCAGCCCGTCGACGCCGTGGTCGAGAACGCGGGTCCGCAGCTGCTCGGCAACCTCGTCGGGCGTGCCGACGAACTGGCGGTCGGCCGGACTCTGCGCACGCTCGGCGTCCGACAGCTCCGACAGGTCGATTCCCATGCGGCTCAGGTAATCCCGCTGCTGCTTGCGCACCAGGTCACCGTCTTCGTCCATCATGACGAAGCACAGGTAGCTGGTCTCCAGGGTCTGCGGATCCCGGCCGACCTCGGCACACCGCGCCCGCAGCGCCTCGAGTTTGCGCGGCAGCTCGGAGGCGTTGCAGATGATGTTGAGATGGTCGGCGAAGCGGGCGGCAAGGCCGAAGGTCTTCTTCTCACCGCTGCCGCCGAGCAGGATCGGCAGATCATCGCGCACGCGCGGCTCGTTCATCGCGTTCTCGACCCGGTACCACTTGCCCTCGAAGGTGGGCCGCTCGCCGCGCAGCATCGGCTGGATGATGTGCAGCGCCTCGTCGAGCCGCTCGAAGCGGTCGGTGAAGGTCCCGAACTCGAAGCCGAGCGACCGGTGCTCGAGTTCGAACCAGCCCGCGCCGATGCCGAGCACGGCGCGGCCACCGCTGACCACGTCCAGCGTGGTGACCGTCTTGGCGAGCATCGCCGGATTGCGGTAGGTGTTGCCGGTGACCAACGCCGACAACTGGATTCGCTGCGTCGCGGTGGCCAGGCCGCCGAGGGCGGTGTAGGCCTCGAGCATCGGCTCGTCGGGCGTGCCGATGCCGGGCAGCTGATAGAAGTGGTCCATGACGAAGGCCGTATCGAAACCGGCGGCTTCGGCCTCTCTGGCCTGCGCGATCACCGTGGGGAACAGCTCACGCACCGACTTGCCGTAGCTGAAGTTGGGCATCTGATATCCGAGGCGAATTGTCACGAAATCCGACCTTACGCCGCTTCCGTATACGCGCGGGTGAGCCGCGGTGACGCGTTATCGATGGCCGGTGACCGGACCGTGCCCGCCGTACACGCGTCCGCGCAGGACGACGGCGTACGGTGTGCTGAGCGTCTCGGGGTGGGTGCGCGGATCCTCCTCGTAGACAACGAGATCGGCGGGAGCGCCGTCCTCGATGCCGGGCCGCCCGAGCCAGGAGCGAGCCTGCCAGGACGCCGCGCCGAGTGCGTCGTGGCCGGACAGGCCCGCGGCGGCGAGCGCGGAGATCTCGTCGGCGATGCGCCCGTGCCGGATGGAGCCGCCGGCGTCCGTGCCCGCGAAGATCGGCACGCCCGCCTCGTGCGCGGCGGCGACCGTGCCGCGCACCCGACGGTGCAGATCGCGCATGTGCGCCGCGTAGACGGGGAATTTGCCCGCGCTGTCGGCGATGCCGGGGAAGGTGTCGATATTGATCAGGGTGGGGACCAGCGCGGTGCCGTGCTCGACCATCATCTCGATGGTCTCGTCGGTGAGACCGGTGCCGTGCTCCAGGCAGTCGATGCCCGCGTCGATGAGGCCGGGTAGCGCGTCCTCGCCGAAGACGTGCGCGGTGACCCGTGCGCCGTTGGCGTGCGCGGCGTCGATGGCCTGTTTCAAGATCGCGTCGCTCCACAGCGGGCGCAGGTCGCCCACGGAGCGGTCGATCCAGTCGCCGACGATCTTCACCCAGCCGTCGCCCAGGCTGGCCTGCTCGGCGACGATCTCCGGGAGGTCGCGTTCGTCGTCCAGTTCGATGCCCAGTTCGCGGATGTAGCGCTTCGGGCGGGCGATGTGGCGGCCGGCGCGGATGATCCGAGGCAATTCCTCGTGGTCGTCGATGAACCGGGTGTCGATGGGCGAGCCCGCGTCGCGCAGCAGCAGGGCGCCCGCGTCGCGTTCGGTCTCGGCCTGCGCGACGGCACCCGCTCGGTCCTCATGGCCGCCGCCGTACCGGATCCCGACGTGGCAGTGGGCGTCGACCAATCCCGGCACGATCCACCCTGCGCCGCATAGTGTTTCGGCTCCGGGCACCGGATCGAACGACACCAGGCCGTCGCGTACCCAGAGGTCGCGCATCTCGCCTTCGGGCAGAACCACACCGCGTAGATGCACGGCAACCTCCTGGAACTCGTCGGCGGCCTCCAACCTACTGTCCGCTTCTCCGATCGGTCATCCGAGCGGGGAACGGCCGCGAAGCCCGTCCGGCAGGCCGCTCGGCCTCGCCGCGCGACCGAGCCGCGAAGCAGAGCGCAGCGCCGCCCACGAACAGCGCGGGCGGCGCGAGCGTCCTACTTCTTGGGGAACTTCAGCTTGCTGAGATCGAAGCCTTCGAGGCCGGGCGGCAGCTGGTCCAGACCGGCCGGCATGTCGGACAGGTCTGGCATCCCGGCGGGCAGGCCGGGCATGCCGCCCATCCCCGGGAAACCGCCGCGCACCTTCGGCGGCGTCGGGCCCCGACCGCCCTTCTTGCCTTTCTTGCCCTTCTTGGCGTTGCCGCGGCGAGCGCCGGGCAGCCCCATCTGGCGGCCCATCATCGCCATCATCTTCTTGGCCTCGAAGAAGCGGTCGACGAGCTGGTTGACCTCGGAGACCTGGACGCCGGAGCCGTTGGCGATGCGCAGGCGGCGGGAGGCGTTGATGATCTTGGGATTCGCCCGTTCGGCCGGGGTCATGCCGCGGATGATCGCCTGCACGCGGTCGAGCTGCTTGTCGTCGACCTGCGCGAGCACGTCCTTCATCTGGCCCGCGCCAGGCAGCATGCCCAGCAGATTGCCGATCGGGCCCATCTTGCGGATGGCCAGCATCTGGTCGAGGAAGTCCTCGAGGGTGAGCTCGCCGCTGCCGATCTTGCGGGCGGCCTCCTCGGCCTGCTTGGCGTCGTAGACCTGCTCGGCCTGCTCGATCAGCGTGAGCACGTCGCCCATGCCGAGGATGCGGCTGGCCATGCGATCGGGGTGGAAGACGTCGAAGTCCTCGAGCTTCTCACCGGTCGAGGCGAACAGGATCGGCACGCCGGTGACCTCGCGGACGCTCAGCGCCGCACCGCCGCGGGCGTCGCCGTCGAGCTTGGTGAGCACCACGCCGGTGAAGCCGACGCCGTCACGGAACGCCTCGGCGGTGTTCACCGCGTCCTGGCCGATCATGGCGTCGAGCACGAACAGGGTCTCGTCGGGCTGCACGGCGTCGCGGATGCCCGCGGCCTGGCGCATGAGTTCCTCGTCGATGCCGAGACGGCCCGCGGTGTCGACGATGACGACGTCGTACTGCTTCTGGCGCGCCTCTTCCACACCGCCGCGGGCCACGTTCACCGGATCGGCGGCGGAGATGCCGAGCGGGTTCTCACCGCCACCGACCGAGGTGCCGGGGTGCGGCGCGTAGACGGGCACGCCCGCGCGCTCGCCGACGACTTGC
Organism: Nocardia implantans; assembly: GCF_035544775.1. Taxonomy (NCBI): domain Bacteria; kingdom Bacillati; phylum Actinomycetota; class Actinomycetes; order Mycobacteriales; family Nocardiaceae; genus Nocardia; species Nocardia implantans. The sequence continues at coordinate 363,845 of NZ_JAYKYQ010000004.1, read as the reverse complement.
AGCTGGGTGACCGCGCCGGGACGCTGCAGGTCGCATGCCACCAGCAGCGGCTGATGCCCCTGCCCCTTCAGCAGTTTCGCCAGCTTGCCCGCGAGGGTGGTCTTACCGGAACCTTGCAGACCGGCCAGCATGACCACCGTCGGCGGATTCTTGGCCAGGTTCAGCCGCCTGGTCTCGCCGCCGAGGATGCCGATGAGCTCCTCGTTGACGATCTTCACGACCTGCTGGGCCGGGTTCAGCGCGGCGGAGACCTCGGCGCCCTTGGCGCGCTCCTTGATCCGCCCGATGAATCCGCGCACCACGGGCAGCGCGACGTCGGCCTCGAGCAGGGCCAAGCGGATCTCGCGACAGGTGGCGTCGATGTCGGCCGGTGACAGACGCCCCTTACCGCGCAGATCCTTGAGGGCACCGGTAAGCCGGTCGGACAGGGATTCGAACACCGATCGCGCTCCTGATCTCGGGGGACGTCACATTCTCTCCCAGGGTAATGGGATCGCCCGCGTGTTCGCGCAGGCGGTGCGTCCTTCCCGGCGCGGCGGGGCTCGCTAGTCGAGCACGCGACGGCGCGGCCTGGCCGTTTTGCGGTAGTCGTGGTTCTCCTCGGCCACCATGAAGACCGCCTCGTTGGCGGTCAGGCCCAGCTCCAGGGCCAGTCCGTCGAGCAGGGCCCACTCCGCCGTGCTCGGGATGGGCGAGCAGGCGACCGTGGAGGCGATCGTCATCGCGGTCACCGCCTGCCGCCCGGTCAGGGTGCGACCGGGAAGCCAGGAGACCACCCACCGGTCGCCGCCGACACAGCGCGCCATGTGGGTGGTCTCGTCACTCGTCATCGTGGACGCCGAAACGACCTCAATTGCCATCGACCTGCTCCCCTCGTGCTCGCGACAGCCGGACGCCCTAGATCGTATGGGGCGGTCGCGAGCCGAGAGTCGGGATGCAGCAAATATTGCGCAACAGAATTATCACCGGATAAAAGTGCTGCTAATCCTGATTTTCCGAATCCGAAGCACCGTCTGCTGGAGGTTTCGGCGCAGTTCTGGGAACCACCGCGAGAATCGCTTTCCCGATCGCTTCCCTGCGCGCGGGGCCGTCCTCGGTCCCCAGATCGAGGCAGAAGCTGTCGACCACCGCCGACCCCATCGTCACCACCTTGGCCCAGCGGACGTCGGCTCCGCAGCCTGCCAGCTCCGCGGCCAGCCTGCTGAGCAGGCCGACCCGGTCCTCGGCACGCAGTTCGAGGATGGCCTGTCCCGGCGTCGAGGTGTCCGACCAGATCACTCGCGGCTGGGCCCGCGCGTACCGGCTGCGGCCGATGGTGTCCGCCTCGCGCTCACGTTTGGCCAGCGCCGCGGGCACGTCCAGGTCACCGGCCGTGGCCCGGATCAATTCCTGGCGCAGCAGCCCCGGGTCGGGCGGGTCGCCGAATTTGGGGGCGACGACGAAGGTGTCCACCGCGGAGGAGCCTTCGACACCGAGCGCGGCCGACAGCACGCGCAGCGAATGCAGCGCGAGCACACCGGCGGCGTCGGACAGCAGTCCGGAGCTGTCGGGCGCGATGACCGTGACGACATAGGTGTGTTTGCTCTCGCCGGGCTTCAGGTCGACGTGCACACCGCCCGCCCTGGCCTTCTCGACCAGTTCCGGTGCGATCGGCTCCGGGGTCGGCAGCTGGTCACCCGCCATGACCAACCGACAGCGCCGGACGAGTTCGCCGATCAGCGACGCCTTCCAGTCGCCCCACACGCCGGGACCGGTGGCCTGTGAGTCCGCCTCCGCCAGCGTGTGCAGCAGTTCCAGCAGTTGCGGATCGCCGTCGAGCGCGTCGACGACCGAACGCACCGTCTCCGGATCGGACAGATCGCGCCGGGTCGCGGTTTCCGGCAGCAGCAGGTGGTGGCGCACGACCGCGCTGAGCGTGCGCACGTCCGACGGCCACAGACCGAGGCGGCGGCCGATGTGGGTGGCCAGTTCCGCGCCGACCACGCTGTGGTCGCCCGCGCGGCCCTTGCCGATGTCGTGCAGCAGCGCGCCGAGGGCGAGCAGGTCGGGCCTGGCCACCCTGGTGCTCAGACCGCCCGCGTAGGCGACCGTCTCCATGAGGTGGCGGTCGACGGTCCAGATGTGCTGGACATCGCGCGGCGGCAGATCGCGCACCGCGCCCCACTCCGGCAGCAGCCTGCCCCATAGTCCCGTCCGGTCGAGCGCTTCGATCGCGTCGATCGTGCCGCGGCCCGCGCCCAGCAGCACCAGCAAGTCGTTGAGGGCGTCCTTGGGCCACGGCTCGCGTAGCTCGGGGGCGTCCTCGGAGAGCCGGTTGAGCGTGGTGGCCGACATCGGCAGGCCGGTCTGCGCCGACGCCGCCGCGACGCGCAGGATCAGTCCAGGGTCGCGCTGGGGGCGGGCGTCTCGCGCCAGCACGACCTCGCCCGCGTGCTCGACAACGCCTTCGTCCAGCGGCCTGCGCACCGGCATCCGGCGCAGGCGCGCCAACCCGCGCCGGGGCAGGGCGTTGGCCGCGGTGCGCAGCCCGACGTCCACGGAGTAGCTGACCGTCCGGGCCGAATCGCTCAGGGTGCGCGCCAGGTCGAACCGGTCGCCGATGCGCAGGGCCGCGCCGATCTCGTCGGCGTCCTGGGCGCGCAGCTGGTCGCGGGCGCGGCCTGCCACGCGGTGCAGTTCGGTGCGCACGTCCAGCAGCCGCCGGTGCGCCTGCTTCAATCCGCCGCCGGGCACGTCCGGTCCGAGGCCGGGCATCGCGTCGGTGAGCTGGGCGATGGCCAGCGCGTCCAGCAGCTGGATGTCGCGCAGGCCGCCACGCCCGTTCTTCAGGTCGGGCTCGGCGCGGTGGGCGATCTCGCCGTTGCGCTCCCATCTGGCCTGGGCTTGGGCGATGAGCTCGTCGAAGCGGGAACGGATGCCGGTGCGCCACTCCCGGCGCACCCCGCCGATCAGCAGATTGCTCAGTTCCTGGTCGCCGACGATGTGCCTGGCCTCCAACATGCCGAGCGCGGCGATCAGATCGTCCGCGGCCACCCGCAACGCCTGCGGAACGGTGCGCACACTGTGGTCGAGTTTGATGTGCGCGTCCCACAGCGGATACCAGAGCTGGTCGGCGACCTCGGCCACCCGGGCCGGGTCGACGTCGTCGTGCAGCAGCACCAGATCAAGATCGGAGTACGGCAGCATCTCGCCGCGCCCGAGGCCGCCGACGGCCACCACGGCCAGGCCGCTGTCGGGTGCGATGCCCAGTTCGGCGCCCTTGCCGGTGAGCCAGAGTTCGTAGAGGTCGACCAGCGCCTGACGCAGCGACTGGGCGTCCAGCCGTGGATTGCGCGGCTGGCCGCCGTCGAGCAGTTGGGTTCGCGCGCGGACCAGGTCGGCCGCTCCGTTGGACACCTTGCCGCCGCCTTGTCCGGTGACCTTCCGGTCACCGTCGTGCTCGTACTGACTTGCCACAACCCACCGCCCATTCATGCGCGCGGCCCCGCCCCGACCGGGAGCTCCGGTGGGAGCGGGGCCGCCGCTCGACTCGATTTTCCGCTACAGCGCGTCGGTGCCGCGTTCGCCGGTGCGCACCCGGATGATCGATTCCACCGGGGTGACCCAGACCTTGCCGTCGCCGATCTTGCCGGTGCGGGAGGCCTCCACGATCACCTCCACGACCTTGTCGACGGAGGCGTCGTCCACGACGACCTCGACACGGACCTTCGGCACGAAATCGACGGAGTACTCCGCGCCGCGGTACACCTCGGTGTGGCCCTTCTGCCGGCCGTACCCTTGGACCTCGCTGACGGTCATGCCCAACACACCCGCCTGCTCGAGACCGGACTTGACGTCCTCGAGCGTGAACGGTTTGACGATTGCGGTGATCAGTTTCATGTTCGTCATGCCTCCTTGACGGCCGAACGTGCCGTGCTACCCAGAGCGGCGAAGTCGTAGGCGGTTTCCGCGTGCTCGGACTCGTCCAAGCCGACCGACTCCGCTTCCTCGCTCACGCGCAGCCCAATGGTGAACTTCACGATATAGGCAATGATCAGGGTCGCGACGAAGGAGAAGGCAAGCACCACACCGGCGCCCACCGCCTGTCGCCACAGCTGATCGAATCCGCCGCCGTAGAGCAGACCGGTCTTGGCCGCACCCGCCTCGGGCGCCGCGACGAAACCGACCATCAGGGTGCCGACGATGCCGCCGACCAGATGCACGCCGACCACGTCGAGCGAGTCGTCGAAGCCGAACCTGAACTTCAGGCCGACCGCGAGGGCGCACAGCGCGCCCGCGACGACGCCGATGGCGAGCGCGCCGAGCACGTTCACCGAGGAACACGACGGGGTGATGGCGACCAGACCCGCCACGATGCCCGAGGCCGCGCCCAGCGAGGTGGGCTTGCCGTCGCGGATCTTCTCCACCAGCAGCCAGGCCAGCATCGCGGCGCAGGTGGCGATGGTGGTGGTGACGAAGGTCGAACCGGCGAGGCCGCCGGAGGTCACCGCGGAACCGGCGTTGAAACCGAACCAGCCGAACCACAGCAGACCCGCGCCGAGCATGACGAACGGCAGGTTGTGCGGGCGGAACGGGGTGGTCGGCCAGCCCTTGCGCTTGCCGAGCACCAGCACCAGGGCCAGACCGGCCGCACCGGCGTTGATGTGCACCGCCGTGCCACCGGCGAAGTCGACCGCGAGCAGTTTGTTGGCGATCCAGCCGCCCTCGTGCACGACGTTGCCGTCGGCGTCCTTGACGTCGAAATCGAACACCCAGTGCGCGACCGGGAAGTAGACCACCGTGGACCAGATGCCTGCGAACAGCAGCCACGCGCCGAACTTCAAGCGGTCGGCGACCGCACCCGAGATGAGGGCAACCGTGATGATGGCGAACATCAGCTGGAAGGCGACGAAGACGGTCGCCGGAATCGTGCCGGCGAGCGGGATGTTCACCGCTTCGGTGGTGACCGAGCCCGCCGCGTCCTTGACCTCGGCGACGGAGTTGCCGCCGATCAGGCCCTTGAGGCCGAAGAACTGCGTCGGATCACCGATCAGGCCGAAGGTGTTGTCGCCGAAGGCCGTCGAGTATCCGTACAGCGACCACAGGACGCCGACCAGGCCCATGGCGCTGATGCTCATCATGATCATGTTGAGCACGTTCTTCGACCGGACCATGCCGCCGTAGAAGAAAGCCAGGCCCGGCGTCATCAGCAACACCAGCGCCGAGCTCGCCAGCATCCATGCGGTGTCACCGGTATCCGGTGCACCGGTAAGTGGAAAAGCCACTTTAATGTCCTCCTCATCTCGGGCCCAGCCGATTCCGGCAAATGGACCTGAACAGAAGGGTCCTAACTCGGTGTTTCATCCGTAGAGCTGCCGTGTTTCACCTACGTGAACGGATGGCACAGCCGTGTTGCCACTACGTTTCGTCACCTACACCGCGGTGTTCGCGGCGCTGTGAGCACGCTTTTCGTGAATCGGACATTCGTTACCGCACAGGATGAGTCGGCAAACTTCCGGGGTGTGACCGCCCTCGCACCGCGGGCGGCGTCGACCCAGGAGCGCACGCGGCGCAGCCGGTGGGCAGAACGCCGCGCGCGGCAACCTCTTCGGGCCGGACTCGGGATCGGGACGGCTCTAGCCCAGCAGTGCGTCCACGAACGCGGCGGGCTCGAACGGAGCCAGGTCGTCGGCGCCCTCGCCGAGCCCGACCAGCTTCACCGGCACGCCCAGTTCGTGCTGGACCTGGAAGACGATGCCCCCCTTGGCCGTCCCGTCCAGCTTGGTCAGCACCACGCCGGTGATGTCGACCACTTCGGCGAACACCCTGGCCTGGGTGAGTCCGTTCTGTCCGACGGTCGCGTCCAGCACGAGCAGGACCTCGTCGACGGCGGCCTTCTTCTCCACCACGCGCTTGACCTTGCCCAGCTCGTCCATCAGGCCCGTCTTGGTGTGCAACCGCCCTGCCGTGTCGATCAGCACCGCGTCCACCCCGCGCTCGACGCCCGCGGCCACCGCGTCGAAGGCGACCGCGGCCGGGTCGGCGCCCTCACGACCGCGGACGGTATCGGCGCCGACCCGCTCGCCCCAGGTCTGCAACTGGTCCGCCGCCGCGGCGCGGAAGGTGTCGGCCGCGCCGAGCAGCACCCGGCGGCCGTCGGCCACGAGCACCCGGGCGAGCTTGCCGGTGGTGGTGGTCTTGCCGGTGCCGTTCACGCCCACCACGAGCAGGATGGACGGGTGATCGGGGTGCGGCAGCGCGCGCACCGAGCGGTCCAGCTCCGGGCGCAGCTGCTCGATCAGCACGTCGCGCAGCACGGCACGCGCCTCGTCGGTGGTCCGCACGCTGCGCGCCGCCATCTCCGCACGCAGCCGGGAGACGACGGCCGTGGTGCTCGCGGTGCCGAGGTCGGCGAGCACGAGGGTGTCCTCCACCTCTTCCCACGAGTCGTCGTCCAGGTCGCCGCCGCCGAGCAGGCCGAGCAGGCTCTTGCCGACCGCGTTCTGCGAGCGCGACAGCCGTCCGCGCAGCCGGACCAGGCGGCCCGCGGTGGGCTCGATCTCCTCCAGCGCGGCGGGCGCCTCGACGCCAGCGGGCGTGTCGGGCGCGACGATCTCGGTGGTGACGCCGGTGTCCGGGCCCGCGGTGCCGGTGACCGGCTCGGCGGTCGTGTCCTGAGCCGGGGCCTCCGGGGCCTCCACCGCGTCGCTGTCCTGCGGCACCGTCTCCGGCCCGGCCTCCGCTTCGGTGGCCGGCTCGACGACTTCCGGCGCGGGGGCCGCCTCGGTGACGTCGGCATCCGGCAAGGGAACGTTCGTGATGCCGCGTTTGGGCGCGTCGCGCGGTATCGCGGCGTCGTCGCCGACGTGCGGCTGTCCTTCGGTGTCGGTGCGCTCGACCGGTTGCGGTTCGGTCGCCGTGCCACCCCGGCTGAAGGAGAATCCGCCGGACGCGGTGTAGCCACCGGACCGGTCGGTCAGCTCCTTGTCCTGCGTGGGCGGCGTCAGCGACACGCGGCCGCGCTTGTACCGGACGAATCCGGCGACGAGCACGACGAGCAGCAGTGCGGCGACCGCGGCGATCAGGATCCAGACTTCGGGACTCACGCGGACCATCCTTGCAGACCGGTCGTCACGGGATCGGCCCCGAGCCGCACCCGGCGCGCGAGTCGCGCGCCGGGGCCGACGGCGCGAAGTCGGCGAACATCGCAGGTACCGGGCCGTGGGCCGGTGCGAGCGGGCACCGACACAGCCCTCCAGATTTCTTGTCCTGCGGAACTTCTCGCGAAGGGACAATAGGATCGGCGACGTGACCGATCGAAACGTGCTTGGGGGGCCGCTGGAAGAGTGCGGCACCGATCCTCTCACCGGCTTCTACCGGGACGGCTGCTGCAGTACCGGGCCGGAGGATCTGGGCAGCCACACCGTCTGCACCGTTGTCACGGCAGAATTCCTGGAGCATCAGGCTTCCATCGGAAACGATTTGAGCACACCCCGTCCGGAGAACAATTTTCCCGGTTTGCAGCCGGGGGACCGGTGGTGCGTGGTCGCCGTGCGATGGCTGCACGCGCACGAGGACGGCGTCGCCGCGCCCGTGGTGCTGGCCGCCACACACGAGAACGCCCTGGAAGTGATCTCGATGGACATTCTGCGCAAGTACGCCGTCGACGTGCCCGACGACGTCAGCGACCTGCTCTGAGCAACCGGTAACCCCTTCCAACCGGCGGCGAGCGCCGCGCGGATCACCGGCTCACCCGGGGATCACGAGCCGGGGTCCGATCGGTCCGTGGCGCAGCCGAGCATCCGATGGCACAAATGCGCCATTCGGGCTCAGCGTGCCGCCGCGACCCGTCGGCGATGCGCCTTCTGACGGCACGCGGCCGAGCAGTATCTGGCCCTGCGGCCCGTCCCGGCCCGGGGCACCGCCGCCCGGCACACCGGGCAGCGATCCGCTTGGCTTTCGTTACGCTCCTCAGTTTCGTTACGGTCTTCGGTGTCGCCCTCCCGTTTCGTCACCACCGGTCCGACCGGCCCCGCGCGCAGCGCGTCCAGCACGATCGCGGCGGTACGGTCGAGGCCGCCACTGGCCTTACGGAGCCGTTGGATCGCGACGCATCCGGTGAAGATGGCGAGCACGTCGTCGAGTTCGATGTCGGCCCGGACCGCCCCCTCCCGCTCGGCCGCGGCGAGCAGAGCCGCCACCGCACCGTGGAATCGCACCCCCGCGCTCTGTACCAGCGCGCGCGGCCAACCGTCGTCGGACTGAACGAGGTCGCACAGCGCCTGGTTGTCCGGGGTCGTGGCGATCACCGCGGTGCAGAAGTCGAAGAAGGCGGCGCCGGGATCGGGTGCGGCGAGATGGTCGGCGGCCAGCTTCGCCAACCGGTCGATGCGCTGTTGCATAACCGCTTCCAGCAGTGCGCTTTTCGTGGGGAAGTGCCGGTAGACGGTGCCCGCGCCGACACCAGCCCTGCGGGCGACCTCGACCAGTGACACGGAGGCGCCCTGTTCGGCGAAGGCGCGCTGCGCGGCCGCCAGCACGAGGGCGCGATTGCGCCGGGCATCGGATCGCGACATCCCGCCCGGAGCGAGCGATGCGGTCATTTCGTTACGGCCTTCCGATAAGCAGCCTGGTCGATCGGGTGGCGCGACCCGTATCGTCCGAATCCGGGTCAACCAACCCGATTCTACCGAGCAGAGAAGGCGGAGTATGCCCCCTCAGCACAACCTCATCCTGGTCACCGGGGCCACCGGCAAGCAGGGCGGCACGACCGCCCGGCGACTGCTGGCCGACGGCAGGGCGGTGCGCGCGCTCGTCCGCGACGCACACGCGCACGCCGCGCAGGAACTGGCCGCGGCGGGCGCGGAACTCGTCGTCGGCGACTTCGACGCCCCCGAGACCTTGCCCGCGGCGCTGGCCGGTGTCAGCGGCCTGTTCCTGGTCCCGCCCGCAGCCTACGGTCCGGAAGGCTGGGACGTCGACTTGGAGGCCGCGCGCGGCGAAGCGATCGTCGAGGCCGCACGTGCGGCCGGGGTGCGGCAGATCGTGTTCACCGGCATCGCCTCGATGGGCGACAGCACCTCGTGGGGCGCGACGGGTAAGAAGCGCATCGAAGACGCGATCATCGCCAGCGGTCTGCAATACACCCTGCTGCGCCCGGTGCGCTTCATGGAGAACTACCTGCTGCGCACGTCACCCGTCGACGGCATCGAAGACGGCGTGCACCGGCACCTGTTCCCGGCCGAGGGGCCGATGAAGGTGATCGCCGTCGCGGACATCGGCGACATCGCCGGTCTGGCGTTCGCCGACCCGGATCGCTTCCACGGCCGCGTCCTCGAACTCGCAGGTGACGTGCTCGTCCCGCCCGTGGCCGCGGCGGCGATCAGCGCGGCCACCGGTCATCGAGTCAGCTACCACGAAGTCGGCGAAGCCGAGGCGGACGCGATCGGCGCGGAGATCGGCAATACGTGGCGGCTCATGCGCCACACCGGCGGCTGGAGCGCCGACGTCGACGAGATCCGCGCAATCCATCCCGGGCTGCGGACATTCGACGCCTGGCTCGCCGAAACCGGTGCGGCGCAGATCAAAGCGCTGCTCGACCACGAAAGCTCCGATAAGGCTGGGTGATCGGGGTCGGATTCGCGGTTCGGGGATCCCGTCGCACCGTGGCGTCGCGTACGAGCCGGATCACATGAGACGACTCGCTGTCGCCGGCGGCCCCGGAGCTGAGGGGTCCCCCACCGAGGCCGTAGCCGCCGAGAGACCGAGCGTCGCGGCCGAACCACGCGGGACCCGAGCTTCCCGATGGGGGGGGGCGATCGTCTCGTCCGTGGCCGCGTGGTGAAAAGGCCGCACCGAGAAGCGGGGCGGACCGGTGCCGGTGCCGGTGCCACTGGGCGCAGGCCCTGCTCACCGGGGTTGTCGAGCGGCGAGGCGTACGCTCGGCACGGTGGAAGGCATGCGCAGACGATCCGGCCGCGCCCGGCGCGATCCGGTCGGCGCGGAGGTCGACGAGATATTCGGCCCCTCGCGCAAGCACATCCACGAGCGCAAGGAATGGGTGGCGATCGCCAAGGTCGACGATCGGATCTCCGGTGACGACCCACTGGTCGACCTGGACTCCGGCACCGTCACCCTGCCCGCACGCCGGAGCTGACCGCGCGGCGGGTCAGCCCGCGGCGCCGACCGGGGCCAGATTCTCCCCGCGCAACCGCTGAGAGATCACCTGGGTGATGCCGTCGCCGCGCATGCTGACGCCGTAGAGCGCGTCGGCGATCTCCATCGTCGGCTTCTGGTGGGTGATGACGATCAGCTGGCTCTTCTCCCGCAACTGCTCGAACAGGCCGATCAGACGGCGCAGGTTGGTGTCGTCCAGCGCGGCCTCGACCTCGTCCATCACGTAGAACGGCGACGGCCTGGCGCGGAAGATGGCCACCAGCAACGCGACGGCGGTCAGCGACTTCTCCCCGCCGGACAGCAGCGACAGGCGCTTGACCTTCTTGCCCGGCGGACGGGCCTCCACCTCGATGCCGGTGGTGAGCATGTCCGAGGGGTCGGTGAGCAGCAGCCTGCCCTCGCCGCCGGGGAACAGTTTCGCGAACACCTCGACGAACTCGCGCTCCACGTCGGCGTACGCCTCGGTGAACACCTGCAGGATGCGGGCATCGACCTCGGCGACCACGTCGAGCAGATCCTTGCGCGCGCTCTTGACGTCCTCGAGCTGCGTGGCCAGGAAGTTGTACCGCTCCTCCAGCGCCGCGAATTCCTCGAGCGCGAGTGGATTCACCTTGCCCAGGGTGGCGAGATCCTTCTCGGCGCGCTTGGCGCGACGCTCCTGGGTCTGCCGGTCGTACGGCATCGGGGCGGGTTCGCTGACCTGCTCGCCGCGCTCCTTGGCCTGCTCGTACTCCTGCATCTCCAGCGCCGACGGCGGCAGCGGCACGTGCGGGCCGTACTCGGCGATCAGATCGTCCAGCGCGATACCGAACTGCTCGGCGATGGTCGCCTCCAGCTGCTCGATGCGCAGCGCCGCTTGGGCTTTGGCCACCTCGTCCCGATGCACCGCGTCGGTGAGCTGGGACAGTTGCGCGGTGAGCGCGCGCACCCGCTCCTTGACCTGTTCGACCTGCGCGGCGCACTCCGAGCGTTTGCGCACCAGCTCGTCGCGGCGGGCGCCGGCCTCGGCCACCACCCGCTCGAGTTCGGCGGCGATCTTCGCACCGGATTCGGCCACCGCGGCGGCGAGTTCGGCCGCCTGCCTGCGCGCGGCTCGCGCGCGTTCGGCGCGGGCGCGGTTCTCCCGCTCGGCACGGGCGGCGCGGCGCAGCGAATCGGCCTTGCCGCGAACGGATTCCGCGCGCTCCTCGGCGGTGCGCACGGCGAGCCTCGCCTCGACCTCCATGGCGCGCGCCTCGGCCAGCGCCGCGGCGGCCTCCTCGCGCGCGCGGCCCGCGGATTCGGTGCCCGCCGCGCCCGCGCCGTCGGCGTCCGCCTCGGACTGCTCCAATTCCGCGTGGCGCAGGCGGTCCTCCAGCTCGGCCAGCGCGGCCAGCGCCTCCTCCCGGCTCGCCTCCGCGTCGTCGCGCTGGCCGACCAGCCGTTCGCTCTCCGCGTGCGCGGTGCGAGCGGTCTGACCGAGCCTGCCCAGCCGCTCGTAGATCGCGACCAGCGCCTGATCGGATTCGTGCAGGGCGAGCAGCGCCTGGTCGACGGCGTCCTTGCGATCGGCCTGCTCCTCTAGCGCGCCGGACAGCGCGGCCTCGAGTTCCTCGGCGCGCCGCTGCGCCGCGATCAACTCCGCCTCGGCGGCGTCGATGTCGGCTTGGATCTCCAGCTGACTGGGCGCGCGATCGGAACCGCCGAGCAGCCAGCCGTTTCCGGTGAGGTCGCCGTCGCGGGTGACCACGCGCAGTTCGGGCCGCGCCGCGACCAGCGCGCGGGCGGCGGGCAGATCGTCGGCCACCGCGATCCCCGCGGCGAGCGCCGCGATCGCGCCGCGCACCGAGTCGGGGCATTCGACCACGTCGAACAGCCAGCGGGCGCCGTCGGGCAGCGCGTCCGGCCGCGGCCGATCGGCACGCTCGGCGCCGAAGACGACGGCGGCGCGGCCCGCGTCGGCGTCCTTGAGCGCCTGGATCGCGGCGTGCGCGGACTCGCCGGTGTCGGCGGCGACGGCGTCGGCCAGCGGGCCCAGCGCGGCGGCGACCGCCGCCTCGAAGCCGCCGTGCACGCGCAGCAGCGCCGAGAGCGGGCCGAGCAATCCCTGCTCGCGGTGCTCCACCAGCCAGGCCACACCGTCCCGGCGGGCCAGGTTCATGCCGAGCGCCTCGATGCGCGCGCTGAGCGACGCGACGCGCTTGCTCGCGTCCCGGTCCTGTTCGCGCAGTTCGGTGACCCGTTGATCGGCCAGTTCCAGCGCCTGCGCCGCGTGCTCGTGCTGAGCGTCGAGACCGGCCTCGCCCGCGTCGAGTTCGGCGAGTTCGGCTTGCACCGTGTCGAATTCGGCTTGCGCGGCCTCACCGCGATGGCGGGCGTCGGCGATCGCGACCGACAGCCGCGCGATCTCCGCGTCCACCGACTGCGCCCTGGCCCGCAGGGTGTCCACCTTGCCGGACAACCGGGCCACTCCCTCGCGCCGGTCGGCGATCGCCCGCACCGCGGCCAAGTGCGCCTGCTCGGCGGCCTTGGCGGCGTGTTCGCGTTCGGCCAGCTGGTCGCGGGCCGCCTCCAGCGTCTCCGTGGCGATCTCCACCGCTTCGCGCAGCTCGGCCTCCTCGGCCTCGACCCGGTCGGCCTCGGCCTCGAGTTGCTCGGGGTCGCGGCCGGTGCTGACCGGAGCCGCCGCGTCCAGGTGCCGCGCCCGGTCGCCCGCGATGCGGATGGTCGCGTTGACCCGCTCGGCGAGCGCGGACAGCTGGAACCACAGCTGCGCGGCGGCCTCCGCGCTCGGCGTCAGCCGCGACAGCTGGAATTCCTGCTGCGCCAGCGCCGCGTTCGCGGCGTCCAGCTCGGACTGCACGGTGATCTGCTGTTCGCGCGCGTACGCTTCCTTGCTCTGCTGGCTGGCCAGCTCTTCGCGCCGGGTGACCAGGTCGTCGGCGGCCAGCCGCAGCCGGGCGTCGCGCAGGTCGGCCTGCACGGTCTGCGCCCTGCGCGCCACCTCCGCCTGCCTGCCCAGCGGTTTGAGCTGGCGGCGCAGTTCGGTGGTGAGGTCGGTCAGCCGAGCCAGGTTGGCCTGCATGGCCTCGAGCTTGCGGACCGCCTTCTCCTTGCGTTTGCGGTGCTTGAGCACACCGGCGGCTTCCTCGACGAACGCGCGGCGGTCCTCAGGGCGCGATTCCAGGATGGCCGACAGCTGGCCCTGACCCACGATGACGTGCATCTCGCGGCCGATGCCGGAGTCGCTGAGCAGTTCCTGCACGTCCATCAGGCGGCAGGAGTTGCCGTTGATCTCGTACTCGCCCGCGCCGTCGCGGAACATGCGCCTGGTGATGGACACCTCGGCGTAGTCGATCGGCAGCGCGCCGTCGGAATTGTCGATGGTCAGCGTGACCTCGGCACGGCCGAGCGGCGCGCGGCCCGCCGTGCCCGCGAAGATCACGTCCTGCATCTTGCCGCCGCGCAACGCCTTGGCGCCCTGCTCGCCCATCACCCAGGTGAGCGCGTCGACGACGTTCGATTTGCCCGAGCCGTTGGGACCGACCACACACGTGATGCCCGGTTCCAAGCGCAGCGTCGTCGCGGACGCGAAGGATTTGAAGCCCTTCAACGTCAGGCTCTTCAGGTGCAAGTTCGACGACCTTTCCGTGTTCTGCCCGGTCGGCGTTCCGCGTCGGGGCAGCGCATCCGGCGACCTGTCATGGTATCCGTCGCGTACCGGGAGCTTCCGGGGCCCGACGGCGTGCGCGGCCGAGTGGTGGTTCGGCGATATCCGTAGGCTATCGACTCGCCGCCGGTTCGCGCGCATTTCGATATGCCCCGGGTTTGCCGGGACGGCGACGGCGGCGCCGGTCGCATCGGGTCGGCGGCCGCGACGCGACCGACTCCGCCGGCGCACCGGGATGCGGGAACGCCCGCTCTGCCACCGGCACGCGTCTCTTCCGTCAGCCCGCTGCCCATGCCCGGTCTCGAACTGGCACTGACGCCACATCCTCCGGCCCCTTACGATCCCTCTGATTCGTCAGCGGAACGTTCGGGAGCGCACCACGATGTCTGCCCCCTCACCAGGGACAAGTACCCGGTTCCGCCTTGCCCGGATCGCGGGGCTCGTCCTCGGCAGCCTGGTGTTCCTGCACGCCTGTGAACGCAGCAAGAGCGCGCTGCTGAGCGATGTGCGGATGGAGGTGGCGGTCGCGGCGGCTTTCGCCGCGGCCGCCCTTGGCGCGGCGTGGTTCGAGATCAAACTGCGGGGACCGGAGCAGGACGCGGACCCGCCGTGGGACGACGCCGACGAGGACGAAACTCCCAGTCCTGGGAATTTTCCCGGCCGAGCCGGGCGATCCGCCGAACCGGTGTACGGCAGGAGCGAGCGACCCGGGCGCACCGGCATCGGCCCCCGGTCGGCGCCCCCAGACCACTGGGAGGACGACGACCTGCCCGACGCCGCGGAATCCCCGGGCTGGGCGGATCTCGTCGCCGGGATTGCGCGGACATTGCGGATCACCCGCGCCCACATTGCGGACCGACAGCCGCTGCTCCCGCTTGGCGCGGTCACGAAATGGATGCGCCGCGTCGACCCCGACGACGAGATCGGTGCCCCCGAACTCGACGATGACGACCAGACCGAGCAGATCACCCGCACCGAAACGGGCGAACTCGTCATCGAGTCCGGCGTCCGGACGGTGCGGGCCAAGATCTCCCGCTCCGGCGACCTCGTCCTGCACGGCCGCAGACACGCGGAAGCTCGGTCCGAATGGAAGTGGACCTTCCCCACGGAAGCCTTCCCCGCCATCCGGGCCGCGCTCGGCGACGGCCCCGGCGATCTGCTCGATCTGCTCGAGGACACCCTTCCGTGGCTGGACGCCGTCGCCCGCCACGATCCGGGCGCGTGGTTGCGCGCGCACGACATCGCCGCCACTTATCAGGAGAAAGGCGTCAGCGCCACGCAGATCACCCGGGAGCTTCCCGTCCTCCAGCCGGGTCGTCCGCCGCAGCCGCCCCGTGCGAGCAGATCCCGCCGGAAGCCGCCGCAGGAGGCGCGCGGCGAGAGCCGGTCCACCCGTCGCGGAGCCGCCGAGCCACCGACCTCGTCCCGGCGCACCGATGCCGATCGACCGACACGCACCGCGAACTCCTGGCCGACAGCACGAACGAACCCTCCGGCCGGCGACTACAGCCCGCCCGCGGCAGCACGACGCCGCCGCCGCGAGGAATCCGAACCCGCTCGGCGAGGCGACCGGCTCCCGCGCGGCGGTGGGGCGAATCCGCCTCCGCGTTCTGCACCCGGCCGTCTCGACCCGCCGAGACGTCGGCGTCCCGATGAGCCCGACGCATCGCACCGCGCCGGACCTCGGGACGACTACGACGACGCGGAGGTCCGTCATCCGCGAGGGAGCGAGCAGACCGGACGCAGGCCCGCGGACCGCGAGCCAGGGACCGGCCGAAGAGAGCGGCCCGATGCGGCATACCGCGACCGTCCGGTGCCGTCCGACCGAGACCGGGCCGACGACCAACCACCCGGCCGCCGTCACCGCGGCGATCAGCGGTCACGGCGGGAACCCTCGCTTCCCCCGCACGAGTCCGCGCGGCGCGGGTGGTAGGACACGACAACGGCGCTGTCGCCCGGTGCGACGGGTGACAGCGCCGACGGTCGGAGCTCAGCTCGCGCGGTGGCTGAACCGGCCGTTCTCGAAGCCCGCCACCATCCGGAACGCCAGGACGGCGCCCCACGGGCCGATCACCCAGATCGGCCAGAAGTAGGTCAGCGCGCCGACGCTCAGCGAGACCGCGCCCCAGATGACGAGCACCAGCAGGCTCACGGCGAGCCAGGTGCTGCCCTCGATGCGCTGCCAGATCGGGATGCGGGGGCGCGCGGAAGCGGGCGCCACGGCGTCCTTGCCCAGTTCGGGCAGATCGGACAGCACCGCGCGCAGGTCTTCGCGATCGGTGGTGGCGTACACCTGGGCGACGCGCTGGTCGTACTCGGGCAGATCGATCCGGCCGTCCGCCATATGCCTGCCGAGCAGGCGCACCACGACGTCGCGTTCGGCGTTCGAGGCGCGAGTGCCGGTGGAGATGTCCATGCCTGGTCCTATCGACGGGTTTATCTTCCATAGTGGAATATGAGTCCAGCATAACCCTCCAAAGTGGAATGTCAACCCTCACGGGCGATTCCCGCTCGAAACTCGGGACTTCGCGCGATCCGGCGGTAGGGTTCGGATCGGGAACAACTGTATGGACAGGTGTTCAGCTCGCGGGTCCATGGAGCGACCGGATCCGCGTCCCGAGAACTCGCTCAGGAGGCACAGGTGTCGGAAACCGTCCGCGGGATCGTGGCCCGCAGCAAAGGCGCACCGGTCGAGAGCGTCGAGGTGGTGATTCCCGATCCGGGCCCGCACGACGTGGTGGTGCGGGTGCAGGCGTGCGGGGTCTGCCACACCGACCTGCACTATCGCGAAGGCGGCATCACCGACGATTTCCCGTTCCTGCTCGGCCACGAGGCGGCGGGCGTGGTGGAAGCCGTCGGCGCGGCGGTCACCCATGTGACCGAGGGTGACTACGTGATCCTCAACTGGCGCGCGGTCTGCGGTGAGTGCCGGGCCTGCAAGCGCGGCAGGCCGTGGTACTGCTTCGACAGTCGCAACGCGAGCAAGAAGATGACCCTCGCCGACGGCACCGAGCTGACGCCCGCCCTCGGCATCGGCGCGTTCGCCGACAAGACGTTGGTGCACGAAGGCCAGTGCACGAAGGTCGATCCGGAAGCCGACCCTGCGGTGGCGGGCCTGCTCGGCTGCGGCGTGATGGCGGGCATCGGCTCGGCGATCCACACCGGCAACGTCTCGATCGGCGACACCGTCGCGGTGATCGGCTGCGGCGGCGTCGGGGACGCGGCCATCGCCGGAGCCAGGCTCGCGGGTGCGCGCGCCGTCATCGCGGTGGACCGCGACGCCAGGAAACTGCGCTGGGCCACGGACTTCGGCGCCACCCACACGATCGATGCGACCACCGAGGACGTGGTCGAGAAGATCCAGGAGTACACCGACGGCTGGGGCGCGGACGTGGTCATCGACGCGGTCGGACGGCCGGAGACCTGGCAGCAGGCCTTCTACGGCCGCGACCTCGCCGGGACGGTGGTCCTCGTCGGCGTGCCGACCCCGGAGATGACCCTGGAGATGCCGCTGCTTGACTTCTTCTCCCGCGGCGGCGCGCTGAAATCCGCCTGGTACGGCGACTGTCTGCCGGAACGTGACTTCCCCGCCCTGATCGACCTCTACCGCCAGGGACGGCTGCCGCTGGACCGGTTCGTCTCCGAACGCATCGGGCTGGACCAGGTGGAGCAAGCCTTCGCCAAGATGCACGCGGGCGACGTGCTGCGTTCGGTGGTGGTCTGGTGACCATCCGCATCGACCGCGTCGTCACCTCCGGCGAGTTCCGCCTCGACGGCGGCACCTGGGCGGTGGACAACAACATCTGGCTCGTCGGCGACGACGACGAGGTGGTCGTCATCGATGCCGCCCACGACGCAGGCCCGATTCTCGCGGCGGTCGCCGGGCGCGCCGTTCGCGCGATCGTGTGCACCCACGGACACAACGATCACGTGACGGTCGCCCCCGAACTCGCCGAGCGCCTGAACGCACCCATCCTGCTGCACCCCGGCGACGAACCGCTGTGGCGCATGACCCATCCCGACACGGGATACCAGCCGCTCGCGCACGGCGATCGGATCGGCGTGTCCGACACCGAAATCCACATCCTGCACACCCCTGGCCACTCCCCCGGCTCGGTCGCACTGCATCTGCCCGACGCGAAGGCCGTGTTCACGGGCGACACGTTGTTCGCCGGCGGCCCCGGCGCGACCGGCCGATCGTTCTCCGATTTCGGCACGATCATCGAGTCGATCCGCCAACGCCTGCTGACGCTCCCGGAGGAGACCACGGTCCATACCGGACACGGCGATTCCACCACCATCGGCGCGGAGAAGCCCTTCCTCGCCGATTGGATCGCCCGCGGCCACTGACCGCCGTCGACGGCCGCGGGCGGCACAACGACACCGCCCGCGGCCGCCTCCGCGTCAACCGCGGTAGGGGTACCGGCGATCCAGGTCCAGGTTAAACCGCAGCACGTCGACCCGCGGCTCGCCGAGGAATCCCAGTGTCCGGCCGCTGGTGTGCTCGTCCACTACGGCGCGCACCTGCTGCTCGGAGATCCCGCGCGCTTTCGCGACCCGAGGCACCTGGATGGCCGCGTACCGCGGCGAAATGTTCGGATCGAGCCCGCTCCCGCTCGCGGTGACCGCATCGGCGGGCACCGCCGGGTCGGCGGGCGCGTCGCCGCGTATGGGGACGATGCGTCCGATGGAGTAATCCTGTCCCGGTTCGGCGCAGTCGACCCGGACGCCGCGATAGGCCGCGACGAACGGCGGTGCCGGACACGCCTCGTTGACGCTGACGACCCGTACGGGGCGCGAAACGTCCCCGTCGGAGTCACGCGGTCCGATCACCGAGAGCACCGCGCCGACACCGTCTTTCGTGCAGAACGGGCGGCTGCCGTCGATCCCCTCACGGTCGCCGACCTCCTTGCTGCGAGCGCAGACCGCGGTGAGCAGGCTCGCGCGTGCCGGAGTGTCGACGATGTCCTCGGGTCCGAGATTGCTCGCGGAAGTGGACATCGGGTCGTAGCCGTCACCGGCGGCCGAAGGGCGGCTCTGGAAATACTGCGCCGAGGCCGCACCGCCGGGGCCGGTGAACGATTGCCCGATCAGGCCGGAGCCCACCGTCGTTCCGTTCACCTCGATCAACGACCCGTCCGCTTTCTCGTGCAGACCGGGCAACTGGGCCACCGCGAAAACCGCCAGCGGGTAGACGATTCCGGTGATCGCCGTGAGCGCGAGCAACGCGCGCAGGGCGGCGAGATGCTGCCGGATCCAGGTTGAAAGGCGCATGTCAGGACATCCCGGGGAGGAACTGGACCACGAGGTCGACGAGTTTGATGCCGAGGAACGGCGCGATGATGCCGCCGAGCCCGTAGAGGGTCAGATTGCGGCTGAGCAACTTCGAAGCGTTCGACGGCCGGTAGCGCACGCCGCGCAGCGCCAGCGGGATCAGCGCCACGATGACGACGGCGTTGAAGATCACCGCGGACAGGATCGCCGACTGCGGGCTGGCCAACCGCATGACGTTGAGCAGGTCCAGGCCGGGGAACAGCGTCACGAACAGCGCGGGGATGATCGCGAAATACTTGGCGATGTCGTTGGCGATGGAGAACGTCGTCAGCGCCCCGCGCGTGATGAGCAGCTGCTTGCCGATCTCCACGATCTCGATCAGCTTGGTCGGATCGGAATCCAGATCGACCATGTTGCCTGCCTCTTTGGCGGCCGAGGTGCCGGTGTTCATCGCCACGCCCACGTCGGCCTGCGCCAGCGCGGGCGCGTCGTTGGTGCCGTCGCCGGTCATCGCGACCAGGCGTCCGCCCTCCTGTTCCCGCTTGATCAGCGCCAACTTGTCCTCCGGCGTCGCCTCGGCGAGGAAATCGTCGACCCCCGCCTCGTCCGCGATCGCTTGCGCGGTCAGCGGGTTGTCGCCGGTGATCATCACCGTGCGGATGCCCATGCTGCGCATCTCGTCGAACCGCTCGCGCATGCCCTGTTTCACCACGTCTTTGAGGTGGATGACGCCGAGCACCCTGGCGCCGTCGCCGTCGGCCTCGCCGACGACCAGCGGCGTGCCGCCCGCGGCGGAGATGCCGTCGACGGTCGCGCCGAGCTCGCCGGGCACCGAACCGCCCTGCGCGCGCACCCATTCGGTGACGGCACTCGCCGCGCCCTTGCGCAACCTGCGGCTCTCGACGTCGACGCCGGACATCCGGGTCTGCGCGGTGAACTCGACCCAGCGCGCGTGGTTCAGCTCACCGGGCGTGCGCTCCCGCAGACCGTGAGCCTGTTTGGCGTAGACCACGATGGAACGGCCTTCCGGGGTCTCGTCGGCCAGGCTGGAAAGCTGTGCGGCGTCGGCCAGCTCCTCCTTGCTCACGCCGGGTACCGGGACGAAGTCCGCCGCTTGGCGGTTGCCGAGCGTGATCGTGCCGGTCTTGTCCAGTAGCAGAGTGTTCACGTCCCCGGCGGCCTCGACGGCACGGCCGGACATGGCGAGCACATTGCGCTGCACCAAGCGGTCCATGCCCGCGATCCCGATCGCCGACAGCAGGGCGCCGATGGTCGTCGGAATCAGGCACACCAGCAGCGAGACCAGCACGATGCCGGTGACGCCGTGCGCGTCCAGCGCCGCGGTGTCCGGCACGCCCGGATTGTTCGACTTGCTGAAGATCGCCATCGGCTGCAGCGTGACCACCGCGAAGACGAAGATGAGCGTCAGCGCCGCCAGCAGGATGTTCAACGCGATCTCGTTCGGGGTCTTCTGCCTGCTCGCACCCTCCACCAGGGCGATCATCTTGTCGATGAAGCTGCGCCCCGGCTCCTGGGTGATCCGCACGACGATCCGGTCCGACAGCACGGTGGTGCCGCCGGTCACCGCCGAGCGGTCACCGCCGGATTCGCGGATGACCGGCGCGGATTCACCGGTGATCGCCGACTCGTCCACCGAGGCGATGCCTTCCACCACGTCGCCGTCGCCCGGGATCACCTGTCCGGCTTCGACCACGACGTGATCGCCGCGGCGCAGTTCCTGAGCGGCGACCCGTTCCTCGGCCACCCACGCGCCCGGCGACCACTCGACCAGTCGCCGCGCGACGGTGTCGGTCTTCGCCTTGCGCAGTGTGTCGGCCTGCGCTTTGCCGCGGCCCTCCGCGACGGCCTCGGCCAGGTTCGCGAAGATCACCGTGAGCCACAGCCACACGACGACGGCCCAGGCGAAGAAGGTCGGGTCGAGCAGAGCGAGCACAGTAGACCACACCGCGCCCAGTTCGACGATCAACATCACCGGGTTGCGCCACAGCGTGCGTGGATCGAGCTTGCGCACCGCCTCCGGCAACGAGGTCAGCAGCATTTTCGGGTCGAGCACCCCGCTGCGGACGCTCTTGCCCCGCCGCGGCCGCTCGGACCCGGCCTGCGCCGAAGCCATTTCGAGAACGGGACTGGACATGTCAGTGGATTCCTTCGGCGAGTGGCCCGAGCGCCAGCGCGGGCAGGAAGGTGAGCGCGACCAGGATCACCGTCACGCCGACCACCATGCCGACGAACTGCGGCCGGTGCGTGGGCAGCGTGCCGATCGACGCGGGAGTGCTGCCCTGGCGCGCGAGCGAACCGGCCAGCGCGAGCACGAGGACGATCGGCAGGAAGCGGCCGAAGAGCATGGCCAGCCCGAGCGCGGTGTTGTACCACTCGGTGTTGCCGGTCAAGCCCGCGAAGGCCGAGCCGTTGTTGTTGGCGGCCGAGGTGAACGCGTAGAGCACTTCCGACAGCCCGTGCGGCCCGGAGTTCAGCATGCTCGCGCGCTGGCCCGGCATCGCCAGCGCCGCGGCCGTGCCGACCAGCACGATCAGCGGGCTGATCAGGAAGTACGACGCGGCCAGTTTGATCTCGCGCGGCGTGATCTTCTTGCCCAGGTACTCCGGGGTGCGCCCGACCATCAACCCGGCGACGAACACGGTGATCACCGCCAGGATCAACATGCCGTACAGGCCCGACCCGGTGCCGCCCGGCGCGACTTCGCCCAGCTGCATGTCGAACATCGTCATCAGGCCGCCGAGGCTGGTGTAGGAGTCGTGGAACGAATCGACCGCTCCGGTGGAGGTCAGCGTGGTCGCACCGGCGAAAGTGGCCGAATTCGCCACGCCGAAGCGCTGTTCCACGCCTTCCATCGAGGAGCCGATAGCGGTGGGCACCGTGCCGTGGTGCTGGAGCTGGAACAGATTGGTCAGCGTGACGCCGAACAGCGCGATCGTCCCCATCACCGCGACGATCGCGTAGCCCTGCTTACGACTGCCCACCATCCGGCCGAAGGTGCGCGGCAGCGAGAAGCTGATCACCAGCAGCAGGAAGACCTCCACCCAGTTGGTCCACGCGGAGGGGTTCTCGAACGGATGCGCGGAGTTGGCGTTGTAGAAGCCGCCGCCGTTGGTGCCCAGTTCCTTGATCACCTCTTGGCTGGCGACCGGGCCGCCGGTGATCGTCTGCCGGGCGCCGCCCAGCGTCTGCGCCACTTGGTCGTGCAGGTGGAAGTTCTGGATCACGCCGCCCGCCACCAGCACGAGCGCGAAGACGAACGCGATCGGCAGCAGGATGCGCAGCGTGCCGCGCACCAGGTCCACCCAGAAGTTGCCGAGGTCGCCGGTGTGCCTGCGCGCGAACCCGCGTACCAGCGCAACGGCCACCGCCATGCCCACCGCCGCCGAGACGAAGTTCTGTACGGCCAGCCCGGCCATCTGCACCAGATGACCCTGGGTGGATTCGCCGGAGTAGTTCTGCCAGTTCGTGTTCGTCACGAAGCTGACCGCGGTGTTCCAGGCCAGCGCGGGCGTCATCGCGGTGCCCGGATCGTTCAGGTGCAGCGGCAACTCGCCCTGGACGAGCTGGAAGAAGAACAAGAACAGAATGCTCACCGCCGAGAAGGCCAGCACGCTGCGCGCGTACACGGGCCAGGGCTGCTCGACTCCGGGGTGCGCTCCGATCGCGCGATAGACGAGACGTTCGACGCGGGAGTGCTCGCGGCCGTCGTAGACCCGGTACATGTAATCGCCCAGCGGCACGTGCACCAGCGCGAGCGCCAGGACCAGGGCGGCCACGAAGACGATCCCCGCGGTTGTCGTGCTCACTCAGAACCTCTCGGGAAACAGCAGCGCCGCGACCAGATAGACCGCGACGCCGACGGCGAGGACGAGACCGGTCAGATTCGCGATCACAACTTCTCCACCCCGCGCTGAACCAGTCCGAGCAGCGCGAACACCGCCACGGTGAGCGCGGTGAACACCACGACCGACATGACTCGACAACCTCCATCCGCGCGCCGGGCTTCGGCGCGACACAGCGAGTGAAGCGCCCCGGCGGCGCGTGCGGCCGTTTCCTGACGACTTCTTGACGCCCCGGTGCGCGGCATTTGCGGTTCGTTGACGGTCGTTCACCGCCCGCAAGCAACGCGTCAAGGAACACGGGCGGACCGTCAACACACCGTAAAAATCGAGGTCCGTCCGTCTGGCGACGGTAGAAGTGGAGAGCCGGGCGGGACCTGTCGGTGCCACCCAGCCGGACAGAAGAAAGGAGCGCGATGTCGGCAGTGATCTTCGTCGTCGCCTTCGTTTGCTGCGCGCTGGTCATCCGCGCGATCGGAACTCGTGCGCGGGCACCGCGGCCGCAACCGGTGGCGCTCGAGGCGGATGATGCGCGGCGGTGGGGCGCCAGCGCGCCGTGACGAACGCGGGATGCTCGGCCGGAGCGGCGCGACGCGCGATGATGAAGGCGTGAAACGCGGTCGGCTGCGGATCTACCTGGGCGCCGCGCCGGGAGTCGGCAAGACCTACGCCATGCTCGGCGAGGCGCACCGGCGACTGGAGCGGGGTCGCGACGTGGTGGCCGCGGTGGTCGAGACGCACGGCAGGGAGAAGACCGCGGAACTGCTCGACGGCATCGAACGCATCCCTCCGAAGCTGATCGAATATCGCGGCAGCACCTTCCAGGAAGTCGACGTCGACGCGGTGCTGCGCCGCGCCCCCGCGGTGGTGCTGGTCGACGAGCTGGCGCATACCAACGCGCCCGGCAGCGCGCACGAGAAGCGCTGGCAGGACGTGGCGGAACTGCTCGACGCGGGCATCGACGTGATCTCCACGGTCAACGTGCAGCATCTGGAGAGCCTCAACGACGTCGTCGAGCAGATCACCGGCATCCGGCAGCGCGAGACCGTGCCGGACGCGGTGGTGCGCGGGGCGGACCAGGTGGAGCTGGTCGACATCACCCCGGAAGCGTTGCGGCGCAGGCTTTCCCACGGCAACGTGTACGCCGCCGAGAAGATCGACGCGGCGCTGCGGAACTATTTCCGCGCGGGGAACCTCACCGCGCTGCGCGAACTGGCGCTGCTGTGGCTGGCCGATCAGGTGGACGCCGCGCTGGCCAGGTACCGGGCCGATCACCGGATCACCGAACTGTGGGAGGCCAGGGAGCGCGTCGTGGTTGCGGTGACCGGCGGGCCGGAATCGGAGACGCTCGTGCGCCGGGCCAGCCGGATCGCCACCAAATCCAGCGCCGATCTGGTGGTCGTGCACGTGGTGCGCGGCGACGGCCTGGCCGGGGTCTCCACCGAACGACTGGCGCGGTTGCGTGAGCTCGCGGCCAGCCTGGACGCCTCCCTGCACACCGTCACCGGGGACGACGTGCCCTCGGCGCTGCTCGAGTTCGCCCGCGAGGTGAACGCCACGCAGTTGGTGCTCGGCACCTCCCGCCGCTCGCGCTGGGCGCGCATGGTCGATGAAGGCATCGGCTCCACAGTGGTGCAGCGCTCCGGCAAGATCGACGTGCACATGGTGACGCACGAACAGGCCCACCGCGGATTCCGGTACGCGGCCCTGCACCCGCGCCGCCCCGTGGCCGCGTGGCTCGCCGCCGTTCTGGTGCCGGCCCTGGTCTGCGCGATCAGCGCCGCCTCCCTCGACGAGGTGCTGGATCTCGGCGGGATCAGCGCCGTGTTCGTGGTCGGCGTGGTCGCGGTGGCGCTGCTCGGCGGCGTGGTGCCCGCGTCGTTCTCGGCGCTGTTGTCCGGGCTGCTGCTGAACTGGTTCTTCGCGCCGCCGCGCTACAGCCTGACCATCGCCGAGCCGAACAGCTTCATCACCGTGGTGGTGCTGCTCATCGTCGCCGTCGCGGTGGCGGCGCTGGTCGACCTGGCCGCGAAGCGAACCGCTCAGGCGCGCAAGGCCTCTCGGCAGGCCGAACTGCTCACCATGTTCTCCGGCGCGATCCTGCACGGCGCGGACCTGCCCCGGCTGCTCGAACAGATCAGAGAAGTCTTCGCGCAACGCGCGGTCGGCCTGGTGGAAGGCGACCACGTGCTCGCCGAAGTGGGTGCCGACCCGCCGCGGCAGCCCTCCGACGCGGACACCGTGGTGGAAGCGGGCGACGCCCGCCACCGGCTGCTGCTGGCCGGTCGCCCGCTGGCGGCCGCCGACCGTCCGGTGCTCAACGCGGTCACCAACCAGGCCGTCGCCCTGGTCCGGCAGGCCCGCCTGGCCGAAGAGGCGAGTGCCGCCGCGGCCCTGCTGGAGGCCGATCGCCTGCGGCGGGCGTTGCTCTCGGCGGTCGGCCACGACCTGCGCACCCCACTGGCCGGCGCCAAAGCGGCGGTTTCCAGCCTGCGCAGCGACGACGTCGAGTTCTCCCCGCAGGACACCGCCGAACTGCTGGAGACCATCGAGGAATCGGTGGATCAGCTCACCGCGCTGGTCGGCAATCTGCTCGACTCCTCCCGGCTCGCGGTCGGAGTCGTCACGCCGCAGCTGCGGCGGGTCTACCTGGACGAGGTGGTGCACCGCGCCCTGGTGAGCGTCGGGATGGGCGCGCGCGGGTTGCGGCGTGCGGCGATGGACCGGGTCCGGGTGGAGGTGGGCGACGTCTCGGTGCGCGCCGACAGCGGCCTGCTGGAACGGGTGCTGGCCAACCTGCTCGACAACGCGCTGCGCCACGCCCCGCGCGCGGGCACGGTCCGCGTCACCGCCGAACGCGCGGGCGACCGGGTCGCGATCGCGGTCATCGACACCGGGCCCGGCATCCCGCACGGCGCCGAGGAGCAACTGTTCGAACCGTTCCAGCGCCTCGGCGACCGGGACAACACCACCGGCGTCGGCCTCGGCCTGTCGGTGGTGCGCGGGTTCGTCGAGGCGATGGGCGGCACCGTGCACGCCGAGCCGACACCCGGCGGAGGATTGACCATGCTGGTCGAGCTGCCCGGCGGCGAGCCGTCCGAGACCGACGGCACGGGCGGCGCCGTGGCACACGAGACGACGAGCGCGGGTGAGTGAGGTGTCCGCGACGACACAGGAGGCGGCGGTTGTGACGAAGACGCCCGATGCGGTGGCGACGAAGGTGCTCGTGATCGACGACGAACCGCAGATCGTGCGCGCGTTGCGGATCAATCTCTCGGTCCGCGGCTACGAGGTGATCACCGCCGCGACCGGCGGCGCGGCCCTGCGGGCGGCGGCCGACCGGCATCCGGACGTCGTGATCCTCGACCTCGGCCTGCCCGACATGGACGGCATCGAGGTGCTCGCCGGATTGCGCGGCTGGACCTCGGCTCCGGTGATCGTGCTGTCGGCGCGGACGGATTCCGCCGACAAGGTCGAAGCGCTCGACGCGGGGGCCGACGACTACGTCACCAAACCGTTCGGCATGGACGAGCTGCTGGCCCGGTTGCGCGCCGCGGTCCGGCGCGGCGCCACCGATCCCGACGCCTCGGCGCCCGTGGTGACCACCGACTCGTTCACCGTCGACCTGGCCGCCAAGAAGGTCACCAAGCGCGGCGAGACCGTCCACCTGACCCCCACCGAGTGGGGCATGCTCGAGATGCTGGTGCGCAATCGGGGCAAGCTGGTGGGGCGGCGGGAGCTGCTGCGCGAAGTGTGGGGCCCCTCCTACGCCACCGAGACCCACTACCTGCGGGTCTACCTGGCGCAATTGCGCCGCAAACTGGAGGACGATCCGTCGCGTCCCAAACACCTGCTCACCGAGGCGGGTATGGGCTACCGGTTCCAGGAGTAATCCCGGCCACGGGCCGCCGACCGTGCGGAATGGCCGGTCCTGGCGCGGCGTTGCCAGGCCCGCGAGCTGATTGCGACGACAATGGCAGGATCGAACCCATGGCTGAACAGACCGCTACATCCGTCACCGCCACCGCGGCGCCGAGCGCGCCGGAGCCCACCACGTTGTGGGTGGAGCGCACCGGAACCAGGGCATACACCGGGCGCAGCTCCCGAGGCGCCGAAGTCCTGATCGGATCGCAGGGCGTTCCCGGTGTGTTCACCCCCGGCGAATTGCTGAAGATCGCGCTGGCCGCCTGCTCCGGCCTCAGCGCGGACTTCCCGCTGTCGCGCAAACTCGGCGACAACTTCGACGCGACCATTCGCGTCTCCGGCGACGCCGATCGGGAGAACGAGGTCTACCCGCACCTGGAGGAGGTGTTCGAGCTCGACCTCAGCGAACTCGACGACGAGGCCCGAGAACGGTTGCTGGTGACCGTGCAGCGTGCCATCGACAAGGTCTGCACGGTGGGACGGACGTTGAAGGCGGGCACGAAGGTGACGCTGTCGTTCGACATCGAGGCCTGATGGACCAGGCCGTTCGGTTGAGCGCCTGGGTGCACGGCCTGGTCCAGGGCGTGGGTTTCCGCTGGTGGACTCGGTCGCGGGCGTTGGAACTGGGACTGGCCGGGCACGCGACGAATGCCAGGGACGGCCGCGTGCACGTGGTGGCCGAGGGGCCCCGACCGGCTTGCGAGCGGTTGCTGAGCCTCTTGCGTTCCGGGGACACACCTGGTCAGGTCAAGTTGGTTGTGGAAAGCTGGGAGCCCGCGCGGGGTGATTTGACCGGTTTCGAGGAGCGGTAGTGGTGGTTCGGGCGAGGAGGGGGTCGCAGCGATGAGCACGCGAGATCCGGGTGACGAGCGCCGGGACGAGCCCGCGCGGCCGTCGGAGCCGCAGCGCCCGGCCGAGGACCGGCCCACGCCGGCGCCCGGCGAGGAACAGGACCGGTCGACGCCCGCGCCCGCTCCGGACGCCGCCGATCAGCCCGGAATCGATTGGTCCGCGCCCACTTCGGCACAGTCCGGCGGCACGAGCGGTCCAGACCGCCCATCCGCCGCGCCGCCGCGCCCCGGCAGCATCCAGCGCCAAGAAGCGGGCGTGACCCGGCCCCGCCCGCCCACGGTGGCCGAGGCGCGGGCGCGGGAGAAGGCGCGCAAGCGCGCCGAGGAAGCGCAGCAGGCGGCCATCGCGGCCGAGGAGGCCAAGAAGCGCACCCGCAAGCGCGTGATGATCGGCGGCGTCGCCATCGTCGGCGTCGCGGCCTTGGTCGGCGGCGGCTATCTGGCCTATCGCGCCCTCGCCGCGCCGGACCGGGTCACGGCCCAGTGCGTGAGAACCGAGAACGGTCAAGAGATCGTGGTCGACGATTCCTATTGCGGCGACGGCCGTCCCGGTTTCGTCAACGACACCGGCCTCAATCCCGGTCTGATCATCCTCGGCGGCGGGCCGCAGTACCGCTACTACTACGGCGGCACCGGTTCCATCGGCAAGCCGCCCACCGGCGGCACCACGATCAGGCCGAAGAGCGCCGAGATCAAGACCAAGAGCGGCACCACCATTCAGCGCGGCGGCCTGGGCAGCAAGAGCACCGGCGGAGGGTCATAGATGCGACGCGTACGGGACACGCCCCGGCCGGGCTGGCAGCAGATCATCGAAAGCCAGGGCCTGGTCTACGGTTCCCCGGGACGGGACGCGAGCGGTCAGCCGCGGCCGTACTGGGACGAATCGGTGCACTACGAGTTCGAGATGTCGGAGATCCTCGCGCTGGAGGCCGACGTCGAACTCCTGCACTCGATGTGCCTGAACGCGGTGGAGCACATCGTGCTCACCGAGCGGTACGCCGATTTCGGCCTGCCCGAGTGGAGCTGGGGCCCGATCGCCGAGTCCTGGCGGCGCTCCGACCCGCACGTGTACGGGCGTTTCGATCTGCGCTACGACGCGCGACGTCCGGCGAAGCTGCTGGAGTACAACGCCGACACCCCGACCTCGCTGCTGGAGGCGGCGATCGTGCAGTGGCACTGGCTGACCGACCGCTACCCCGGCGGCGACCAGTGGAACTCGTTGCACGAGAAGCTGGTCGAGCGGTGGGGCGAACTGCGTGACGCGCTGCCCACCGCGCAACTGCATTTCACCTGGTCCGGCGCCGACGCCACGGGCGAGGACAACGTCACCACCGCCTACCTGCAGGAGACCGCGGCCGAGGCGGGCTTCGACACCGTCGCGCTGCCGATCGAGGAGATCGGATTCGATTCCGAGCTGGAACGTTTCGTCGACCTGGCCGAGGCGCCGATGGAGGCGGTCTTCAAGCTCTACCCCTGGGAATGGGTGCTCGACGACGATTTCGGCAAACGCGTCGTGGACAGCCTGCCGGAGACCATGTGGATCGAGCCGCTGTGGAAGACGCTGCTGAGCAACAAGGCGATCCTCGCGGTGCTGTGGGAGATGTACCCGGGCCACCCGAATCTGCTGCCCGCCTATCTCGACCAGCCCAACGAGCTCACCGAGTACATCCGCAAACCGAAGCTGGGACGCGAGGGCGCCAACATGACGATCGTCGGCGCCGGACTGGAGACCGCGACCGGCGGCGTCTACGGCGAGGAAGGCTACGTGTACCAATTGCTGGACCCGCTGCCGGAATTCGACGACATGCGCCCGGTGCTCGGCGCGTGGATCGTCGGCGACGCCGCGGCCGGGCTCGGCATCCGCGAGACAGCGGGACTGATCACCGACGACGGCTCCGCTTTCGTCCCGCATCGCATCACCAGCGACTGAGCAGCGTCCTCGTCGAGCACCAATCCATCTCGGCCGCACGCCGACCCGTCCCGGAAGGATCAAGATGACCGCAGTCGCCCTGGAATCGGGGTACTGGAACTCGCTCGGCGAGGGTGTGGGAGCGATCGTCCTCTACGCCCTCGTCGGCTTGGTGCTCATGCTCGTCGGCTTCTACGCCATCGACCTGACCACGCCGGGAAAGTTGCGCAAACTGGTGGTCGCGGGGAAGCCGAACGCCATCATCGTCACCGCGGCGGGCATGATCAGCATGGCGTTCATCGTCGTGCTCGCCATCTTCGCCGTCGGCGGTGGCGGCAAGCTCTCCGAGGGCCTGATCGCCGCGCTGGTGTTCGGCCTGGTCGGCATCGTGGCCCAGGTCGTCTCGGTGCGCGTCATCGAACGGGCGCTCGGCATCGACATCGGCACGGCGCTGCACGCGGACACCTACACCACTGAAGTGCTCGTGGTGGCGGCCGCGCATTTCGCGCTCGGGCTCGTGGTGGCCTTCGCGATCCTGTAGACCTCACGCCGAGACCAGGCATCGGGCAGGACGCTCGGTGCTCTTGCGGCGTGCAAGCCGTTGGCTCAGTGCTCGTCCCCGTGGGCGAGGCAGTACGCCGCCGCCGCGAGGTACTGGCGGCACTCCGGGCCGTGACCGGCGTGCACGCTGCGGATGAACAAGGCGCGATCCATGTCGAGATCCGTCGACGGCTCCGCGGAACAATCCCGGTACCGGCTCCGCCACAGATCCTGTGTGTCCAGCGATGTCTGCATCGTGCACCTCCCGTGCTGCGTATCAGTGCGAGAAGGCTTGCAATATCCCTACATCGGGGGCGTACCCGCTTCCGCCGCGCGGCAACCTGTGCGGGTCACCTGGTCACCAACCGCCAGTCGTCGGGCAGGCGCGCCGCGGTGATCTGCGCGCCCTCGGCTTCCAGGTCGACGGTGGTGGCACCGAGCCGCAACGCGCGCAGCGAGAGCCTGCCCCACCGCGCGGGCAGTTGCGGCCGGACCGTGAGCGTCCTGGTGGGCGCGTCGGGGTCGAGCCCGAGGAACGCGCGCACCAGCAACAGCGGCGCCGCGCTCGCCCACGCCTGCGGCGAACAGGAAGTCGGATACGGCACCGGCGTGGCGAAGCGCGACCGGGGAAAGCCGCAGAACAACTCCGGCAGACGCCCGTCGAACACCGCCGCGGCGTCCAGCAGGCCGGTGGCCAGCCGAGTCGCCAGCTCCACCGCGCCGGGCACATGCCGGTAGCGCAGCAGGCCCGCCACCGCGATCGCCGTATCGTGCGGCCACACCGAGCCGCAGTGGTAGCTCATCGGGTTGTAGGCGCCCATGTTCGACGCCAGCGTGCGCAGCCCGAAGCCGGAATCCATCTCCGGAGCCGACATCCGCGCCACCAGCTCAGCCGCGTGCTCGTCGGTGGCGATGCCCGACCACAGGCAGTGCGCCACATTGCTGGTCAGCGCGTCGACCTGCCGCTTGCCGCCGTCCAGCGCCACGGCGTACCACCCGCGGTCGGCCAGCCAGAACTGTTCGGCGAACTTGACGCGCAACTCCGCGGCGCGTTCCCTTAGCTGTCCGGCCAGGCGCGGGTCGTCGAAAGCCTCCGCCAGTTCGGCTCTGGCCAGCATCGCGGCGTGCACATACCCCTGCACCTCGCACAGTGCGATGGGCGCTTCGGCGATGTGGCCGGTGGCGTCGTTGATTCCGTCGAAGCTGTCCTTCCACCCCTGGTTGATCAGGCCGCGGTCGGTCGCGCGGCGGTACTCGACGAAGCCGTCGCCGTCCCGGTCGCCGTAGTCGGTGATCCAGTGCAGCGCGGCGTCGGCGGCAGGCAGCAGTTGCCGGATCGCCTCGGAGTCGGCGCCCCAGCGATGGCATTCGGCCAGCAGCATCACGAACAGCGGTGTGGCGTCGGCCGTTCCGTAGTAGATGTTGCCGCCGAACACTTGCCCGCCCGCGGGCCCGCGGCGCATCTCGTGCATGATGCGGCCGGGTTCCTCCTCGGTCAGCGGGTTCACGTCCTGCCCTTGCAGTTCGGCCAGCTGCTGCAGCGTGCCCAGCGCCAGATCGGCCTCCAGCGGCAGCGCCATCCACGCGGTGAGCAGGCTGTCGCGGCCGAACAGGGTCATGAACCACGGCGCGCCCGCGGCGACGAAAGGCCGCGCGTCGCCGGATTCGTCGCGCATCTGCAACGCACCCAAGTCGCTCTCGGTGCGGCGCAGCACCCGGGTGAGCACGGGGTCGGACGCGGCGATGTCGGTGGCGGTGTCGCGCCAGGCCTCGATCTTTCGGCCCGGCGCGCTGACGTTGTAGTGCTCCCCCGGCGAGATGGCCTGGAAACGCTGGTTGCCCACGGTCGGCTGGGCGATGATCTCGGTCTGCCAGCATTCGCCGACCGGCACGATCACCCTCCACAGCAGCGAACCGGGCATGACCTCGGGTTCCACGGTCGCCGAAATCGAGATGCCCCGGCTGCGGTCGGCGTGATCGTGCAGCACCAACTCCCCGTCGGCTACCGTCACGTCGGCCCGCCCGTGACCGGCGCGGCCTTCCTTCACCGCGAACAGATCGACGAAGTCGGCGTCCACGTGCAATTCCAGCAGCACCGCGGTGGGCTCGCGGCCCATGTTCTCCAGCGTGATCAGCTCGTGCATGCCGTCGGCGACGATCCGTTCGCGCACCACCAGCAGCGTGCTGTCGGCCAGGCCCGCCTGCGGGGGCCTGCGCAACACGAACCTGGCGGCGAACGCCTCGGGACTCAATACCGAAAGCGACTCGGCGGGTTTGCCGTTCACCAGCAACTCCCAGCGCGACAGCACGCGGGCGTCCCGGAAGAACAAGCCGTGCGGCTTGCCCGGTTCGACGTCGCCGAGCCGATTGGACAGGCAGAACGTGCCGCCTTCGACCAGGGTCACCGAGCCGCACCCCCCGAACCCGGCGGGCTCGCCGGAGTTCAGGGGGGCGTGGCTCACGGGCGCGGAATCGGTCACGCCTAGCCGCTCGCCGCGATCCGGATCGGCGAGCCGGACGCCGGGGCGTCGAGCGGCGTGGCCACGGACGCCGTGGTGACCAGCGGCGCGGCGCCGGCCCGCTGCTTCGAGCGCAGCACCCGGCGATACACCTGCTCGTAGCCGAAGCCGAGTGTGTCGGAGCCGAACTTGGCCTGCACGTGCGCCCGGCAGGCGTACGGATCCATCGACCGGACCTCTTCGATGGCCGAGGGCAATTCGGCGGGATCCTCGCAGATGCGGCCGGTCACGCCGTCGACGATCACCTCGGACACCGCCCCGCCGCGCAGCGCGACCACCGGCGTGCCACAGACCATGGATTCGATCATCACCATGCCGAACGGTTCCTCCCAGCGAATCGGGAACAACAGGCAACGCGCGTTCGCAAGCAGCTTACGCTTGGCCGTCGCGTCGGCGAGACCGAACACGTGGTCGTTTTCCGTCAGCAGCGGCCGCACCTTCTCCTCGAAGTAGGCCTGCTCGGGACGTTCGCTGCACTTGCCTGCCAGCACCAGCGGGATGCCTGCGGCGTGCGCGGCTTCCAGCGCCAGATGCGGAGCCTTGCACTCGTTGAACCGGCCGAGGAACAGCGCGTAGTCGTCCTTCTCGACGCGGAACGGCCAATCGTCGACGTGCAGCGCGTTGTGCACCCGCCCGGACCAATTGAGACCCTGCGCGAGTTCGCGCTGACGGTCGCTGATCGCCACCAAGGCGACCTCGTCGCCCAGATCCTGGTAATAGCGGTAGATGTCGTCCTCCACCGGCCCGTGCACGGTCAGCACCGTCGGCAGGCCCATGTTCTGGAAGACGGTCGCGTTCAGCGGCCCCGCGAAGGTGTGGTCGTGCACCAGGTCCACACCCGAAGTGGCCATGAGCTTCTCGATCGCGCGACGCACCCGCAGCGCGTGCACCACCTCGGGGAACGGCTCTCCGAGGCGTTCGGGCAGCGCTCGGTCCCACACCGGCACGAACTTGGCCTTCGTCCCCGGCTCACCCGCGCCCAACAGCGTGACGTCGTGGCCGCGGGCCACCAGCGCGTCGACGAGGTCGGCCACCACGGCCTCGACACCGCCGTACGCCTTGGGCGGGACGTCGAAGTACGGCGGCACGACCATCGCGATGCGGAACGGGCCGCTGGAACGATCTGTCGACAGGTAGTCGGACGACGGCATCTCCAGATCAGACGACGCCTGCGCGGAAATCGGCACGGAAAGCGCGCTCATGACCCTCCTTCCAGGGACAACCAAGTAGCACTCGCATTCACCCAGCACTCGGAGTACCGGGCGCCGAACTGAACTAAGTGGCCGCCGCGGCGGGGGTGAAGACCTAGCTGCACCGCCGTCCATGGGGCTTGGTTGGCCTGGTCACGCCTCCGGCATGATCAGGGGGGCCGAGTGGGAGGTACCTCAGCGGGCGTCGTTCAAACCAAACAGTTCGGGAAAAATCGCCGCACCCAGCGTTCGTTCGGCTACCGATGGGTAGTCCGGTGTCCCCGCCTTGCCGGTTCACTGATCGGGCAGGCAGCGGCCGGGGTCGGGCAGGTCGGCGCACGGCGCGTTGCCGTGTGCGCGCAGCACCTCTTTGCCGGTCCTATCGGTCAGGAAGTGCAGGAAACTCGCGGCGAGCGAACCACCGGGCAACTCGCCGTTACTGTATGCGTACTCCACGCCCCAGAAGGGATAGGCGCGCCGCACGGCGGCGTCCCGGCTCGCGCCGACGCCATCGATCGCGATCGTCGGCAGACCGGCGGCGACGGCCTCGGCGAACTCGGAATAGCCGACCGCCCCTGGTATTTCCGCCACCGCCTTGCGCATGTCTGCGGTGACCTGCACCTCGCACTGCGCGGGCGCGGTGGTGACGGTGCCCTTCAGCGCCGTGCAGCTCACGTGCGGGCGCTCCGGCTGCGCGCCTTCCAGCAGCCTGCGTTCGAAAATGGTGCGCGTTCCGGAGCCGGGGATCCGGTTGACCAGCACCACCGGCAGGTCCGGACCGCCCACCTCGCGCCAGTTGCCGACCTTGCCCCGGTAGAGATCCCGGATCTGGGCGAGGGTGAGATCGCGGACGCCGACGCCGGGATGCGCGATCATGGTGAACAGCGACAACGCCAACGGCCGGTGCACCAGCGCCGGGTAACCGCCGCCCTTGGCGCCGTCGGTGATGGCGATCAGGCCGGAATCGCCCGTACCCTGCTCGGCGAGCCGGTCCAATCCACGCTCGGACCCCTCGAAGCCGTACGCGAAACTGGCTCCGGCGCAACTCTTGCGGTATTGCTCGGCGGCGTCTTTTATCACCTGGGCGAACGCCGTCGACCCGAGCACGGTCAGTTTGCCCGAGGCGCAGTCCAGCGGCGTCGGCGACGGCTCCAAAGCGGCCACCACCAACTGGACGATGATCACCAGCACCAGGAACACGGTCAGCGCGACCATCATCAGGGGAACGCCGGTGCGGCTACGGGTCTCGGTGATCCGCCCGCCTTTGATGCCGCCACGCAGCACGGGCTGCGGGTATTCGCCCATCCCTTCCGAACGCTGCAGGATCGCCAGGATCTTGTAGTGATCGCCGGGGGCGAGCGGCACCTTCGGCAGATCGATCACGCCGATGTGCCCGCCGGTGTCCTCGCGCACCGCGATGCCGGAATCGGCGTCGAGATTGTCGGCCAAGGCCGGATCGCTGAGCTCGTTCACCGCCATGCCGATCACGCGGCGTTGCGGAAAACGCAGGTGCAAACCGATCCGCGCGGCGTCCGGCGCCTTGTAGTCATGACTGTCGATGGTCGTGATGCCGCTGTTCTCGACGCGCACCAGAACGACCGAGATGTCCTTCAGATCCGGGCTCGCGCCGTCCGCTGAGGGGCGCAACTGCGGCAGCACACCGGGGAACACCGATTCGATCTCACCGGTGACCGGCGTGTCCATCTGCACCCGGTAGCCGAGGCGTCTGCGGCCCGCGAGGACGAACTCCCACAGGAACGCGCCGATGGGCACCGCGATACCGATGAGCGCGAGCACGATCTCGAGCGGAAAGTCGCCCACCAGTCAATCCCCCCAGCAATCCGTGTGGCCCTTATTCTCGGCGGCAAGAGCCTTCCGGCACAGGCGAAGTCGCAGTGTTCGGCAACAGTTAACCCGACGGTCACGCTTGCGCGCGAGTCCAGGCCAGCAGATCCGCCAGCGGCCAGGTGTTGATCACCCGTTCCGGCGCGACGCCGTTCGCGAGCGCGCGCTCACAACCGTACCCTTGCCAGTCGAGCTGCCCGGGCGCGTGCGCGTCGGTGTCGATCGAGAAGTGACATCCCATCTCGGCGGCCAGGCGCAGCAATCGCGAAGGCGGATCGAGGCGTTCGGGTCTGCTGTTGATCTCCACGGCGGTGCCGTAGGCGCGGCACGCCTCGAACACCACCTCGGCGTCGAACGTGGATTCCGGCCTGGTGCCGCGTCCTCCCGTGACCAGGCGGCCGGTGCAGTGGCCGAGCACGTCTACGTTGGGGTCGGCGACCGCGTACGCCATGCGCTTGGTCATCGTCGCGCTGTCGTCGCGCAGCCGCGAGTGCACGCTGGCCACCACGATGTCCAGCCGGGCCAGCAGATCCGCCTGCTGATCGAGGGCGCCGTCGTCGAGGATGTCCACCTCGATGCCGGTGAGGATACGGAACGGCGCCATCCGCTCGTTGAGTTCGGCGACCACGTCCAGTTGCCTGCGCAACCGGTCGGCGGACAGGCCGTTGGCCACGGTCAGGCGCGGGGAATGGTCGGTCAGGGCGCAGTATTCGTGCCCGAGCGCGGCCGCGACCCGCATCATCTCCTCGATCGGGCTGCCGCCGTCGGACCAGTTCGAGTGGGTGTGCAGATCGCCGCGCAAGCGCTCCCGCAACGGCTTGCCCGGCGCCCCGATCGGCTGCGCCGCCGCCCGCAACTCGGCCAGGTACCGCGGCACCACGCCGGCGTACGCCTGCTCGATGACGGCGGCGGTCTTGGGGCCGATGCCGGCGAGCTCGGTCCAGGTGCCCGCCGCCCGGCGCGCCGCGCGCTCGTCGGCGGACAACCCCGCGACGACATCGGCGGCGCGCCGGTAGGCCTTCACCCGGTGGGTCTCGGCCCTCGAGCGCTCCAGCCAGAAGCCGATCTCGCGCAGCGCCGCCTCCGGACCGGGCGCCGCGGCGCCGTCCGGCATCCCGGTCGGTTCCTGGCCGGGCACCGGGTCAGTGCACCCGGCTGTATTTGACGAAGGCCACTCCGTCTTCGAACACCGTGCTGGTGATCACCCGGAATTTGGCCGGTTCCGGCAGCCGTGACCCGGCGCCGAACAGCGCGCGACCGCTCCCGAGCACGATCGGATAGAGCTTGAGAAAGATCTGGTCGATCTCCGGCAGCAGCGCCTGCGCCAGCTCACCGCCGCCGCACAGCCAGATGCCGAGCCCGCTTTCCCGCTTCAGGGCACGAACCTTCTCGATCGGGTTCTCCGAGATCAGCTCGACGGCCGGATCGGGACTCTCCGGCAGCGTGGTCGAGACCACGAACTGCCGCAGATGCGCGTAAGGGGTCGAGGTGCCGGTGCGGACGCCGAAGTCGTGCGTCTTGCGTCCCATCAGCACCGTGTCGAAGTAGCGATTGCGCTCCTCCAGCCCGATCGCCTCCCGCACCTTGGTGGGCAGCGTCTCGGGGTACTGCGCGTTGATCGAGGGACCGTGGTCGCCGCCGACCGGGAAGAAATCGACCGAGCCGTCCTCGGTGGCGATGAATCCGTCAATGGTCGACGCGACGTAATAGGTGAGCTTGCGCATGCTTCCCTTCCTCACGGTCGGCTGACAATTCCGAACCGCCCTGAGGAAACGGTAGCTCGCCCGCGCTAACGACGCCGAGGCTTCGGCTGGCAGCGCGGGCAGGAGTAGGACGAGCGGTTCATGAACCGCTCGCGGATGATCGGCGCACCACACCGGCGACACGGCTCGTGCTCCCGACCGTATACGGCGAGAGACCGTTCGAAGTAGCCCGACTGGCCGTTGACATTCACATAGAGCGCGTCGAAGGACGTACCGCCCGCGGCGAGCGCTTCGCCCATCACGGCCGCGACTTCGGCGAGCAACCCGCGCACCGCGGGCCTGGACAGCCCCGATGCGGGCCTCCCACCGTGGATCTTGGCACGCCACAGCGCCTCGTCGGCGTAGATGTTGCCGATGCCGGAGACGACGCCTTGGTCGAGCAGCACGCGTTTGATCTCGCTCTGCTTGCCCCGGATCACGGCGACCACGGATTCGACGTCGAACCGCGGATCCAGCGGGTCACGGGCGATGTGCGCGACCGGCTCCGGCACCAGGGTGCCGTCCACTTCGACCAGCGGAGCGAGCGTCCAACCACCGAACGTGCGCTGGTCGACGAAGCGCAACTGGGTGCCGTCGCCGAGAGTGGCGCGGATGTGGGCGTGCTTCTCCAGCGGCGCGTCGGCGGGCTGCACCAGCATCTGGCCGCTCATGCCGAGATGCACGACCAGCGCCGCTTCCGGATCGTCGAAGGTGAGCCAGAGGAATTTGCCGCGACGCTCGGCCGAGGCGACCTTCAGGCCGGTCAGCCGCGCGGCGAGATCTGCGGCGCCTTCGAGATGGCGACGCACCGAGCGAGGATGGGTGATCGCCACCGATTCGATGATCCGGCCGACCACGTGCTCGGCGAGCCCGCGCCGCACGACCTCGACCTCGGGAAGTTCGGGCACGTCAGGTTTCGGCGGTCAGCGCCTCGTAGGCGGCCCCCGCGGCCTTCTGCTCGGCTTCCTTCTTCGACCGGCCGACGCCCTGCCCGTAGGCCCGGCCGCCGATCACCGTGGTGGCGGTGAACTCCTTGTCGTGGTCCGGCCCGGTCGAGGTGATCTCGTAGCTGGGCACGCCGAGACCACGCTCGGCGGTGAGTTCCTGCAGGCTGGTCTTCCAGTCCAGGCCCGCGCCCATCCGCGGGCCGCGCTCGAGCAGCTCGGCGAACAGGCGAAGCACCACGGAACGAGCCACCTCGATGCCGTGCTCGAGATGCACGGCGCCGAGCAACGACTCCATGCCGTCGGCGAGGATGCTCTCCTTGTCCCGGCCGCCGGTGAGTTCCTCGCCCTTGCCCAGCAGCAGGTGGGCGCCGAGCCCGCCCTCGCCGAGGCCGCGGGCGACCTCGGCCAGCGCGCGCATGTTCACCACGCTCGCGCGCAATTTGGCCAGCTCACCCTCGGTCTTCGAGGGATGCTCGTGATACAGCCGTTCGGTGATGCTCAGCCCGAGCACGGAGTCGCCGAGGAACTCGAGACGCTCGTTCGTCGGCAGGCCGCCGTTCTCGTACGCGTAGGAACGATGGGTCAGTGCGAGACGCAGCAGATCCGGCTGCAGGTCGACGCCCAACGCGGCGAGAAGGCTCGCGTGTTCACCGGACGAGTCGGGTTCGTCGGTCACGTCGCTACGACAGGTCGTACGGTCAGACCGCCGCCGTGACCTGGCGGCCCTTGTAGGTGCCGCAGGACGGGCAGGCGATGTGCGGCAGGGTCTTCTCGCCGCAGGCGCGGTTCGGGCAGGTGATCAGGGTCGGCGCGGCGGCCTTCCACTGGCTGCGCCGCGACCTGGTGTTGGAACGGGACATCCGGCGCTTGGGAACGGCCACGACTACTTCTCCTCTGTCTAATTGCTCTGCCGGTTTCGGCTGACGGTCTTGCTCAGCGGTCTCGGTCGGCCGCACCCTCGTCGGGGCTGCCGGTGCCGGGCGATCCGGAGGCGAATTTAGCCAGTCCGGCCCAGCGAGGGTCAAGTATCTCATGCCGATGGTCGGATCCCGCAATCGCCATCCGTACGCCGCATTCCGGGCACAGTCCCGCGCAATCCGGGGTGCACAGCGGCTGCAGCGGCAACTCGAGCCCGACGGCGTCGATCACCACCGGCTCGAGATCGATGAGGTCGTCGTCCATGCGATAGACCTCGTCGTCCTCGGTGGTCTGCTCGGTGGTGCTGTCCGGGTAGGCGAACAGCTCGGTCACCTGGAGGGTGACGGCATCGGTGAACGGCTCGAGGCAGCGCGAGCACTCGCCTTCCAGCGGCGCCGAGACCGTCCCGGTGACCAGCACTCCCTCGGACACCGCCTGCAACTGCAGGTCGAACTCCACCTGCGCGCCGACGGGAACGCCGATCAGATCCAGACCGATCCGCTCCTCGGTGGTGACGGTGCGGCGCAGCTCGCGCATCGTCCCCGGCCTGCGGCCGAGGCTGCGGGTGTCCAGCACGAAACCCGCGTCCGGCGAGCGGCGCTTGGCCGACTGGGGACGCGAGGCGGAACCGGAACCGGCGGACATCACGAACTCACTCACGATCGGGGGGATACGGGCAACCACTCAACAATACGCGATCACACGGTGCACGCCCAAACGCAGCCCACCGCCGCTACCTGCGGAATTCGGACGCGTAGTCGGGTGCGCCCGCCCCGCTGCGCAGCTGATGGCGGCCCCGCCCGACCGTGCGCAGCGTGCTGGTCAGCGTCTCCTCGAAATCGGCGAGCCTGGAGTCGACGTAGTGATCGCATTCCTCGCGCAGGCGATCCGCCTCGGCGTGCGCGGCGTCGATCACCCTGGCCGATTCTGCGTGCGCGGCGCGGACCACCTCGGTCTGCGTGACCAGCCGCTCCTGTTCGGCGAGCCCGTCGGCGACGGAGCGGTCATAGGCGGCCTTGCCCGCCTCGATCATGCGCTCCGACTCCAGCCGCGCCCGCCCGGTCACCGCCTCGTACTCGGCGTTGCCGTCGGCGACCACCCGGTCGGCCTCCTCCTGGGCGGAGGCGACCAGGCGATCGGCGTGCGCGCTCGCCTCGGCGACCATCCGGTCGGCGTGCGCCTTGGCGTCGGCGAGGATGCGGTCGGCTTCCTCGCGCGCCGAGCTGATGGTGCGCTCGGCCTGCTCGTTGGCCCCGGTCACGGCGGTCTCCGCGGCGGTCCTGGCATCGGAGACGATCTTGTCGCGATGGTCGAGCACGTCCTGGGCGTCGTCGAGTTCGCCGGGCAGCGCGTCGCGGACGTCGTCGAGTAGTTCGAGCACATCGCCGCGCGGCACGATGCAGCTGCGGGTCGGGGGGATGCCGCGCGCCTCTTCGACGATGGCGACCAGTTCGTCGAGCGCTTCGAATACGCGATACATGCTCACTACCCTCCTGCGGACTCACGGCGAAACTCTCCGCCCGACGCCCAGTGTGCCCCTCGTCACCGCTCGTGCCGAGTCACTTTCCGGTGTGTCGTGCAGGTGTCTCGCACGCCACAGAAATCAAGTGGAGACCGCCTCTCCGCTTCGTGTTACATTTTTCTGGAAGGTCTACCAAGATCTTCAGCACCTACCGCGTTCCCCGGATCGCGGACAAGGAAGCCGGAGGTACGGACAACCCGCCGTCGAATGTTGACAGGCGCCGACACGTCAGCCAGTGCCCGATACGGGCCGACGAACGGAACCTGCCAAGAGTCGACGGGGGAAGCCACGCGAGCACCATCGCCGTTGTCCCCGCCGAGGGCTTGTGTTCGATCGGAAAGACGATGACCCTACTGGAACTGCCGCGACCCGGAGGAGTAAGCGCCACCAGCTTCTTCGTGCCCTGGGTCGGCCCCTCCCCGGTACTGCCGACGACCTCGGTGACGGCCGGGTTCGGCCGGCTCGCCCGGTATCTGCGCGGTGATCGCGCCTTCGCCCAGCTGATCCGGTTCGCGCTGGTCGGCGGCTCCAGCAACATCGCCTACGTCCTGTTGTTCCTCGCCATGCACGGCGTCGGACCGCTGATCGCCAACGTCGTCGGCTCGATCGTCAGCACCGTGATCGCCAACGAGCTGCACCGCCAGCTCACCTTCCACGCGGCGGAACGAGTCGGCTGGTTCACCGCGCAATGGGAAGGCGGCGGCCTCGCGCTGGTCGGACTCGGCGTCAGCACGGCGGCGCTGGCCGCGCTGGGCTTGTGGGCTCCCGGGCTCGGGGACACCGCTCAGGCCGTCGCGATCCTGGCGATCACCGCCGCGGTCGGCGGCATGCGCTTCCTGGCCCTCCGCGGTTTGGTGTTCTGAACCGCCTCTCCGTACGTCAGCTCTTTCGTTCGGCCAAGCGGTCGAGGAGGCGCTTGTGTACCGACGGGGGCAGCATGTCGGCGACGTCGCCGCCGTACGTGGCGACCTCCTTGACCAGCGAGCTGGACAGGAAGCTGAAGGCGGGGTTGGTGGCGATGAAGAAGGTGTCCACCCCGGACAGCTTCTTGTTCATCTGCGCCATCTGCAGTTCGTAGCCGAAGTCGCCCGCGTCGCGCAGGCCCTTCACGATCGCGGTGATGCCCTGCTCGCGGGCGAAGTCCACGGTCAGGCCCTGCCACGACTCCACCCGGACGTTGCCCAGGTGCGCGGTCGACTCGCGCAGCATCTCCATGCGCTCATCGACGGTGAACATGCCCTGCTTCTTCGGGTTGATCATGACGGTGATGACGACCTCGTCGAACTGGGCCGCCGCCCGGGTGAAGACGTCGAGGTGTCCGTAGGTCACGGGGTCGAACGACCCGGGGCACAGTGCTCCTGCCATGAGGCGACGCTAGCAGGACACACCCGGCCCGGCACGAGTGGCCGCACCCGCTCCTATTCCTCCGGATCGAACTCGGCCAGCTCGATGCGGGTTTCGCCGTACCGGCGCGACTTGGCCGGGACGAAGCCTGCAGGCCAGGCTGTTTCGGGCGAACGCGCCGAGCGCTCCAGCACGATCAGCGCACCGGGACGCAGCCAACCGCGTTCGGCCAGCGCGCTCAGGTCGGCCAGCACCGCGGCGTTGTCCACCGCGTAGGGCGGGTCGGAGAAGACCAGGTCGAACTCGCCCGCCCCGCCCGATTGCAGCACACTGGCCACCGTCGCCACCCGCAGTTCGGCGCCCGGCAGGCCGAGATCGGCGATATTGCCGCGAACCACGGCCGCCGCCTTGCGATCGGATTCGACGAGCAGCGCGTGCTCGGCGCCGCGCGAGAGCGCCTCCAAGCCCAGCGCGCCGGAACCCGCGTACAGGTCGAGCACCCGCGCGCCCGCGAAGTCCAGCCGGGCGTCCAACGCGCTGAACAGCGCCTCCCGGACGCGATCGGAGGTCGGACGGGTGCCGGACGGCGGCACCCGCAGGCGCCGTCCGCCCGCCGTCCCCGCGACGATCCGCGTCATCCGGCCGACGACTCCCGTACCGCCAGTTCGATGAGCAGGTCACCGCCTTCGACCTGCTGCACGGCGCCGATGGCGACGCGGCCGACGATGCCGGCGCGCGGCGCGGTGATCGCGGCTTCCATCTTCATGGCCTCGATGGTGCCGATGGTGTCGCCCGCCGCGACCGAATCGCCCTCGGACACCGCGAGAGTGACGACACCGGCGAACGGCGCCGCGACATGACCCGGGTTGGCCTTGTCGGCCTTCTCCGCCGCCGGGATCTCGCTGGCGATCGACCGGTCGCGCACCGACACCGGCCGCAGCTGCCCGTTGAGGATGCACATCACCGTGCGCATGCCGCGCTCGTCGGGCTCGGAGATCGCTTCCAGGCCGATGAGCAGGGTGACGCCCTTCTCCAGCTGCACCCGGTGTTCCTCGCCGCGGCGCAGGCCGTAGAAGAACTGGTTGGCCGACAACCCGGAGGTGTCGCCGTACTTCTCGCGGTGGGCGAGGAATTCGGCCGTCGGGCCGGGGAACAGCAACCGGTTCAACGTCGCCCGCCGCTCCTCGGAGCTGCCTGCGAGGCCCTTCTCGTCCGCGGGCGTCAACGGGGTTTCCGGCTTGGCCGCGCCGCGCCCGGCCAGCGCCTTGGTGCGGAACGGTTCGGGCCAGCCACCGGCGGGTGTGCCC
This sequence comes from Nocardia implantans, assembly GCF_035544775.1. Lineage (NCBI taxonomy): Bacteria > Bacillati > Actinomycetota > Actinomycetes > Mycobacteriales > Nocardiaceae > Nocardia > Nocardia implantans. Next base: position 320,349 of record NZ_JAYKYQ010000004.1, on the reverse strand, counting down.
AGTTCACCGCGCAGGAAGCCGATCACCGAATCCGGGATGTCGTAGCGGCCCGGGTCGGCGGCGAAGTCCTCGACGTCGACGCCGGTGCCGACCAGGGCCAGCGCCAGGTCGCCGACGACCTTCGAGGACGGGGTGACCTTCACCAAACGGCCCAGCAGCCGGTCTGCGGCGGCGTACTTCGCCTCGACCTCCTCGAACCGGTCGCCCAACCCGAGCGCGATGGCCTGCTGGCGCAGGTTGGACAGCTGCCCGCCGGGGATCTCGTGGGTGTAGACCCGGCCGGTCGGCGCGGGCAGACCGGACTCGAACGGCGCGTACACCTTCCGCAGCGCCTCCCAGTACGGCTCCAGGTCGCACACGTTCTGCAGATTCAACCCGGTGTCGTACTCGCTGTGCGCCGCCGCGGCGACGATCGCCGACAACGCGGGCTGGCTGGTGGTGCCCGCCATCGCCGCGCTGGCGCCGTCGACGGCGTCGGCTCCGGCCTGCCACGCGGCCAAGTAGGTGGCCAGCTGGCCACCGGGGGTGTCGTGGGTGTGCACGTGCACCGGCAGATCGAAATTGCTGCGCAACGCGGTGACCAGCTTGGTCGCGGCCGGGGCGCGCAGCAGTCCGGCCATGTCCTTGATCGCCAGCACGTGCGCGCCGGCGTCCACGATCTGCTCGGCCAGCTTCAGGTAGTAGTCCAGGGTGTAGAGCGACTCGTCCGGATTCGCCAGATCCCCGGTGTAGCTGATCGCGACCTCCGCGATCGCGGTGCCGGTCTCGCGGACCGCGTCGATGGCCGGACGCATCTGGTCCACGTTGTTGAGGGCATCGAAGATACGGAAGATGTCGATGCCCGTGGCGGTCGCCTCCGAGACGAACGCGCGGGTCACCGCCTCCGGGTACGGGGTGTAGCCGACGGTGTTGCGGCCGCGCAGCAGCATCTGCAGACAGATGTTCGGAATCGCCTCCCGCAACGCCGCCAGCCGCTCCCACGGGTCCTCGTACAGGAACCGCAACCCCACGTCGTAGGTGGCACCGCCCCAGCACTCCACCGAAAGCAGCTCCGGCGTCAACCGCGCCACATGCCCCGCCACGCCCAGCAGGCCGTTGGTGCGCACCCGGGTGGCCAGCAGCGACTGGTGCGCGTCGCGGAAGGTGGTGTCGGTGACGCCGACCGCCTTCTGCTCGCGCAACGCCCGCGCGAAACCCTCCGGACCCAGCCGCAGCAGGCGCTGGCGGGAGCCGTCCGGCGGCGGCACGCTCAGATCGATCGCGGGCAGTTTGTCGTGCGGGTACACCGTGGTCGGCCGCTCGCCGTGCGGCTTGTTCACCGTGACGTCGGCCAGGTAGTCGAGGATCTTGGTGCCGCGGTCGGCGGACCTGCGCAGGGTCAGCAGCTGCGGACGCTCGTCGATGAACGAGGTGGTGATCCGCCCCGCCCTGAAGTCGGGATCGTCCAGCACCGCGAGCAGGAACGGAATATTGGTGGCCACGCCGCGAATCCGGAATTCCGCCAGCGCCCGGCTCGCCCGCGCCACCGCGGCGCTGAAGTCGCGGCCCCGGCAGGTGAGCTTGACCAGCATGGAGTCGAAGTAGGCGCCGATCTCTGCGCCCAGGTTCGCGCCGCCGTCCAGGCGGATGCCCGCGCCGCCGGGCGTGCGGTAGGCGGTGATGCGGCCGGTGTCGGGGCGGAATCCGTTGGCCGGGTCCTCGGTCGTGATCCGGCACTGCAAGGCCGCGCCGCGGATCGTCACGGCGTCCTGGCTCAGACCCAGTTGCTCGAGCGTCTCGCCCGCCGCGATGCGCAGCTGCGACTGCACCAGGTCGACGTCGGTGATCTCCTCGGTCACCGTGTGCTCCACCTGGATACGCGGGTTCATCTCGATGAAGACATGGTTGCCGCGCTCGTCCAGCAGGAATTCCACGGTGCCCGCGCACGAGTAGCCGATCTGCCTGGCGAAGGCGACCGCGTCCGCGCAGATCCGCTCGCGTAATGCGGGGTCCAAATTCGGCGCGGGCGCCAGCTCGATCACTTTCTGGTGCCGCCGCTGCACCGAGCAGTCCCGCTCGAACAGGTGCATGACATTCCCGTGCTGATCAGCCAGGATCTGCACCTCGATATGGCGGGGGTTCACCACGGCCTGCTCCAGGAACACCGTCGGATCGCCGAACGCCGACTCCGCTTCCCGCGAGGCCGCCTCGATCGATTCGCGCAGCTGGTCGGGCGCGGCGACCCGGCGCATTCCGCGCCCGCCGCCACCGGCGACCGCCTTGACGAAGATCGGGTATTCCAGTTCCCGCGCCGCCGCCAGCAACTCTTCCACGTCCGACGACGGTGCGCTCGAACGCAACACCGGCAACCCGGCGGCCTTCGCCGCCTCGATCGCCCGCGCCTTGTTACCGGCCAGTTCGAGCACTTCGGCCGACGGTCCGATGAAGGTGATGCCCTCCCGCGCGCACGCCGCCGCCAGATCCGGGTTCTCCGACAGGAACCCGTAGCCCGGGTAGATCGCGTCCGCGCCCGCCGACTTGGCCGCCTCGATGATCGCCTCGATCGACAGGTAGGCCCGCACCGGATGGCCCGGCTCGCCGATCTGGTACGACTCCGCCGCCTTCAACCGATGGACCGAATTGCGGTCCTCGTACGGGAACACGGCGACCGTCCCGATGCCGAGTTCGTAGGCCGCGCGGAAGGCGCGGATGGCGATCTCGCCACGGTTGGCAACCAAGACTTTCGAGAACATTGACCTAAGGTACCCGGCCGCGTGAACCGCACCGACACAGAAGCCCCCTTCGCAAACCTCTTCACAAGACCGACTAGCACCGTTGCGAAGTTGCGTTCACCGGCCCGACACATGGGCGCCGCGGCAGCAACCGATGTGCTGTCCGGAGGCCGGGATCGGTGCGGAGGTCCGAGGGCGTGGGCCGTCGAACAGGTGCCCGATGGCCGAGCGCGGCATCGAGCCGAGTTCGCCTGACCCGCGTCCGCACCTGCGGACCAGGCGAACGGCGAGTTCGAGAAGGTGGTTACCGGATGGCCCGACGTCCGGATGGCCGATGGAGCGATCCGAGTCCGCATGCGCGGGCGGGCCGATAGCCGGAACGGGAAGCAGGCGCCCGATCGCTGCGCGTCGCGCGGGCCGGGCAATTGCCGGCGTGACATCCCTCGCGATCTGCTCGCCTCGCCGCGTCCTATGCTGAGTGGGCAGCTGGTTCACCGCAGCACGACGAGATGGAGCCCCGACGTCGCGCGACGGAGTCGAGCCCGCCCGTGCGGCGACGTCACGGCGGGTGAGAGGGAACCCGGTGGGAATCCGGGACTGTCCCGCAGCGGTATGCAGGAACGACCGCCGTCACCAGGCACTGAGTTCACCGAGCCGGAAGGCTCCGCGACTCGGGAAGCGACGGCCAGTAGGTCGGCCATCGGGAGCTATCCGGCGTATGCCGGCCCGCACGGCCGGTGCCCGCGAGTCCGAAGACCTGCCAGCCGTGCCGGGTACGCCGTATCCGGCGGCCACCGCCTCGTGGATTGGGCGCGCGGATCACCAGCTGACGTGTCGGGCTCCTCGGCCGGGAACATCACCGGCATGTCACCGGGTTCTCCGCCTGCCCGTATGGCGATGGCTTTCGTCCTCAGCAATGGAGAAACATCGTGACTGTTGCACAGCAAAAGCCGTTCACCGCGACGGTTCTCGGGCTTCCACGAGTGGGGCCGCGGCGCGAACTGAAGCGGGCCACCGAGGCCTATTGGGCAGGCAAGATCGACGCCGGTCGGTTGCACGCCGTGGCGCGCGAACTCCGGCACGCCCAGTTCGCCGAATTACAAGCCGCGGGCTTGGACTCCATTCCGGTCGGTACGTTCTCCTACTACGACCAGATGCTCGACACGGCCGAGTTGCTCGGCGCGTTGCCGCCCCGGGTCGCAGGGATCACGGACCCGCTGGAGCGGTACTTCGCCGCCGCACGCGGCACCGACGCCGTCGAACCCTTGGAGATGACCAAGTGGTTCGACACGAATTACCACTACCTGGTACCGGAGATCGGCCCGGACACCTCCTTCTCGCTGCACCCGGACAAGCTGCTGGCGGAACTGCGCGAAGCGCTCGAACTGGGCGTGCCCGCGCGTCCGGTGGTGATCGGGCCGATCACCTTCCTGAAGCTGGCGAAGGCGACCGGCGGTTCGGCGCTGGCCCGGCTGATCGAGTTGCTGCCGTTGTACCGGGAGCTGCTGCGCAGGCTCGCCGTCGCCGGCGCCGAGTGGGTGCAGATCGACGAGCCTGCGCTGGTCACCGACCTCACGGCGGAGGAGATCGGCTTGGTGCAGGTCACCTACGAGGAACTGGCCGACGCCGCCGAGCGCCCTGCGGTGCTCGTCGCGACCTACTTCGGGCAGCCGGGTGCCGCACTGCCGGCGCTGGCGAGCACGGGGATAGAGGGGGTCGCCCTCGACTTCACCGCGGGCGCCGACATCTCCACCATTTCCGCGCTGGCGGGCAAGCTGGTCGTCGCGGGGGTCGTGGACGGTCGCAATGTATGGCGCACCGATCTCGACCGGGCCGTCGCCACACTCGGCGCCTTGTCGGAATCCGCTGCGCCTGTGGCGGTTTCGAGTTCCTGCTCGTTGCTGCACGTACCGTACTCGCTGGCCGCGGAAACCGGGCTGGACGAGCGACTGCGGTCCTGGCTGGCGTTCGGCGCGGAGAAGGTCGCGGAGGTACGCCTGCTCGCGACCGGATTGACCCAGGGCACGGAGGCGATCGCCGCCGAGTTGGCCGAGGTGCGCGCGGCGCTGGCGTCGCGCAGGTCGGATCCGCGGCTGAACGATCCGCGGGTGCGGGCCGCACTGGCCGCGCTCGGGCCGGACGCCGACCGCCGCGCGCCCGCCGAACAACGCCGGGAACTGCAACGGGACCGTTTGCGGCTGCCCGCGCTGCCGACCACGACGATCGGTTCCTACCCGCAGACCTCGGCCATCCGGTTGGCGCGCGCCGCGCTGCGCAAAGGCGAGATCGATCGAGCGGAGTACGTGCGCCGGATGCGCGCGGAGATCGCGGACGTCATCGCGCTGCAGGAGGAGCTGGGGCTGGACGTGCTCGTGCACGGCGAGCCGGAACGCAACGACATGGTGCAGTACTTCGCCGAGCAACTCGACGGGTTCGCGACGACCGAGCAGGGGTGGGTGCAGTCCTACGGGACGCGCTGCGTGCGTCCGCCGATCCTGTTCGGAGACGTCGCGCGGCGCGAGCCGATGACCGTCGAGTGGATCGGCTACGCGCAGTCGCTCACCGCCAAACCGGTGAAAGGCATGCTGACCGGCCCGGTGACGATCCTGGCGTGGTCGTTCGTGCGCGACGATCAGCCGTTGGACGAGTCCGCCCGCCAAGTGGCGCTGGCGATCCGGGAGGAGACCGTGGACCTGGAAGCGGCCGGCATCCGGATCATCCAGGTCGACGAGCCCGCCTTGCGGGAACTGCTCCCCCTGCGCGCGGCCGATCAGCCGGGATACCTCGATTGGTCGGTGCGGGCGTTCCGGCTGGCGACCTCCGGGGTGTCCGACGCGACGCAGATCCACACGCACCTGTGCTATTCGGAGTTCGGCGAGGTGATCGACGCGATCGCCGGGCTGGACGCCGACGTCACCTCCATCGAGGCGGCACGCTCGCGCATGGAGGTGCTCGACGACCTCAACGCGGCGGGATTCGACCTCGGCGTCGGCCCCGGCGTGTACGACATCCATTCTCCGCGTGTGCCCAGCGTGGACGAGATCACCGCATCGTTGCGCGCGGCGCTGAAAGCCATTCCGGCCGAACGACTGTGGGTGAACCCGGACTGCGGCTTGAAGACCAGGGGACGCACCGAGGTGGAAGCCTCGCTCCGCAATATGGTCGCCGCGGCGGCGGCCGTGCGGTGATCCTGCCCGCCGATCGCTGATTCGGTGCCCCCTTCGCCTGTCGAAGGGGGCACCGATCTTCCGCATCTCAGCTGGACTCCGGTTCCGGCCGAGGCGGTTGCCGCCGCCGTCGGGTGTACCGATCACACGGTTCTTCCCGCCGCGTCACCGGCAACTCCCGCGCCCGCGCCCGCATCCCTCGCCGCCACGCCGTATGACACCCGGAACAACGCTCCATCGGCTACCCCTCCTCACAAGTCGACTACGACACCGTCTTTCCCCTCTTGCCTACCTTCGACGCGCCTGCCCTCGATTCGGTTCCATCGATATGAAAATTCACTTCACAAATCCGAATGTCGCTGCGCCCTACTATCTTTCATCTCATGCCGACACAGCAGCACGAAGTGCTCGTAGAGATGTTCCGGTCGCGGCCGATTCTGGCGGCCGGTCTACTCACCGACGCGTTCGGCATCTCCCTACCCGAGTACGCCGACGCGCGCACGGGGTCATCCGACTACACGGACGTCGGCCCCACCGAGTTCCGGGGCGATGTCGCCTTGATCTGCACCGATTCGGCAGGAATCGCCGTGGCCGGCATCGTGCTGGAAGTGCAGCTCGGTCGTGACCGCTCCCGACAGTGGGCTTGGCCGGTGTATGTCAGCACTCTCCGGGCTCGATTGCAGTGCCCGGTCTTCCTGATGATCGTCGCACCGGACGCTCAGGTGGCCGCGTGGTGTCGCCGGACTGCAGAGTACCGATGACGAGCGGGCGAAAATGTACTATGACCTTGTTGTCGCGGCACTGTCGAAGACGGCCCGGCATCGACTGGAGGAACTGATGACGTCGACCTTCAAGTACGAGTACCAGAGCGATTTCGCCCGTAAGTACGTGGCGCAAGGACGCGACGAGGGGCGGACCGAAGAAGCGGTGCGAGCTCTCTTCCTTGTATTGGAAGCACGCGGGATCGACATCCCGGCGAGGACCCGAGCCGAGATCGCCGGGTGCACCGATCTCGACCAGCTCGAGTCCTGGACGCGCAAGGCGGCTACGGCCGAATCCGCGAACGATCTTTTCGGCTGAGGCTCCTACAGGCCGAAAGCGCGGTTGATGGCGGCCATGTCGAAGTAGTCGCGCCAGGTGGTGATGACGCCGTCGGCGACTTCGAAGAAGCCCATGACCGCGAGCGGGGTCTCGCGCCCGGCGGAGCGGAGGGTGTCGGTGCGCTCGTTCATCACCACGTTGCCCGCGGCGATCTGGTGGTGGATGTCGAAATCGATGGCCTCGAAGGTGGTCAGGAAGCCTGCGATGAAGTCGCGGATGGCGGCGCGGCCGACAATGGGCTCCATCGGAATGTTGTGGTAGACGGCGTCCTCGGCGAAGTACGCGCTGATCCGGTCCGGATCGGGATCGGACCAGCTTCGGCACATCGCACGCACGAGTTCGTCGGGATCGGGCATTCGTTCTACTCACTTCCTGGCGCCGGAGCGGGATACCGGAACCGATCGATTGAACCAAGCAATCGTTCGGTAGGGAAGGGTGTCCTCGACTTCCGCGACGGCAAAACCTCTCTTCGCACGCTACGCAGATCGAATGCATTGCTGGACACCTGGCAAAAGCAGAGTTTTGTGTGTAATAACGCGCGTTATTGCGATGATTGCAAATAATCGCAGCTACCATCGTGCACGTGCGCAAGATGTATGCGGGCGCCCGGCTTCGGCGATTGCGTGAAGAGCGGAGGATGACTCAGGCGGCTCTGGCGAAATCGCTGGATCTGTCGCCGAGCTACCTCAATCAGCTCGAGCGCGACCAGCGCCCCCTCACCATTCCCGTACTGCTGAAACTGAATTCCACCTTCGATCTGGATGTCCAGTTCTTCGCCGCGGATTCCGACGCCCGGCTCGTCTCGGACCTGCACGAAGTGCTGGTCGACGCCGCGGGCGGGCACACCGCGCCGCTGACGGAGGTGGAAGAGCTGGCGACCCGCCAACCGGAAGTCGCCAGGATCGTCGTCGCCATGCATCGCCGACTACGCGCCGCCACCGACCAGCTCGACCTGCTGTCGGCGCGGGTGTCCGCGCCTGCGGGCGCGCCCGGTGTGCCCATGCCTTACGAGGACGTGCGCGACTTCTTCTACGACCACCACAACCACATCCCACAACTGGACATCGCCGCCGAGCAACTGTTCGAGAACTCCGGGCTGACCATCGGCTCGCTCGACCGCCAGCTCGCCCGCATCGCCGAGGAGCGCGCCGGCGTCACCGTTCTGGTGCGCGGCGACGGCGCCGACCCCACCGTCCCCAAGCGCCACTACGACCCGGAGACCCGCACGCTCACGCTCGCTCGCCGGTTGCGTCCTGGCCAGCGCGCTTTCCAGATCGCGACGACGCTCGGCCTGCTGCTGTACGGGGCCGAGCTGGATGCCGTGCTGGCCGAGAGCCCCTCGCTCACCGGCGAATCCCGCACGCTGGCGCGCATCGGGCTGGCCAATTACTTCGCGGGCGCGCTGGTGCTGCCCTACGGCCGATTCCTGCGCTCGGCCGAGGAACTGCGCTACGACATCGACCTGCTCGGTCTGCGTTTCGAGGTCGGGTTCGAGACGATCTGCCATCGGCTCAGTACCCTGCAACGGCAGGGCCAGCGTGGCGTTCCGTTCTTCTTCGTCCGTACCGACCGGGCCGGCAACATCTCCAAACGCCAGTCCGCGACCGCGTTCCACTTCTCCCGGGTCGGCGGCAGTTGCCCGCTGTGGGTGGTGCACGAGGCCTTCTCCAATCCCGGCCGGATCCTCACCCAAGTGGCCGAGATGCCCGACGGCCGCCGGTATCTGTGGATCGCGCGCACCGCGGCGATCACCCCGCACGGGTTCGGCACCGCGGCGAAGAACTTCGCCATCGGCCTCGGCTGCGATATCGAATACGCCGACCGCTTGGTGTACTCGGCCGGGCTGCAACTGGACGACCCGGCGGCTTCGGTCCCGATCGGCGCGGGCTGCAAAGTGTGCGAGCGCCCGGCGTGCCCACAGCGCGCCTTCCCGCACATCGGCAGTCCGTTGGCGATCGCCGAGCACACCAGCACCGACCTGCCCTACCCGCGGCTCGGGCGCTGACCACTCCGATTCCGGCGAATTGTTCCGGACGACCACGGCGCGGGATCGTCCGGCCCCTCGGCGTGCGCGGACTCGAGACGTGACCTGGTTCCGGTCGGGCTTTTCCAGACGCCGGGCCCGAGACCGCTCCTTCGTGGGCGTAGACGAGGTCGCGGCCTTGAAACGGCCGCAGCGCTGCGGTTCATTCGCCGCCGTCTGACCAGAACACCACACACAACCGCGCCCGCCAGTCCGCCGTGCGGCGCTGAACTCTTCGGCTCCCCCAGTGCGCGTATCGGTGCGCCGCCGCCGCCACACACGGACGCGCACCTCGAAGCAGCGAGCGTAAGGGTATGGCGACGGCACCGCCACGCATGCACCCACACCTCGAACCACAGAGCGTATGGGCGCGGCGACGCCGCCGCCACACACGGACGCGAACCTCGAAGCAGCGAGCGTAAGGGTATGGCGACGGCACCGCCACGCATGCACCCACACCTCGAACCACAGAGCGTATGGGCGCGGCGACGGCACCGCCATACATGGACGCGAACCTCGAAGCGGTGAGCGTATGGGTGCGGCGGCACCACGCACGCATGCACCCACACCTCCAACCGCAGAGCGTATGGGCGCGGCGACGACACCACCACGCATGCACCCACACCTCGAACCGGAGAGCGAGCCGACGATCCGTTGCGGGGAGCAGCCGAGGATTTCGGCATACCGCGCGACCTGTGGCGGGAAGATCGCCCGTGCAGTCAGGACTTCGCCAGGTACTCCAGACGCTCGGAATCCACCGCCGCGTGCATCATTCCCGCGAGGCCGGGATGCCTGCGCAGCCCCGGGTCGGCGGCCACCACCGCGCGGGCGAATTCCTGCGCGGCGGTGATGACCTCGAGATCGTCCAGCAGCGACAGCAGCCGCAGCGACCGGGCCGTGCCGGACTGGGCGGCGCCGAGCACGTCACCCTCGCGGCGGGTCCGCAGGTCGAGCACCGCGAGTTCGAAGCCGTCGGTGGTTGCGGCGACCGCGTCCAGCCGAGCCATGGCCGACCCGCCCGGCGCGGCGTCCGTGATCAGCAGGCACAGGCCGGGGTGCTCGCCCCGGCCGATCCGGCCGCGCAGCTGATGCAGTTGGCTGACGCCGAACCGGTCGGCGTCGACGATCACCATCACCGTCGCGTTGGGCACGTCCACGCCGACCTCGACCACGGTGGTGCACACCAGCACGTCCACCGATCCGTCGTTGAACGCCCGCATCACCTGGTCCTTCTCGTCGGCGGGCAGCCTGCCGTGCAGCAGGCCGACCCGCACGCCGGACAGCGGGCCCGCGCGCAGCATCTCGAACACGTCGAGCACGGCCTGGGTGGTCGGTCCTTCCTTCTCACCGTCGCCGTTCTTCGCGCGCCCGTTGCGGGATCTGCCCGCGGTCTCCTCGTCGTCGCCGATACGCGAACACACCACGTACGCCTGGCGCCCGGCGGCGACCTCCTCCACGATCCGCTCCCAAGCGCGATCCACCCAGTTCGGGTGCTGTCTGCGCGGCACCACCTTGGAGACGATCGGCGAGCGGCCCTTCGGCAGTTCGGTGAGGGTGGAGGTCTCCAGATCGCCGAGCGTCGTCATGGCGATGGTGCGTGGGATCGGCGTCGCGGTCATCACCAGCAGATGCGGACTGGTCCCGGCTTTCGCCTTGGCGCGCAAGGCGTCCCGCTGCTCGACGCCGAAGCGATGCTGTTCGTCGACCACCACCATGCCGAGGTCGAAGAACTCGACGTTGTCCTGGATCAGCGCGTGCGTGCCGATCACGATGCCCGCCTCTCCGGTGACCGCTTCCAGCAGCGCCGCCTTCTTGGCCGCGGCCGACATCGACCCGGTCACCAGCACCACGCGGGTGGCGTGGTCGGCCGCGCCCAGTTCGCCCGCGGCGCCCAACTCGCCGAGCATGCCGCGCAGCGACCGATAGTGCTGCGCGGCGAGCACCTCGGTCGGGGCGAGCAGCGCGCACTGCAGTCCCGCGTCCACGACCTGCAGCATGGCGTGCAGGGCGACGATCGTCTTGCCGGAGCCGACCTCGCCTTGCAGCAACCGGTGCATCGGCTGCTCGCGAGCCAGATCGGCGGAGATCTCCGCGACGACCTGCTGCTGCCCCGCGGTGAGCTCGAAGGGCAGCCGCTGGTCGAACGCCGCGGCGATGCCGTCCGGCCGTGGCGCGCAGGCGCGCGCCCTGCGCCCCGACACCTCGTGCCTGCGCTCGGCCAGCACCAATTGCAGAGCCAGCGCCTCGTCGAAACGCAGCCGATCCTTGGCCCGATCGATGTCACCCTTGCGCTCGGGTAGGTGGATCAGACGCAACGCGTCGGACAAGGTGGGCAGCGCGCGTTCGGCGAGCAGGTCTTCCGGCAGCGGATCGTCGAGCGGATCGAGCTGATCGAGGACCTGACGCACGCAGGCGAGCACGTCCCAGCTCTGCACCTTCGCGGTCGCGGGGTAGACGGGGATGAACTCGCGTTCCATGAAGGAGGTATCCACGCCCGCCGCGCCTTTCGCGCTCTCGGCGAGGCCGCGCAGGTCTCCGCCGCCGCGCACCTTGGTCAGCGCGCCGACCGAGTCGTCCTCGCCCTCGGTCTCCGGCAGGATCAGGTAGCCGGGGTGGCTCAGATTCCACTGGCCGGGACGCCAGTAGTTCACGGTGCCGGACATCATCGCGCGCATGCCTTCGCGGACCACGTACTTCACTTTGTCGCCGTGGAAGAAGGTGACGTCGACGCCGCGACCCGCGCCGGTGTCGAGCACCACCTTCAGCAACGACCCGCGGCGGTTGCGCATCGGCCGCAGTTCGGCCTTGGTGATCCGTCCGATGACGGTGATGTGCGAGCCGTCCTCGGGCGCTTCCTCGGTGAGCGGCTGCCCCTGCGTCGCGTACCGCAGCGGGTAGTGCCGCAGCAGGTCCTCGACGGTCTGCATCCCGAAGGCGTCCGCGAGCGAGGCCGCCGCCTTCGCGCCGAGGATGTGGTCGAGCCGATCGCTCAGTGTCGCCATGCCCTACTCCACTCCGATCTGCACCGAATCACCCTGTTGCCCACCGGAATATACGATCACCTCGACACCGGGAAAGTGCCGCGCGATATACGCCGCCAACTCGTCGCCGAGTCCGTCCGGCGCCGCGGCGCCCATCAGCAGGGTGACCAGCTCGCCACCGAAGGCGAGCAGGCGGTCCAGCAGCGTCCGTCCCGCGGCGCGCACGTCGCGCTCGATCACGACGACGTCGTGCCCGGCCAGGCCGAGCCCATCGCCCGGTGCACAGGTGCCGACCATGGTGAGCGCGCGCTCGGTCGCCACGCGCAGCGATCCCCAGCGCGTGGTGGCGGCCGCCTCCGACATGGCGAAGGCGTCGTCCACCGCGATCCGCCCGCGGTCGTGCACCGCCACCGCGGCCAGTCCCTGCACCATCGACCCACTGGGCAACAGCAGCACGTCGCGGTGGGCGTCACGCGCGGCGACACCGACGGCGACGAGTTCGTGCGCGGGCAGCGCGCCGTTGGGCAGCACCAGCACCTCGCGGTTGGGCATCCGCCGGATCGCGGCCAGCAACGTGGACGCGGTGACGGGTTCGTCCGCCAGCACCACCGCGCCCGCGTCCTCGAACAGCGCCGCCGCGCCCGCGCCCGCGACCACCGCCAGAATCCCGCGATCGGCCGGAACTCCCGCGGGCGCCGCGCTCGGGCCGAGCGCTCCGGCCACCACCTGCGTCGAATCGGCGGCCGGGGCGGACCCCGCGATGCCGTCGACGCGGGTTGCCCCGGTCCCGAACGCACCACCATCGAATGGTTCGCCCGGATCTCGACCCGCGCCCCCACTGCGATCGGCGGCGCCGATGCTCACGTCGGACAGCTCGGCATGCGACGCGAAAGCGACGTTCTCGACGCGGATCCGGCTCAGCCTGCCCGCCGCGATGCCCGCCTCCACCGCCGCACCCGCGTCGGCGCAGTGCACGTGCGCCGACCATGACCCGCTTCCGTCGCCGACCACGACGACCGAGTCGCCGAGTTCGCCAAGACGTGCACGCAGCGCGGCCACTCTCCGCTCGTCGGAGTCGGTCAGCAGGTACATCACCTCGTACTGCGGTTCGGCCTCGCGAGCGGGCGCCGGACGCGCGGACGCCGCGGGCCGCGGGTACTCCGGCCGCGCCGGCGCCTCCCCTCTGGTCACGGCGACCAAGCTGTCCAGCAGCACGACCAGCCCGCGGGCGCCCGCGTCGACGACACCGGCCCGGCGCAGCACACCCAATTGGAACGGCGTGTCACCGAGCGCTTTGGCCGCGCCGTCGGCCGCCGCGAGCGCCACGTCGGCCAATTCCTGGTCGGGGCATCCGGCGGCCGCGGCGGTCGCGCAGTCCAGCACGGTGAGGATCGTGCCCTCGATCGGCACGCTCAGCGCCTCGCGGACCAGTTCCGAGGCCCTGGCCAGCGCGGCGCGCAGGTTGTCGGCCGTGAACGGACCGCGGTGCACCGTGTCGGCGACGCCGCGCAGCACCTGGGACAGGATGATGCCGGAATTGCCGCGGGCGCCGACCGTCGCGCCGTGCGCCATCGCGACGGCGACGGCGCTCGCGCTCCCGTTCGCCCGCGCGGCCCCCTCGCCCGCCTCCACCGCGGCGCGCATGGTGGCGAGCAGATTGGTGCCGGTGTCGGCGTCCGGCACCGGAAAGACGTTGAGCGCGTTGATCTCGTCACGCCGCTGCTCCAGGCCGGCGAGACAGGTGCGGCCCCAGCGCAGCAATGCCGTGCCGTCCATCACGTCTCGCGCTGCGGACACCGTCACCTCACTCCCTTCCGCCACCCACGCGCCACCACCGCCCGCCAGGTTAGCGGGCGGTCCCGACAGGCGACCGGCAAGACCGCGTCATTAGAATGGATATGCCCGGCGACCGATCCGGCACTCGTTCGCGGGGACCGGTTTGGTGGATCGAAGGCGGCACAGCTACCCTTGCAGGGTTGCCTCGCGCGGCCGTCACCGGTCAGCGCTGGCCGGCTCTCCGCCGGCAGGGCACACACTCGACATTGCACGAGGACGCGCCGCACCGCGAAGGCGGCGGTCCCCACCATTGACATGAAGGAGTTCGCGACTATGGCTGCCGTCTGCGACGTCTGCGCCAAGGGCCCCGGCTTCGGGAAGTCGGTCTCGCACTCGCACCGGCGCACCAACCGTCGTTGGAACCCGAACATCCAGACCGTGCGCGCGCAGGTCGCCCCGGGCAACACCCGGCGCATGAACGTGTGCACCTCCTGCCTGAAGGCGGGCAAGGTCGCCCGCGGCTGATCCGCCCTCCGGCTGACCGGCACCGCCGGCACACGCCCCGGCACCCGTATCGGGTGGTCCGGGGCGTCGTCATGAGTGCGGGCCGCGCATGGCCGCGGTGACCGAGCGTCCGTGGCGGGTCCAGCCGCTCAGCGCCGAGCACGTCCACAGCCTCGCCGAATGCCACATCGCCTGCTGGCGCGAGGCGTACCGGGGGCTGGTGCCCGCGCACGTGCTCGACGCCTTCGACATCGGGCGGCGAGCCGAGCAGTGGGAGCGCGACCGGGCGCGCTATCCGGGCCGCACGCAGGTCGCGATCGTCGACGACGTGGTGATCGGATTCTCCAGCGCGGGCCCGCCCGGCGACGCGGACGCGGTGACCCCGCTCGAGCTGCACGCCCTGTACGTGCGGTCCTCCTGGCACGGCAGCGGAGTCGCCGACGAGCTGATTCGCGCCGCGCTCGATCCGGCCGCTCCGTGCTCGCTGTGGGTGTTCGAGCAGAACGCGCGCGCCCAGGCGTTCTACCGGCGGCACGGTTTCGTGCTCGACGGCACGCGCAAGGTCGAGGCATTCACCGCCGCGATCGAGGTGCGCATGGTGCGCACGCCCACGATGCACGCCGACTCCGCAGAGGACAGCCCCTAGGCGACATAATTCGGCCATAGAGTTCGTGTCTCTCCCGCGCCCGGATGCCGCGGACCACCGAGGGCTCGCGCCCGGACGCGCCGATTAAGGTGCAGAACATGACCACCAGCGAGCAAGCCGGGTACGTGACGACCGTCGACGGCGTCCTCCAGATCACCATCGCCACTTCCGCCAACGGCACATCCATGGACTTCGCCGGCATCAACGCGGGCACCGCCGCACTGCGCTCGCTCGGCTCCGAGGTGGGCGCGGTATTGCTGCGCGGCGTGGGCGCGAACTTCTGCGCGGGTGGCGACGTGCGCGGTTTCGCCGCGGCGCAGGACCGCTCGGCGCACATCCACGGTCTCGCCACCGACCTGCACGAATTCGTGCGCGCGCTGGACGCTACGACGGTTCCGGTGGTGGCCGCGGTGCAGGGTTGGGCGGCGGGCGCGGGGATGAGCCTGGTCTGCCTGGCCGACATAGCCCTCGGCGGACCCGGCACCAAACTGCGTCCGGCCTATCCCGGCATCGGCCTGAGCCCCGACGGCGGCATGTCCTGGACGCTGCCGCGCATCGTGGGGCGGGCGCGGGCGCGCGAGATCCTGCTCACCGACGCCGTCCTCGACGCCGGCGACGCGGTGCGCCTCGGCGTGCTGAGCAGGCTGGTTCCCGACGCCGAGATCGCCGAGGAGGCGCAGCGCCTCGCGCGGACCCTGGCCGCCGGGCCGCGATCCACCCACGCGAGCATCAAGTCGCTGTTGCGGCAGTCGGACACGGCGACTTTGAGCGATCAGCTCGACAGCGAGCGCGACGGGATCGCAGCGGCCGCGGGCTCCGCCGCCGGACGCGAAGGTGTCGACGCGTTCGTCGCGAAGCGCAAACCGGACTACGCCGGGCTCGCCTGATCGGGCGTCACTCCCGGGTCGAGAGCACGAATTTCGCCACCGCGTCGGTGAACGAGTCGTTGTCGTCACCGGCCGCGGTGTGCGCGGCGCCGCCGATCTCCACCAGTTGAGCGTGCGGCACGAGCCGTTGGAAGGCTTCGGCTCCCTCGGCGCTCACCACGTCCGAGCGCATGCCGCGCACCAGCAGCACCGGGATGCGCAGCGCCCGCGCCGCGTCCTCCATCGGCTCGATCATCGCGGACGGATCCTCGACCCGGTCGCTGAGCATGTCCGGATCCCAGTGCCAGTACCAGCGACCGTCGCGCTCGCGCAGATTGCGCAGCAGTCCCTCGGGGCTCTTCGGGCGCGGGCGGTGCGGCAGGTACTCGGCGACCGCGTCGGCGGCTTGTTCGAGACTGTCGAAGCCGTCGCGATGCTTGCCGAGGAAGTCGATCACTCGGGCCACCCCTTCCGGCTCGGGCCGGGTCACGATGTCGACGAGCACCAGCGCGGTGATCGCCTCTCCGCCGGGCCGCGCGGTGGCGAGCAGACCGGTGATTCCCCCCATGCTGGCCCCGACGACCACCGCGGGCTCGCCCAGCTGTTCCAGTACCAGCAGCAGGTCGTCGACCATGGTCTGGCGCCGGTAGTCGCGATCCGGCGCCCACTCGCTGTCGCCGTGGCCGCGGGCGTCGACCGTGACGACCCGCATCCCCGACGCGCCGAGCCGGGCGCCGGTCTTCTTCCACGAATGGCGGGTTTGCCCGCCACCGTGCAAGAAGACGACGAGCGGGCCGTCGACCGGGCCGAACTGATCGGCGGCCAGCTCGATTCCGCCCGAACCGCGCAGCCGGAGCCGGGACGGTTCGAGAAGATAGTTCGCATTACTCACGATCCGTAGGATCGCACAACGCCGGGCCGCGCTGGCGCGAACCCGGCGTTTCGAGGGTTCAGCAGGCGAGATTGCCCGCGAAGAACAGGCACGCGATCTTGGCGTTCACCGACGCGGAGATGGTGGAGGAGCCGGTCGAGGTGTATTCCTCGGCAACCGGAGCCGTGGTGGTCTCCGTAGCGGGCTCCAGCCGCAGCGGGGCCGCACTCGCGACGGCGGCGCCGCTGCTGAGAGCGGCGCAGAAGGCCAGGGTCGCGGTCGTGCCGCGCAGCGCGCCGCGGACGGTGGTGTTGTGCATGGAACAGCTCCTCACTCGTTAACTCGGTCGATCACACACAGACGCCCGATTCAGGGCAGGCGCCAGTCAACCGGTTCGGCCCCCAGTTCGTCGAGCAATTCGTTCACTCGCGAGAAGGGGCGGGAACCGAAGAATCCACGAGACGCCGACAGCGGCGACGGATGCGCGGACTCGATGTAGGGCACCTCGGCTTCGGTCAGCAGCGGTTTGAGCGTCGCCGCGTCGCGGCCCCACAGGATCGCGACCAACGGCTCGTCCCTGGCGACCAAGGCGCGGATCGCCTGCTCGGTGACCGCCTCCCACCCCTTGCCGCGATGTGAGGCCGGCTTGCCGGGCGACACGGTGAGCACGCGGTTCAGCATCAGGACTCCCTGATCCGACCACGGGCTCAGATCGCCGCAGGACGGCGTCGGGTGACCGAGATCCTTGCTGTATTCGGCGAAGATGTTGGCCAGGCTGCGCGGGATCGGCGAAACGTCCGGCGCGACGGAGAAACTCAGTCCCATCGGGTGGCCCGGCGTGGGATACGGATCCTGGCCGACGACGAGCACGCGCACCGCGTCGAACGGACGCTGGAAGGCCCGAAGGACGTTGTCACCCGAGGGCAGGTAGCCACGGCCGGCGGCGTTCTCGGCACGAAGGAATTCGCCCATGGCGGCAATCCGATCCGCCACCGGCTCGAGTGCCTTCGCCCATCCCGGATCCATGATTTCCGACAGTGGTTTCGCGCCCATGACCGCACAACTTAGCGTGGCCGGTCGCCGGATGACGAGTCCGCCCCACGGAACGATTCCCACCCGCCGTCGCCGGTCTGCGCCACACCGTCGACGGTGAGCCCGCGACCGGCCACAACCCGCCCGATCGCGACCCATCCGGGCGGTAGCGCGCGGCCCGGCGCCCAGACGCCCGCGAACGCATGGTCCTCGCCGCCGGTCAGGATCCATTGCGCCGCATCGGCTTCCAGCAGGGCCGCGACGGATTCCAGCGCCGGGTCGCGCAGGGCGGCCGAATCCAGGTCGATGGCGACACCCGAGGACGACGCGATGTGACCCAGATCCGCGAGCAGCCCGTCGGACACATCGGTCAGCGCGTGCAGGCCGATATCGGGGGCATCGGTCTCGGCAGGCGAAATGCGCTGCGCTATAGAAAGTTTCTTTCCTCCCTGTCGCCCGCGTCCCAGCGCGTCCAGCACGAGCGCGTACGGCGGTTGCGGAACACGATGCGCCGCAAGGGCTTCCGCGACTTCGGGTCCGGTCGCTCCGGCGGTGAAGGCGGCCAGTCCAGCGGCCGACCAGCCGAGGCGGCCCGCCACCGCGACGACATCGCCCACGCGCGCTCCCGCCCGGGTGACCGGCGCGCCGCGGCCGGGATCGCCGAAGGCGGTGACGGAGACGACCAGTTCACGGCTGCGAACCAGGTCGCCGCCCGCGATGGACGCCCCCGCCCTTGCGGCTTCGGCCCACATGCCGTCGGCGAGGCCGTCGATCACCTCGAGCGGGGTGTCGGCCGGGCAGCCGAGCGCTACGACGAACGCGGTCGGCGTCGCCCCCATGGCCACCACGTCGGCGGCGTTCTGCGCGATCGCCTTGCGGCCGACGTCCTCGGGACCGGACCAGTCCAGCCGGAAGTGCCGGTCCTGCACGAGCATGTCGGTGGTGACCACGAACCGGCCGTCCGGCGCCGCGACCAGCGCCGCGTCGTCGCCGGGGCCGAGCAGGACACCCGGTGCCTGCACGCGGCCCGCGTTGATGCGCTCGATCAGCGCGAACTCGCCCAGTTCACGCACTGTCCTCGGGGCCCTGCTGGCGCTGATGACCGATCCTTTCCGGCGCGCTGCTTGCTGGAACGAGCCCGACGGTACCCTTTCGGAGGCACTCGAGTACCACCCGGCCCCTCGCCCTGCGGCGGGGGCGGCGACCAGCGCCGACGCGCGAGGAAGAAAGGATCGGTGAGCATGGCGGCGGATTCGTCGGACCGTGATTCGGCGGAGCCCGGGCACGAACACACCGATGCGACGGACCCGGGGAACGCCCCGAGGGAGCCCTCGTCCTCGAGCGGCGCGGACGATGACACGCAGACCGCTGCCGCCTCCGCCGCGAAGAGCGCGGACAGCGAGAAAGCCGGCGTCGCCGAGCCGGACAGCGAACCCGCGCCGGCCCGGGCACACCAGTACCCGCCCGCGCTCATCGCCACGGCGGTGGCGCTTCCGGTCGTGCTGGTCGTCGCGGTGCTCGTGGCCGCCGTGCTCGCGCGCCGGGCGCCCGTCGAGCGGGAACCGCTGGTGCTCGGCCCCGTCCCTGCTCCGGCGGCGGAGGGCCCGGCCTGCGCCGCCCTGCTGCCCGCCCTGCCTGCGGACCTGGGCGAGTTCACGAAATCGACCCTGGTCGAACCCGCTCCACCGGCCACCCGCGCGTGGCAGCGCGCCGAAGGCGGCGACCCGATCGTGCTGCGCTGCGGGCTGGATCGCCCGCTGGAGTTCAACCGCGCTTCGCCGCTGCAGGTCGTGAACGGCGTGCAGTGGTTCGAGGTCCGCGACCAGGCCGCCGAAGCGAGCACGTGGTTCGCCGTCGACCGGGGGACCTACGTCGCGCTCACCGTCCCCGACGGATCGGGTCCGACCCCGCTGCAAGAAGTCTCCGACACCATCACCGCCAACCTTCCGCCCCAGCCGATCGACCCGGGACCGCTGCCCAACTGACGCGCCTCGCGCAGCGCTCGCTGCCCGGTCCCGGCGTGGATGTCGAGCATGCCGCGGACGTCGCGCGCGGGATCGCGTTTCCCGCGTCCGCCCGATCATCCGGAGATTTCGAGTGGCGATTCTTCAGCAACCGTCGGGCCCCGGGTCGCAGCCGACGAAAGATGTCCGATGCGCTGCGGGAGCTCGTACTGATCTCCCGAGGACTCCGCGCGGTCCCGCCCGATTCCACGTATCGCCGATAACTGGCCGGGCACCCGGTGATTGCTCGCCGGATCGCTACCGCGCCGCCGCGCCCTAGCGCAGACCGGTGCCGCGGACGAGCGCGGTTTCGATGAGGGTGGAGACGAGCGCGGCGTAATCGATGCCGGTGGCCTCCCACATGCGCGGGTACATGGAGATCGCGGTGAATCCCGGCATCGTGTTGATCTCGTTGATCACCGGCCCTTGCTCGGTGACGAAGAAATCCACCCGCGCCAAGCCCTGGCAGTCGAGGGCCCGGAACGCGCGCACGGCCAATTCCCGGATCCGGTCGGACACCTCGTCGTCCAGTTTCGCGGGGACGTCGAATTCGCAGACGTCGTCGAGGTACTTGGTGTCGAAGTCGTAGAACCCGGGGCCGTCGGTGGTGACGCCGGTCTCCGGCATCCGGATCTCCGCGACCACGCTCGCCTCGACCCGGCCGTCCGGGAATTCCAGCACCCCGCACTCCACCTCGCGTCCGACGATCCCCGCTTCGACGATCACCTTCGGGTCGTGCGCGCGTGCGGCGGCGATGGCCGCGTCCAGCTCGTTCCAGTCGGTGACGCGGGTGATGCCGATCGAGGATCCGCCGCGCGCCGGTTTGACGAACACCGGCAGGCCCAAGCGCTGCCGGTCCTCCTCGCCGACCGTCGCGTCGCCGGGCCGCAACACCACCTGGGTGCCGACCGGCAGCCCCTCCGCCGCGAGCAGTTTCTTGGTGAATTCCTTGTCCATGCCCGCCGCGCTGGCCAGTACGCCGGGGCCGACATAGGGGATTCCGGCGAGTTCCAGCATTCCTTGCAAGGTGCCGTCCTCACCGAACGGTCCGTGCAGGATCGGGAACACCACGTCGACCGAACCGAGCGCCGCGCCGGGATCGTCCAGCGCGATCAGCGCCCCCGAGCGGCTGGGGTCCGCGGCTAGTGTCAGTGCCGTGCCGGTGGCGTCCACCGAGGGCAGGGCGCGATCGTGGATGCCGAGCGCGGCCACGTCCGAACCGCCCAGCACCCAGCGACCCTCCGCGGTGATGCCGATCGGCACGACCTCGTACTTCTCCTGATCCAGGTGGCGCAGCACGCTGCCGGCCGATACGCAGGACACGGCGTGCTCGTTGCTGCGCCCGCCGAACACCACAGCCACCCTGATCCGGTTCGTCATGCCCCGAACCGTACCCGTTTCGGAACGCGATCCCACCGCTGACCGTCCCGGACACTCCCGCCACGGCGAGCCGGGATCACTCCGGCTTCATCCGCCGCCCGAGCAGGTTGCCGACGGCTTCGCGCACGGAGAGCCCTTCGTGACAGACCTGATGCACCGCGGTGGTCAGCGGCATCTCGACACCGTGCCGCTCGGCCAGCGCGCGCACCGATGTGCAGGACTTCACACCCTCGGCGACTTGGCCATGAGTCGCCGACTGGGCAGCGTCCATGGAACCGCCCGCGCCGAGCACATGACCGAACGACCGGTTGCGCGACAACGGGGAAGTACAGGTGGCGACCAGATCGCCGACTCCGGCCAGGCCCGCGAGCGTCACCGGCTCCGCGCCGAGGGCCACCCCGAGCCGGATGATCTCCGCCAGCCCTCGGGTGATCAGGCTGGCGATCGAGTTGTCGCCCAGACCCATCCCCGACGCGATACCGCAGGCGAGCGCGATGACGTTCTTGCAGGCGCCGCCGATTTCGCAGCCGACCACATCGGTGTTGGTATAGGGCCGGAAGTATCCGGTCGCGCAGGCGTGCTGCACCGCGACCGCGCGCTCGTTGTCCGAGCAGGCGACCACGGTCGCGGCGGGCTGGCCCACCGCGATCTCGCGCGCCAGGTTCGGCCCGGACAGCACCGCGATCCGGCTCGCATCCGCGCCGCTGACCTCCGCGATCACCTCGCTCATCCGCAGCAGCGTGCCGGTCTCGATGCCTTTCGCCAGGCTCAGCAGCGTGGCGTCGCCGGGGATCAATCCCTTCCATTCCGCGAGGTTGGCCCGCAGCGATTGCGACGGCACCGCCAGCACGACGATGTCGGCTCCCTCCAGCGCCACCGCCGGGTCGTGGGTGGCCGCGACCGGCGGCAGCGGAATATCCGACAGGTAATCGGGATTGCGATGTTCGGAGGCCAGCGTCGCGGCGACCTCCGGCCGCCTGGCCCAGATCGTGACCTCGGTTCCCGCCTCCGCCAACACCTTCGCGAACGCGGTGCCCCACGATCCCGCGCCCAGCACAGCCGCCCTCGTCATCAGCCCAATATGCCATGGAAGGATTGCCCGCATGCGCCCGCACGCCGTGCATGCCGTGATCGCGGTCAAGAGCCTCGATCGGGCCAAGAGCCGACTGGCCGACCGGCTGCGCCCGGAGCACCGGGCCCGGCTGGTGCTGGCGATGCTCGCCGACACCGTGACCGCCACCGCCGCGGTCGGCGAGGTCGTGTCGGTCACCGTGGTCACGCCCGACCCCGCCGTCGCCGATCTGGCCCGCACGCTCGGCGCCGAAGTCCACCCGGAACCGCGTCAGCAGCACGCCGACGGGCTCAACACCGCGCTCGCCGCCACCGCCGCCGCGCTGCGCGGCGCGCACGGCCCGATCGATCTGCTCGCGTTGCAAGCCGATCTGCCCGCGCTGCGCCCGGAAGAACTGTCGGACATGCTCGCCGCCGCCCCGCGCGGACTGCGCTCGATCGTGATCGATCACGAGGGCAGCGGCACCGCCGCGCTGGTGGTCCGCGACCCGGTCGCCGCGCTCGATCCCCGTTTCGGCCCTGGCTCGGCACGCAGCCATATCGACGCGGGCGCGGTCGATCTCGCCGGGGACTGGCCGGGCCTGCGCCTGGACGTCGACACCCCCGCCGACCTCGACCGCGCGGTGGCCCTCGGGGCCGGAAACGCGACGCGTGCTGTCCTGCACGACATCGGCTGGCCGGGCGGCGTTCACGAACCCGTTCCACACGTGTGCTAGCCGGTCGCCATGGTGGCGTGAGACACATGACGATCCCGGTCGCGGGATGCACATGACCTCTCCGGTAGGGGATGATCGTTGGCGTGAGCGATACGGAAACCGTCAAGCAGCAGCCGTTGCTTCCCACGCCACCCCCAGCGGCGACACCCCTGTCGGCCGACTCGTCGGCGGTGCGGTTGCCCCGCGATCGCTACCTCAATCGCGAATTGAGCTGGCTCGACTTCAACGCCCGCGTGCTCGCCCTCGCCGAGGACGAGTCGCTGCCGTTGCTGGAGCGTGCGAAGTTTCTGGCGATCTTCGCGTCGAATCTCGACGAGTTCTACATGGTGCGGGTGGCCGGGTTGAAACGCCGTGCCGAGACCGGCCTGCTGGTGCGCTCGGCCGACGGCCGCTCCCCCGGCGAGCAGTTGGAATTGATCGCCACGCGCACCCAGGAGATCGCGGTGCGGCATGCCCGCGTCTTCCTCGACAGCGTGCTGCCCGCGCTGACCGCGGAGGGCATCGCGATCATCGACTGGAGCGATCTGGACGAGGACGAACGCCTGCGCCTGTCCGGCTACTTCCAGGATCAGGTCTTCCCGGTCCTCACCCCGCTCGCGGTCGACCCCGCGCACCCCTTCCCCTACATCAGCGGTCTGAGCCTCAACCTCGCGGTCACGGTCAAGGATTCCGCGACCGGCGGCGAGCACTTCGCCCGCGTCAAGGTCCCCGACAACGTCGATCGGTTCGTCCGCGTGCGCCGCACCGAATCCGGCTCCCCGATCGCCGCTTTCCTGCCGATGGAAGCGCTCATCGCCGCGCACCTCGACCTGCTGTTCCCCGGCATGGACGTGGTCGAGCACCACTCGTTCCGGATCACCCGCAACGCCGACTTCGAGGTCGACGAGGATCGCGACGAGGACCTGCTGCAAGCGCTGGAGCGGGAACTGGCGCGGCGGCGGTTCGGTTCGCCGGTGCGACTGGAAGTGTCCGACGACATGACCGAGCACATGCTCGATCTGCTCCTGCGCGAGCTGGACGTCGATCCCGGTGACGTCATCCAGGTGCCCGGCCTGCTCGACCTGTCCTGCCTCTGGCAGGTGTACGGCGTCGACCGGCCGAACCTGAAGGACACCCCGTACGTCCCGGCGACGCCGCCCGCCTTCGGCGAGCGTGAGACGCCGCGCAATGTCTTCGCCGCCCTGCGCGAGGGCGATGTGCTGGTGCACCATCCGTACGACTCGTTCTCCACCAGCGTGCAGCGATTCATCGAACAGGCCGCTGCGGACCCGCAGGTGCTCGCCATCAAGCAGACGCTCTACCGCACCTCCGGCGACTCCCCGATCGTCAACGCGCTCATCGACGCCGCCGAGGCGGGCAAGCAGGTCGTCGCCTTGGTCGAGATCAAGGCGCGCTTCGACGAGCAGGCCAATATCAAGTGGGCCCGCGCGCTGGAACAGGCCGGCGTGCACGTGGTGTACGGCCTCATCGGCCTGAAGACCCACTGCAAGACCTGCCTGGTGGTCCGCCGCGAGGGCGCCACCATCCGGCGCTACTGCCACATCGGCACCGGCAACTACAACCCGAAGACCGCCCGCCTCTACGAGGACGTCGGATTGCTCACCGCCGCACCGGATATCGGCGCCGATCTGACCGACCTGTTCAATTCGCTGACCGGTTACTCGCGCAAGGAGAACTACCGCAATCTGCTCGTCGCCCCGCACAGCGTGCGCTCCGGCATCATCGAGCGCATCCAGCGCGAGACCGAGCTGGCGGGTCAGGGGCAGGACGCCCGAATCCGGATGAAGGCCAACGCCATCGTCGACGAAGAGGTCATCGATGCGCTGTACCGGGCCTCCCAAGCCGGCGTGCCGGTGCAGATCGTGGTGCGCGGCATCTGCGGCCTTCGCCCCGGCGTGCCGGGCATGAGCGAGAACATCGAGGTGCGCTCCATCCTCGGCCGGTTCCTGGAGCATTCCCGCATCATGCACTTCCAGGCGCAGGACCAGTACTGGATCGGCAGCGCCGACATGATGCACCGCAACCTCGATCGCCGGGTCGAGGTGATGGCGCAGGTGAAGGATCCGCGGTTGACCGAACAACTCGGCGGGGTCTTCGACTCGGCCCTGTCGCCGACCACGCGCTGCTGGGTGCTGCAACCGGACGGCACGTGGCGGGCGTCGCCGGGCACCTCCGGCGACGGGGACAAGATCAGAGATCATCAGGAGTTCTTGATGCGGCTGCGGAGGCCAGATCAGCAGTGAACGCCAAAACGGGGTTCGAGCAGGAAGGGGGCCCCTTCTGGGATCCCCGCGTCACCGCCAATATCCACGCCGCGGGAGCGGTGCTGTGGCGTGAGTCGTCCACGGGTGCGATCGAGATCGCCCTCGTCCACCGTCCCAAGTACGAGGACTGGTCGCTGCCGAAGGGCAAGCTCGACCCTGGTGAGACGCCGGTGCTGGCCGCGGTCCGCGAGGTCAGGGAGGAAACCGGGCTGGAGAGCAGGCTCGGCCGCTACCTCGGCCACGTGACCTACCCGATCCCCGGTCATCGCAAGCTGAAGCGGGTCGACTATTGGGCCGCCGAACAGGTGGGCGGGGAATTCACGGTCAACTCCGAGGTGGACGTGCTCAGCTGGCATCCGCTGGATCGGGTGATGGACCAACTGTCGTATCCGATGGACCGGCAGGTGGTGCGCGCCTTCACCCGGCTGCCCGCGCGTACCCAGACCGTGCTGTTGGTCCGGCATGCCAAAGCGGGCCGCAGGGACCGCTTCAACGGTCCGGACGATCAGCGTCCGCTCGACCGCGACGGCGAGGCGCAGGCGCAGGCCCTCACGTCGAATCTGTTGGCATTCGGCGCATCCGAGGTCTACTCGGCTCCCCCGCTGCGTTGCGTGCAGTCCGTGGCGCCGCTGGCGGAGAAGCTCGGTGTCGAAATCATCGAGGAGCCATTGCTTTCCGAATCCGGGTACGCCGAAAACCCGGACCAGGCCCGGGAACGTTTTCGAGCCCTGGTGTCGGACAACGCCATTCGCGTGGTCTGCAGTCAAGGCAAAGTGATCCCCGATCTGCTGGGATGGCTGGCCGAACGCGACGGGATCGCGCTGCCGTCGGCGCGCAATCGCAAGGGCAGTGTGTGGGTGCTGTCGTTCGTCGGCCATCGCCTGGTGGCCGCCGACCATCTGGATCGATCGCTGTCAGCCTACGTGGTGCGGTCCGATTAGACCGGAACCTTCCGCGTCACCGCGCGGGTCGGCGGGCGCCGAGCGGCGGCCACGGCCGTGAGTTCTCGGTAGGCGGACAGCCGAAAACGGCCCCGGGTGTCTCCCGGGGCCGTCTCGACGTTGAGGCGAATGGGCCCAGTCGTGGGGCCACGCATTCAGCGCCGATCCGGCGGTGGCTCGAGATCAGCGGGCGCCGCGAGCCGGGGCCTTCTTGGCCGCGGTCTTCTTCGCGGTGGTCTTCTTGGCGGCGGTGGTGGTGGACTTCTTGGCCGCCGTGGCCTTGGTGGCCGTCTTCTTGGCCGGAGCCTTCTTCGCGACCGCGGTCTTCTTCGCGGGCGCCTTCTTCGCAGCGGTCTTGGTAGCGGTCGTCTTGCGCGCGGTGCTCTTGGCCGGGGCCTTGGCAGCGGCCTTGCGGGCCGTGGTCTTGGCGGGCGCCTTGGTCGGCGTCGACTTCTTGGCGGCGGTCTTCTTGGCCGCCGTCTTCTTGGCCGCCGCCTTCTTCGCCGACACCGGCGCATTCACCCCGCGCTTGACGGCGGGCCCGGTCGCGGCCAGTTTCTGCTTACCCGCGATCACCGCCTTGAACTGGGCTCCGGGGCGGAACGCGGGCACCGAAGTGGGCTTGACCTTCACGGTTTCGCCGGTACGCGGGTTCCGTGCGACGCGAGCCGCACGCTTACGCTGTTCGAACACACCGAAACCGGTGATGGTGACGCTCTGACCCTTGTGCACCGCGCGCACGATGGTGTCGACCACATGCTCGACTGCCGCGGTGGCCGTGCGCCTGTCCGTACCCAACTTTTCGGTCAGAACGTCGATCAGTTCCGCCTTGTTCATTGAATCCTCCGCAGACTAATGGCCCGTCGTCGGACCGACTAGGTACCACGGTAAACCCACTTTGGGCAAGAGTCTATGTGCCACGCCAAAATTCATGTGGTTTAGCACACGTCCAGCTACCACAACTCCGGCTGCCCAGCTAACCGGCGGGGGTGATTACGTCTGCGAAATATGTGCTGGCAGGGTAGTGGGTTTCCATGTTGGCCTTGCCTTTTCGAACCGGGCGATCGCGTCCTCCCGGCGCAGCGTCAGCCCGATGTCATCCAATCCCTCCAGCAGACGCCACCTGGTGTAGTCATCAATATCGAACGGCAACACGACGGTTGCGGCCGTCACCGTGCGCGCCTCGAGGTCCACAACCAATTCCAAGCCGGGCTGTTCCTCGAGCAACTTCCAGAGCATTTCGACATCGTTCTGTGACATCTGAGCGGCGACCAGACCGCCCTTGCCCGCATTGCCGCGGAAGATGTCGGCGAACCGGGATGAGATGACCACCCGAAAGCCGTAGTCCGACAGCGCCCAAACAGCGTGCTCACGTGACGATCCGGTACCGAAATCCGGACCCGCCACCAAGACACTACCCCTGTTGTAAGGCGGGATGTTCAGAATGAAGTCGGGATCGGTCCGCCATGCGGCGAACAAGCCGTCCTCGAATCCGGTCCGCGTCACCCGCTTGAGGTAGACCGCCGGGATGATCTGATCGGTATCGACATTGGAGCGGCGCAGCGGCACCCCGATGCCCTTGTGCACAGTGAAGGCTTCCATAACGAATCTCCTGGGTTTGATTGAGGGAATCGGGGGCGGTCAGTCCAGATCCGCAGGCGACGACAGTGTTCCGCGGACCGCCGTCGCGGCCGCCACGAGAGGAGAAACCAGGTGCGTACGGCCGCCTTTGCCCTGCCTGCCCTCGAAGTTGCGGTTCGAGGTGGACGCACAACGCTGGCCCGGCTCCAGCTGGTCCGGATTCATTCCCAGGCACATTGAACAGCCCGCTTGCCGCCATTCGGCGCCGGCCGCGGTGAAAATCTCCCCGAGTCCTTCTTTTTCCGCCTGCGCGCGAACCCGCATCGACCCCGGTACAACCAGCATTCGCACCCCGTCGGCGACATGTCGTCCCTTCAAAATCCCGGCCACCGCACGCAAATCTTCAATGCGTCCGTTGGTGCAGGAGCCGACGAATACGGTGTCGATCGGCACTTGTCGAAGCGGAGTACCCGGCTCCAAGTCCATGTAACGCAGAGCTTTCTCCGCCGACTCCCTGGCCACCTCGTCGGCGATGGTGGCGGGATCGGGCACGGCCTCGCCCAGCGGGGCGCCCTGACCCGGATTGGTGCCCCAGGTGACGAACGGGGTGAGCGCGGAGGCGTCGATGTGCACTTCGGCGTCGAAAACGGCGCCCTCGTCGGTCTTCAGCGCCTCCCAGGCGGCCACCGCGGCGTCCCAGTCGGCTCCCTGCGGCGCGTGCGGCCGCCCTTTGAGGAATTCGTAGGTGGTCTCGTCCGGCGCGATCATGCCGGCCCGCGCGCCCGCTTCGATGGACATGTTGCAGATCGTCATTCGGGCCTCCATCGACATGGCCCTGATGGCCTCGCCGCGGTACTCCAGGACGTAGCCCTGGCCGCCGCCGGTGCCGATCTTCGCGATGACGGCCAGGATCAGGTCCTTGCTCGTGACGCCGGGGGGCATGACGCCGTCCACGGTGATCGCCATCGTCTTGAACGGGCGCAGCGAGAGGGTCTGGGTGGCAAGCACATGCTCGACCTCGGAGGTGCCGATGCCCATCGCCAGCGCGCCGAACGCGCCGTGCGTGGAGGTGTGGCTGTCGCCGCAGACCACGGTCATGCCCGGCTGGGTCAGGCCCAGCTGCGGCCCGACCACGTGCACGATGCCCTGGTCAAGGTCGCCCATCGGGTGCAGCCGCACACCGAATTCCGCGCAGTTGCGCCGCAGCGTCTCCACCTGGGTGCGCGAAATCGGGTCGGCGATCGGCTTGTCGATATCGATCGTCGGGACGTTGTGGTCCTCGGTCGCGATCGTGAGGTCGGGCCGCCGCACCGCCCTGCCCGCCGCGCGCAGCCCGTCGAAGGCCTGCGGGCTGGTCACCTCGTGGACCAGATGCAGGTCGATGTAGATCAGGTCCGGTTCGCGCGAGGCACCCTCGCCCTCCCCGCGAGCGACGACATGCTGGTCCCATACCTTCTCGGCCAGCGTGCGCGGTTCGGCCATTGTCGATCACCTTTCGGACGAAGCAGCCGTTCCGCGATCTGGACACCGATGCGGCGACGGTTGCACAAGTTGGGATAGCTGCGCCTGGTCCGAACGCTGAGAGAAGGGATCCACGAAGGTGGATTTCTCAACATCCGAGACGCTAGTATCGTTCTATGAGACAGCATAGCGGCATCGGCGTCCTCGACAAAGCAGTGGCGGTCCTCTACGCCGTAGCCGAGCATCCCTCGGGTCTCAACGAGCTGTGCGCGCGCACCGGCCTGCCCCGCGCCACCGCACACCGTCTCGCCGTCGGCTTGGAGGTGCACCGCTTGCTCGCGCGCGACAGCAACGGCACCTGGCGGCCGGGTCCAGCCCTCGCCGAACTCGCGACCAGCGCCAACGACCCGCTGCTCGAGGCGGCGTCGGCCATTCTTCCCCGGTTGCGCGAGATCACCGGCGAGAGCGTCCAGCTGTACTGCCGCGACGGCAACGCCCGCGTCTGCGTCGCGGCGCTGGAACCTCCCGTCGGACTGCGCGACACCGTGCCGATCGGGGCGCGGCTGCCGCTGACCGCGGGCTCGGCGGCCAAAGTACTGCTGGCGTGGGCCGACCCGGAACTGCAGCGCACCATCCTGGCCGACGCGGTGTTCGGCGAGCGCGCGCTGGCCGAGGTGCGCAAGCGCGGGTGGGCGCAGAGCGCGGCCGAACGCGCGGCCGGCGTGGCCAGCGTCTCGGCGCCGGTGCGCGACGCCGGGGGCACGGTGATCGCGGCGGTGTCGGTGTCGGGACCGATCGATCGGATGGGCCGCAGGCCGGGCGCCCGGTGGGCGGCGGATCTGGTCGCGGCGGCCGAGGCCCTGCACAAGCGTCTGTAACACGTTTCAGTCCGGACTCTCTACAGTTGGCCCATGGGAGTCAACCAACGGGCACAGATCGTGATGTCCGACACCGAAATCACCGAGTTCCTGCGGCGCAGCCGGATCGCGACGCTGGCGACCATCGGCCCGAAGGGCACGCCGCACCTGACCGCCATGTGGTACGCGCTCATCGACGGCGAGATGTGGTTCGAGACCAAGGCCAAATCGCAGAAGGCCGTGAACATGCGCCGCGATCCCAGGGTCACCTGCATGATCGAGGAGGGCGACACCTACGACCAGCTCAGAGGCGTGTCGATCGAGGGCCGCGCCGAGATCGTCGAGGACGCCGAGAAACTCTTCGCCGTCGGCGTGAGCGTGTGGGAGCGCTACACCGGCCCCTACAGCGAGGAGCTGCGGCCGATGGTGGAGGCCATGCTGCACAAGCGGGTCGCCGTGCGCGTGGTGCCCGAGCGCACGCGCAGCTGGGATCACCGCAAACTCGGACTCCCGGCGATGCCGCTCGGCGGCACCACCGCGCAGCCGCTGGACTGACCGAGCGTGCTCGGGTAGCGCGACGCGCCCGAAAACCAACTGACACAACCACCCGCACGGGCTAGCGTCGGGTGTTCGACAGCAATCGGCCGGGCAGCGCCGCCCGCGAGGACGCGCCGCGCGGCCGCGACGACGAGGAGCAGCGATGGCGGATTCGGGTAAGTCCCATGGCGCCGACGAGGTGAAGCGCAAGTTCCGGGAAGCACTGGAGCGCAAGAACCAGCAGAACGCCCGCGCGGCCGACCACCTCGACGGACGGTCGAAGGCGTCCGCGGCGCAGTCCGCGGTCGGCCACAAGCGGGAATTCCGGCGCAAGAGCGGATAAGTCCGCACAGTCCCCGCAGGCCCTCCAGCAAGATCGCTGGAGGGCCTTTCTCTTGCCGCTCCCCCGCGACCGCGTCATTCAGAGGGCCATCTCATGTCGGCGAGCGGAACCGAGGGCGGTAGGCACACCCGGCAGGGGGCCGACGCTTCCGGATCGCGGCCGGTGACATCGACTCATCCGCACAACCCGAATGCTGCGCCGCACCGCCGCCGTCGCGGCGCGGCTGGTCGGCCCCACCGCGCCCGGCGTCACCCGGCGGTCGGCGCGTTCGGCCTGGGACACACCCGAGCGGAGCGCCTGGGCGAGATACAACACACAGCAGCCAGTACAGCCGATGACCGCTAGCCGACGCGGCGAAGGCAAACTCGGGAAGGGCGCTCCCATGCGGGCAACGCCCAGATCCGCACCCGACAACCGCACCGGACCACCGCCAGGCGGGGCGAAGCCCTCGCCGGGGGTCCGGGGGCGAAGCTCTCCGGGCGGGGTGTGGGGTTGCACCCCCACAAGACACCGCGAAACGAGAAAGGCCCATGCTCCATGAGCATGGGCCTTTCACTCGTGTAGCCCCGACGGGATTCGAACCCGCGCTACCGCCTTGAGAGGGCGGCGTCCTAGGCCGCTAGACGACGGGGCCAGGACTGCTTCTCGCTGTCGCGAGGAGCGCCATGGTTGATCTTTCGATCAGGAGGCTCGGCTAGCTTATCTGGCCGAGGCCCGGCGACCAAATCGCCAGGTGCTGAGTGATTTCGGCCGCGAACCGAAGTCTTCCAACACTCTCCGCTGGGGTACCAGGACTCGAACCTAGAATGGCTGAACCAGAATCAGCTGTGTTGCCAATTACACCATACCCCAATGACCAGGTCTTTCCGTCTCGCGTCTGGGTGACTCGAGACCGTGTTCCGGGCCGAGAAGAAGAGTACCAAACGGCTACGGGTTAACTACAAATCGCCTGGTCAAAGCCATATTTTCAGCCTTGTGAGCCGGCCTGGGCCGCCTCCTTCCAGTCCACCGCCGCGCGCAGCCGGTCCAGGGTGAGGTCGCGGCCGAGCAGTTCCAGGGATTCGTACAGCGGCGGGCTGATATGCGATCCGGTGACCGCGACCCGGACCGGGGCGAAGGCTTTGCGCGGTTTCAGCCCGAGATCATCGATCAGCGCCTTTTTCAGCGCCGCTTCGATCGCCTCGGTGGTCCACTCGGTCAACGGCTCCACCGCGGTAATAGCGGCCTGCAATACCTCGGTCGCGTCGGGACCCAGATTCTTGGCTCCGGCGGCGGGGTCGATCGCGAACTCTTCCGCGGGCGCGAACAAGAAACGCAGAAGGTCCCAAGCGTCGGACAACACGACAATCCTGGTCTGCACGAGTTCCGCCGCCGCGGCGAACACCCGCTCATCGATTTCGGCGCCGATATGGCCTTGTCCGGTGAGATACTCCCGCAGCCGGTGGGCGAAATCACCCGGCGCCAGCAATCGGATGTGCTCGGCGTTGAGCGCGTCCGCCTTCTTCTGATCGAAACGGGCCGGATTCGAATTCACTTTCGAAATGTCGAAGGCCTCGACCATCTCCGCCATGGAGAACACGTCACGGTCCTCGGACAGTCCCCAGCCGAGTAGCGCGAGATAATTCAGCAAACCCTCGGGGATGAACCCGCGGTCGCGATGGGCGAACAGATTCGACTCCGGATCACGCTTGGACAACTTCTTGTTGCCCTGACCCATCACGAACGGCAGGTGACCGAACTCGGGAGTGAATTCGGCGACCCCGATCCGGCGCAGCGCGGCGTACAGCGCGAGCTGGCGCGGCGTGGAGGAGAGCAGGTCCTCGCCGCGCAACACGTGGGTGATCCGCATCAAGGCGTCGTCGACCGGGTTGACCAGCGTGTACAGCGGCTGGCCGTTGCCTCGGGTGAGCGCGAAGTCCGGGACGCTGCCCGCCTTGAAGACGGTCTCCCCGCGCACCAGATCGTGCCAGGACAGGTCTTCGTCCGGCATCCGCAGCCGGACCACGGCGGGGCGGCCCTCGGCCCGGTAGGCCTCGATCTGCTCGGGGGTCAGGTCGCGATCGTAGTTGTCGTAACCGAGCTTGGGATCGCGCCCGGCGGCGCGATGGCGGGCCTCGACTTCCTCCGGCGTGGAGAACGATTCGTACGCCTCCCCCGCCTCCAGCAAACGCCGGACAACGTCCTGGTGCAGTTCTTTTCGCTGCGACTGGCGATATGGCGCGTAAGGCCCGCCGACCTCGGGGCCCTCGTCCCAAGTGAGGCCGAGCCAGCGCAGCGCGTCGATTATCGCCAGGTAGGATTCCTCGGAATCCCGTGCGGCATCGGTGTCTTCGATTCGAAAGACGAATGTGCCACCGTGGTGGCGGGCGTAGGCCCAGTTGAACAGCGCCGTCCGGATCAGGCCGACGTGCGGTGTTCCGGTCGGTGACGGGCAGAATCGGACCCGTACTTCAGTCATGGCTCTCTTTCGATCAGCGTTTGGCGGCAACGGGATTGGTGAGGGTGCCGATGCCTTCGACGGTCACCGACACCTGCTGGCCCTCGCGCATCGGGCCGACGCCCTCGGGAGTGCCGGTGAGGATGACGTCACCGGGCAGCAGCGTCATCACGGTGGTGATCCACTCGATGAGCTTCGGGATGTCGTGCAGCAGAAGCGAAGTGCGGCTGCGCTGGCGCACTTCGCCGTCGAGTTCGGTGACGATCTCCAGATCCGAAGGGTCCAAGGACGTTTCGATCCACGGACCCAGCGGGCAGAAGGTGTCGTAGCCCTTGCCCCTGGTCCACTGGCCGTCGTGGCGCTGCTGGTCGCGGGCGGTGACGTCGTTGGCGGCGGTGTAACCCAGCACCACGTCCAGCGCGCGGGCGGCGGGCACGTCCTTGCAGGGACGGCCGATGACGATCGCCAACTCCCCTTCGTAATCGACCTGAGACGAGCTGGGCGGCAGGGTGATCGGGGCGTTCGGCCCCACGATCGCGGTGTTCGGCTTGAGGAAGATCACCGGGTCGGCGGGGGCGGGACCGCCCATCTCGGCGGCGTGGGCGGCGTAGTTCTTGCCGATGCAGACCACCTTGCTGGCCAGGATCGGCGCGAGCAGCCGCACGTCGGCCAGGGGCCAGCTCCGCCCGGTGAACGTCGGTGTGCCGAACGGGTGTTCCGCGATCTCCTTGGCCACGCTGTCGCTTCCGTCGCCTTCGATGCTGACGAAGGCGACTCCATCGGGACTGGCAACTCGACCTAGACGCATTCCCGGAGTCTATCGACCCGCCGCCACCTGCTCGAACGCGCCCGACCGGGTGGTACGGATTCCGCCCCGGTCCGGCGACGGCGCGCCTGTGAGCAGTCCGACAGCCACAACCGTCGAATCGAGCCCCCACCGGGTGTACCGTGAGCAGCGAAGTTCACAAAGTGGGAATTGAATCCCAAATAATGAGATTTCGAGGTGAGGTCGATGGCGACCGTTACGCAGATCGACGAGGTTCGGCGCTGGTCCATGCTCGGTCTCGGCGTGTTCGCCCAGGCCTCCAGCGCGGTTTTCATCCACGGCGTCCCGTTCCTGCTGCCCGCGCTGACCGACCGGGGCATGCCGCTGGCGACGGCAGGCCTGCTGGTGGCGATGCCCACCGTCGGCCTGGTGTGCACCCTGATCGCGTGGGGCTATCTGGTCGACCGGATCGGCGAACGCAAGGTGCTGGTCGGCGGCCCGCTGCTGATGCTGGCGGCCGGCTGCGCCGCGGCCGCGACGACGAACGACATCGCCCTGGGCGCGCTGCTGTTCCTCGGCGGCGTCGGCGCGGCCAGCACCAACGGCGCGAGCGGCCGGGTGATCGTCGGCTGGTTCCCGCCGCAGCGGCGCGGGCTGGCGATGGGCATCAGACAGACCGCGCAGCCGCTGGGCGTCGGCGTCGGCGCGCTGGCGATTCCGGCCGTCGCCTCCGCCCACGGCGTGCCCGCGGCGATTCTCGTTCCCGCGCTCATGGCGGGTGTGGCGGCCATGGGTTGCCTGGCGGGCATCGTCGACCCGCCGCGCCCTGACCGGGCGGCCGCCGATCCGGCGTTGCGCGCCAATCCCTATCGCGACAACGCGACGCTGTGGCGCATCCATCTGGTCTCGGTGCTGCTCGTCGTCCCGCAGGGCACCGTGTGGACGTTCGCGCTGCTGTGGTTGCACCGCGACGTCGGCTGGTCGCTGGCCGCCGCGGGTGCGCTGGTGACCGTCACGCAGATCCTGGGCGCACTGGGCCGCATCGGCGCGGGCGCGTGGTCGGACCGGGTCGGCAGCCGGATGGGCCCGCTGCGCACGGTGGCCGTCGCCGCGGTGCTGTCGATGGCCGCGCTGGCGCTGACCGCGTCGACCCACTGGTGGTGGGCGGCCATTCCGCTGCTGATCGCCGCGTCCGTGATCACCGTCTCCGACAACGGCTTGGCCTTCACCGCGGTCGCCGAGATCGCGGGGCCGTACTGGAGCGGCCGGGGTCTCGGCATCCAGAACACCGGGCAGAACCTGGCCATGGCCGCGGTCCCGCCCGTGTTCGGCGCGCTCATCACCGCCAGCGGCTTCCCCGCGGCTTTCCTTCTGGCCGCGGTTTCGGCCGTCGCGGCGGTTCCGCTGGTTCCCCGCGACCCCGACTAGGTTCGCGCGTCGAACGATTGGATTACCTGAACCCTCTGGCGAACGATGCCGTCACCGCCGAAGGCCGCATAATCCAGGGCAAGCACGATCAGGTGCCGGCCCGAACGCAGGAAGGTCCCGTTGCCCAGTGGCAGCGGGACCTTCCGGTGTGACGGTGTCAGAGCGTGGCCGCGATGCGGTCGCCGATTTCCACGGTCGACGCCGCGCCGGAACGCGACTCGAGGTCCTTCGCGACCGCCGACTCGATGCGCGCGGCTGCCTCCGCGTTGCCCAGGTGGTTCAGCAGCAGGGCGACCGACAGGATCGCCGCGGTCGGGTCGGCCTTGGACTGGCCCGCGATGTCGGGGGCGCTGCCGTGCACCGGCTCGAACATGCTCGGGTTGGCGCCGGACGCGTCGATGTTGCCGCTGGCGGCCAGGCCGATGCCACCGCTCACGGCGGCGGCCAGATCGGTGATGATGTCGCCGAAGAGATTGTCGGTGACGATCACGTCGAACCGGCCCGGATCGTTGACCATGTGGATGGTCGCGGCGTCGATGTGCTGGTAAGCCGTTGTGACCTCGGGGAACTCGGCCGCGACCTGGTCCACGGTGCGCTGCCAGAGCGAGCCGGCGAAGGTGAGCACGTTGTTCTTGTGCACCAGCGTCAGGTGCTTGCGCCGGGCCTGCGCCTTGGCGAAGGCGTAGCGCACCACGCGCTCGATGCCGAAGCGGGTGTTGGTGCTGACCTCGGTCGCCACCTCGTGCGGGGTGCCGACCCGGATCGCGCCGCCGGTGCCGGTGTAGGGGCCCTCGGTGCCCTCACGCACGACGACGAAGTCGATGTCGGGGTTGCCCGCCAGCGGGCTGGTCACGCCGGGGAACAGCTTGGACGGCCGCAGGTTCACGTGGTGGTCCAGCGCGAACCGGGTGCGCAGCAACAGGCCGCGTTCGAGCACGCCGCTGGGCACCGACGGATCGCCGATCGCGCCGAGCAGGATCGCGTCGTGCTGCTTCAGCTCGGGCAGCACCGAATCCGGCAGGATCTCGCCGGTCGCGTGGTAGCGGCGCGCACCGAGGTCGTACTCGGTCTTCTCCACGCCGGGCACGACCGCGTCGAGCACCTTGAGCGCCTCGGCGATGACCTCGGGCCCGATCCCGTCGCCCGGGATGACAGCAAGTTTCATGACAAATGCTCCGTTCGATATTGCCGGTCGCGGCCGCCGCACCGTGCGGCCATGAGGCGACCGTCGGCATGCGCGCGACATTCCGGCCGGGTGACCGCAGCACCGTCACGCTACTCGGCGCGGCCGGGTCGCCGAGCATCGGGCGCGCGGACGACGCGGCTCCGCACGCGGGTGAAGAGACCGGCGCCGCGCACGAGTGCTTCGTGCGCGGCGCCGGTTCCGCGGGCACCGGGGCGCGTTGCCCCGGATCGGATCAGGACAGGTCGACCTGGACGACCTTGGCCGCGCCCACGGCCTCGGCGATCGCGGCCTGCACGTCGGCGGGCACCTCGCGGGCCACGCGCAACACCACGGTGGCGCCTTCCTTGTCGATGTCCTGGGTCAGCTGCGCGGCCAGGATGTCGACCTCGGCCTCGCCGAGCTTGGTGCCGATCTTGCCCAGCGCGCCCGGCCGGTCCTCGTAGTTCAGGATGGCCAGATTGAGGCCCTCGGCGCGCATGTCGTAGTTACGGCCGTTGATGTTGACGATCTTCTCCACCAGCTGCGGCTCGGTCAGCGTGCCCGCCACGTTCAGGGTGCTGCCGTCGCCGAACACGGCGCGCAGGTCGACGACGCTGCGGTGGCTCGGGCTCTCGGTGGCGGTGGTGACCTCGGCGGTGATGCCCCGCTCCTTGGCCAGCGCGGGCGCGTTGACGAAGGTGACCTGGTCCTCGACCAGCGCGGAGAAGATGCCGCGCAGCGCGGACAGCTCCAGCACGCCGACCTCCTGCGCGGCCAGCTCGCCGCGCACCTGCACCTCCACGCTGACCGGCAGCTCGTTGGACAGCGCGCCGAGCAGGGCGCCCTGCTTGCGGACGATGTCCAGCCAGGGGGCGACCTCTTCGCCGACGGCGCCACCGGTGACGTTCACCGCGCCGGGCACGAACTCACCGGCCAGCGCCAGCAGCACCGACTTGGCGACGTCGGTGCCCGCGCGGTCCTGAGCCTCGGAGGTGGATGCGCCCAGGTGCGGGGTCACCACGACCTGCGGCAGGTCGAACAGCGGGCTGTCGGTGCACGGCTCGGTCTCGAACACGTCCAGGCCCGCGGCGCGCACATGGCCGGACTTGATGGCCTCGGCCAGGGCGGCCTCGTCGACCAGGCCACCGCGGGCGGCGTTGACGATGATCACGCCCGGCTTGGTCTTGGCGATGGCCTCCTTGCCGATCAGGCCCTTGGTCTCCGGGGTCTTCGGCAGGTGGATCGAGATCAGGTCGGCGCGCTCGAGCAGCTCGTCCAGGGTGAGCAGCTCGATACCCAGCTGCGCGGCGCGCGCGGGCGACACGTACGGGTCGTAGGCGACGATCTTGGTTTCGAAGGCGGCCAGGCGGGCGGCGAACAGCTGGCCGATGCGGCCGAGTCCGATGACGCCGACGGTCTTGTCGAAGATCTCGACGCCGTTGAACTTGCTGCGCTGCCAGGTGCGCTCGCGCAGGGTCGCGTCGGCCGCGGGGATCTGGCGGGCGGCCGCGAGCAGCAGGGTGACGGCGTGCTCGGCGGCGGTGTGGATGTTGGAGGTCGGCGCGTTCACGACCATGACGCCGCGCTCGGTGGCGGCGGGCACGTCGACGTTGTCCAGGCCGACGCCGGCGCGGGCGACGATCTTCAGGTTCTTCCCGGCTTCCAGGACCTCGGCGTCGACCGTGGTCGCCGACCGCACCAGCAGCGCGTCGGCCTCGGGCACCGCGGCCAGCAGGGCCGGGCGGTCCGGTCCGTCGACCCACCGGACCTCGACACCGTCACCGAGCGCGTCGACGGTCGACTGGGCGAGCTTGTCGGCGATCAGAACTACAGGACGGCCTGCTTGGCTCACGTGGAGTACTCCTGGGGATGTGGTCGGCAATTACCGCCGACCAGCTTAGTGCGCGCGATTTCCGGCCCGGCTACCACCTGGTAGGCGGCCGTCGTCAGTCCCGGCGCTGGCAAAAATATGAAGACCGGTCTACAGTCACCGCATGGGCGTCAAAGGCACCGAGACTCGCGGCAAACTCGTCGACGCGGCGCGCACGCTGGTGGAGCGGCACGGCTACTACGGCGCGGGACTGAACCAGATCCTGGCGGCCAGCGGCGCGCCGCGCGGGTCGCTGTATTTCCATTTCCCCGGCGGCAAAGACGAATTGGTCGCCGCGGCGATCGCACAGGCAGGCAAGGAGATCACGGCGATGATCGACACGATCGAGCCGGGTGACGCCGCCGCGGCCGCGAGCAGGCTGCTGCGAGCGTTCGGCGACCGACTGGAGGCATCCGGCTGGCAACAGGGCTGCCCGGTCGCCACGGTCGCCCTGGACGTGGCGGCGGCGAACGACCCCATTCAGGCCGAGTGCGCCGCCGCGTACGCGGCGTGGGAGCAGGCGCTGCGGATCCGGCTTCGCGCCGATGGCCGCGACGACGCGGACGATCTGGCGGCCGCGGTGCTGGCGATGGTCGAGGGGGCACTGCTGCTGGCCCGTGCGCAGCGCAGCCGTGCGCCCTTGGAACGCGTCGAACGCACTCTGCGCGCCATGATCTGAGCCCCGAACACGGCGCTCAGCCAATGGCTTTCTCGTGTCCACAAAATATGTAGACCGGTCTAGTAAGGAGATTGACATGTCCGACAGCATCGTTTTCGGAGCCGCCGGGTTCCTCGGTCGCAACGCCGTCGCCCGCCTGCTCCAGCAGGGGCATTCCGTCACCGCCGCGCTGCGGGCGGGCAGCGAGCAGCGCCTCACCGGATGGTTGAGCAGACAGGGCGTGGACGAGCGCGGGCTGGAGATCATTCCTTGCGACGTGACCGCGCCGGACCTCGGCCTGCCCGCCGACTTCGATGCGTCCGGCGTTCGCGACGTGTACAACTGCGCGGCCCGCTTCGCCTTCGGGCTCGCGGCCGACGACGCGTACGCGGTGAACGTCACCGGGGCGCTGCGCGTGCTCGAGTGGGCCGCCGCCCTGCCCGATCTGCGACGCGTCGTGCACATCACCGGGTATCGGATCACCGTCGAGGAATCCGAGGAACAGCACTACGAGAACGGCGCGTACGGGGCGTCGAAGTTCGAATCGGATCCGCTGCTGCGCCGGCGGGCGGCCGAACAAGGCGTCGCGCTGACCGTCGCGAACCCGAGCAGCGTGATCGGCCCCGGCCAATACATCGGGCTGGCGAGCGTCGTCGAGGATCTGTGGAACGGGCGACTTCCTGCGCTCCCCGGCGGGCCCGACACCTTTGTGCCGATCGTGGATCTGGACTACTTCACGGATTTCTTGATCAGCCTGCCCACGCTGCCCGATACCGCGGGCCGGTCCTACACGGTGCTCGACGAGCGGACTCCCGTGCTGCCCGGCCTGATTCGGCTGCTGGCGGATCACCTCGGCGTCCGCGCACCCCGGTTCTCGATCCCGGTCGGCGTCATCTCGAAGCTTCCACCCGCCCTGACCGGCGCCGATCCGGAGACGCTGAGCTTCATCGCCGACGACCGCTACGACACCTCGGCGGCACAAGAGGTGGCGCGCCGCGCCGGGCTCACCATGCCGCCGACCGAAGCCACCCTGCTCGGCTGGGCCGACCATCTGGTGGCCACGCGATTCGGCGCGGCGGCCGACGACCCGACCGCCGGTTTCACCGACGGCATCTGGGTGAGCGGCGAACGCGTTCGTCCGGCTTATGTTCTGCTGCACGGCCTTCCGCTGGACGGCGAGTCCTGGAACGCGGTGCGCGCGGAGCTGGACGGGCCCAGCCTGGTCGTTGACCTGCCCGGCCTCGGCCGTTCGGCGCCCGGGGATCGCGACGCGGCGCTGCCCACGTTGCTCGCTTCGGTGCGCTCGCGTCCGGTTTTGGTCGGCCATTCGCTCGGCTGCGGGCCGGTGCTGCGGTACGCGGCGCGGCATCCCGAGAAGGTTTCCGGCGTGGTGCTGGTCGCGCCCGCGTTCTTGCAGCCGCGGTCGGGGCGGCTGCTGCGCTCGCCACTCGCGACCGCGTCGATGCGCCGGATCTCGGCGGCGGCACTGGCGCGACGGCTCGGGGTGCCAGAGAGCGACGCGATCGCGAGCGCGGCGGCGAACCTGCGCAGGCGCGGCGTCGCGAGCCGAACAGTCGCCGCACTACAGGAGGCGAGTGCCCCCGCGCGGCGCGAAGAGCTGCGTACCTTGCTCGAAAGGGTCGAGGTGCCGGTGCGGATCATCGCCGGTTCCGCCGACCCGGTCACCGGCACGACCGCGCGGGAACGGGTTTCGATCGAGGGCGCGGGCCACTACCCGCAACTGACCCACCCGGCCCGGCTCGCGGCAGAACTCGCCCGGATCTCCGCCGTCGCGGCGCACGGTTGATCCCGTCCTCCCGCGTCGCGGCACACGGCCAGCCCGAGCTCCGGCGTTGCAGCGCTCGGCGGCGGGCCCCCACACCCTCGGGTGCGGGGGCCCGCTCGGTCACGCCATCGGTCGGCGTGCG
Source organism: Nocardia implantans (assembly GCF_035544775.1). NCBI lineage: Bacteria > Bacillati > Actinomycetota > Actinomycetes > Mycobacteriales > Nocardiaceae > Nocardia > Nocardia implantans. The sequence continues at coordinate 279,265 of NZ_JAYKYQ010000004.1, read as the reverse complement.
ACCCGGTCGGAGCTGTTCGACCGTTACGTCGGTCAGCGGCCGCCGAAAGAACCCGTCCACAAGGTGTCGACAAGACCGTGCAACGCGGCGCCGAGGGTGTCGAAAAGACCGTTCAGGGCAGCGCTACCGGTGTCGATGATAACGGGGATCATGGAAATACCTCTTCCTCGAAACTTTCCAGTCGAACTGGCTGACATGCGGCATGTCGGCGCAGGGACAGCGTCAGTTACGGAATTCGATAAATTGGTGATGCAGACCACAAAATGAAAAGATTGTGACCACACGCACGCCATGTGACGCTCGCGAGCTGCACATCTCGCCGTCTGCCCAGGTCAACGCGCTGAATGGACCTCTTATTTTCCTTTGCTAATAGATCCGCCGAGATGGCACACAGGGAGCGATGCGGACGAATTTCGCGGCCCGCAAAAATGGGGGGCACGGAGCGATTTCACCCCAGCTTCGATAGAGACAGCAAATAAGTTTCCAATACCTGAACCGACCAGCTGACGAAATTGTTACGCCACATCGGCGGCGCTGTTCACCCATTCGCGCGACACCACGCTGACCAATCGTCAGTGCGCCCCGATGGTGACCGATCGCACATCTTCGGCAGGCTTCGTGGCTGCTACCGCGCGGGAGAACGCACGTACCCGCGGGGTCTCGCGATACCGGTGCCACACCACCCCGAGGCGGGACTCGGCGATCCCGGTGACCGGCACGAAGCGCACGGGCCGTCTGCGGTGTGACTCCGCGGTGGGATGGCACAGCAACATCGCCCCACGCCCAGCCGCCACCGCGGCGAGACCTTCTTCCAACGTGCCGACCTCCGGCCCGGAGCACACCCTTCGCCCGCCCGGTGTGACGTCGAGCGCTTGGGCCCTGCGCCAGTACTCCGGCGCGGGCGCGCGCACTCCGATCAACGCGACAGCGGCGAGTTCCTCCACCGACAGCTCGGCCCGGCCCGCGAGCGGATGGGAACTGGCGACCGCGAGAGTCTGCTGCTGCCCCGCGAACACCGAGCCGAGCACCAGATCACCCTCGCCCATCGGCAGCAACACGACGGCGGCGTCGACCTCGTTGCGCCGCACCGCACCGAACGGATCGGCGAGCGGTATCTCGACCAGTTCTGCCGAGCAGCCCGGGTGCCACTGCTGGAACAACGCGACCGCGGCCATCAGGTGATCGTTGCCCGCGCCTTGGAACCCGACGCGCAAGCTCCCGTGGGCACCCCGGGCGGCGGCGCGAGCCTCGTCGACCGTCGCGCGCAACGCCGCGTACGCGGGCCGCAGTTCGGCGAGGAAGGCCGCGCCGAGCGGCGTCAACCGGACGGTGCGGCTGGTCCGTTCCACCAGTTGCCCGCCGATGCGCCGCTCCAGGGAACGCAGCAGCTGGCTCACCCGGCTCTGTGACACATACAGCCGGGCGCCGGCCCGTCCGAAATGCAGTTCCTCCGCGAGCGCGAGGAACGCTTCCAGCTCGCGGACCTCCAGCCCACCCATCAGCTTCCCTTCCACGGTCGATGAGTCCAGCTCATAGAACTATGAGACCTTCGTCGTTGTTTCCCCTCGCCACGAGCCGTTGGCTGGAGGACATGACACAGGTTCAGCAAGTCGATGCGCCGCAGCCGGTTTCGGTGCTGCGCGGGTGGCTCGGCGTCGGCGCGGTGACGGCGAGCACGTTCACGGTGGTCACCGCCGAGATGCTGCCGGTCGGCCTGCTCACTCCGATCGGCTCGGCGCTGCGGGTGAGCGAAGGCCGCGCCGGTCTCGCGTTGACGGTCACGGGTCTGGTCGCCGCGCTGTCGGCGCCCTCGGTCACCGCCGCGCTGCGCCGAGCCGAGCGCAAGGTGGTGCTGTGCGGCTTGCTGGCGGTGCTCGCGCTCGGCAATCTCGGTGCCGCCGCGGCGCCGAGCTTCGGCGTGCTGATCGGGGCACGGGTGCTGGTCGGCGTCGGCATGGGCGGGGTATGGGCGATCGCGGCGAGTCTGGCGGCGCGGCTGGTGCCCGCGCGCTCGGTCACCGCGGCGACCTCGCTCGTCTTCTCCGGCGTCGCGGTCGCCTCGGTGCTCGGCATTCCGGCGGGAACGTTCCTCGGCGCGCTCGCCGGCTGGCGGATCGCGTTCGTGGCCGCCGCCTGCCTGGCGGTAGTGGTGCTCGCGGCCCTGGCGGTCCTGCTGCCGCGGCTGCCCGCGACGGAATCCTTGGCCTTGCGCGGCGTATTGCGGCGACACGGCAGCCGGGCTTGCGGATCGCCCTGCTCGTGGTCGCGTTCCTGGTCACCGGCCACTTCGCCGCCTACACCTACGTGCGGCCCGTGCTCGAGGAAGCGACCGGCGTCGAAGCGGAAACGATCGGCGCGCTGCTGCTGGTCTATGGGATCGCCGGTGTCGCGGGTAATTTCGGCGCGGGAGCCGCGGCGGCACGAGCGCCGCGCAGGACCTTGATCGCGATCGGCTCGGTTCTCGCCGCGGCCGCGATCGCCCTACCCGTGCTGGGCGTCTCGCTGCCGTGGGCCGTCGTGCTGATGATCGTGTGGGGCGTGTCCTACGGCGGCGTCTCGGTGAGCACGCAGAGCTGGGTCTTCGCCGCGTCCCCGCACGCGAAGGAAGGCGCGTCCGCCCTCTTCGCGGGTGTTTTCAATGCCGCCATCGCGTTGGGATCGCTGAGCGGCGGCCTGGCGGCCGACGCGCTGGGCGTTGCCGCCGCCACGTGGCTGGGCGGGGCGCTTGCGATCATGGCCGTATTCGTCGCCGCGCTCGGCGGCGCGCGCAGGCCCTGAGGGACGAAAATGCCGCTGCGACACCTCGCTCCGGCACTTACCATCGCGTCCATGTCTCTACGCGCGATTCCGGATTCGATGGACCCGGCGGTGGTCGGGTCCATCGATCGTGAGCTGGCCCGAGTCGAGCTGGAGCACCGGGTGTCGATCCGGTTGGCGATCGAAAGCGGTAGCCGCGCCTGGGGATTCCCGTCGCCCGATTCGGACTACGACTGCCGGTTCGTCTATGTCGCCGCCCTGGATACCTACCTGTCCCCTTGGCGCACCCGCGACGTGGTGGAGACGCCCCTCGCGGGCCTGCTGGACGTGAACGGCTGGGATCTGGCGAAGGCATTGCGGTTGCTGGTGGCCGGCAACGCGGTGCTCATCGAGTGGCTGATGTCGCCGATCGTGTATCGCGGCGACCCGCGATTCCGCGACCGACTGCGCGCGCTGGCCGACGAGGTCGCCGACCGCAATCGGGTCGGCCGGCACTATCTGCATCTGGGCGCCAAGCAGTGGGCGCTGTTCGAGCGCACGGGATCGCTGAAGAAGGTGTTCTACGCGCTGCGCCCCGCGATGGCGCTGCGCTGGCTGCGCGAACATCCCTCGGCGGCGGTGGCGCCGATGCATCTGCCCACGCTGTTACGGCAGTGCGATCTGCCCGCCGATCTGTCGGCGGCGGTGGCCGAGCTGACCGACCTGAAATCGCGGACCCGCGAAATGGGCAGCGGAGCGGTCCCCGCACCGATAACGGCGTTCATTGTCGCCGAATTCGCCTGTGCGGCAGACTTCTTCGTCAAGTCCAATGGGCGCGACCTCACCCGAGCCCGTGCGATCACCGCCGAGTTCTTCCGAGCCGAGGCCCTGGCCGGCTGACGACTACGAGACGGCCGCCCGACCGTCCTCGGCGACCGCGTCGGCGTAAGCCTGGACGAGTCGCTGCGTGGCGGTCGGACGATCCGGGTCCGGGCGCGGTATGCCGAGGTGACTCTCGCGCAATTCATCCATGAACTCCGCCCACAGTGGCGGCCCGCCCGCCTCGAGCAATTCCGCCCGCACCCGGAGACGTTTGGTGGTAGGGCGGTGCCGCAGACCCCACGCGCCGAGTTGCGCCATGATCGGCACCAGTTGGATGGCCGGTTCGGTGAGCCGGTATTCGGCCTTCTGGCCGGGCCTGGTGTCCGCGCGGCTGAGCAGCCCGGCCGCCACCAGGCGCTTGAGCCGGTCGGACAGGATGTTGGAGGCGATGCCCTCTTCCGATCCGGCGAGCAGTTCGCGGAAGTGCCGCCGATCGCCGAACATCACGTCACGCAGCACGAGCAGCGTCCACCGATCGCCGATCACCTCGATCGTCGCGTTGATCGGGCATCCCGAACGTCCCTCCTCCCGCATCCTGGCACTCCCGTCGGTCGGCAACTACTGCTTGCAGAATACAACCAGCCAGCCGTGCGCTGCCCCCGCCTTCGCCCGCCACCAGGCGTGCGGCGCTCCACGCAAACGGAAAGGCCCCGCACCATCCCGGTGCGGGGCCTTTCGAAAGTCAAGTCGCGATCAGAGAACGCGGACGTCCTGGGCCTGCGGACCCTTCTGTCCCTGGCCGATCTCGAACTCCACGCGCTGCCCCTCATCGAGGGACCGGAAACCCGCGCCGCTCACAGCCGAGTAGTGCACGAAGACGTCGGGCCCCCCACCGTCTTGTGCGATGAAGCCGAAGCCCTTCTCGCTGTTGAACCACTTCACAATGCCTTGAGCCATTTCATACTTTCTGTAGACGAGCCAGGTAGGTGTTATCGATATGCCCTGGTCTCGTAGATCAACGATGCCATGATCCGACGAATTACTCACGTTTCCCGCCCCCAACTGTGAGCTAACGCTCACCAGGGTGCTCTTCGCGAGTACCCTCGCAACGCTCGCTCAGGGGCGGGCTGGTTGTCACCTCCCACGCTCGGTCGGGTCCCGATCGCACGACATTGCCGGGCCCACCCGTCGGGTACCCGCACTTTTCGCCGGATAACGCTCGCCGCCCTCCCCGGCGAGCATGTCCCCACCGACCTGAGCCACCGCCCCGGGCGGTAGGGAGCTATATTCGCGACGCGGCTCGACACTGATACTGTCTTGCTACCAATTAGATTGCGCCGCAACGCATTTCAGCGTACCACGGTCAGACCCCGACTTCAGCTTAGGTCCGTGGGGCGGCCGGCGCACCGTTCGTTAAGTTCTGTTCACGAGCGCGAATAGCGCAGCTGGCGCGGTTTCGCCTCGTCGTAGGCGGCGCGGCCCGGCAGCTGCTCCGGCACGCCGACCTCCCACCACGCGCCGGCATCGGTCCACGCCGACGGCAGCGTCCGCACGACCAGCACGGCGGGACGCCGCTCGGCGATCGCCGTCGCCCGCGCCCGCAGGTAGGCGTCCCGGAATTCGTCGAGGTCGGTGGCGGTGAAAGCGGCGCACCCCAGAGCGGCGGCATGGGCGGCGAAATCGACTCGGGGCGATCCCGCGCCCACGGTGCGGCAATCGGCATAGAAGTTGTTGAACGGTTCGCCGCCCTGCCCTTCTTGCAGCCTCGCGATCACGGCATAGCCGTCGTTGTCGCAGACCACCGCCACGAATGGGTGCCCGGCGAACGCCGCGGAGAACAGTTCCGAATTCAGCATCAGATACGAGCCGTCCCCGAGCAGGGTCGTCACCACGCCGTCGGTGCGCGCCATGGCCGCGCCCCACGCGCCCGCGAGCTCGTAGCCCATGCAGGAGAAGCCGTATTCCACGTCCATGGTCGGCGCGCCGCCTGCCGCCCGCCAGCCGCCGACGAGTTCGCCGGGCAGGCCGCCGGAGGCCGTCATCACATAGTCGCCCGGTTCGCTCGAGTCGTTGACGACGCCCACCACCTGGGCGTAGCTCGGCGCGCCCTGGGTCGGTGCGCGCAACCGGTCGATGTGCGCGTCCCAGGCGCCGCGCAGTTCGGCGGCTCGTGCGGTCCACTCGGCGTCGACTCGCCACTCCCCCGTCTGCCCGGCCAGCTCGCCCACGGTGGCCTCGGCGTCGCCGACCACCGCGAGGGCGCCGTGCTTGACGGCGTCGAAGCGTGCCACGTTGATCGCGACCAGGCGAACGTCCGGCGCGAAGATCGTCCAGGACGCGGTGGTGAAATCCTGCAATCGGGTGCCGACCGCGAGGACCAGGTCGGCTTCGGCCGCCAGCGCGTTCGCCGACGCCGAGCCGGTGATGCCGAGCGGTCCCGCGTACAGCGGATGCGCGTGCGGCACGAGAGTGCGGCCCGCGGTGGTCTCGACGATCGGCATGCCGACGCGCTCCGCGAAGTCCAGCACGGTAGGTCCAGCGCCCGAATACCGGACACCACCGCCGAGGATCAGCAGCGGGCGGCGCGCGGCGCGCAGTGCGGCGACTGCCTCGGCAAGTGCCCGGTGGTCGGGACGTGGCCGCGTGAGACGGTGCACCACCGGCTCGAAGAGCGCGTCGGGGAAGTCGTAGGTCTCGGCTTGGACGTCCTGCGGCAGCGCCAGGACGACCGGACCGGCATCGGCCGGATCCGTGAGCACCCTGGCCGCTTGCGGCAACGTGGCGATCAGCTGTTCCGGGCGGGTGATGCGGTCGAAGTAGCGGCTCACCGCGCGGAACGCGTCGTTGACCGTGACCGTCGGATCGCCGAAGTGCTCGACCTGCTGCAGCACCGGGTCGGGCGCGCGTCCGGTGAAGGTGTCACCCGGAAGCAGCAGCAGCGGGAGGCGATTGGCGTGCGCGACGCCCGCCGCCGTCACCATGTTGAGTGCGCCTGGACCGATCGACGAGGTCGCGATGCCGACCTGACGCCGGTGGGTGGCCTTGGCGTAGCCGACGGCGGCCAGCGTCATCCCCTCTTCGGTGTGCCCGCGCCAGACGGGGAGTTCGGCGCGACGCTCGTGCAGCGCGGTACCGAGGCCGAGCACGTTGCCGTGGCCGAAGATCGCGAAGACGGCGGGGAACAACGGCACCTCGCTGCCGTCGAGCGTCTCGGAGCGCTGGGCGATCGACCAGGCCACCAGCGCCTGCGCCGTGGTCAGCTTCATCCGATCCGTCCTTCGTGGGAGGTAACCGGACAGCGCGGGTCGAGCGGCTCGTCGTCCCAGCGCGCCCGCACCCAACCGTGCGCTGGGTCGTCGCAGAACGCCATCGACCGCTCGGGCGCCGGACCGGCCAGCACGTTGAGGTAGTACATGGGGTAGCCGGGCGCCGCGACGCACGGGCCGTGATAACCGCGCGGGATCAGGAAGACGTCGCCGTCGCGGACGACGACGTTCTCGTTCACCGTGCCGTCGGCGGTGTATGTGCGGTGCAGGCCGAACCCCTCGCGGGACGGAGTGACCCCGTCGCGTCCGGCGATGCGGAAGTAGTAGATCTCCTCGTTGACGACCTCGCAATCGCTCGCCTCGTCGTGCTTGTGCGGCGGATAGGACGACCAATTGCCGTCCGGGGTGAGCAATTCGCACGCGTTGAGTTTGTCCGCGTGTTCCCACGCACCGGGTATGCCGAAATTGGTGACCTGACGCGTCGCGCTTCCCGCGCCCCGCACTTCCACCGGAACCGCCTCGGCTGGACCGTATCTCGGCTCCAGCCGCTTTCCGCAGCGGGCCATCGGGAGCGCGACCTCCAGATCACCGCCCTCGGCCATCAGTTCCACCTCGGCGTCGCGCGGGACATAGGCGAAATCCGTCACGCGGGTGAAGACCGAGGCCCGGCCGGTCAGCGCGAAGGTCGCGCCGTCCACGCGCACCGCGCACGCTCCGGACAGCGGCAGGACGAACGCCTCGAACTCACCCGTCCGGAGGGTTCGTGACTCGCCCGCGCGAATCCGCAGTACCCGTAGCCCGGCGTAGGTCCATCCGGCGTCGTCGGGAGTCAGCAGGATCGGGTCACCGTCATCGCGCAGGGTGCCTTCCGGACGATGCAGTGTCATCGCGCCTCCTCCGTCCTCGGCCCGGGACCGGTGACATCGCGCCAGCTCAACCGCACAGCAGTTCCTCGATCTCCGCGCCGGTCGGCATCGCGTCCGCACAGGCCAGACGGGCGGCGACCAGCGCGCCCGCCGCGTTCGCGTAAGCCGCGATGCGCCGTGGTTCCCAGTCCGAGAGCAGGCCGTGGATCAGCGCGCCGCCGAAACCGTCACCAGCGCCGAGCCCGCACACCACATCCACGCGGCACGGCGGCATCGTCCAACGTTCCTCGGCAGTGGCCACCAGTACGCCCTCGCCGCCTTGCTTGATCACCGCCAAGCGCACGCCACGCGCGAGCAGTCGATCGGCCGCCGTGTCCGGGTCGGCGGTGCCCACCGCCACCTCGACCTCCGCGCGGTTGCCGACCACCACGTTCACGTGGTCGACCATCCACCCGATCTCGGCCCGCGCGGTTTCGACATCCGGCCAGAACATCGGCCGGTAGTCCAGATCGAGCACCGTATGCCCGCGTCGCGCCCGCCGCAGCAAGATCTCCCGCTGTGTGCCGCGTGCTGGTTGCGCGCTCACTCCGGTACCGGTGACCCACAACAGCGGCACGGCATCCACCACGTCCCAGGGCACTTCGTCCGGAGTGATGGTCAGATCCGGCGCAATCGGCGAACGGTAGAACAGCAGCGGTGGATCGGACGGCGGCGTGAGTTCACAGAACACGACGGGTGTCTGCAGATCCGGCGCGGTCGTCACGTAACGGGACGAGACGCCGAAGTCCTCGAGCGCCGTGCGCACGAACTCGCCGAAGCCGTCGGGACCCACCTTGGTCAGCACCGCCGCACGCCGGCCGAGCCGGGCAGCCGCGACGGCGACGTTGGTCGCGGTGCCGCCCAGGAACTTCGCGAAACTGCGCACCTGCGCCAATGCCACCCCGCTTTGTTCGGGATAGAGGTCCACCCCGACGCGGCCGATGGTCAACGCCTCCAGCTCGGTCTGTGCGTTCACGGCGTCACCACACGCTGCAGTTCGTGCTGCAACGCCTCCAGCTCCGCCCCGCCCGCCATCTGGCGGGTCAACTCGGGCAGGTCGATCTCGGATTTCTCGTATGAGCCGAGCGTCGCGCCGCGCTGCAAAAGCAGGAAGCGGTCGCCGACCGGATAGGCGTGGTGCGGGTTGTGGGTGATGAGCACGACGCCGAGCCCGCGTTCGCGCGCCCGCACGACGTACTGCAACACCACCCCGGCCTGTTTCACGCCCAGCGCCGCGGTCGGCTCATCGAGGATCAGCACCTTCGCGCCGTAGTGCACCGCCCGCGCGATGGCGATGCACTGACGCTGCCCACCGGACAAGGTGCCGACCGGCTGTTCCATGTCGCGGATCTCGATGCCCATGTCCGTCAACGCGGTTCGGGCGATCGCGCCGCCCTTCTTGCGGTCCAGCAGCCGGAACGGGCCGAATCCGAACGTCGGCTCGGAGCCGAGCACGAAGTTGCGCCACACACTCATCAGCGGCACCACCGCGAGATCCTGGTACACCGTCGCGATGCCGCGATCCAACGCCGCCCGCGGCGAGGCGAACCGCACCGCTTCGCCCTCGACGCGCAGTTCGCCCCGGTCGTGCTGATGCACCCCGGCGAGGATCTTGATCAGCGTGGATTTGCCCGCGCCGTTGTCGCCGAGCACACAGGTCACCTCGCCCGCGTTCACCACCGTCGACACCTCGCGTAGGGCGACGACGCCGCCGTAGCTCTTGCCGAGGCCGACGGCCTCGATGAGGGCAGTCATCGGCGCACCCTTTCGGCTCGTTTCTGGAATCGGTTGTTGACCAGCACCGCCGCCAGCAGCAGCACGCCGAGGAACAGCATGAACCAGTCGCTGTCCCAGCGGGCGAAGACGATGCCTTGGCGCGCCATGCCGAAGATCAGCGCGCCGATGGCGGCCCCGACCGCCGAGCCGAAGCCACCGGTGAGCAGGCACCCGCCCACCACGGCGGCGATGATGTAGTGCAGTTCCAGCCCGACGCCCTGGTTGGCCTGCACGCCGGCGAAACGCAGGATGTTGCAGGAGCCGACCACCCACGCGGCGAACGCGGTGCCCATGAACAGCAGGATCTTGGTGCGATCCACGGGCACCCCCACCGCGCGGGCGCTGGGCAGCGCGCCGCCGACGGCGAAGATCCAGTTGCCGAACCTGGTGCGGACCAGAACAATCGCCGCGATCGCGGTGAGCACGACCCACCAGACCACCGACGCCTGCAGGTGCGCGTCCCCGATGTCGAGCGTCGAGGCGAATACCCAGCCCGCCGACTGGTAGCCGTCCGCGCCCCGCACGCCCGACACCTGCACCGTGTAGGTGACCAGTCGCGTCACACCGAGGTTCAGGCCCTGGAGGGCGAGGAAGCTGCCCAGTGTGACGATGAAGCTGGGCAGCCCGGTCCGCATCACCACCCAGCCGTTGAACGCGCCGACGACCAGCGCGAACACCAGCGAAGCGAGCAGCGCGAACCACACGTTCCAGCCGGCGTGCACCGCCAGCAGCGCGGTGACCAGCGCCGTGGACGCGGTCATCACGCCCGCCGACAGGTCGAACTCGCCGCCGATCATCAGCAGCGCCACGGCCACCGCCATGATGCCCAGCGTGGAGGCGTCGTCCAACCAGGTCGCGACACCGAGCGGGCTCAGGAAACGGTCGGTGACCACGGAAAAGAACACGAACACCAGTAGCGCGCCCAGCGCCGCGCCGATCTCCGGACGCATCGCCAAGCGTTGCAGCGGTGCGCGGCCCGCATCTCGCACCGGGTCGGTCGTCGTCGTGGCAGCGATCATGTCATCCCCCTCAGCGCGTGCCCTGCGCGACGAGCGCGGCGACGGCATCCACATTGCTCTTGTCGACGAAGCCGGGACCGGTCTGCACCGGCGCGCCGCCTCCGACGGTGTTCAGGTTCGTCCGATAGAGCTTCAGCAGCACGATCGGCAGATAGCCTTGCTGGTACTGCTGCTGATCGACCGCGAACAGCAGCTTTCCCTCCCGGAGGGCCTCCACCACATCGGAATTCAGGTCGAAGGTGGCGACAGTCGCGGCCGACCCGGCCTCCCGCACCGCGTCCACCGCTCGCGCGGCGACCTGCGAGTTCAACGTCAGGACCGCGTCGATGGATCGATCGGCCTCCAGCGCGCCTTTGATCCTCGATTGCGCGTCGGTGGGATTGTTGATGTCCACCTGCAACGTGGTCGCGTTGCCGAACGCCTTGGTCGCGCCCGCGCAGCGTTGATTCGCGCCGATATTGCCCGCCTCGTGGATGACGCACAGCATCTTGGTGCGTCGCGCCTCGGCGAGGCGCCTGCCCGCGGCCTCTCCTGCCAGCGATTCGCTCTGTCCCACATGGGCGAACGCGCCGAACTTCGCGCTCTCGGACTCGCCGGAATTGATGGTCACCACCGGAATGCCCGCTGCGACGGCCTTTTCCACCGACGGCCGCAGCGCCTCCGGGTTGGCCATCGAGACGACGAGCCCGTCGACGCCCTGCGCCACCGCGTTGTCGATCAGCTTCGCCTGCTGCGCGGGATCGCCGGAGGCGTTGTACTGCACCCGGATGCCGAGATCCTTGCCCGCGTTGTGCGCGCCGTTCTCGACGACGTTCCAGAACGCGTCGCCGGGGCTGCCGTGGGTGACCACCGCGACGGATTCCACCGTCCCGGCCGCGATCGGCGTCTGTGCGGGCGCGGGCGCGTCGGCGCCGGGACCGCTGCACGCGGCCAGGAAGGCGGCCGTGGCGATCCACGGCAGCAATCGGCTCGAACGCCGCCGTCTCGCGGTCACGTCGCGCGGTGTTGTCATCGTTGTCGCCGCTTCCACTAGATTCCCGCCGTGGCCGGCGCGATGGCCGCGAGGTGGCCCAGGCTGCGCTGGGCATCGTCGCTCGCTTGCCGCGCCGACTCGCCCGGCCGCAGCGCGGCGTCCTGCTCCAGCACGTACCAACCCCCATAACCTGCGGTCTGCGCGGTGTGCACAAGTGCCGCGATATCGACATCGCCGGCGCCAAGCGGCACATACAGTCCGCGGCGCACGGCCGCGCTGTAGTCCAGTTCTCCGGCGCGCACCTGATCGGCCAGCGCGCCGCGCACGTCTTTGAGATGGATGTGCCCGATCCGCTCGGCGTACCGTCGCGCGAGCCGGACCGGCTCGGCGCCGCCGATGAGCAGGTGCCCGGTGTCGAGGCAGAGGTCGAGATCGGAATCGGCGAGGAACCGCTCGACCTCGGCCTCGCTCTCCACATGGGTGCCGACATGCGGGTGCAGCACCGTGCGCAAGCCGTGTGCGGCGGCCGCGCGGCGGACCGCCGCGGCCGTGTCGACCAAGGCGCGCCATTCGGAGCCGTCGAGTCGCGGGCGCGCGTCGTACCCGCTCAACCCCGTCGCGGCGGCGAGCACGAGAACTTCCGCGCCCGCGGCGGCCAACTGGGCGGCGACGTTCTCGGCGCGTGCGACGGCGCCGTGCCGATCGCGGTGCAGCACCACGGCGAGGAACCCGCCGACCGCCCTGAGCCCGAAGGTTTCCAGCAACCGGCGCGACGCCCCCGGATCGCGCGGCAGATAGCCGGGAGGACCGAGTTCCGTTGCGGTCAGGCCGAGTGCGGCCATCTCCGCCAAGACGGTGGGCGCGTCGAGCACACGGCCCCAGCCGGGAACCTCACAGACTCCCCAGGAGATCGGCGCGGCCGCGACGCGCAGCGGGTGCAGGGGTTCGGTCATCGGTGCTTCTCCGACCTTCGACTGTCGAGGTGTCCGTTCTGTTGGAGCGCTCCAACTATGTAACGCAGGTCATAGGGTGTCAAGCGTCGTCAGCGCAGCGTCTGAAACCCGCTCACCAGGCAATATGGGGCTTCCGCGCCGCGAAACGCCAACCCTGAACCCCGATTGGAGCGCTCTATTGATCAGCACGTGGGCAGCTTGTATCGTGCGAGCCGAAAATGCCTGCGAAGACGGAACGGAGGCGACATGGCACGACCGACCATGGAAGACGTCGCCGCCCGCGCCGGCGTCTCCCGCGCCCTCGTCTCCTTGGTCATGCGCGACTCTCCGAAGGTCAGCGAGCACCGCCGCCGAGCCGTGCTCGACGCGGCCGAAGACCTCGGCTACCGACCGCACATCATGGCGCGCTCGCTGGCCAGCCGGACCTCCAACATCGTCGGCGTCATGGTCTCCGACCTGCGCAACGCCTTCTTCGCCGACATCGTCGAAAGCATGGACGCCGCCGCCAAGGCCTGCGGCCTCGAACTGATCCTCAACACCGGCAGGCGCACCGTCGCCCGCGAACGCACGGCGCTGGAAAGCCTGCTGTCCTTCCGGCCGGGAGGCATCATCCTGCTGTCACCGATCCTGCCCGCCGCCGCCATTCGCGCAGCGGCGCAGCAGGCTCCGCTGGTGCTGGTCTCGCGCACCTCCACCGTCGCCGAGATCGACACGGTCAACGACGACGGCGAGGTCGGCACCGGATTGGCCGTCGATCATCTGGTCTCCCTCGGGCATCGACGCATCGTGCACCTGGACGGCGGCGCAGCCTTCACCTCCGCGCCCCGCCGCAAGGGCTACCGCGCCGCCATGCGGCGCCACGGCCTCGAACCGATGGTCGTGGCGAGCGAGCACACCGACTCCGCGGGCACGGCCGCGGTGCGCAAACTGCTGAACCTGTTCTCCCGCGACAACTTCCCCACCGCGCTGGTCTGCGGCAACGACTTCAACGCCGTGGGGGCGATGTCCGCGCTGGAGGAAGCGGGGCTGCGGGTGCCAGAGGACGTGTCGGTGGTCGGCTACGACAACACCTCGCTGGCCGCGCTGCGCCACGTCGCGCTGACCACCATCGACCAGCCCCGCACCCAGATGGGCCGCCTCGCGATCGAGGCGCTCGCCGAACGCCTTCGCGACGGCCGCACCACCCCGGCCCGCCGCCGGGTGGAACCTTCGCTCGTCGTCCGCTCCACCACGACCGCTCCCCGCTGAACCACGGGCCCCGCGCCCCGCCACCGTTCCAAATATAAGGAGAGCCGATGTCATCCCACCGAGCCGTCACGCTGGGCCTCGCCGGAACCGGCCGCATCGGAACCTCCCACGCCGAGACTTTGAAGAAACTCCCGAACGTCGCCACCGTGCTGGTCGCCGATGCCGATGCCGACCGCGCCCGCACCACCGCCGCCGTCCTCGGCGTCGAATTCGCCCCCGACCTCGACACCCTCTTCGCCGCCGACCTCGACGGCCTGATCATCACCACCACCACCGACTCCCATCCCGGACTCATCCTCCGCGCTGTCGACGCGGGCATTCCCGTCTTCTGCGAAAAGCCCGTGGCCGCCGACATCACCGGCACGCTGGCCGTCGTCGACCACCTCCGCAACTCCCCGGTCCCCGTCCAGATCGGCTTCCAACGCCGCTTCGACGCCGGCTACCGAGCGGCGCGCGAAGCGATCCGCTCCGGACGGCTCGGCTGGCTGCACACGTTGCGCGCGACGACCCTCGATCCGGCTCCACCACCCGCCGAATACATCGCCCGCTCCGGCGGGTTGTTCCGCGACTGCGGGGTGCATGATTTCGACATCATTCGTTGGGTGACGGGGCGTGAGATCGTCGAGGTATATGCGCTCGGGGCGAACCGGGGCGAGGCGTTCTTCGCCGAAGCCGACGATGTCGATACGGGCGCAGTACTGCTGCGCCTGGATGACGGGGCGCTGGCGACTGTGTCACTGACCCGGTACAACGGGGCGGGGTACGACGTACGACTGGAAGCGTTGGGCTCCAAGGGAAACGCCATCGTCGGTTTGGACGACCGCGCGCCGCTGACTTCCGTCGAACCCGACCGAAGTCCCTCCCCCTATCCTCCCTATTCCGGGTTCATGGAACGCTTCCGTCCGGCGTATGCGGAGGAACTGGCGGCGTTCATCGAGGTCGCTACGGGGCGGCTCGAGAATCCCTGCACTCCGGCCGAAGCCCTGGAAGCGTTCTACGTCGCCGAGGCGTGTGAGTTGTCACGGCGTGAGGGGCGGGCGGTCGAGATCGCCAAAGTCCGGTGCTGAGCAGTCTGGGATTCGTATTCTGTGCCATGCAGGTCAGCGCTGGGAATGGAACGAGGGGCAGGTGTCGCTGTGGGGGTTCAGATCGGGTTGTGGCGGGTCGACGGATCGCCTCGCCGCATCGTTCCAGCGAAGATGCCGCTCGAGCAGCGGCTGGAGGAAATCATCGAGAACGACCCAGCCATGTTGGGAACGGATGTGATGATCATCGGCCGACAGGTGGTTACTGCCTACGGCAGCCGGATCGACCTGCTCGGCGTGGACGTCGATGGCGGACTGTATGTCCTCGAGCTCAAGAAGGACCGCACACCACGAGACGTCATCGCCCAAGTGCTCGACTACGGGTCCTGGGTCCAGACGCTCACCGACGACGACATCCGGCGCATATACCGTGAATATCGCGGAACTACGGATGAACCGTCCTTAGATGAGGCCTTCGCCTCTCACTTCGGTACGGACAGCGCGCCGGAGTCGCTGAACACGGCACATTCGATGGCCGTCGTCGCCGCCGAAATGGACGACACAACAGAACGTTTGGTGACCTATCTGGCCACCGGTTTCAACGTGCCGATCAATGTGATGTTCTTCGACTATTACGAGGACGACGGCCGCTCCTATCTCGCACGTACGTGGATGCTGGACCGCAGCACAGTGGCAGGCGCGGGTCAAACCGCGAGTTCGACTCGGCGCCAAGCGCCATGGAACGGCCAGGACTGGTACGTCAATTTCGGAGAGGAACCCGTCAGCCGGAATTGGGACGACGCGCAACGGTACGGCTTCGTGTCGGCGGGCGGAGGCAAGTGGTACTCGAGAAGCCTTCGACAAGTTCCGGTAGGCGGACGCATTTTCACCTACATCCCCAAGGTTGGTTACGTCGGCCTCGGCGAGGTGGTCGGCGAGGCGCAGCCCGCGGACAGCGCGACACTAGCCGTGGACGGCGTCGACACTCCCTTCCGCCAGCTGAAACTGGCAGCGGATTATCGGCACACAATTGCCCAGCCCAGGCCCGACGAGGACTACCGCGAATGGATCTTGCCAGTCCGATGGCAACGAACCGTCTGCCGAGAACGTGCCTTCCGCAAACCTGGTCTCTTCGCCAACCAAAACTCGGCTTGCAACCTCCGTAATCAGTTCACCATCGACGAGGTGACCAAGTTCTTCGATCAAAACGAGTGATCGAGTGCACAACGCGCTCAGCCCAACAGCCGAACCATCTCGTCGATCACCGGCGAGTCGGCCAACAGCCGGTCTCGATCGATCACCCGCAAACTCATACCTGGTTTCCCACGCGGATCTGGTTGTCGACTTACACAAGTAGGCCAGTGGTTCCTGTGCTACGACGTCAACAGTTGAGGATTGGAACCTATGAGCGCGATGGAACGTAGGCGAGCGGGGGTGGTCAGGTCACGCCTCGCCGGAGGCGATACGGCCCGTCGATCGATCCGGCAGGATTCCGGCTCGGACAAGGTCCTCGTAGATACGCTGCTGTTCGTCGTCGAGATTCGAGTACAGCATGTCGTAGGCCAGATCTTCCTCGGCGAGCACCGCGATCGGATCCCAGTCGTCACCGAGCGCCGCGACGACGGCGCTGCGGCGTCGCACCTCGTCCAAGGTGAGGTCGTAGGCGAAATTGTGGTCGGCCATTCGGGTATCTCCAGCCAGTTTCATTCAAGGAATCGACGACCATCACCCAGCCGCGCCTTCGCGGGCAATGACCTGCATCACGTTCGAGGGTTGCACTTCGTCACATTTGCTGTGCTCCGCCTGGGCCCCTGCGCAAGGGAGGGCGAATGCCGGGCTTGATCACCGCGACCTTTCGCCGATCGGAATGTCGCTCGTATCGACGGCAATCGACGGTGCGTTTCCATGCGAATCGTCGCACAGAGTATTCGCGACACCCGCAGGCAGCCGCGCCATGACCTCGGTCACCGCGCGTGATAGCGGCACTCGTGCGTCGTCCCACACCCCGCGTTGATGAGTTCTCCCGTATTCGGCGCGTATTTCGCCATGGGAACGATCCCTAGGGTTCGAGCGGGGAAAAACATTCCGGCAATTGGCATTTCACGAACCACGGATCGATCGTGCGCGCGCCGGCGCGCTGCTAGCATCGGGCGGTTCGCGACAGTGGTTCCGGATGAAGCGGAGGGGAATTCATGAGCGGCGCGTCGGACTGCGATCGTCGGCAGAAGCGGGTCATGGCGTCGCGCCGTGTCTCGTACACGGTGCCCGCCCTGGTGGCCATGGCGCTCGTGTCCAGTGGATGCGGGGCTGGTGGCACCGCCGCTCCCCGGCCGATCGTCACCACAGTCTTCACCACCACCTCGAAGCCCCCGACCCGCACGACACCGCCGATGACCACTACCGCCCCACCGACGACGACCACCCCCCGGATCACCTCGACCGCGCCGACCACCGACACCGCACAGCCGATTTACGTCGGGATCTGTGTCGACCAGACGACGAGCACCCGGGCGACCGACGACCTGTGCGATACCACCGACAGCCGTTACGCCACCTTCTGGTATCGCCACGCCGACGCACTGGTGTATCCGGCGGTCGGCGCCGCGGTGGCCCTGGCCGCAGGAACTTTCCTGCGCCCGAGCGGGACCGCGGTGCACGACCGAGGAGTTCCGGCCACCGGCGGCACGATCCAGCGCGGCGTGCTCGGCCAAGGCCGCCCCGACATCGGCGGCGTCGGCTCGTAGCTCGACCCGAAGGCCGGCCCTCAGGTCAGTCTCGCGACGGCGGGACGCAGGGTCGACGTGGTCGAACCTTATGCCGGAACCGCGGCGATGCGGCGATGCCGTATCCATCCGCGGACGCCGATGGCCAGCGGTACCAGGACGGTGAGAAACCCGGACACCGGCTCGAAAACGAGGCCGAACGCGGTCAACACGCCGATTGCCGAGAGGATCGGCACTGGTACGTAGCCGCGGGTTCGCTCCGTCTCGATCACGGCGATACCGAAGCCGACGGCGGCGACTCCGAACGCGGTGAACCAGAAAGCGAGCTCGGTCTGCTCACGACCGGTCGCCCAGATGACTCCACCGAGCGCGGTATGTGCCGATCCGATGAAAGCGAGCAGACCGCCCGTCAGCGGGACCCTTGTTTTTGAATCCATATTCTTAAACATTGCCCTAGGCTGTCACCCGTGGCAAGACCCCAGCGATTCACCGATGACCAGATCCTCGACGCCGCGCGCGACTTGCTCGCCGATCCGGCTACGACCAGACCGACCATCGCCGCGATCAGTGCCGCCTCCGGCGTCCCCACCGGCTCGATATACGTGCGCTTCGCTTCCCGCGAAGAGTTGCTCGCTCGACTGTGGCTGCGCTCGATCCGGCGCTTCCAGACCGGAGTCATCGCCGCGCTGTCGGGAACCGACCCGCTGCTCGCCGCCGCGATGCACCTGCCTCGGTACTGCCGCGAGCATCCCACCGAAGCTCGTGCGATGAAGATGTTCCGGCGCGATGAGCTGCTGGACGTGGGCCCTGCCGAGTTGCGCGCGGACATCGCCGCGGTCAACGACCGAATGAACGACGCGCTGCGCGCCGCCGTGGCGGCGGAGTTCGGCGCCGACGACGAGCACCGCATGGCGATCGCGATCGCTGCGGTCAAGGCGATTCCCTACGGGCTGGTTCGCGAGTACATCGCAGGCGCGGTGCCCATTCCGGACTGGGTCGACGACGTCGTCGCCACCGCGACGGCCGCCGTAGTCCACGAGTTGGGCCCGACAGCCACCGAGTCGGTCACATCCGGATAAGGCGCTGTCTCCGCGAGCCGGTTCACGCAGGCAGCAGCCGCGCGACGACTTCGGTCAACTGCTTGACGTTCCGGCACTCGTGCATCGTCACGCACTCCGCGTACACATAGGCTGCGGAATCCCCCGTCGACCACGACCGAGACGGCTCGGGATTCAGCCAGTAGGTGTGCTTCGCTCGATCGGCGATCGTCTGCACGGCGGCGAGATTCGGGTCCGTGCGGTTGGTGCGCCCGTCACCGAGGATGAGGACGGACGTACGCGGCCCGAGGGCGTCGGCGTAGTTGTCGAGGAAGCCTTGGAAGGCTTCGCCGTAGTTGGAGCTGCCGAAGCGAGCGACCTTGGTGGAACGGATGATTCGAGCGGCGGTGCCTGGGGTCGGTGGTTCGCCGGGGGTGAAGAAGTGAGTGATCTCGTCGCAGGTGTCGACGAAGCCGAAGCTGCGGACCTTGCTGAACTGGTCTTGCAGGGCCTGGATCAGGTGGAGGGTGAATTCGGCGAAGCCGGTGACCGAGCCGGAGATGTCGGCGAGGACCACCAGGTCGGGGCGGCCGTGTTTGCGGGCGCGCAGCACCGGGTCGATGGGGACGCCTCCGGTGGACATGGAGCGGCGGAGGGTGCGACGTAGATCGATCTGGCCGCGCACCGCTTTGCGGCGGCGGACGGCGAGCCGGGTGGCGAGTTTGCGGGCCAGCGGGTGGACCAGGCGGCGCATTTCGGCGAGGTCCTGTTCGCGGGCGCCGAGGAAATCGATTCGGTCGGTGCTGGATTCGACGCCGCGGCGGGCGATGTATTCGGTGCCGCGCAGTTGTGCGGAGCGCAGCCGGGCCTCGGTCTGGACCGCGGTACGGAAGCCGGCGAGGCGGCGGTTCGCTTCGATCGTGTGGACGGTGGCGTCGAGCTGGGACGAGCCGTTCATGCCCGCGACGATGCGATCGATGAGTTCTTCGGGGCGAAGGGCTTTCATGGTCAGGTAGGAGGACCAGCCTGCGCCCGACGCGGTGGTGACCGGCGCGGAAGACTGCGCGGCGCCGCCGTAGCCGCCGAGTTCGGTCAGCGCCTGGCGGGCCAGTTCGGCGATCGAGCCCGAATCATCCTGTGCCAGTGCGGCAACGAGACGATCGCGCAGTGCTTCGACGGTTTCGGGTGTCGACGGCTCCACGGGCTGCGGCTGCTGAGCGGTCAGGAAGTAGAGGTCGAAGAGTTGATCGAACACGGCGCGCTGACCATTTCGGCGTAGCAGGCAGGCCGCCATGCCGGAGCGCAGGCGAGCGCGATCCTCGATTCCCAGGGCGACCATCGCCTCGGCCGCGTCGATGGTCTCACTCGGCCCCGCGTCGATACCGTGATCGCGTAGCAGCCCGACGAACTCGACGAGCCGATCGGTCATCGAGTCGGGGCCTCGGCGGCCCGCTTCAGCGATGCTCATGCTGACCCCGGTGCCTCGCAACCCCGCAGGAATCGATGGCCGCATGCGAGGCGAGATTGCGCAGCGGCCGGGCGGGCGGTCGCGGACTAGAGCCCGCGATCGACCCGAGCCGTCGACCCCCCGGTCCGCTGCGATGCCGAGGACCGGTCGGATACCGGAATCGCACGGCGACAGGGGACTTTGTGCTGAGGACGGTCCCGGGCGCGCGAGATGCGATATCGACCGGGGCGGAGAACGTGACCCGGTCGTGCGCCGACAGCGCGACGACGACCTCCGCGCCGTCGATGGCGACCGATGCGGCGATCCGACCGAACCCGACCTTCATCTCACCGCCCACCTTGCTCGGCATCCAGATCGAGCCCGAGCCGCTCGATCGCCAGACGATGGTCGGATTGATACTTCAACAGAACGCCGAGCGTCGAGCGGACCACGCCGCCGGATATGTTGCGCGCACCGAGGGCGACCAGAGTCTTGGCCCAGTCGACGGTTTCGGCGATCGACGGAGCCTTTCGCAGCGAGAGCTGCCGCAGCGCCCCGACCACGCGCACCACCGGCTCACCCAGCGCCTCGTCCAGCTCCGGGACCTTCATCCGGACGATCGCCCGCTCCAATTCCGCCGTCGGGTAATCGATGTGCAGATACAGGCAGCGGCGCTTCAGCGCTTCGGACAGCTCCCGGTTGGCGTTGGAGGTCACGATGGCGAACGGCTTGCGGACGGCGGTGACGGTGCCGAGTTCCGGGATGCTCACCTGGAAGTCGCCGAGTACCTCGAGCAGCAGTCCCTCCAGCTCCACGTCGGCCTTGTCGAGTTCGTCGATGAGCAGCACGGTGGAACGCGGATTGCGGATGGCGGCCAACAAGGGGCGCGCGAGAAGGAACTCTTCGGTGAAGACGTGGTCGCGGGTGCTGTCCCAGCCTGCGTCGTCCGAGGCGGTGATGCGCAGCAGTTGTTTGGCGTGGTTCCACTCGTAGAGGGCGCGCGCCTCATCGATGCCCTCGTAGCACTGCAGCCGCACCAGGTCGGAGGCGGTCGCCGCGGCGACGGCCTTCGCCAACTCGGTCTTGCCGACGCCCGCCGGGCCCTCGATCAGCAGTGGCTTGCCGAGATGACCCGCGAGGAACACGGCGGTGGCGATATCCAGGGACGGCAGATACCCGGCCTCGGCGAGGCGCCCGGTCACCTCATCCACCGAGGCGAAGAACTTACTCATCGGTAACTAGTCTAGACGGGGCATTTCAGCCGCGCTCCACACCGGTCTCCGAAGAGATCCCGAGGCACGCCGACCAACCCCGGCGCGTTCCGCGAGTGGCACACCATCGAGAGGCTTACTCGCGTTTTGCCGCAGCCCTGTGCCACTCACGGATGCCGGTGTTGTCGAGGTGGGGGCGGATTCCATAGGGGATGCCCCTAATGCCGCGGTTTTATTTACCCCGAAGGGGAGGCGACACCCGTGACCTTTCCAAGCGGGTGCGCGAGAGTGTAGGAATGCAGTCGCTGCCCGGCGGTAAGCGCGGCCGCGAAGCAGTGACCGTAGATCCAAGATCTGTGCACGGAGGTGGGCCGTGGGCAGACCCCGCGTCGGGGATGGCGGGCGAAGACGCTCGCCGCAGAGTGAAAGGATTTACGTTGTTCTCCACAACCAGCGCACGCCGCACCTTGGCCCGCGTGGCCGTAGCCGGGGCAATCGCCGCGATCCCGTTGACCGCGCTGGCGATGCCCGCGTCCGCCACGCCCAGTACACCCGGCGTAACTCCGGCTCGATACGACCCGTATTACGACAACCGGTGCGACTTCGGCCCATTCCCGAACTGGAGTTGCAACAACAACCCGTTGTTCGGCGGAGGCCATTACGGCAACCCACCCTATGGCCGCGGTCCCGGCGGATGGGGGCAGGGCTGGGGCACCGACTCGTTCGGCAGTAGTTAGGAATTCCGCGAAGACGCCGGTGGCCCGCTCCGAACTCCGGAGCGGGCCACCACGCGAATCAGCCCGAGGGTCAGGCGGTTTCGGTGATCGGGCGATCGACCCAGCTCATCAGGCCGCGCAGCTTGGCGCCGGTGACCTCGATCGGGTGCTCGGCGTTCTTCTTGCGCAGCGCCTCGAGCTCCTTGTTGCCGCCCTCGACGTTGGCGACCAGGCGCTTGACGAAGCTGCCGTCCTGGATGTCCTTGAGGATGTCCTGCATCCGCTTCTTGGTGTCGGCGTCGATGACCCGCGGGCCCGACAGGTAGCCGCCGAACTCGGCGGTGTCGGAGACCGAGTAGTTCATCCGCGCGATGCCGCCCTCGTACATCAGGTCGACGATCAGCTTCAGCTCGTGCAGCACCTCGAAGTAGGCCATCTCCGGCGCGTAACCGGCCTCGACCATGACTTCGAAACCGGTCTTGACCAGTTCCTCGGTGCCGCCGCACAGCACGGCCTGCTCACCGAACAGGTCGGTCTCGGTCTCCTCCTTGAAGGTGGTCTTGATGACGCCCGCGCGGGTGCCGCCGATGCCCTTGGCGTAGGACAGCGCCAGCGCCTGGCCCTCGCCCTTCGGGTCCTGGTCGATCGCGATCAGCGCGGGAACGCCCTTGCCGTCGACGAACTGACGGCGCACCAGGTGACCGGGGCCCTTCGGCGCGACCATGCCGATGGTGACGTTGGCGGGCGGCTTGATCAGGCCGAAGTGGATGTTGAGGCCGTGGCCGAAGAACAGCGCGTCGCCGTCCTTCAGGTTCGGCTCGATGTCGTTGGTGAAGATCGACGCCTGCGCGGTGTCGGGCGCGAGCACCATGATGACGTCCGCCCACTCCGAGACCTCGGCCGGCGTGCCGACGGTCAGGCCGGCCTCCTCGGCCTTCGGACGCGACTTCGAACCCTCGGCCAGACCGACGCGGACCTCGACGCCCGAGTCGCGCAGGCTCAGCGAGTGCGCGTGACCCTGGCTGCCGTAGCCGATGACAGCGACCTTGCGGCCCTGGATGATCGACAGGTCGGCATCGTCGTCGTAGAACATCTCGACTGCCACTGTGGTTCCTTCCGGGATCATCCCCGCGCGAGGCGGGGCACACCGTGCTCGCGCAGGTGTTGATTTTCGTTGTTCTGGATCGGATCACCCCCGCGGGCGCGGGAGGGGATCATTCCCGCGTGAGCGGGGAGGCGGCACGCCAACCGTCGATCGCAGAAAGACTAGCGTGTGGCCGCCGCCGGGCGGTCGGCCCCATCGGTGTGCCGCTGGTCAGCTCAGCGGGTGGCGGTGATGGACTTCGGTCCACGCCCCACCGCGACGACACCGGACTGCACGATCTCCCGGATGCCGTACGGTTCGAGCATCCGCAGCAGCGCGTCGAGCTTGGACCGGGTTCCGGTCGCCTCGACGGTGAGCGCGTCCGGCGACACGTCGATGACCTTGGCGCGGAACAACCCGACCGCCTCGATCACCTGAGTCCGCACGCTGGCGTCGGCGCGCACCTTCACCAGGATCAATTCGCGGGCCACCGAGCTGTCGGCGTCCTGCTCCACGATCTTGATGACGTTCACCAGCTTGTTGAGCTGCTTGGTGACCTGCTCCAGCGGCAGGTCCTCGACGGTGACGACGATGGTCATGCGCGAGATCTCCGGCAGCTCGGTGCCACCGACCGCCAGCGACTCGATGTTGAAGCCGCGGCGGGAGAACAGCGCCGCGACCCGTGCCAGCACGCCCGGCTTGTCCTCGACGAGAACGCTGAGGGTATGCGTGGTACTCATCCGTTGTTCACCTTGTTCTGATCTTGCGACATCGCCGTGTGGATGACGGCGGGCTCGGCGGCCTGCTCGTCGTCGTCGAACAGCGGGCGGATGCCGCGAGCGGCCATGATCTCGTCGTTGCTGGTGCCCGCGGCGACCATCGGCCACACCTGGGCGTCCTTGCCGACGATGAAGTCGATCACCACGGGACGGTCGTTGATGGACTGCGCCTCGCGGATCGCGGCCTCCACGTCCTCCTCGCGCTCCACCCGGATGCCGTGGCAGCCGAGGGCTTCGGCGAGCTTCACGAAGTCGGGGATGCGCAGGGTGTGCGTGCCGAGGTCGGTGTTGGAGTAGCGCTCCTGGTAGAAGAGCGTCTGCCACTGCCGAACCATGCCGAGGTTGCCGTTGTTGATCAGCGCGACCTTGATCGGGACGCCCTCGACGGCGCAGGTGGCCAGTTCCTGGTTGGTCATCTGGAAGCAGCCGTCACCGTCGACCGCCCACACCTCTTTGTCCGGCGCGCCCATCTTGGCGCCCATGGCCGCAGGGACGGCGTAGCCCATGGTGCCGAGACCACCGGAGTTCAGCCAGGTGCGCGGCTTCTCGTACTTGATGAACTGGGCGGCCCACATCTGGTGCTGGCCGACGCCCGCGCAGTAGATCGCGTCGGGTCCGGCCAAGCGGCCGAGGGCCTCGATGACGAACTCCGGCGACAGCGAGCCGTCCGCGGGCGGGGTCCAGCCCAGCGGGTAGGCGTCGCGCACGCCGTCGAGGTAGGTCCACCAGTCGGTCAGGTGCAGCGGCAGCGCGTCGCTTGCCGAAGGGTCGGCCTTCAGGGTCTCGATGAGCTCGACGATCACCTCGCGGCAGTCGCCGACGATCGGGACGTCGGCGTGGCGGTTCTTGCCGATCTCGGCCGGGTCGATGTCGGCGTGGATGACCTTGGCGCCGGGCGCGAAGGAGTCCAGCTGCCCGGTGACGCGGTCGTCGAACCGCGCACCCAGGGTGATCAGCAGGTCGGACCGCTGCAAGGCGGCGACCGCGCCCACGGTGCCGTGCATGCCGGGCATGCCCATGTTCAGGCGGTGGCTGTCGGGGAACGCGCCGCGCGCCATCAGCGTGGTGACCACGGGGATGCCGGTCAGCTCGGCCAGTTGCAGCAGCTCGGCCGACGCGTCGGCCTTGATCACGCCGCCGCCGACGTAGAGCACGGGAGCCTTGGCTTCCATGATCATCCGCGCCGCCTCGCGCACCTGCTTGCCGTGCGGCTTGGTGACCGGGCGGTAGCCGGGCAGCCGCATCTCCGGCGGCCAGGTGAAGGTGGTCTGCGCCTGCAGCACGTCCTTCGGGATGTCGACGAGCACCGCGCCGGGACGGCCGGACGCGGCGAGGTAGAACGCCTCGGCGATGATGCGCGGGATGTCGACGCCGTCGGTGATCAGGAAGTTGTGCTTGGTGATCGGCATGGTGATGCCGGAGATGTCGGCTTCCTGGAACGCGTCGGTGCCGATCAGGCCGCGGCCGACCTGGCCGGTGATGGCCACGATCGGGACCGAGTCCATCTGCGCGTCGGCGATCGGGGTGACCAGGTTGGTCGCGCCGGGGCCGGATGTGGCCATACACACACCGACCTTGCCGGTGGCCTGGGCGTAACCGGTGGCGGCGTGACCCGCACCCTGCTCGTGGCGGACGAGCACGTGGCGCACTTTGGTCGAATCGAAAAGCGGGTCGTAGACGGGGAGGATCGCGCCACCCGGAATGCCGAATACGGTGTCGACGCCGAGCTCCTCGAGCGAACGGACGACCGACTGCGCGCCGGTGACCCGCTCGGGCGGGAGCTGGCGGCGGTTGGCCGCGGACGTCGCGTTGGCAGCGGGCGTGGCCTGCTGATTCGCCGAAGGCGCTGGCCTACGGGCCGAAGGCCCTGGCCGTGCGGTAGGTGCGCTCACCGTCTTCGTTCCTTACTGGTTGTGGTTCCGACCCCGGATGTTGTGCCAGCGGTGTCTTGCGCTTCGCCATGCCGGACATTAGTCCGAACATAAAAAAGCCCCCGACAGCACAGGGCTGATCGAGGGTGGCGCGTCGCAACGCGAGCTGACGTATTCGACTCAGTGTGTCAGGCTCAACGCTGGACGCGCCGGCCGATTACGAGCAACTCGTTTCGATTCACGCGCACGACGTTAAGCGGGTGTGAACCGAAGAGTCAAACAGATGACCCCGTGTGTCCCATTATGTGGGACAGTGCGGTTGCTTGTGTCCGTTCATCAGGATGCGAGGATGGTGGTGTGTCATCACCGCATCAGTCCGTGCCACCGTCTGAATCGTCCCACACGCCCGCGGCGACAACCGATACGGGTGGCGTCTCGCAGGCCCGTGTGATCCGCATCCCACGGCTGGCCTTCCTGGGCGTGTTCATCCTGCTGATGTGCGTGTTCTTCCCCTTCGTCGGCTGGCCCGCCGGACTGTGGTGGCTGCTGCTCATCCCCGTCGCGGTGCTGGCGTGGGTGCTGCGGACGCAGACCACCGTCTCGGACGCGGGGCTGGACCTGCGGACGCTGTTCGGCTCGCGCCACCTGGACTGGGCGCAGCTGAAGGGTGTGCGCATCCCGAAGCGTGGATACGTGCGGGCCGACCTCACCGATGGCACCGAGGTGAAATTGCCCGCGGTGAGCTACGACCGGCTGCGCGATCTGGCGGCGTTCTCCGGCGGACGGATTCCGGACCCGTTCGCCGCGCCCGGGGAAGCCGCGACCGAAGAGTCCCCCGCCGGACCCGCGGACGGGAGTGACCGACCCTCGAACGCCAAAGGCGACCCGGCGACCAACGGGTTGGCGAAGTCCGGCGAGAACGCCGACGAAGACACGCCACGCGACAGCGCGACCTAGCAGTCGGCAATCCGGCGGCCATCGGGGACGCAAGTACGGCGAGCTCCTCGGCCGCCCGGTCCGAGCGCCGGCGCGGAACATTCGCCATCGTTGGGAGGTTACGGCCGAGTGATGGGATGATTTCCCCGGAGCAGTGATCCTCCGTTCAGTCCCCACCCGACGTTCCGGTACCTCCGGCGTCACCGTCGTCGCCCGCGACACCACGCACCGGCGACACACCCGACCCGGCCGACCGCGATCGGACGCCACACCACCCGGCAGGTGGACACGCCCACCGGGAGTAACGTGGTGGACCGCCGAGCACGCTCCGCGCCCGTCGCACGTCAGCCCCCGCGACCCGAGGACCATCGAAATGCCACCGCTTCGTTCACGAACCACGACCATCGGCCGCAATGCCGCAGGCGCACGCGCACTCTGGCGCGCCACCGGCATGACCGACACCGACTTCGGCAAGCCGATCGTCGCCATCGCGAACTCCTACACGCAGTTCGTTCCCGGCCACGTGCACCTGAAGAACGTCGGCGACATCGTGGCCGACGCGGTGCGCGCCGCCGGTGGCGTGCCGCGCGAATTCCACACCATCGCCGTCGACGACGGCATCGCCATGGGCCACGGCGGCATGCTCTACTCGCTGCCCTCGCGCGAGATCATCGCCGACTCGGTGGAGTACATGGTGAACGCGCACACCGCCGACGCGCTGGTGTGCATCTCCAACTGCGACAAGATCACCCCGGGCATGCTCAATGCGGCCATGCGGCTGAACATTCCGACGGTGTTCGTCTCCGGCGGGCCGATGGAGGCGGGCAAGGCCGTGGTCGTCGGCGGGGTCGCCCAAGCGCCGACCGACCTGATCACCGCCATCTCCGCGAGCGCGAATCAGGCGGTGTCGGAAGAGGGTTTGTCCGAGGTCGAGCGGTCGGCGTGCCCGACCTGCGGTTCCTGCTCGGGCATGTTCACCGCGAATTCGATGAACTGCCTCACCGAGGCGCTGGGTCTCGCGCTGCCGGGCAACGGCTCCACCCTCGCGACGCACGCCGCGCGGCGGGCGCTGTTCGAGCGTGCGGGCACCGTGGTGGTGGACATCGCCAACCGCTGGTACCGCGAGGACGACGCGTCGGTGCTGCCGCGCAACGTCGCCGACGCCAAGGCTTTCCGCAACGCGATGGCGCTGGACGTGGCGATGGGCGGTTCGACCAACACCGTGCTGCACACGCTGGCCGCCGCGCAGGAAGGCGAGATCGACTTCGATCTGCACACCATCGAGGAGATCAGCCGCCGGGTGCCGACGCTGTCGAAGGTGTCGCCCAACTCCGACTACCACATGGAGGACGTGCACCGCGCGGGCGGCATCCCCGCGATCCTCGGTGAGTTGCGCCGGGCCGGTCTGCTGGAGACCGACGTCACCACGGTGCACAGCGCCGGCTTCGACGAGTGGCTCGACACCTGGGACATCCGCTCCGGCAAGGCGTCTCAGGAAGCCATCGAACTCTTCCACGCCGCCCCGGGCGGTGTGCGCACCACCGAGCCGTTCTCCACCGACAACCGCTGGTCGTCGCTGGACACCGACGCGGAAGGCGGCTGCATCCGCGACCTCGAGCACGCCTACACCAAGGAAGGCGGCCTGGTCGTGCTGCGCGGCAACATCGCGCCCGACGGCGCGGTGCTCAAGACCGCGGGCATCGATGAGGAGCTGTTCTCCTTCCAGGGCCCGGCCGTGGTGGTGGAGTCGCAGGAGGAGGCCGTGTCGGTCATCCTCGGCAAGAAGATCAAACCGGGCGACGTCATCGTGGTCCGTTACGAAGGGCCCGCGGGCGGCCCCGGCATGCAGGAGATGCTGCACCCCACCGCCTTCCTGAAGGGCTCGGGGCTCGGCAAGGAATGCGCGCTGATCACCGACGGCCGCTTCTCCGGGGGCACCTCGGGCCTGTCGATCGGGCACATCTCCCCCGAGGCGGCCAGCGGCGGTGTCATCGGCCTGGTCGAGAACGGCGACCAGATCCGGATCGACGTGACCAGCCGGACGCTCGAGGTGCTCGTCGACGACGCCGTGCTCGCCGAGCGCCGCGCGAAGATGGAGGCCTCCGAACGGCCGTGGCAGCCGGTCAACCGGGATCGTCCGGTGACGACCGCGCTGCGGGCGTACGCGGCCATGGCGACCTCGGCCGACAAGGGCGCGGTCCGGCACGTGCCCTAGACGGTAGCGAACGACGAAGGCCCCTTCCTCCCGGCCGGGAGGAAGGGGCCTTCGGTTCGTCTGGGTTCAGTCGAAGGGGCCGATGCCCGTCAGCGGGTTACCGCCGTGCAGGTACCAGTACGCGCCGGCCGCGGCTGCCACCGCCAGCAGCAGGATCACGAACGAGCCCGCCGCGGGACGGATGGCCCAGCCGCGGCTGCGGTCGAAGGACAGGCGACCGGGGCCGGTGAGGATGATAGCGGCCGAGACGCCCGCCAGGACGCTTTCGAATTCCACCGCTCCCGGCCCGGCCTTGTATTGGAAGCCGGGGGCCATGCCCTGCTTCCAGGCCCATGCGTCCAGGATGACCGCGAGCACCGCACCGGCCGCCAACGGCGTGAACAGACCGAGGATCAGCAGCGCGCCGCCGCCGACCTCGCCCGCGGTGACCAGGATGGCGGACACGCTCGGGTGGTCCCAGCCGCCGCGCTCCATCATGTCGCGGGTGCCGTCCAGGCCGGGGCCGTGGAACCAGCCGGTCAGCTTCTGCAGGCCGTGGTAGAGGAAGGTGGCGCCGACCACCAAGCGCAGCAGCAGCAGACCGAGATCGAGCGTGCCGCGGCGGACCTCGCCATTGCGGCGGCGCAGGCGCGCGGTCTCGCTCGGCGGGGTCGGGGCGGGCGGGATGCTGGCGTAGTCGTAGGTGGGCGCCGCCGTCGCACCCGCAGGGGGCTTGCTGGCGCCGGTGGCCGGAACGTCCGGATCGAGCCCCAGTTCTTCCTCGGTGCGCGGGACGTCCTTCGACAGTTGCGGCCGCTGGGCCGGATCGACCCGCTCGAACTGCTCGGTCGGCGAGTCGTACGGGCTGGTCACTCCCCGGCCGGTGGACGACACCGCCACCTGCTCGGCCGTGGTGGGAGTAGCGTCCCCGGCCTTGGCTTCGGGCGTGTCTTTCGGCTTGTCGGTCACGGCCAATACCCTATGCCGCACCGCACCGGCGCGGGCAAGTACGGCGCGGCGTGTCAGTGCGCGCGACACCCCCACCCGGAAGGGCGCGGGCGACGGAATTTCCGTAACGTCTGGTCTATGAGTTTGGTTGTCGTGGGCCGCGTCGCGGCGAGCCTGGCGCTCGGCTCCGTCCTGCTGGCCGGATGCGCCCGGTTCGACGATTCGGCGTCCAGTCCGTTCACCCCGGAACCGACCCTGCACGGAGCCAACATCGACCCGAAGAAACCCAGCCAGCCGCCCACCTCGACCACCAGGCCGAGCGGCCCGTGCATCGATCCCGACCCGGCGGTGGTGGCCACCTGCCTGGACACCACCGGCGGCCTGGTGACGCTCCCCGACGGGGCGCTGGTCGCCGAGCGCAGAACCGGACGCATCCTGAAGGTCGTGCCCGACCAGCCGCCGTTCGAGATCGCCAGGCTGGAGGTGGACGGCTCCGGCGACGGCGGCCTCAGCGACATCGCGCTGTCGCCCACCTACAACGAAGACGGCCTGATGTACGCGTACATCACCACCGGCAGCGACAACCGGGTGGTCCGCATCGCCCAGGGCGGCTCGCCGAAGGACGTGCTCACCGGAATTCCCAAGGGCGCCAGCGGAAACCACGGCGCGATCGAATTCGCCTCGCCCGACCAGATGCTCGTGCTGACCGGCGACGCGGGCAACCCCGGAGCGGCCGCATCGGCGGGCTCGCTGGCCGGCAAACTGCTGCGCGTGAACTCGCCGGTGCCCGGCCGCACGCCCGCGCCGGAGATCGCCGTCTCCGGCATCGGGACCGCCGGGGACGTGTGCCGGGACGGCAAGGACAGCATCTGGATCACCGACCGCACCGCCGCGGAGGACCGGCTGCAGCGGCTCGGCGGCGACGGCGCGCTCACCACCGCGTGGACCTGGCCGGACCGGCCCGGCGTCGCCGGGTGCGCCGCCGCCACGGACGGTGTCGCGATCTCCCTGACCCGTGCGAAGGCCCTCGCCATCGCCGCCGCCGACCCGGCCACCCACGCGGTCACCGCGGCGCCGACGCTCACGGCGCAGGACAAGTACGGGCAACTCGGCGGCGCGGCGGTCGGCGCGGACGGCACCATCTGGGTGACCACGGTGAACAAGACCGACGGCCAGCCCGGACCGTTCGACGACCGGGTGGTCCGCATCCCGCCGCCGCAGGCCGGAGGCGGCGGCCCGGACTGAATCATTTGGCCGCGACTTCGTCGCGGCGTGTTCGCGGCCCCCTTATGGCTCGCGCCCGAGCGACCGCCGCTAGCGACTGCGTCGCGGACGCGGCGGCCACTCGGACGCGAGCCGGGCCGCGAACGGCGGATGCTCGGTCTCGCTTCGCTCGAAACCTGTGGTCGAGGTGCGCTGGGCGCGTCTGACGGTGAGTGCGCGACCTGAGGGTTCGGCTTTACAGCGTGGGCGGCTGCGGGCTTTTGCGCGCACACCACAGCCGCTCGAATCCCGGCCGATCCGGACTTGCTCGAGGCAGGCGACCTGCGATGCGGTGTTCGGCAGCGGTTGCGGACAGCCC
Source organism: Nocardia implantans (assembly GCF_035544775.1). Taxonomy (NCBI): domain Bacteria; kingdom Bacillati; phylum Actinomycetota; class Actinomycetes; order Mycobacteriales; family Nocardiaceae; genus Nocardia; species Nocardia implantans. The sequence goes on along the minus strand of NZ_JAYKYQ010000004.1, from coordinate 248,014 downwards.
CTCCCCAGTGGAAGCCGCGGTGGTGCTGGTCATGGCTCCTGCGCGGTGTCAGGCGTTCGAGCAGGAGCAACGGCTTGCGGGCCGTTCTCGGGCATCGCGCGGACTGACCAAACCGCGACGCACGGCCTGGTTTCGCGCGCGACGGGCCGACGAGTTTGCTGGAGTAGTCGCCGCTTGCCGTTTCGAAACGGCAGGCGCCGGGTCAGGCCCTCGGCGGTACATGGCCAGGCCGGTCAGCGGGGCGGTGGGCTCGCCAGAAGAGGTTCGCCAGCGCGCACCGCGACGCGGTTGTCGACTCGACAGCGGGTTGCTTTCAGGAGTTGTCCGCGTTTTGCGCCGGGACGCCGATCACGCCGAGGAAGGCGGTGGCCGCGGGGGTGCGGCTGCGGCTCCAGATGACGTATTCGACGCGGGCCGGGGCGTCGGTGACCTCGACGGTGATCACGCCCTCCAGGTGCGGCACGTAGGCGGAGGGGAGCATGGCGACGGCGAGGCCGGGGCGGACCAGTCGGGCGATGTAGTCCGCGCTGGTCACTTCGAAGGCGACGTCGCGGTCCAGACCTGCCGCCGCGAAGGCTTGATCGGACTGGAGACGTCCTGCTGTCCCGGCCGGGAGATCCACGAACACCTCGGAAGACAGCGTGCGCAGGTCGGTCGAGCGCTCCCCGGCGAGCGGATGGTCCGGCGCGACGACGGCGACCAGCCGGTCACGGGCGAGTGCGTGCGCGACCACGCCCCGGGGGCGCGCCGTGGTCGGCAAGCCGAGGAAGGCGACGTCGATCGCTCCTTGCTCGATCTGCTCCACCAGCTCCTCGCTCGCGCCCACCCGCAGGCTGACGCGCACCTGCGGGTGACGGCGGCGGAACTCGCGCAGCGCCTCCGGGACGTCGACCGCGGCGACGGTGGGGATCAGGCCGACGGCGAGCCGCCCGCGTACCTCTCCGACCGCGGCGGCCACTTCAGCGACGGCGCGCTCGGCGGCGTCCAGGCACTGGCGAGCGGCCGGGAGGAACGCCGCACCCGCCGGTGTGAGGCGCACGCGGCGGCTGGTGCGCTCGAACAGCCGCGCGCCCAATTCCCGCTCGAGCCGGGCGATCTGGTGGCTGAGAGCGGACTGCACGACCAGGCATCGTTCGGCGGCCCGGGTGAAGCTGTTCGTCTCGGCCACCGCGACCACGTAGCGCATCTGCTGGAGCTCCATGGATCAATCGTGTATCACGATTGATCCAGTGACAAACATGTGTTGGACTCATTGATCGGCGCCGCGCGAGACTGCGAAGGTGAGAAATCCAGCAACACAGGCGGTTTCCGGCGGAGCCGCGCCACCGGGAACGCTGCCGCGCACCGTTCTGACGGCGCTCGCTCCCGCCGCATGGGGCACCACCTACGTCGTCACCACCGAACTGCTCCCACCGGGACACCCTCTGTTCGCCGGGCTGCTGCGTGCATTGCCCGCAGGGTTGATCGCGTTGGCGATCACGCGGACGCTGCCGCGCGGAGCCTGGTGGGGCAAAGCCGCGGTGCTGGGCGTGCTGAATATCGGGCTGCTCTTCCCGCTGCTGTTCCTGGCCGCCGAACGCCTACCCGGCGGGGTGGCCGCGACCTTGGCGGCGTCCCAGCCGCTCGTCGTGGCGATCCTGGCCGTGGTGGTCCTGGGCGAGAAGCCCTCCGCTTGGCGCCTCGTCTGGGGAGCGATAGGCCTTGTCGGCGTCGGGTTCATGGTGATCGGCCCGGAGGCCGCCTTCGACCTCGCCGGGGTCCTGGCGGGCCTTGCCGCCGCGGGCTCCATGGCGCTCGGCGTGACTTTGACGAAGAAGTGGGGACGGCCCGCCGAGGCCGGTCCCACCGCGTTCGCGGGCTGGCAACTCACTGCGGGTGGGCTGTTCCTACTGCCGATCACGTTCCTCGTGGAGGGTCCGCCTCCCGCCATCGACCCGCCCGCCGTCCTCGGCTACCTCTGGCTGGGTCTGGCCGGCGGCCTGCTCGCGTATGTCGTCTGGTTCCGTGGCATCGGTTCTTTGCCCGTCACCTCGGTCGCGGTTCTCGTCCTGCTCTCGCCGCTGGTCGCGGCGGTGCTCGGCGCCGTCCTGCTCGGCCAGACGCTCGGCCCGGTCCAACTCCTCGGGTTCGGGCTCGCGCTCGCCGCGATCGTCGCGGGACAGCTTCCCGCCCCCACCCGCACGTCCACTCGCGTTCCCGCACCCGAAGAGGTACTGAAATGAAGATCACCGTCGTCGGAGCCGCAGGCATGGTCGGCTCGCGCATCATCGACGAGGCCGCGCGCCGCGGCCACGAAATCGTCGCCGTTTTCCGGAAAGCGCGGCGGACGGTCCTACCGCCCACGGTGACCGCCGTCGAGGGGGACGCGACCGACCGCGTCCGAATGCGCGAACTGTTCGACGGCGCCGACGCGATCGTGGCGGCGACCCGTCCGGCCGCCGGGCAGGAACACACCGTCACGGCGACCACGGCCGCCCTGCTCGACGCGGCCGCCACCACTGGGACGCGCATCCTCGTGGTCGGAGGCGCCGCCCCGCTCCGGGTTCCGGGAGACCCCGAGCGGCTCGTGCTCGACAGTCCGGAATACGTACCGGCACACATTCGCACCATCGCCGCCGCGAGTGTCGCCCAATGGGAAACCTGCCGTGCGCATCCGGCCGACTGGGTATATCTCAGCCCGCCCGCGCTGCTCGAACCCGGACAGCGGACCGGCAACTATCGGCGCGGCACCACCACGCTGATCACCAGCGCCGATGCCACGTCGCGGATCTCGGCGGAAGACCTTGCCGTGGCCGTCCTGGACGAGCTCGAGAGTCCAGGCGAGAACGAACATTTCACCGTCGGCTACTGAGTCCGGACCCGGGCACTCGGCACCGCACGAGCGCGGCGACAGGGTAGGACGGGCGACCACTGACAAGAGGAACGATGAGATGAAGCGCGTCCTGGTGATCGCGGCCGTCCTCGCCTGCTTCGGGGCGGCCGCGCTGGTTTCCGAGGACCGGACGGCCGACCGTCCGGTCCTCGCCGCCGAGTTCGACCTACCCGCCGGATTCCAGCCGGAGGGCATCGCCATCGGGTCGCGACCGGTCGCATATCTCGGGTCGCGGGCCGATGGCTCCATCTACCGCGCCGACCTGGTGACCGGACGAGGCGACATGCTGAGCCCCGGGCGGGGGACACCGGCGCTCGGGCTCCAACTCGACCACCGCGGTCGGCTGTTCGTCGCCGGTGGCACGGGAGGCGACGCCCGCGTCGTGGACACCGGCACAGGCGCGGTGCTGGCGAGCTACCCGCTCGGCACGCCGCCGGACACGTTCGTCAACGACATGGTGCTCACACCCACGGGCGCGTGGCTCACCGACTCGCGGACGCCCGTGCTCTACCACCTGCCCATCAGCGATGGGGATGCCTTGCCCCCGCCCGGCGCGGTGGTGCGGCGTCCGCTGACGGGCGACATCCGCTACGAGCCGGGAGCGATCAACGCCAACGGGATCGTGCGCACGCCCGATGGCGCCGGACTGATCATCATGCAGTCGGTGACCGGCCGGTTGTTCCGCGTCGATCCGGCGACCGGCGCGACACGGCAGATCGACCTCGGCGCGGAGACACTGCCCAACGGTGATGGGCTGCTGCTACGCGGCAACACACTTCTGGTCGTGCAGAACCGGTCCAACGCGATCGCCGTGGTCACGCTCGACCACGCGGGAACCACGGGATCCGTCATACGACGCGTCACCGACCCGCGCTTCGACGTGCCGACGACCGTCGCCGCGTACGGGGATCGGCTGTACCTCCCGAACGCGCGCTACACCACGCCGCCGACTCCGGCCACGCCCTACAGCGCCGTCGCGGTCGACCGCCCCTAGCCGCAGGCGGCGAGGACGAGTTCGCGGACGCGTGCCGCGTCGGCCTGGCCGCGGGTCGCCTTCATGACGTCGCCGACGATCTTGCCCGCGGCCTGGACCTTGCCGGAGCGGATCTTGTCGGCGATGTCGGGGTTGGCGGCCAGCGCCTTCTCCACCTCCGCTTGCAGGGCGCCCTCGTCGCTGACCATGCCGAGGCCCTTGGCCTCGACGATCTGCGCCGGGTCGCCCTCGCCGGCCAGCACGTGGTCGACGACCTGCTTGGCCACCTTGTTGTTGATCGTCTTCGCGTCGACCAGCTTGATCACCTCGGCGACCTGCGCCGGGCTGATCGGCAGCTCCTCCAGCGTGACCTCGCGCTCCTTGGCCTTCTCGGTGAGGTAGGCGACCCACCAGGAGCGCGCCTCGTTGGCCGGGGCGCCCGCGTCGACGGTGGCGATGATCAAATCCAGCGCACCCGCGTTGACCAGGTCGCGCATCACCTCGTCGGACAGGCCCCAGTCGGACTGGATGCGCGCGCGGCGCAGCCAGGGGTACTCGGGGATGGTGTCGCGCAGCTGCTCGACCCACTCCGCGTCGGGCGCGACGGGCTCGAGGTCCGGTTCCGGGAAGTAGCGGTAGTCCTCGGCGGTCTCCTTGCGGCGGCCGGGTGACGTGGTGCCGTCGGCCTCGTGGAAGTGCCTGGTCTCCTGCACCACCGTGCCGCCGCCTGCGAGCACCGCGGCCTGCCTGCGCATCTCGTAGCGCACCGCGACCTCGACGCTGCGCAGCGAGTTGACGTTCTTGGTCTCCGTGCGGGTGCCGAATTCCGTTGCGCCGACCGGCATCAGCGAGACGTTCGCGTCGCAGCGCAGCGAGCCCTGCTCCATCTTCACGTCGGACACGCCGAGCGACTTCAGCAGATCCCGCAGCGCCGTCACGTAAGCCCGTGCCACTTCGGGGGCGCGTTCGCCCGCGCCGGTGATCGGCTTGGTGACGATCTCGATCAGCGGCACGCCCGCCCGGTTGTAGTCGAGCAGGGAGTGGCTCGCGCCGTGGATACGGCCGGTCGCGCCGCCGATGTGCACCGACTTGCCGGTGTCCTCCTCCATGTGCGCGCGCTCGATATCGACGCGGAAGACGCTGCCGTCGTCGAGCACCACGTCCAGGTGCCCGTTCGTGGCTATCGGCTCGTCGTACTGGCTGATCTGGTAGTTCTTCGGCTGATCGGGGTAGAAGTAGTTCTTGCGCGCGAACCGGCCCCACGGCGTGATCGAGCAGTTCAGCGCCAGGCCGATCCGGATGGCCGACTCGACGGCCTTCTGGTTGACCACCGGGAGCGAACCGGGCAGACCGAGGCACACCGGGCACACCTGGGTGTTCGGCTCCGCGCCGAACTCGGTCGGGCAACCGCAGAACATCTTCGTCGCGGTGTTCAGCTCGACGTGGACCTCCATGCCGAGCACCGGCTCGAACCGGGCGATGACATCCGAGTAATCCATCAGGTCGACCGTGGGTGCGCTCATGGCCATCAGTTTAGGTAAACGCTCCCGTCGCAGCGCAGCGGCTCTCGCGTGCCGCTACTTCACCGGGACCCGCTGCCGCAGCCAGCCGGTGACGTAGTCGAGCACCTCGGGAGAGATGGTGGTCTCGATGGCGCCGTACTCGCCGGGGCGGCCGGTCTCGGTGGGCTGCATCAGGTGATTGAGGCCAGGGAAGACGTGCACGGTCGCGTCGGGGTCGGCGGCGAGGTGCTCGCGCATCGGCTGCTCGCTCTGCGCCGGGGGCACCTGGAGATCCTTGCCGCCGAAGAAGGCGAGCACCGGAACGCGCAGCGCGGACAGGGCGGGCGCCGGGTCGTAGGCGACCAGGGCGGCGAAATACGGCGTGATCTGCGCGGCGGCCTGCTCGTCCGGCACACGCTGGTCGGCGGGCAGGGCCTGGTTCTGCCGGACGGCCAGTTGTCGCGCGCCGTCGAGGTCACCCGCCTTCAGCAGGGCGGCCAGTTCGGCGGTGTCGCGGACGCGGGTCTCCACCTGGTCGGCGGGTGTGCCGTTCGCGGTGGCGAGCAAGCGGGTCTGTTCGACGAGCACATCCGCGCCGGGGGCGCCGGGTCCGGCCATGAGGATGGCGAACGCGACGCCGCTGTCGGGGCGCGCGGCGACCAGCGGCGCGAGGTAGCCGCCCTCGCTGTGGCCGAACAGCCCGACCCGCGCCGGGTCGATGTCGGAGCGGGCGCGCAGGAACCGAACGCCCGCGGCGGCGTCATCGGCCAGATCGATGTAGTTCGCGTCGTCCAGCTTGCCGCCGGTGCCGCCCACGCCGCGGTCGTCGGTGCGCAGCACGGCATAGCCCGCGCGAGTGAAGGTGTCGGCCAGCAGCAGGAACGGCTTGTGGCCCATGAGTTCCTCGTCGCGGTTCTGCGCGCCGCTTCCGGTGATCATGAGGATGGCCGGGAACGGGCCCGTGCCCTGCGGTTCGGTCAACGTGCCCGCGATGGTGATGCCGCCGCTGCTGTAGGTGACGTTCTCGGTCTTGTACGGGAACGGCGGCTTCGGTTCCTGCGGATGGGCGGGCGCCACGACCTCGCCCCGGCTCAGCGCCAAGGGGAATTTCTGGCCGGACTGGGTGAAATCACCGGTGATCCGGTCGGTTCCCGACTCGTACTTGCCATGGAACACCGGCTCGCCCGGGATGTCGGGGATCGCGAAGGACACGCCGTCGCGGTCGGAGCTGACGTCCTTCAAACGCACGCCGCTCATGCCCTGCGAAGGGATGTCGATCGTGGCGGTGCCGTCGTCGTGGAAGCTCACGCCGACCTGCACCGGCTGTCCGGGAACCTCGATCGCTCCGTGCCAGTCACCGGTGGTGGGCTCGGGCGGATTCGACTCCGAACACCCGGCCACCAGTGCCGCGATCACCAACAGTGCCGACGCGATCAGTCGCCCGCTGCGCATGCGACTCACAGTACCGACGACGCGGGGCCGGTCGCGCCTATTCGCCGCGCGCGTACCGCACCGCCGCGCCTAGCCGAAGAACGCCTCCGCCTCGCGGTAGCGCTCCGTCGGCACCCGCTTGAGCTGCTTGGTGGCCTCCGAGAGCGGGACCAGGTCGATGGTGGTGCCGTGCAACGCGACCATCTGGCCGAACTTGCCCGCGTGCACCGCCTCGGCGGCGTGCAGGCCGAAGCGGGTGGCCAGCACCCGGTCGTAGGGCGTCGGGCTGCCGCCGCGCTGCACGTGACCGAGCACGGTGGTGCGGACCTCCTTGCCGATGCGCCGCTCGATCTCCACGCCGAGCTGCTGGGCGACGCCGGTGAAACGCTCGTGGCCGAACTCGTCGATACCGCCCTCGCGCAAGGTGAATCCGGAGTCCGGCGCCGGATGCGACCCCTCGGCGACCACGCAGATGAAGTGCTTGTCGCCGCGCTGGAAACGCCGCTTGATCATCGCGCACACCTCGTCCACCTCGAACGGGACCTCGGGCACCAGCGTCAGGTGCGCGCCCGCCGCCATGCCCGCGCTGATCGCGATCCAGCCCGCGTGGCGGCCCATCACCTCGATGAGCATGACGCGCTGGTGCGACTCGGCGGTGGTGTGCAGCCGGTCGATCGCCTCGGTGGCGATGCTCAGGGCGGTGTCGTGGCCGAAGGTGACGTCGGTGCAATCGATGTCGTTGTCGATGGTCTTCGGCACGCCGACCACCGGAACGCCTTCATCGGACAACCAGCTCGCGGCGGTGAGCGTGCCCTCGCCGCCGATCGGGATCAGCGCCTCGATGCCGTTGTCGTCCAGGGTCTGCTTGATCCGGCCGAGCCCGGCGCGCAGCACGTCGGGGTTGGTGCGGGCGGTGCCGAGAATGGTGCCGCCCTTGGTGAGGATCCTGTCGGTGCGGTCGTCGTTGCGGATCTGGATCTTCCGGTCCTCCAATAGGCCCCGCCAACCGTCCTCGAAGCCGACGATCGCGTCTCCATAGCGGCCGTTCGCGGTGCGAACGACGGCGCGGATGACCGCGTTCAGTCCTGGGCAGTCTCCGCCTCCGGTCAGAACTCCGATGCGCATGGCCGCTATCTTGCCCCTCATGTCCGATCTCGGCAGCCCCGCCCCCGTGAACGGCGCGTAACACTGACCTGGACAGATGACCTCACGAGGCCGCGCAGTGCCCCCCGGCCAGCTCGTCGAGATGCTGGGAGACGACCGTGGCGAGTTTGTCCAGGACGTTCATGCCGTCGCTGAACGATCCCGACTCCGGCTGCACCGCGATCGCGATCGCGATCTGCCCCGAAGGCACGTTCACGACCCCGAACTGCCGCACCAGATAGTTGCCCGAGACGTCCGGCCCCCATCCGCCTTTGAACTCGGCGCCGCTGAACTCGCCGAGACCCCACCGCTGGCTGGCGATCACCTGTTCCATCAGCGAGGTGACGCGCTCGGCTTGGGGCAGGCATGGCAAACGCGAGGCGAACCGCACCTGATCGGTCAGCGACCACTCCGCCTGACCGAAGGCCGAGTGCTCGGAGCGCGTGCGGGTGGCAGGCACGACGGTCTTGTTGTCGCCGCCTTCGCGCAGCACCGCCTGCACGGCCTGCGCCGCCTCCTGCGGTGTGCCCAGCGACTGCCACAGCGCGTCGGCGGCGGCGTTGTCGGATTGGGTGATCGCCGCCGAAGCGGCGTAGTTCGAGCTGCTCGGACTGCGGCGCAGCGCGGCGATGGTCAGCGGCACCTTCATCGTCGACCAGGCCGGACCGCTCGTCCATTCCCCGAAGGTGACCGCCTGCTCGCCGCCGACCGGCATGACGGCCATGCCCAGCTTGCCGCGCACGCTCGCGGCGAGTTCGGCATAACTCGCGGCCAGAGTGCCCGGCACGATGAGGGACAGGCCCTTCTGGTCGGTGCGGGCCGCGGCCTCGGTGATGGTGGGCTCGCTCGACGAATCCTCGGCGCGGTCGGTTCCACATCCGGCTACCAGAGCCGCGGCCAGCGCCGCGCAACCCAGGACGTTTCGGACTCTGCGGAATCGATCAGTAGACATTTTCGACACATTCTTCTCGCGAAATCCGCCGGCCCACCCACCGGCGACCGCGACGGCAGGGGCGCGGCCTCGGGTCGGCTGACTCTTGTCTCCCCGCCAGGTGACGACGGCGCGGTCAACAAGCATGGACACCTCCACCTACCCGCCCGATGTCGCCGAGCGGCCGGGTTCGGAACCGGCGTTCGGCGCCGGCCTCACCCGAGAACTGCTTCTCGTTATCCCGGAGAACGTACTAGATGAATTGATCAAGCCCCAGTTCACCGAAAACCACTGACGGCCACGGCCACTGCCGAACGGATGGGCGCACGTCGCTCGCGCTCAATAGCATTCGAGTATCACCGCAGTATTTTCGGGTTCGAGCCGGCCTTCCGGCGACATCGCCGTTGTCGGTGCACGCGTTTGGCGGGCTTCACAGCCCGGGACATGCGGTCGACCGGATACACATCGCGACGCGCGGCGCAAGCCCCATCGAGGTCGAGGCCGGGGACGCCTGCCACCGCGCGGGTTCGGCGGCCACGACGGGATCGCGATCCGGCGCAACCTTCACGCAACTGACACCGCAATTCTTCAGCGACCCGAGCGGCGCATCGGGGGCCTGCGCGGCGCGGGCTTGGTCGACGTCCGTCACGACGCGCAGCGCCGCTGGTACCGGCTGCGCCCGGAACCGCTGGCCGAGATCGAGGCACGGCTCGCGCCGTACCGGCGGATGTGGGAAACCAGCCTCGATGCCCTGGAACGTCATCTCGACGCCATGCCCGACGAGGAAGGACAACCATGAGCCCGTGCCGAGCACGACTGCACACCATCGACGGCGCACCCACCCTGCGGTTTCAACGCAGGCTGGCCCATCCCCCGGAGAAAGTGTGGCGCGCGATCAGCGATCCGGACCGGATGCCGGCCTGGTTCCCCGCCGCTGTCACCACCGAACCGCGGCCCGGTGCCGCGATGCGCTTCACCTTCGCCGACGCACCGGAAACAGCCGACAGCACCTCCCACGGCGAGGTGCTCGAATTCGACCCGCCCAAGGTCTACATGTTCCGCTGGAACCAGGACGTGCTGCGCTTCGAGTTGGTGGCCGACGGGGACGGGACACTGCTGATCTTCACCCACCACCTCGGTGGCGGACCGCGCGCACGGCTCGGCGCCGCGCGGTCGGCGGTCGGCTGGGACCGCTGTTTGGCGGCTCTCACGGCGACACTCGACGGAGACGACGCCCGGCCGGATAACCTGGCTCGCCGATATCGAGCGCTACACAGCGGAATTCAAGCTCGACACAGGCACGTGCGACAAGGTCGCCGACGGCTACATTCTGCGGTTCGAGCGCGACCTGGTGTGGCAGCCGCCGGACCGGCTGTGGTCGCTGCTCACCGAGGAGCAGGCTCCCACCGTCGGCGGCCCCGCCCCCGTCCGGTCGGCAAACGCGCACGTCGATGCGGCCGAGCTCGTCGGCGTCGAGCCGCCCCGACGGCTGGAGTACCGGTGGCGGCACGACGGCGCGGTGGAGGGCACCGTGCGCTGGTCCTTCGAAGCCGATCCCGACCTCGGCGTGCGGGTGGAGCTCACCCAAACCCTGCCCGACAGGCTCGCTCGACTCCGGCCCGAACTGCTGGCCGCCTGGCACGTCCAGCTGGAATTGTTCTTCGCCGCCACCCGGGGCGACATCCGGTGCCCGTGGCCCGCCGCTCGCGTCGCCGCGCTCACCGAACGGTACGCGGCGGATCTCGGCGAATGAGCGCGCGGCCCAAACCACCCCACCGCGGCGTCGGAACTGCTTACGATCCCGTAGCTACATCGGAAACATGCACCTCACCGGCGCGTAGCCGACCCGCGCACCCGCACGCGCCGGCCAAGCGCCTTCCCTTCTGGAGTCATGCCCTTTGTCCACGCAACAGTCCCCGCGATCAAGCACGAAAACCTGCCCTGTTCAGCACAATTCGCCGCTCGACGCCGACGGACCGCGGGTCGCGCTGTACACGGAGGCCTTCGCCGCCGACCCTCATCACGCCTACCGGGAGATGCGCCGCCGTTACGGTTCGCTCGTCCCGATCGAACTGGCGCCGAACGTGCCCGCGACTTTGGTCATCGGCTACTACACGGCGCTGCGAATCCTCAACGACCCGGTGCATTTTCCCGCGGATCCACGCACCTGGCAGCAGGGCGTCCCCGGCGAGTGCCCCATCCTGCCGATGATGGAGTGGCGACCGAACGCACTGCGCAACACGGGATTCGAGCACCAGCGCTACCGGCAGGTGAATGTCGCCGCTATCGAGGCGGTCGACCTGCACGCATTGCACGCGACCACCGAACACATCGCCGGTCCGCTGATCAACGCCTTCTGCCAGGACGGTGCGGCGGATCTGATCAGCCAGTACGCGTTCCCGCTCACCTTCGCGGTGCTCAACTCGCTGCTGGGTTGCCCGCCGGAGATCGGGCAGCAGGTGGCGATGGGCATGGCCGCCATCTTCGAGGGCGTCAACGCGGACAAGGGCAACGCGATGCTCGCCGACGCGCTGTTCGACCTGGTGCGGATGAAGCGGCGCGAGCCCGGCGACGACATCACCACCCGACTGCTGCGCCACCCGACGGGCCTCGACGACATGGAGATGATTCACCAGCTGGTCACCCTGTACGGGGCGGGGATCGAGCCGCAGCAGAACCTGATCGCCAATACCTTGCGGTTGATGCTCACCGACCGCAGGTTCGCGGGCGGGATCTTCGGCGGCAGCCTGTCCACCCGCGACGCGCTCGACGAGGTGCTGTTCGACGACCCGCCCGGCGCCAACTACTGCTTCAGCTACCCGAAGCAGCCCATCCTGATCGATGACGTGTGGCTGCCCGCCCACCAGCCGGTCGTGATCAGCATGGCCGCCTGCAACAACGATCCGGCGATCCACACCGGCGAGCACATCGACAGCCGGGCCCACCTGGCCTGGGGCGCCGGACCGCACTCCTGTCCCGCAAGATCCATGGCGTACCTGATCGCGCAGGACGCCATCGACCAACTACTCGACGCCCTGCCCGAGATACGGCTCGCGGTGGAGCCGGAAGAGCTGTCCTGGCGACCGGGTCCGTTCCACCGTGCCCTCGTGTCGTTGCCGGTCGTCTTCCCGGAATCTCCGCCGTTGCCAGGGTTCGGATAACCGGAAGGCGTTCCTGTCGGCGTCCGATGGGGGCTGATTGCGGCTCGCACCAGCTGCGCAACGACAAGCTCTGGCCCGCGGCGTCGGTGCACGCGTACTCTCCCCCGCTCCGGCCGGTCCGCGAATACCGTAGGCTGGCTGACTTCGCGGGAACGTCGGCGAGCGGAGTGGACGCACGATGAGTACAGGCGCCGAGGAGATGGTGACCAGGGCCAGGGCGCGGCTGGAGCGGGTGACGCCGGAGCAGGCCGCCGCGCTGCAGTCCCGGGGCGGCCTGATGGTGGACATCCGGCCGCACGCGAACCGCAGCGCCGAGGGTGAGATACCCGGCGCGGTCGTGGTGGAACGGATCGTCCTGGAGTGGCGCCTCGACCCGAACGGCGAACACCGACTGCCCGGCCTCACCGCCGACACACCGGTGGTGATCGTGTGCAACGAGGGCTACGCCTCCAGCCTCGCGGCCGCCGACGGGCAGCGCCTCGGGCTCCGTCGGGTGACCGACCTCGTCGGAGGGTTCCGGGCGTGGCGGGCGGCGGGTCTGCCGGTGGTTCCCGGCGGCAGCCCGGCCGTGCCGTAGCCGCCGTCAGTAGACGTACACCACCGCGTTCTCGCCGCCGCTGCACGTGACGAGCTGGCCTTCGGGCAGGCAGTTCATGGTGTAGGTGCGGCCGGTGACCGGGCTGGTCGCGACGACCGTGCGTGGCGCGTCACGAGTCGCGTTCTGCGCCTGGCCGAGCGCGGCATAAGCCCTGCGCACCTCTTCGGCGAACGCGCAGCTGGTCACGGGGGTGCCCGTCGCCGACTGGGTGAACGCCCCGGTGGCGGCCTGCCCCTGACCGCACGCCTTCGCACCCGCGGGCAACGTGACCTGGGACGGCTTCGCCGAGGTGGACGTGGCCGACGGCGCGGATGTGCGGCTCGGCGCCTGGGTGGTCGGCCGGGCCGCGGGCGCGGACGCCTCCGAGTGCGCGGCGGCGGAGGTCGTCTCGACCTGACCGCGGCCGAACGACTGCCACGCGATCGCGCCGCCGACGGTCAGCGCGACGATGGCGAAAACGGCCACCATGATGGGCAGCGCGATGGAGCGACCCTGACCAGACGCCGAGTAATCGGGCTGGTCGTAGTCGTCATAGCCGTAGTCCGGTTCCGCCCGGCCGAGTGGGTGGCCCGTGCGCGCGGGATAGTCGCCGTGCGGCGGGTAGTCGGTGCGAGCCGCGTGCCCGTCGTGCTCGGACGGCGCCAGGTACTGGGTCGGGGCCGAGTCCGGTTCCGGGAGGTAGCCGGACGTGCCGTGCGGCGGGACCGAGCCCGACGGGTGGGCCGGGTCCGAATACTGCGGGTAGTTCCCGAGCCCGGGATGCCCCTCGGCGAAGGCGTCGCCGGGAACCTGCGGGTAGGCCTGCGGCGTATCGGAATATTGCTGCGCGACAGCCGGTTCCGCGTATACCCGGGTGGAGTCCGGATCGGCATACGCGGAGTCGTCCGGCTGTCGCGCATACGCCGGATCGAAATTCCCCGATACGGCGGAATCGGCATAGCCCTGCCGATATCCGTCCACCGGCGCAGCGGGCTCCGGATACACCCGGGTGGAATCCGGATCGGCGTAAGCGGAGTCGTCGGGCTGTCGCGGATATGCGGGATCGAGAGGCGCGGCAGGCTCGGCGTAAGCCTGCGGATACACCTGGGGACCCGGCGCGGCGGGCTCCGGCGGCTGCGGGTACACCTGCGTGGGCGGCGCGGCGGGCTCCGGCGGCTGCGGGTACACCTGGGTCGGCGGAACGACGGGCTCCGGCTGCGGATATCCGGCGGCCTCCAGGTACGCCTGCGTCTCCGGATACAGGTGCGCGTCCGGGAAGGGGCGGATCGGAGGCAGTTCCACCTCCGGCGGGTGCTGCGCTCGCGGCGGCTCCGGCGCATCCGACGCTGGCAGCGGCGTGAAGTGGAACTCCGTCGGGCGGACAACGGTCGGCGCGCTCGGATGGATCACCGCGGGCAGCGACAGTTCACCGGTCGATTCCGGCGCGACCGCCTGCTGCGACCGATCGGGCGCGCGCACCACCAGCGTCGGCCCGGTCGGCGCCGAGGCAAGGGCGGCGCGGGCGGCCCTGGCCAGCGCGGTGGCGGTCGGGTAGCGGTCGGCCGGATCCTTGGCCATACCGCGGTGCACCACCTCGTCCAACGCCGCGGGAATGCCACTGGCCTGCGCGCTCGGCCGCGGCGGCGGATCGGACATGTGCGACTTGATCAGCACATTCATGCTGGCCGCCGGGAACGGCGTCGCTCCGGTCAGGCACTCGTGCAGCACACAGGCCAGCGAGTAGACATCGGCGCGGCCGGTCACCGGACCGACGTCGAAGCGTTCCGGCGCCATGTAGATATAGGAGCCGACGGCCATACCGACCAGCGTCACCGCGCTGTCGCCTTCGGTGTGCGCGATGCCGAAATCGGCGAGGTACGCGAAATCCGCGTCGGTGACCAGGATGTTCGCCGGTTTCACGTCGCGATGCACCAGATTGTTCGCATGCGCGGCGTCCAGGGCCGAGGCGATCTGCTCGATGATGCCGACGGCGCGAGCCGGACTCAGCGGCCCCTTGCTGCGCAACAGGGTCCGCAGGTCGACGCCCCGCACCAGCCGCATGTCGATGAACAGCACCCCGTCGATCACGCCCCAGTCGTGGATCGGGATGACGTGCGGTTCGGCCAGCCGCGCCGCGGCCTGCGATTCGCGGCGAAAACGCAGCTGGTACATCGGATCTTTGGCGAGTTCTTCGGAGAGCAGTTTGACCGCGACCACCCGGTCCTTGACCGTGTCGTACGCCTCGTATACCTCCCCCATTCCCCCCTTGCCCAGCAACGACCGCAGTTCGTACGGCCCGAACCGCGTGCCGGTTCTCGGCCCGGATTCCTGCACCCGTCATCCTCCGCATCCCGGGCAGGGATCACACACCGAGATCACGCGGTACGCGACCGGAGCCTGCCCGTCACAGAGTGGATTCTCCGGGTGCCACCACCCCGTGGTCAAACGCGAACACGATCGCCGCGGCCCGATCCCGCAGCTCGAGCTTGCCGAAGATGTGCCCCACATGACTTTTCACGGTCACTTCCGAGATACCGAGTTCCCGAGCGATTTCCGCGTTCACCCGGCCGCGCCCGATCAGTTCGAGCACCTCGTATTCGCGCGCGGTCAATTCCGACAGCCGCGCGTCGGTGCTGGTGCGCACCGGGCGGACGGTGCGGTAGGCCGACAGCACGCGGCCGGTCACGGCGGGATCGAGCCAGGCGCCGCCGCCCGCGACCATCCGCACCGCGCGGATGAGGTCCTCAGCGGGCGAGTCCTTGAGGATGAATCCGGCCGCGCCGGCGCGCAGCGCACCGGACAGCAGTTGGTCGTCGTCGAAGGTGGTGAGCACGAGCACCGGCGGAGCGCCGTCGCCGGCCCGCAGCATTCTGGTGGCGTCGATGCCGCCGACCCGTTTCATCCGCAGGTCCATCAGCACCACGTCGGGGCGGGCTGCCGCGACGGCGGCGGGCACCTCGTCGCCGTCGGCGCACTCGGCGACCACGAAGCCGTCGCGTCTGCGCAGGATGCGCCGCAGACCGCCGCGCACGAGTTCCTGGTCGTCGACCACGAGCACGGTCACGGCGTCCTCGCCGCCTGCGGGTGTCGGCACGCTCACGACCGCACCTCGCCCGCGCTCGGCTGCGGCACGCTCCCTGCTCGGTCGGCTCTCCGATACACAAGTCCTCCTCGCTGCCAGGCAGCGCGCGCTGCCGCGGACACGAATCGCCGACGCCTGCTCACGAACCCTCCCGTCCGGCCGGCGCCGCCCCCGGCAGCACCGAACACGAGAATCCGCCGCGGCCGGGTGCGAGCGGAATAGCCGCGCGCACCGACCAGTCGCGGCCGGACGGACCTGCCGTCATGCGACCGCCGAGCAGTTCGGCGCGCTGCCGCATCCCGGACAGGCCCATGCCGGCGCCGCGCTGGGCGGGCAGCCCGGCGGGCACCGTGTTGTCCACCGTGAGGGTCACCATGGTCGTGTCCACCGCGAGCCGGATCGTGGCGGAGGCGCCGTGCGCGTGTTTGACGACGTTGGCCAGCGACTCCTGCCCGATCCGGTACAGCGCGAGCCCGACCGCGGGTGACACCGCTCCGATATCGCCCGCGCGGTCGTACCGCACGTCCAGCCCGGCCCGCACGAAATCGCCGACCAGATCCTCGATGTCCTCCACACCCGGTTCCGGAACCTGCTTCCAGGGGCGCGCGTCGAGCAGGCCGACCGTGCGGCGGATGTCGGCCATCGCCTGTCTGCCGAGCCGCTCGGCGTCGGTCAGCGCCTCCACGGCTTCGTCCACGTCGCGGTCGGCCTCCAGGGCGTGCCTGGCGGCGGTGAGATGCAACAGCGTGACGCTCAGCGAGTGCGCGATCACGTCGTGCACTTCCCTGGCGATCCGGTGCCGTTCCTCGTCGGCGGCCTGCGCGGCGCGGATGTCCTGATATCCGCGCTCCTGGTAGAGGAAGCGGCGCTGGTATTGCAGCATCAGCCCGGCCATCCAGCCGAAGGCGATGCCAACCAGATAGGTCGGCAGACCCTCCGGCACATGGCCGATCACCGCGAAGGCGGCCAGTTGCAGCATCATCGCGATCGTGACCGGGATGCTCACCCGTTTCGGCGCGATCGCCGCGATCTCGCCCGCGGCGGCCACCAGCACGAACGGCGCGAAGTCGGCCTCGACCGGTTGGGCGAGGAACAACGCCTCCGCCGCCATGGCGAGCACGCCGAGCAGCAGCGGGCGCGGCAGCACGCCGAGCAACGCGTGCAACGGACCGAAGGCACAGGTCAGCAGGACCGCCACGATCGGAAGCAGGGTCGGGAAATAGCTGTGCCGCTGCACCGCGGCCGCGACCGCGACCGCGAAGACCGCGATGTCGACGCTGACGATCACCGACGGCGGGTAGTCGTACGGCAACTCCTCGACGCTACGCCGGAAGGCCGCGACCGGATCGCGCGCGAACTCGGAGCACCGCTGCCCGACGCGCCGGACCGAGGCCCGCACGCGGCCCGCGCGAGGCGTACCTGGCGGTGCTTCGGATACGCCGGTCGAACCCATTCTGTAAGGCTAGCCGCCGCATCGTGGCCGGTACATCGTCCCGCGAGCGGGACGCGGCTCCTACCGTGGTCGGAGACGCATTCGGGTCCCTGGCACGACGACAACAAGGTCGTCGCGTCCGTAGCGTTGGCGGTAGTTCACAGAGGAAGGCGATGGCCATGTCCTGGACGGATCAGCACGCTCGAACCGACATCGTGCACACCGTACTCACCCGCGCCGCGCTCGACCCGGCCGATCCAGACCTGTTCGCCGGGCTCCCCGGCCTGGATCGGCTGTTCGGCGGCGAAGAAGGGCTGCTGCTGGCGCTGCGCTACCGGTGGAATCTGCACTTCGCCGCGAAGCTCGACCAGGGATCGACGGCGATGGAGGCCTACTTGGAACTCGCGGCCGAGCAGCCGGTGCTGCGCGCGGTGCTCGACGCGCAGTATCGTCGCCGCAAACTCGCGTCGGAGGCCATGGCGCGGTAACGCGCGACGAGGAACGAAGAACTTTGATCGACCATACGGAGCGGGGGACGACGATGCCGGAACCGGCGATGCTGGAACTATCGGGCGTGACGAAGGAGTATCGGGTCGGCGGCCAAGCGGTCCGCGCTCTCGACGACGTCGCCTTGCGCATCGAGACAGGGGAATTCACTTCGATCATCGGACCGTCCGGTTCCGGCAAGAGCACGCTGTTGCATCTGCTCGGCGCGCTGGACAGTCCCGACGCGGGCTCGATCCGGTTCCGCGGCGAGGAGATCGGCGCGCTGGACGAGGAACAGCAATCGGAATTCCGGCGTCACCAGGTCGGTTTCGTGTTCCAGTTCTTCAACCTGCTGCCCACGCTCTCGGCTTGGGAGAACGTGGCGATACCCAAACTGCTGGACGGCACGGGTCTGCGCAAGGCGAAGCCGCGCGCCATGGAATTGCTCGACCGGGTGGGCCTGGCCGCGCGCGCCGAACATCGTCCGGCCGAACTGTCCGGCGGACAGATGCAGCGCGTGGCGGTGGCGCGGGCGCTGATCATGGATCCGCCGCTCATCCTGGCCGACGAGCCCACCGGCAATCTCGACTCCAAGACCGGCGCCTCCATCCTCGAATTGCTCGGGGAGATCGCCGGATCGGGCAGTTCGGTGGTGATGGTGACCCACGACATGGGCGCGGTGACCTACTGCGACCGCGTGATCACGCTGCGCGACGGCCGCATCGGGTCCAACGACAAGGTCGAGCGGACGGTCAACGCGTGAGCGGTCGGTGGAAGGTGATGGCGCGGGCGGGAAGGGGCACGGCATGATCGGCGCGGCGTGGGATCGCCTGCGGCTGTTCAATATCGGCGAACTGCTCGCCCATCGCGGCCGCACCTTCATGTCGCTGGTCGTGATGGGCGTCTCGGCGTCGCTGCTGGTGGCGGTGCTGAGCATCTCCGGCTCGGTCACCGGCTCGGTGGACAGACTGACCCGCGGCCTCGGCGGCAAGGCGCAACTGGAGGTCAGCGGGATCACCGACGCCGGCTTCGACCAGCAATTGCTGCGGCGGATCGCGACCACACCCGGCGTCGCGGTGGCGGTGCCGATGCTGCGCACGCAGATCGGCACCGGCGCCGACCGAGCGCTGCTGATCGGCGCCGACGCGAACATCGGCGCGCTCGGCAGCGAATTGACCACGCCGATGAGCGCTTTCACGGGGAAGCTGCTCTCGGTGCCCAATGGTGTGCTGGTCGGCTCCGGACTCGGCCGCGCCGAAGGCGAGCAGTTCACGCTGAGCGGCACGACGGTCACGGTCGCGGGCGTTCTGGACGCGGAGACGTCCGGGAAACTCAACGACGGTCACCTCGTCGCCGCTCCGCTCGGGCTCGCGCAGAAGATCACCGACCGGGCGGGGCGGCTGGATTCGGTGCAGATCATCCCCGCCGACGGCGCCGACCTCGGACAGGTGCGCGCGGCGCTCACCGACGTGGTGGACGGACGCGCGGTGGTGGCCGAGCCGAGTCTGCGCACCGCGCAGGCGGGCGGGGCGGTGCAGATCGTCCGCTACTCCACCACCATGGCGTCGGCCGCCGCGCTGATCGTCTCGGCGTTCCTCATCTACAACGCGATGAGCATGGCGATCGCCCAGCGCAGGCCGATGCTGTCGCTGCTGCGCGCGATCGGCGGCAGGCGCGGCCCGATGGTGCGCGACCTGCTGGCCGAGGCGGCGCTGCTCGGCGTGCTCGGCGGTGCGGTCGGGGCGGCCATCGGCGTGTTCATGGGCAGCGTCGCGATCGGCACGCTGCCCACCGCGATCGTGGAGTCCGTCGAGGCGCGCACCGAATACTCGGTGCCCTGGTATGTGATTCCGTTCGCCGTGGTGGCCTGCGTGTTCACCAGCGTGCTCGCGGCGTCGCTGGCCGCGCGCCAGGTGTACCGGGTGCGGCCCATCGAGGCGCTGGCCCCGGTCGGTGCGGCCGGGACCGACACGGCGAGCCCGCTGCTGCGCTGGCTGGCGGCCCTCGCGGGCGGCGGGCTGGCCGGGGCTGCGGTGCTGATCGCGAGCAGCGATCTGGGCCGCTATTCGCTGACCGCCATCTCGATGTCGTTCATCGCCGCGATCCTGATCTGCTTCGCCGCCACCGGCCCGATCGTGCGGGCCGCGGCGGGGATCGCGCGCTGGTTCCGCGCGCCCGGCGCACTCGGCGCGACCACGCTGGAACGCTCGCCGCGGCGCGTGTGGGCCACGGCGATGACGGTGATGATCGGCGTCGGGGCCACCGTCGGCATGAGCGGCGCGTCGAGCAACATGATCGACTCGGCCACCGTCACTTTCACCGATCTGGCCCGCAACGACGTCTACGTCAGCCCCGCCTCGATGGCGCAGTTCCCGACCGGGCCGCTGCTGCCCGCGGATCTGGCCGGCAAGCTGGCGGCGGTGCCCGGGGTCGCGCATCTGAGCCCGGCGCAGATGGCCTTCGCCACGCTCGGCGGCAGTCGCGTGATGCTGCAAGGGTTTCCGCCGGATGCCAGGGAGACGCGGATGCGCATGCTCACCGACGAGTCGGTCGCCCGGTTGTCGGCCGGGGAAGGCGTGGCGATCTCGCGCGACGTGGCGCGCTCGCTCGGCGTCGGCGCAGGCGCGGAACTGACCTTGCCGACCCCCACCGGCCCCCATACCGTGCGGGTCCTGCAGGTGATTCCGTATTTCTCCGCCATCGCCGGCGTGGTGATGATGGACTTGGACCTGATGCGCAGCTGGTACGAGCGGCCCGGCGAGACGGTCATCGCGCTCGACATCGCGCCCGGCGCCGATCGCGCGGCGGTGTTCGCGGCGATCCGGCAGGTGGTGCCGCCGGAACTGAACGTGGACACCGGCGCGGACACGGTGGTGGCCGCCTCGTCGAGCATCCGGCAGGGCATGGCGATGAGCAATTCCATTCTCTGGATCGTGGTGCTGGTCGCCACGGTCGCGTTGCTCAACACGTTGATGCTGTCGGTGCTGGAGCGGCGCAGGGAGATCGGCGTGCTGCGCGCCATGGGCACCGGGCCCAAGTTCCTGATGCGCTCGGTGCTCGCGGAGGCCGCGGGCATCGGCATCGTCGGTGCGGTGCTCGGTCTCGCGCTCGGCGCGTCGGTGCAGTTCCTGGCCACGGTCGCCCTCGGGCACGCCTTGACCATCGACGTCACCTACCGGCCGAGCCCGATGCTGCTGGTCTACGCCGCGGTCGCGCTGGTGCTCGCGTTGCTCGGGTCGATTCCGCCCGCGTTGCGCGCCGCCAGGATGCCCATCGTGGAGGCGCTGGCGGTCGACTGAGTTCGCCGGTTCACAGCGGCAGGTCGGCGAACCACGTCTTGAATTTCGCCGAGGTGATGCCGAATCCGGAGGTGGGCATGCTGTCGGTGAGGGTCACCGTGGCGAACAGCAGGTAGTTCGACCGGGCCGGGTCGTCGAAGCCGACGACGAGGTAGCCGTCCGGGAGTCCACCGGCCTTCTCCTGCCACCGGTAGGTCGAGTACGACTCGCCGTTGTTGCGTTCGGTGGCCGGCGTGTTCGGGGGCAGGTCCAGCACCGCGGCTCGCGCGTCGGCGGCCGACTTGAAGCCGATGAGGACGTAGTCGGGCTCGGCGATCGGGGTGCCCCAGCAGTTCCACGCCGTCGCCCAGTTCGGAAAATCGGGTACGCCGTTGGCGCTGGACACTTTGCTGCCCGGTTCGGCGGTGCCGAGGAAGCACGTCTTGCCGCCGTAGCCAGGTCCGGAACCGATGTTGTATTTGGTGTCCACGCCTTGCGGCAGCAATTTCGGGAACGCCTTGGCGAGTTTGTCCGCGTCGGACGGGCCGGAGGGCGCCTTGGTGGCGAGGTCCAGCGGCGACGCGGAATCGGAGAATCCGACCTTCGCCACGAAGATGCCGACGCCGACCAGCAACGCCACGATCACCAGGACGATCGTCACGATCAGGCCGGTGTTGGAGCGGCCTTGCGACGGATAACTCGGCTGCGGCGGATAACCGATCGGCGGGGCGGCGGAATGCGGCGGCGCCGCTGGGTAACCCGGCTGCGGAGCCGTCGCGGCATAGCCGCCGGACGCCGGGAACTGCTGGCCGCTCATCGGATTCGGGGCGTACTGCGGCGGCGCGGTGTAGCCGACGGCGGAGGGGTTGTAGGCCGGCGGGCTCGCCTCCGGCGCGGGATAGGACGGTTGCGCCAGGACGGTGGGCGCGGGCTGCGGTTGGTACTGCGCGGCCACCACGGTGGGAGCGGGTTCGGTGAGCGCTCGCCGTGCGGCCGAGGCGAATTCGGCGCAGGAGACGTAGCGGTCGTCAGGTCGCTTCGCCATGGCCTTGGCGATCACCGCGTCGAGCGCGGGTGACAGACCGGCGCGCACGGCCGCCACCGAGGGCGGCGGCAACTGGAGGTGGCCGCGGATGATGTCGGCCGGCGCGGGCGCGTCGAACGGGGCGACGCCGGTCAGCAACCAGTACAGCGCGCAGGCCAGCGAATACTGATCGGAGCGGTGGTCGAGGTGGGCCCCGGTCATCTGCTCGGGCGACGCGTAGGCCAGCGTCGCGGTGAACATGCCGGTCTGGGTCAGGTGGGTGGAATCCTCCCGCAGCCGGGCGATGCCGAAATCGGTGAGGAAGACCCGCTCGCCGTGGCCGCCCACCGCGCGGGCCAGCATGATGTTCGCCGGTTTGACGTCGCGGTGCAGCACCCCCATCCCGTGCGCGTAGTCCAGGGCCGACGCGACGCCCTCGATGATCTGCACGGCGCGCTCCGGCGGCAGGCTCTGCGGGTTCACCGTGGCCGCGTCCACGCCGTCGACGTACTGCATGGAGATCCACAGCTGCTCGTCCTCGGCGCCGCGGTCGTACACCGCGACGATGTTGGGATGATCCAGCTGTGCCGCGAGGTCCGCCTCCCGCTCGAAGCGGGCCCGGACCTCCACGTCGGTGAACAGCTCCCGGTTGAGCAGTTTGAGCGCGGTCTGCCGAGGAAGTCTGGGGTGACGGGCCAGATACACCGATCCCATTCCCCCCTGGCCGAGGAGCTTCTCTATGGTGAACCCGGCGAACACCGCACCGCTGTCGAGCAACACGCCCCCTTCAGGTGACCGCTTTCCTACCGATCCAGGAGCCTACCGGGTGACGCCGTGGCCACGTGGTTTCGAATTCTCCGGGAAGATCGGCAAAACTATGGTCGAGACATCGTGCCGTCGACGCCACCGCGCGCCGCGGTGATGTCTCCTGTCCGGTCACCGACCGGGCGGGCCCGATGAGATATTTTGCACCGCCGTTCTACAGCGCGACGCGTCACCGGTGGTGGGGAGGACTCGGTGGTGAGGTCGACGAGATCTGCTTCGACGTGTCGTTCTGCGCTACGCGCCGGAGCGATGGTGGTGCTGCTCACGCTGACCTCGTGCACTCTGCTTCCCGGTGATCGGCCGGATACCGATCCGCCCGCCGTGGTCGTCGACACCGCGGGAGCGTGGCGGCCACGGCTGGCCGTGTCCATGCCCGACTCCCTGGCCGCCGATTTCACCCAGTTGCAGCCGCAGCTGGGCGGACAGGTCGGCATGGCGATCATGCCGGTCGGCGGTGGCCGGATGACCGTCTTCGGCGACTGGGTCAGCGGCATCGCCTGGTCGACCATCAAGGTGCCGCTCGCGATCGCTGCGCTGCGCCACGACTCGCAGGAAGGCATCCTCCAAGAGGTGGAAGCCGCCATCACATGGTCGGACAACGACGCCGCCGAAGCGCTGTGGCAGTCGCTCGGCGACGGGCTGGAAGCGGCCAAGGCGGTGCAGGACGTGATCGACGAGGCGGGCGACGCCACGACCGGGGTGGCAGGCCCGCGCACCACGCTGGACTACACCTCCTTCGGCGGCACCGAATGGACGCTGGCCAATCAGGCCCGCTTCGCCTCCCGGCTGCCGTGCCTGCCCGAGTCGTACCAGGTCACCGAGCTGATGACGGAGATAACGCCCGAGCAGGCCTGGGGTCTCGGTGTGCTGGAGGGCACGGCGTTCAAGGGCGGATGGGGCCCCGACGACGAGACCGGCGTCTACACCGTCCGCCAGTTCGGCCTGGTGCCGGTGCGCTCGGGCATGATCGCCGTCGCGCTGGCGGCGACGGCCGATTCCGGCAGCTTCGACGACTCCACCACCATCCTGAGCCGGATGGCGCGGATGCTCGGCCGTCACCTCGACGAACTGCGCGGCGGATCCTGCCCGCCGATGTGACTCAGCCCGGGGTGACCAGGCCGGTTTCGTAGGCCAGCACCACCGCCTGCGCCCGGTCGCGCAGATTCAGCTTCGAGAAAACCTTGGATACATGGGTTTTCACGGTCTGCTCGGCCACGAACAGCGTTTCGGCGATCTCGGAGTTCGACATGCCTTTCGCGATCAGCTCCAGCACTTCCCGCTCACGGGGAGTCAGCGCCGACAACTGCGGCGACGGCTTGGCGCGGGCCGCGCTGCGGCGGCGGGTGACGTCGGCGATGAGCCTGCGGGTGACCGTGGGCGCGAGCAGCGCCTGACCGTCGGCGACCACCCGCACCGCCCGGACCAGTTCCTCGGCGGGAGCGTCCTTGAGCAGGAACCCGCTGGCGCCGAGGCTCAGCGCCTCGTAGACGTAGTCATCGATGTCGAAGGTGGTCAGCATCAGCACGCGCACCGGCGGGTCGAACCCGGCCGCCAGGATGGCGCGGGCCGCGTCCAGCCCGTTCATCTCCGGCATGCGCACGTCCATCAGCACGACATCCGGGCGCAGCCGCTTCGCCTCGGCCACCGCGACCTTGCCGTCCGCCGCGTCGCCCACCACGCTGATATCCGGCTGCGCGGCCAGCAACGCTCCGAACCCCTGACGGACCATCGCCTGGTCGTCGGCGATCAACACCGTAATTGCCACCCGCTCACCCTAATTGCCCCCCACGACTGCGCGCTGTGCCCGTGCGCCCGGCCGACGCGGTGACACGCCGATCGGCCGGCGGCCCGGCGTCGAGGGCCGGAGGGGTTTCCCCGGTTCGGACGGTACCGGTCCCGATCTCGGCGTTCGCGACGCTCCAGGATGCGACGGAATCTCCGCACCGCTTCCTTGCGCGATTCGCCATCGGCGCCTTCCTCGTGTCCGCGCCGGTTGCCACGCCTGCGGGCAGAGGCGAGAGCGGCGGCACACCGCTCGGCCATCGCCGCCCATGGCTCCGATCGACGCCGCCGGTCATGCTGCTTCATCACCCGGCGGCAGCGCAGTCAGCGTGCTGGTTCGCCGTGCACTGCGGCAACGGCGGCATCGGCTTCCGGTGCGCCGAGCGGAAAGCGCGCGCGCACCCGGAAACCGCCGTCCGCGCGCGGCCCGGCCGTCACCTCGCCACCGACGGCCACCGCGCGCGCCTGCATGCCCGCGATGCCGTGGCCGCCGTTGCCGACCGCACGGGCCGGTGTTGCGCCCGGCGCGTTCTCGACTTCGAGCAGCAGCTCCGCGCCGCGGACGATGCGCACCTGGACCGGTGCGCCAGGAGCATGCCGGGAGGCATTGGACAGTGATTCCTGCACCACGCGGAACAAGGCGAGACCGGTGGTCTCCGGGATGGTGTCCAGGGCACCGTCGACGGTCCACTCGATACCTACGCCGGCCCGGCGCGCGCCCTCGAACAGGCCGATCACGTCGGCCGCCTTCGGCTGGGGCGCGTGCTCTGGCAACTGGCCGTCGCTGCGCAGCACGCCGAGCATGCCGCGGATCTCGTTGAGGGCCTCGCGTGCTGTGGCGCCGATGGACTCGAACTCGGCGCGCGCGGCCGGGGTGACGCCGTCCACCCGGTACGGCGCGGTCTGCGCCTGTACCACCACCAAGGACATGTGGTGTGCCACGACGTCGTGCAGATCGCGGGCGATGCGCGCCTTTTCCTCCAGGATCGCGCGGCGGGCCCGCTCGAGTTCGTTCTCCTCCTCCTGCCGCACCAGCTGCCGCCGCGACAGCGCCAGCCAGCGGACGAGCAGGCCGAACAGCACCAGCGCGGCCAGCGCGACAGGCCAGCCCCACGCGGCGTTGGCGAACGCGTCGCCTTCGCCGGGCATGGTGGTCGCGAACAGCAGGGCCGTCGCCGCCCATGCCACCGCCACGATCTGCCCCGGCGCGCGCAACGCCACCGCGAACAGCAGCGCGAGCAGGCACAGCACGTGCACGACCTGGAACGGCAGCTCGTTGCCCGGCTGGTGCGGGATCGCCAGCGCGATCACCAGCGCGGAGCCCGCCGAGATGGCCCAGCCCAACGCCGGGTTGATCCGCACCAGCAGCACCGGGAACGCGGCGAGGGCCGCGATGAACGGCTGCGCCGCGGCGGGCACCGCGTGGGTCAGGTGCAGGGTCGGCCAGGCCACTGTGTACCAGATCAGCGCGACCAGCACCGTGCCGAGGTCGAACCAGGTCCGCGCGTCCAGCCGTCGCGTCCAGTCGCGACTTTCTCGGTTCATGCCTATGACACTAGGAACTCGCAGATCACCGCCGCCTCATACCCACGGGTGATTTCCGCCCCGATACCCCGGTACGAGACCTCGCGGCGGCTCCCCCGGCGGCACGGCCCGCGAAACCTCCCCGGGCGTGAGGCGAGCGCGGGAAGCCGGTCCCTAACGTCGTCGCCATGAGCACACCGACCAGCGCCGGGCGCGAGACCCGGTTCGCATCGGCCGCAGGAGCCCGAAACCATTCCGCCGCTATCTCTTCCGTCACCGTGCAGACGCGCCGCTACGCCGCGCTCACCGCGACGGCGTTGACCGCCATGGCGGCCACGGTCTTCCTCTCCCCCGCCCCGCGGGCGGCCGCGGCGGCAGCGCCCATCGAGAGCCCGCAGGCGAGTGCCGCCGTCGCCGAACTGGCCGCGGGCGGCCCCGGCGCGCTCACCGCGATCCCGGCGGACTTCGCCGCGTCGTTCGGGTACCGGCCGAGCACGGTGGACGGCATGCTGGTCGATCCGGACGGCGACTGCTCGTCTCCGGTGACGCTGCCCGCCGAGTTCGACACCGCCTGCAAGGCTCACGACCTCGGCTACGACCTGCTGCGCTACGCCGACCGGCGCGGCGAACCCCTGGGCCCGTGGGCGCGCCAGGCCCTCGACGCGACGCTGGACCGGCAGATGCACCAGGCCTGCGCCGCCCGCGTGGATTCGTTCTCCCGCGCCCGCTGCGAGGCGATGGCATCGATCGCGAACACCGCCGTCGATCTGAACTCGCGACGGCAGGACTACGGCGCGCCGGTGGTGGAGCCGCTGTTCGGCGCCGTCGAGTCGGACTCGGGGCCGAGCCGGAAGCTGCTCGGTGTGCTCGCCGCCGGAATCACCGGTCTGGGTGCTGTTTTCGTCGTCCGCACCCGGCGGCGCGGCTCCGGACCCTCGGGTGTCGTGCCGCCTGCCCCCATCGCGGCGACGGTGCGGCGATGACGGGATTCCGCATCCGAACGCCACGAATCGGCACCACGCTCGGCATCGGGGTGGGCACGCTGGCGTCGTTGGCTCCGGGCCTGCTCCCTCGCACGCCCGGCGCGCAAGCCGTGCTGACCGGGCTCCTCGCGGCGCTGACGCTCGGTGCCGCAGGTGCACTGCGAATCCTTTTGCGGCGAAGCGGTTTCGACGTCGATCGTCGGCATGCGTGGCTGCGGCTGCCCTTGTCGATCGCGACATCGGTGTTGGTGGTGGGAGCCGCGGCGAACGCGGGACACTGGCAGAACCGGCTGCGCGCCGCGATGGGCACGCCGCCGATCGGCGCGGACTACTGGGTGCGGTGCGCGGTCGGCGCGGCGCTGATCGTCGGATTGCTCGCGGCGGCTACCCACTCGATCGCCTGGACGCGGCGGAAGCTGGGCTGGGCGCGAGGCGTCTCGCTGGCCGCCGTCGCGGCGGTGCTGCTGTATCTGGTCGGCGTGCCCGCGCTGGTCGGATGGCGGGAGACGGCGTACGCGCGGGCCAATGCCGAGCTGGATCCGGCTGTGGTACGGCCGGTTTCGCACAGCGGGTCGGGAACCGCCGAGTCGGCGGTGAGCTGGACGTCGCTGGGCGCCGAGGGACGCAAGTTCGTCAGCGACGCGTCGGTGCGCGCGGTGCGGGTGTACGTCGGGGTGGCCTCCGCACCCGACCTGGACAGCCGCGTCGCGCTGGCGATCGAGGAACTGGAACGCTCGGGCGGCTTCGCGCGCTCGCACCTGGTCGTCACGGTGCCCACCGGATCGGGCTGGATCGATGCGAACGCCGTGGCGGGCTTCGATCGGCGCTTCGACGGGGATGTGGCGCTGGTCGGGCTGCAATACTCCTATCTGCCGAGCTGGGCGACGTTCGTGTTCGGCAGGGACACGGCGGTGACCGCCGCGCGCACCTTGTTCACCGCCGTCGAACACCACATCCAAACCCTGCCACGCAAGCCGAAGCTCTACCTGTACGGGCAGAGTCTCGGTGCACTCGGCGGCAACGCCGTCTTCACCGACGACGCCGAGCAGGACGCCAGGACCTGCGCGGTCCTCTGGGCGGGCCCGCCCGCCAACCGGGTCAACCGCGGCGGCGCGACGGTGCTGGCCAACAGCTCGGATCCGGTGATCCACTGGTCGCTTTCCCAGCTGTGGCGCGCTCCCGACCTGACCGGCGCCCGCGTCGACGCCCCGGTTCCGCGGTGGCTTCCGGTGATCAGCTTCGCGCAGACCACCGCCGACCTGCTCGCCGCCCTGGACGCTCCGCCCGGCCACGGCCACCGCTACGGCCGGGATCAAGGGACACTGATGGGCTCGTGCTGAGCCGTTCGGCACGGCAGCCGCACTCGCATACGTAGAACATGTTCTAATTTCCTCATGGCCTTCGTCATCGACCTCGCCGCCGACATCGACGCTCCCGCCGACCTGGTGTGGCAGGTGATCACCGACTTCCCGCGCTACGGCGAGTGGAATCCGTTCGTCACCGAATGCCGCAGTTCGCTGGTGCCCGGCGAGCCGATCGACATGCTCGTCCGGCTCTCCGGCTCGAAGCCGCGCAAGCAGCGGGAATGGATCCGCTCGCACACCCCCGGCAGTGAGCTCGGCTACTCGATGAAACCGGTGCCCCTCGGCGCGCTGCACAGCCTGCGCTCGCACACCGTGACGCCGCTGCCGGACAACCGCACCCGCTACGAATCACACTTCGAACTCGGCGGATGGCTGCACCCAGTGGTCGTCGCCTTGCTCGGCAAGGATCTGCGCCGGGGTTTCGATGGCATGACCGACGGCATCCAGAAGCAGGCAGAATCGCTGCGCGCTTCGTGAAGGGCCGCCGTCCAGCCGTCCGACCGGACCGAGAAACTCGACGGGAAGCCGTTGTCCAATGCCCGTCTGGTCGAGTAGAACCCCCTGGGCTCAGGCCCGCAGATAGGCCAGCGCGGCGTCGAGCGCGGCGTCGGCATATTCCTCGGTGAGGCCACCGAGGCCGAGGGACCACCGCATCTGTACCGGGCCGAGCAGCAGATCGATGGCGAGCTCGAGATCCAGATCCGCGCGCAGTTCGCCCGCGGCGACGGCGGCGGCCAAGCGATCGGCGACGGCGGCGCGCTGGGGCAGCAGCAGACGCTCACGGTAGGCGGCGCCCAGCTCGGCGTCCTGCTGGATTTCGATGTACATCGCACGGAGGAAGGATTCGAAACCCGGATCGGTCAACGCGACGACCGAGCCGCGCAGCAACAGGCGCAGATCGGCGGCGATGTCGCCGGTATCGGGCAGGGCGGGGCCTTCCGGCCCCGAATCGGATTCGAGCATGGCGTCGAACACGACGGCGCCCTTCGACGGCCACCAGCGGTAGATCGTCTGTTTGCCGACGCCTGCGCGGGCCGCGATGGCCTCGATGCCCAATTTCGCGTAGGACACCTCGCGGATCAGCTCGGCGGTCGCGGCGAGTATCGCGGCACGGGCGCGCTCGCTGCGGCGCGCGGCGGTGGGAGTGTCGGCCATCCGGTCACGGTAGCAGACAACGAGACGATACGTCTCGTCTTGACAACGAGCGAACGGCTTGGCACGGTATCCGGCGAGACGCAGCGTCTCGCGACGAAAGGATCACCCATGACCAGAACGTGGTTCATCACCGGCGCCGGCCGCGGCCTCGGCCGCGCCTTCACCACGGCCGCGCTCGCCGAGGGCGATCGTGTCGTCGCGACCGCGCGCAATCCGCAATCGCTCGCGGATATCGCCGACGACCGCCTGACCGTGCTGCCTTTGGACGTGCGCGACCACGCGAGCGTGAACGCCACCGTGGACAAGGCGTTCGCGCTGATGGGCACGATCGATGTGATCGTGAACAACGCGGGCTACGGCTTGGTCGGCGCCGTGGAAGAACTGACCGAGACGCAGATCCGCGACCAGATGGACACCAATTTCTTCGGGGCCCTATGGGTTTCCCGAGCCGCGCTGCCCCATCTGCGCGAGCAGGGCTCGGGACACATCGTGCAGATCTCCACGGTCGGGGCCGTGGGCAGCCTCCCCCTGTTCGGCCTGTACAACGCGAGCAAATGGGCCCTGGAGGGATTCAGCGCCTCGCTCGCGGACGAAGTGCGCCCCTTCGGCATCCGGGTCACGCTCGCGCAGATGGGCGGCTTCGACACCGACTGGGCCAAGTCGAGCATGCGATTCGCCACCGGCATCCCCGCCTACGCGGAGTTGCGCGACGCCGTCCTCGGTATGCCGGACTACCCCGCCGAGGCGACTTCCACGACCGGAACGGAGTCGACCGAAGCGGAGCCGGGGAACACACCGAACGAGCCCCCCGCCGAGTCCGAGTGGGTCGAAGCACCGCCCGAGGTCGGCGCCGCGGGCCTGATCGAGTTGGTGAACATGCCCGACCCGCCGCTGCGCAAGATCATCGGGCCCGGCGCGCACCAGATGGTCGCCCTCGCGTTGGATCAACGCCGCGGCGACTACGCCAGGGACCCCGAATTCACCTGGCCCGCCTGATCACTCGCACAGCCGCTCGGCCCCGCGCAGGCGGGAAGCCGAGCGGCTCGGCGAGGAAGCGCCGTCAGGCGATGGGACCGCGGGCGGCCTCGTAGGCCGCGCCCACCCGGTAGAGGCGATCGTCGGCGAGGGCGGGAGCCATGATCTGCAGGCCGACGGGCATGCCGTCGTCCTCGCTCAGACCGGACGGGACCGACATGGCGGGGTGACCGGCCAGGTTGGTCGGCAGGGTGCACAGGTCCGACAGGTACATGGCCAGCGGATCGTCGACCTTCTCGCCCAGCTTCCACGGCGTGAACGGGCTCGTCGGCGAGACGAGCACGTCGACCTGCTCGTAGGCGTTGTCGAAGTCGCGGGCGATCAGCGTGCGCACCTTCAGCGCCTGGCCGTAGTAGGCGTCGTAGTAGCCGGCCGACAGCGCGTAGGTGCCGATCATGATGCGCCGCTTGACCTCGGGGCCGAACCCGGCCGCGCGGGTGGCCGCCATGACCTGCTCGGCGCTGTGCTGCCCGTCGTCGGCGACGCGCAGGCCGTAGCGCATGGCGTCGAACCGCGCGAGGTTCGAGGACACCTCCGACGGCATCACCAGGTAGTAGGACGACAGCGCGTATTCGAAGTGCGGGCAGGACACCTCCACCACTTCCGCGCCGAGATCCTTCAGCACCGCCACGGCGGCGTCGAAGGAGGCCAGCACGCCCGGCTGATAGCTGTCGGAGTGCAGTTCCTTCACCACGCCGATCTTGACCCCGCGCAGATCGCCCTGCGCCCCGGCGCGCGCGGCGGCCACCACCGGCGGCACCGGCACGTCGCGGGAGGTGGAGTCGCGCGGGTCGTATCCGGCGATCACCTCGTGCAGCAGCGCGGTGTCCAGCACGGTTCGACCGCATGGACCGCCCTGGTCCAGCGACGACGCGCACGCGACCAGGCCGTAGCGCGACACCGTGCCGTAGGTGGGCTTGGTGCCGACGGTGGCGGTGACGGCCGCCGGCTGGCGGATCGACCCGCCGGTGTCGGTGCCGATGGCCAGCGGGGCCTGATGCGAGGCCAGCGCCGCCGCCGAGCCGCCGCCCGAGCCGCCCGGGATGCGGGTGGTGTCCCACGGGTTGCGGGTGGGGCCGTAGGCGGAGTTCTCGGTGGAGGAGCCCATGGCGAACTCGTCCATGTTGGTCTTGCCGAGGATCGGGATGCCCGCCGCGCGCAACCGCGTGGTGAGCGTCGCGTCGTAGGGCGAGACCCAGCCCTCGAGGATCTTCGACGCACAGGTGGTCGGCATGTCCGTGGTGGTGAAGACGTCCTTGAGCGCCAACGGAACTCCGGCCAGCGGCGAGGCGGGCTCGGCGCCGGAGGCGAGCGCGGCGTCCACCGCTGCCGCGGCCTCCAGCGCCCGCTCGCCCGCGACGTGCAGGAAGGCGTGGTACTCCCCGTCGACCGCGGCGATCCGGTCCAGGTGCGCCTGGGTGACCTCGACCGAGGACAGTTCGCGGCCGTGGATCTTCGCGGCCAGCTCGGCCGCCGACAGCGCGGTCGGATCCGACCCACCCGTCGCCCGGCCGTCGCCATGCGATGCTGCGTTCATTCGCCCTCTCCCAGGATCTGCGGCACCATGAACCGCTGCTCGTCCACCGCGGGCGCGCCCGACAGCGCCTCCCGCGGGGTCAGGCCCGGCACCACCTCGTCGGGACGGGTCACATTGGTCGCCGGGTTCGGCGACGCCGTAGCCGGGACGTCGGCGGCGGCTACCTCGGAAATGGTCCGCACGTGGCTCAGGATCGAATCCAGCTGTCCGGCGAACTGATCCAGTTCCGCGTCGGACAGCGCGAGCCGGGACAGCCGGGCGAGGTGTGCGACCTCGTCGCGGGAGATGGCGGGCACCGCGGGACCCCTTTCGGCTTCGTTATCAACAGTGCTCAACCCACACAGCCTAGCCACCGGCGACCGGGTCACCGCCCGGCACCCGGGCTTCGTCGGCGCGGCGGGGGAACCGTCGCCCAGCAGGCCCCCGGCAACCGCCTCCGGCCCGCGACACGTCCGTGCGAACCAGCCCGACACGCCGGTTTTACGTGAATTCACCGAGTGGCGCGCGTCACTCGCCGGTCTTCGACTCGATAACCGGCCCTGAGGGGTGTAAGTATTGCGTCACCCGGGTATCCGTTCAGAGCCTCGGCCGCCCTAAGAAAGGAAACGCACGTGTCGTATCTGCTCCGCGTGCAACTTCCGGATCGACCGGGAAGCCTCGGTGCGCTCGCCCTCGCACTCGGCTCCGTCGGCGCCGACATCCTCTCGCTGGACGTGGTGGAGCGCGGCGCGGGCTACGCCGTCGACGACCTGGTCGTCGAGGTGCCCTCCGGCGCACTCCCCGACACCCTCATCACCGCCGCCGAATCGATCGGCGACGTGCACGTGGACTCGATCCGCCCGTACTCCGGCGTGCTCGACACCCACCGCGAACTCGAACTCATCGATCAGGTGGCCAGCGCCCGCGACGACCGGATGCAAGTGCTGGTTGACGGCGTGCCCCGGGTGCTGCGGGTCGGCTGGAGCACGATCATCGACATCGGGCCGCACGGGGCCTACCGCGTGGTGGGCAGCCCGAGTGCCCCACAGACACAAGCGGGTTCGGCGCCGTGGATGCCGCTGGAGAAGCCGACGGTGCTCGATCCGGAAGCCGATTGGGTGCCGGAGATCTGGCGCGACATGGACACCAAACTCGCCGCCGCTCCGCTCGGCAACACCGGCAAGGTGCTGCTGCTCGGCAGGCCGGGCGGTCCCGACTTCCGGCCCTCCGAGGTGGCCCGTCTCGGCTACCTCGCCGGAATCGTCGCCACCGTCCTCGGCTGATCCCAACGGGCGCTGCGGCTTTTCGCGGCGCGAACGAGGACATCCAGGCGAGATTTCGGCGCGTCGCCGATCGAGCGCCCGGCAGGGTGGTGCCACCGCACCGGGAGCCCCATGGAAACAGGTGCTCGACGCCCTGCCCGGGAGCTTCCGTCTGTGACGGCCGGACGAACCTAGGCGGAATCGCCGGAAGAGCCGAGCGGTAGCCGGAGTACGTGCAGCAACTCCCCCGCGGAGGTACGCCAGTCCCGGCTCGGCACGGGACGGAAGCCGAAGCGGTCGTATATCCGCCGGGCGTCGGCCATGGCGGCCATGGTGGTGAGGGCGACCGCCGCGCAACCTTCCGCGCGGGCGAGGTCGATCACGGTGCGCACCAACGCCGTTCCCGCGCCGAGCCCGCGCGCGGCCTTCGCGACCGCGAGCATCCGGAACTCCAGCTCACCCGGCAGCGCGATCTCCGCGTAGGGACTGCCCGCCGGTGCGACCGTGAGCGAGCCGACGATCCGGTCCCCGTGCGTGGCGACCAGGATCCGGGCCGACGCGGCGCGGCGCGCGGTGTCGGCCAGCTCCCCCGCGTACCAACTGCCCGCCTCCACATAGCCCTCGCCGACGTAGACCTCCACCGTGAGCTCGCCGATCGCCGCGTACTCCTCCGGCCGCGCCGCCCGGACGACGACATTCGCGTCCCGCACATCCATACCCGGCATGATGCCATCCGCCATAACGTGAGCTACGGCACATTGTCCTCGGTGCGGGACGCACTGCCCGGGCACCGCTTCGGCATGTCACCTGCCGACTCGGCGTCTCCCGCGGGCCGCGGCGACCGCTCAGCCGGGACGAGAGATCTGCCAGTGGTCGGGCTTGCCCGCCGGATAGACGACGGTGAGCAGATCGCCGATCGACGGCCAGGAGCGCGTGTCCCAGACGAAACGGCCGTACACGATCTTGCCGGGGACCGAAGGACCGGTCAGTTTCCCGGTGATCGTCACGTACTGCTCGCCGGAGGCGTCCGGACAGGGGCTCACGCCGGTGATGTACAGCGTGCCCTCCTCCGGGTTCGCCGGGCGGTAGCCGCGCTTGCCTCGGATGGCGAACACGATCAGCGACACCAGCGCGGCGGTCAGGGTCACGAGCGCGACGAACTCCAGCATGTCCCCATGCTAGGTGCGCGTCACACCGGGGTGAGTTCGCTGGCGCCCTGCGCGGTGCGGCGGACCTGCCAGACCGACGTGCGGGTGCGCTGCGAGCGCCCGTTGCCCCGGTCGATCAGCGTCCGATTGTTCGTGGTGAAGATCAACTGCGCCCCGCGCGCGTTCGTCTCGGGGTTCTGGAACAGCTGGATCAACCGATCGGTCTCCTCGGCGGGCAGGCACGCGCCGATGTCGTCGACGGCGAGCACCCGGCCCGCGTCCAGCGCGTCGAGCATGGCGGGCAGCACCCGCAGCAACGACAGCGTGGCGGAGGATTCGTCGCCGAGGCCGAACGGGGCGTCGATGCCGTCGTGCACCAGGCTCAGGCCGACGCCGCGCCGGGCCACCATGCGCGTGTACAGCGCGTCGCGCGCGGCCTTCAGATTGGTCAGCTCGCGCTCGAGCAGCACGGCGGTCAGGCCGTTGTCGCGCAGCAACTGGTCGGCATAGGCGGGCGATGAGGCGCACAGGTCGATCTGCTTGCCCAAGCCGGCGATGTCGGCGTCCAGGTCGCGCAGGTAGTCGGCGTACATCGGATCGTGTTCGGCGACGAGCAGGTCGGTAATGCCCAGCTCGGCCGTGCGCAGCAGCGTCAGCAGCCGCGCCGCGTTGTCCGGCGAGCGGGAGATGTGGCTGCCGAGCCGGTGGGCGATGGCGTCGGGTTCCACGGGGCCGCGCTGCACCTCGAGCATGGATTCGAACCAGCGGTAGGCGGGCACCAGCGCGTCGGAGTACATCTGCCCGGCCAGGCTGAGCAGCAGGGAGTTCGGGCGCACCAGCGGAGCCAGCGCGGTGATGCCGTAGCGCGCCGCCTCGAACATCGGACCGATCTTGATCTGTTCGTCGTTGCGCTCGAACACGATTCGCTTGCGCGACCGCGGTTGGGTGTGCAGCCATTCCGCTGTCACGTCGGCGTTGTCCAAGCGGAACCCGTAGGTGTACGGCACGCCCTCGGCGACGAACGCCGCCACGAATTGCGAAGGCCGGTCCGGGAATCCGAGGTGCGGCGCCCTGACAGGACCCGCGTACGGGTCCCACCCGGTCACCGAGTGCAGCACCGCGTCGCGCATCTGCCAGAGCGCATCGATCAGGTTCGTCTTGCCCGCAGCGGCGCCGCCGTGCACCGCGGTCACCGGCACCGCCACCGGCCCGCTCCCCTTGGTGAGCCGCAACTCCTGCTCGTCGGCCAGCGATCTGTGATTGGTCACCTGAAAACAGCGCAGCATGCCGCCATACTTCCGTCTGCGCGACGGCCGGGCGACATCAGGCCGGTGACCTCCGCGATCCGCGCCGGGTCCGGTCCCCGTTCGGGATACCCACCCGGCAGGCTCGCAGATCTGCTCGCCGCGGCGTCGAACATCTTCGTCTTCGGTGCCTGATCAGGACCGCTACCTGGTCGAACAGGTCTGGGACCGATGATCGGCGGTCGGCGGCACGATACCCTGAGCGCATGACCGAGGCTTCGATCGCCTACCGCTGGACGCGCAGCGAGTTCCTGCGCGCGTGGGAGGCGGGCGCGTTCGACCATCGCGTAGAACTGGTCGAGGGGGAGTTATGGCCGGTGGTTATCGGGTCGTAGCACGGCCGAGCGGTGTTTCGCATCGCGCGGGAACTTCCGACCAAGGGCGTCGAGGTGACCAGCGAGACGCTACCCACCGCCCAGTCGCTACCCGATCCCGACTGCTGGGTACTGCGGGCAGACGCGGACCAGGTCGACTCGATCGGCACCGAGATCGCCGTGTGGGACCCCGCCGATGTACTCCTCGTCATCGAAATCTCCGACGAAACGGTGATGCAAGATCTCGGCGTCAAAGCGAAACTGTATGGTCAGGCGGGATATTCGACCTACTGGGTAGTCACGAGAACCGTGATCTATGAGCACACCGAACCGATACCCACGGGTTACCGGA
Organism: Nocardia implantans; assembly: GCF_035544775.1. Lineage (NCBI taxonomy): Bacteria > Bacillati > Actinomycetota > Actinomycetes > Mycobacteriales > Nocardiaceae > Nocardia > Nocardia implantans. Next base: position 211,558 of record NZ_JAYKYQ010000004.1, on the reverse strand, counting down.
CTCGCAAAGAGTACCGGCCTGGCGACCGCATCCCGGTCCACCATGCGGACACCACCATCGCCGTCGACGACTTACTGTTCCCGGAGTAGTCGCAGGTCCGTCGCCAGGACAGCAGCGGTGATAGCGGGTTAGCATGCCTGCACGCCGCGGTCGTGCCGCGGCGTACTGCCGGAGTTGTGCGATGGGATGAGGGTAACGATGGGATCGACGGTTCGTCGTGTGGTGGGCGGAGGCTCCGTCGTCGCGGCGCTCGCGCTGGGCTCGCTGGTCGTGGCGCCGGAAGCGGTGGCGGACGCGCCGTGTCCGGAGGGCACAGCGCGCGTGTTCCTGGCCAACAGCACGAACACCTGCCAGGGCGGTGGAACGGTGAGTTACGACCCGCCCGGCGTGGTGTCGAAGGTCTGCTCGACGGCGAGCGCGGACGTGTCCGCCGAGGCGACGTTCAAGAATCGCCGCGGCAAGATCATCACGCAGAAGCTGGATCTCAGCGACGGCCGCTGCGGGCGGTTCGATATCGCGGGCCAGCTGGGCGCCACGGTCACGGTCAGCTGAGCGGCCCGCTCCCGAACAGCAGCGCGCTGTCGCCGAACTCGTGCCACAGGTAGCCGGTGTCCACGGCCGCGGCATAGGCGGCGGCGACGGTTTCCTCGCCCGCCACCGCTACCAGCAGATCCAGGTGTGACGCGCCGGGCGCGTGCCAACCGGTGATCAGACCGTCCACCACGCGAGCCGGTCGCCGCGCGCCGAGCACCAGGTCTGTCCACCCGTGCGACGCGTGGACCAGCCCGGATGGGTCGGCGGCGGTCTCCAGCGCCCGCGTCACCGTCGTGCCCACCGCCACGACCCGCCCACCGGCGGCTTTCGTGTCGTTCACCAGCCGCGCCGTCGCGGCGGGGACGGCGAACCGCTCCGGGCTCGGCGGCTCTCCGGCCTCCGGCGAGGACACCCCGGTGTGCAGGGTGATCGGCGCGAGAGCGACGCCCGCCGCGATCAGGTCCAGCACCAGACGCTCGGTGAACGGGCGCGCGGCACTCGGCATTTCCGCGCTGCCCGGCACGCGGCCGAAGACCGTCGTGTAGTAGGCGGCCGACCACCGTTGCGGCACATAGGAGTATGTGATCGGCCGGCCGTGGGCGGCGAGCAACAGGGATACGTCGCCGGTGATGTCCGCACTCCAGAGCCTGCGTCCACCGGCGAGCCAGGGCGCGCGCAGTGTCGCCGCCGCACCCGGCAACCGCAGCACGGTTCCGGCCGAGAGTCGCTCGGCCGGATAGGGAGTGCGCTCGGTGGTCCGCACCTCCACCACCCAGCGGCCGTCGTCCAGCCAGGTGGCGAAGTGCAGGACGACCGGCTCGCCCGCCGCCGTGGCGTCGACCGCCGCCGGCATGGTCGCCGAGTTGTTCACCACCAGCAGATCACCCGCGCGCAGGCGGTCGGGCAGCTCCCGGAATCGGGAGTGCGTCAGTCCGTCGTCGGCGACGAGCAAACGCACCTCGTCACGCGCCATCCCCCTCGCCTCGGGCGGGACCGTGGCGTGGCGTTCCAGGGACAGGTCGAAAGTCGGCAGTTCGGTCGGCACCGTCATGACGCACGCCCGGCCACGAAATCCGCGGCGGCATAACGCCCGTTCTTCGGCTTCTCGGCCAGCAGCCGCAGCAGCGCGGGCACCACCGTCGCAGGCTCCGGCCGGTCGGAGATGTCGACGCCCGGAAACGCCGCCTGATGCATCTCGGTGCGCATGTCGCCGGGATCGAAGGCATAGATGGAAAGGTCCGGATGTTCCGCGCCGAGGATCGCGGTGAGCTGATCGAGCGCGGCCTTGGACGCGCCGTATCCACCCCACGTGGGATACGGCTCCACCGCCGCGTCGGAGCTGATGTTCACCACGGCACCGTCCGGCCGCAGCAGCGGCAGCGCGATCCGGGTAATCGCCAGTGGCGCAACCACATTCGTGCACAGAACGCGCTCGAACTCGTCGAGCGGATAGTCCGCGAGGCCGGGCAGCGGACTGGGCCCGAGACGGCTGGCGTTGTTCACCACCAGGGCCAGCTCCCCCGCACCGCGTGCGGCGTCCGCCAACCGGGCGCGATCCGCCGGATCGGTGACGTCGCCGGGCACCGCCACGAACGACGGCCCCAGTTCAGTGGCCACCCGCGCCAACCGGTCTGCGCGACGCCCCGTCCCCAGCACCCGCCACCCTTGTTCGATCAGTGCTCGCGCGAGCGCCGCGCCGAATCCGGCCGACGCACCGGTGATCAATGCGGTAGGACGAGACATGAGGACCTCCTGGTAGTCGCCTACCAGTCGATCCTCATACCTCAACGTATCTTCAGGTCAAGCGCCGATCACTCCTCGGCTTCGGCGTCCTCCGCGGCCGTCTCGGGTGTGACCGCCTCCGGACCGCCGGCCAGCAGCCGCTGAAAGCCTTCCTCGTCGAGAATCGGCACACCGAGTTCCTCCGCTTTGGCGGCCTTGGATCCGGGCGCGTCACCGACCACCACGAACGCGGTCTTCTTCGAGACCGAACTGGCCGCCTTGCCGCCACGCACCAGGATGGCCTCCTTGGCACCGTCGCGGGTGAAACCCTGCAGCGAACCGGTCACCACGATGGACAGGCCCTCCAGGTTGCGTTCGATGGATTCGTCGCGTTCGTCCTCCATTCGCACACCCGCGGCCCGCCACTTCGCCACAACGGCTCGGTGCCAGTCCACGGTGAACCACTCCTTCACCGCGGCCGCGATGGTGGGGCCGACGCCGTCGGCTGCGGCCAATTCCTCGACCGACGCCGCCTCGATGCGATCCAGACTGCCGAACTCGGCGGCCAGCGCCCGCGCCGCGGTGGGGCCGACGTGCCGGATGGACAGTCCGACCAGCACCCGCCACAGCGGCCGGTTCTTGACCGCGGCCAGGTTCTCCAGCAGCCGCTTGCCGTTGGCGGAGAGACTGCCGTTCTTGTTGGCGTACAGCGATGTGGTCAGCAGCGCCGCCTCGTCCAGGTCGAACAGGTCACCCTCGTCGGTGATGGCGCCGGACTTCAGCAGATCGATCGCGCCTTCGTAACCGAGGGCTTCGATGTCGAACGCGCCGCGGCCTGCCACGTGGTAGACGCGCTCGCGCAACTGGGCCGGGCAGAACTGCTGGTTCGGACAGCGGATGTCGGCGTCGCCCTCCTTCTCCGGCCGCAGTTCGGTGCCGCACTCCGGACAGTGCGTCGGCATGACGAATTCCCGCGCGTCTTCGGGGCGCGCGTCCACCACCGGGCCCAGCACCTCCGGGATCACGTCGCCCGCCTTGCGAATGGTGACCGTGTCGCCGATCAGCACGCCTTTGCGCTTGACCTCGGCCGCGTTGTGCAAGGTGGCCATCGCGACCGTCGACCCGGCGACGGACACCGGCTCCATCACCGCGAACGGCGTCACCCGGCCGGTGCGGCCGACGTTCACCTGGATGTTCAGCAGCTTGGTCGTCGCCTCCTCGGGCGGGTACTTGTAGGCGATCGCCCAGCGCGGCGCGCGCGAGGTGGAGCCGAGACGGCGTTGCAGCGCGGTCTCGTCGACCTTGATCACCTGGCCGTCGATCTCGTGCTCGATGTCGTGCCGGTGCTCGCCCCAATACGCGACCCGCTCGATCACCGCGTCGATGCCCTGCACCCGCCTGGTGTGCTCGGACACCGGCAGGCCCCACGCGGCGAGCGCGCGGTACGCCTCGTACTGCGAGGTCGGCGTGTAGCCCTCGATCCGGCCGAAGCCGTGACAAATCATCCGCAGTCTGCGCCGCGCGGTGACCGACGGGTCCTTCTGCCGCAGCGAACCGGCCGCGGTGTTGCGCGGGTTGGCGTAGGGCGGCTTGCCCTCGGCCACGATGGCGGCGTTGAGCGTCTCGAAATCCTCCAGCCGGAAGTACACCTCGCCGCGGACCTCGAGCAGTTCCGGGACCGGGAACTCCTCGCTGGGGGTGAGCTCGCCGGGGATGTCGTCGATGGTGCGGGCGTTGAGCGTCACGTCTTCGCCGGTGCGTCCGTCGCCTCGGGTGGCGCCGCGGATCAGCCTGCCGTTCTGATAGACCAGGTTCAGCGCGACGCCGTCGATCTTGACCTCGCACAGATAGTGCAGGTCCGGCCCGGTCTCCGCCTCCACCCGGGCGGCCCAGGCGCGCAGTTCGCCGACGTCGAACACATTGTCCAGCGACAGCATCCGCTCGAGGTGGTCGACGGCGGTGAAATCGGTCGCGAATCCCCCGCCGACGAGCTGGGTCGGCGAATCCGGCGTGCGCAGGTCGGGGTGCTCGTCCTCCATGGCCTGCAACCGTCGCAACAGCGCGTCGAACTCCCCGTCGGAGATGATCGGCGCGTCCCGGACGTAGTAGCGGAACTGGTGCTCACGCACCTCGTCCGCGAGTTGCTGCCACTCCACCCGCTGCTCTGGCGTCGCCGGGGCCGCCGCGCTCTCGCTGTCACTCACCCATCGCACATTAGCGGAGGCCACCGACAGGCAGCCGCCGTGTTCGCGCACGTCGCCGCCTTGAAAGAAACGAAGTCCGACCGGTCCGTTTCCCGGCGCGAGCACAGGCGTTCCTGCGGTCGGCGGCCTCTCCGCGCGGTCTGCCCCGGGTCTCGACGGCGCGGCACCCCGGCAGATCGAGTCATCCCGGCGAACAGACTTGCCCCGATGGCCCGGACAACAGGATGACGAGTCCGAACCCACACATCATGGCGAGAATCCCGAAGCCGCTCGAGAAGAATCGAACGCGACTGATCCGACGGCGATGCGCCGACAGATCAGCGAGCAGAGCGCACCCGGCGACCAGCATGACGCCCCCGCCGGCGATCTGAAAGCCTTGTGCCGCTCGGAACGCCTCTTCGCGTGCGGCGCTGTCGCAGTAATCCATGAGCCCGTCGGTGAAGAGGAGATATCCACCGAGGTAGATGGCCGGGCCGAGCAGAACCGAGCCGACGGTATAGATCAACGCGAGTACGACCGGACGTTCCAGTGGTTGCACCATGCGCACCGTAGTTCACCCCCAGCGCTGGCGATCCACGAGCGGAACCCCCGACGCCCACAAGCGAGCTGTTTCCGCGACGAAGGCGGTCGGCCCAGGCGGCGATTCGCGTTCCGCGGCGACGTCAGGAGAACGAAAGCTCTTCCGGCTCTTCGGCATACGCGCGTGCGACGTCCACGGCCAGACGCAGCGCTCTTCTGCTCCACTCCAGCGGCGCGCCCGCCAGGCCGCACGCGGGGCTGACCGCGACCCGCTGCGCCAGCGTGCGGCGGCCGAAGCCGAGCCGATCGATCAACCGCACCCCCGGCTCGGCGAAGGTCCGCCAGGTGACCGCCGTGGCAGGCGCCTCGGTGGGGATGACGCCGAGCACCAGCTGCTTGCCCGCCTCCAATGCCTCCCCGACCTCGTCGAGCTGCCCGGTGCCGATGGCGCCCAGATCGAATCCGATCGCCGCGGCGGCGCTGCGGCGCATCGCGCCGAGGGCAGGCGGCTCGGCGCAGCTGTGCAGCAGCACCGGCGCCGATTGGGCGGTGATCACCGTGTCCAGGACGGCCAGCGCCTCGGGCTCGGGGAGGGCGCGCACGGTGTTCAGCACGCTCACCCCGCGCAGCGAACCGTTCAGCACCGCGGTCAGCGACGGTTCGTCCAGCTGCACGACGACCTGCGCGCCGAGCCGCTTGCGCACCTCCGTAACGTGCTGCGCCAACCCTTCGGCCAGGGATTCCGACAGGTCGCGCACCGCGCCGGGATCGGTGAGCACGCGATGCCCTCCGGGCAGCTCGACCTGCGCGGCCAGTGTCAGCGGGCCCGCCGACTGCACCTTCACCGGACGGCCGCGACCGGAGAGACCGGCGTTCTCCCACGCTTCCTCGAGCGCGTCCAGATCGGTCCGCAGCAGGTCATGTGCCCGCCGCGACACCGCGCCCGGACGCGGCGCGAGCCGGTAGCCCCTCGGCGTGGTGTCGAAGCGCAGGTCGACCAGCACCGCGGAGGACCGGCCGATCAGGTCGGCGCCCGCGCCGCGAGCAGGCAACTCCACCAGGTGCGGCAGCTCGCCGAGTTCACCGACGACGGTCGCGGCGGCCTCGCGCGGGTCGGTGCCGGGCCAGGAGCCGACGCCGGTGGCGATCCCGCCCCGCAGGACAGGTTCGGTCGCCACGTCCACGCCGTCTGGCGCCAGGTCATCCGTGCCGGTCTCGTACACCGCTGCCGTACTCCGTCCGTTCGATTCCGCCACTACGGGATCCCACCGTCCGCAACGGCTGTCCAGGTCTTTCGGTCTGCACACCGCAGTCGGGCTGCGCGGGAAACGGACGAGCCGCACCGCGCCGAGCGGATCACCGCGCCGCCTCGGCCCCCGCTTCGCTCGTGACGGACTCCCGCGCGGTGCCGGAGATGGTGCCGCTGCCGATCACCTCGTCACCCTCGGGATCCGGACGATAGAGCACCACGGCCTGACCACGCGCGACGCCCGTCAGCGGCTCACGCAGCCGCACGGTGAGCCCGTCCCCCATCGCCTCGGCGACCGCGGGCGCGGTGCCGCCGTGCGCGCGCACCTGCGCCACGCAGTCGATCGGGCCCGCCGGCGCGGAGCCGGAGGTCCAGATCGCGCGCTCCGCCTCGACCGTCCAGACCCGCAGGTCCTCGGCCGAACCGACGCGAACCGTGCCGGACTCGGGATCGATGCCGGTGACGTAGCGCGGCTTGCCGTCGGCGGCGGGACCCGGCAGCCCGAGCCCCTTGCGTTGACCGATGGTGAACCCGTGCACGCCCTCGTGCCGCGCGAGTTCCCGCCCGTCGGAGTCGACCACCGCACCGGGGCGGATGCCGATCTTCGCGCCGAGGAAGGCGCGGGTGTCGCCGGAGGGGATGAAGCAGATGTCGTGACTGTCCGGCTTGTTCGCGACGGCGAGGCCGCGCTCGGCGGCCTCGGCGCGGATCTGCGGCTTGGGGGTGTCGCCGACCGGGAACATCGCACGGGAGAGTTGCTGCGCGGTCAGCACCGCCAGCACGTAGGACTGGTCCTTGTCGGCGTCGACGGCACGGCGCAGCACACCATCCTCCAGACGCGCGTAGTGGCCGGTGACCACGGCGTCGAAGCCGAGCGCCACGGCGCGATCGGCCAGCGCGGAGAACTTGATCTTCTCGTTGCAGCGCAGGCACGGATTCGGCGTCTCACCCGCCGCGTAGGCCGCGACGAAGTCGTCGATGACGTCTTCCTTGAAGCGGTCGGCGAAATCCCAGACATAGAAGGGGATGCCGAGCACGTCGGCGGCGCGCCGAGCGTCACCGGCGTCCTCCTTCGAGCAGCAACCGCGCGATCCGGTGCGCAACGTGCCCGGCGTGGCCGACAGCGCCAGATGCACGCCGACCACCTCGTGACCGGCGTCGACGGCACGCGCCGCCGCCACGGCCGAATCCACACCACCGCTCATCGCGGCGAGTACCCGCATCAGACACCTCCTTTCGCACCGGCCAAGCCCGCGGCCTTGGCCCGCTCAACCACCTGTGGCAAGACTGCCAGGACCGCATCGACGTCGGCGCGCGTCGAAGTGTGCCCCAGCGAGAAGCGCAGCGATCCGCGCGCCTGCCACGGCTCGACGCCCATGGCGATCAGCACGTGACTCGGCGTGGCGACGCCCGCGGTGCACGCCGAACCCGTCGAGCATTCGATTCCCGCCGCGTCCAGCAGCATCAGCAGCGAATCTCCTTCGCAGCCGGGAAAGGTGACGTGCACGTTGCCGGGCAGTCGCCCGTCGCCGACGGGACCGTTGAGCAGTGCGTCGGGCGCGGTCGCGCGGATGCCGTCGATCAGCGCGTCGCGCAAAGCCACCAGCTCGGCGGTCCTGGCATGGCGTTCGATCGAGGTCTGGCGCAGCGCGGCGGCGAGCCCGATCGCGGCCGCCGTGTCCGAGGTGCCCGACCGCAGGTCGCGCTCGTGCCCGCCGCCGTGCAGCAGGGGCACGCACGGCACCTGCCTGCCGAGCAGCAGCACCCCGATACCGTGCGGCCCGCCGACCTTGTGCCCGGCGAAGCTGGCCGCGGAAAGGCCGCTCGCGCCGAAATCGATGGGCAGCTGCGCCGCCGCCTGCACCGCGTCGCTGTGCATCGGCACGCCGAATTCCGCGGCGACGGAGGCCAGCTCGCCGATCGGCTGGATCGTGCCGACCTCGTTGTTCGCCCACATGACGGTGACCAGCGCGACGTCGTCGGGATGGGCGGAAAGCGCCGCGCGCAGCGCCGCGGGCGCGACCACGCCGTCGGCGTCCACCGGCAGCCAGGTGACCTGCGCGCCCTCGTGCCGCTCCAGCCACTCCACCGCGTCGATCACCGCGTGATGCTCGACGGAGCTGGCGATGATTCGGCTGCGGCGCGGATCGGCGTCGCGGCGCGCCCAGAAGATGCCCTTCACCGCCAGGTTGTCGCTCTCGGTGCCGCCTGAGGTGAAGATGACCTCCGACGGCCGGGCGCCCAGGTCCGCCGCGATCGACTCGCGCGCTTCCTCCAGCAGCCGCCGGGCGGCGCGCCCCGAGCCGTGCAGCGACGACGCGTTGCCCGTGCTGCGCAGGGCAGCCGTCATCGCCTCGATGGCCGCGGGCAGCATCGGTGTGGTGGCCGCGTGATCGAGGTAGACCGTCTGGGGCGCAGCACCGTTGACCGGACCCGAAAAAGCCGACTTCATGACCAGTTAAGGATAGCCGTCACGCTCAGCCGGTTATTCCCCCCTGCTCGCCCGCCCGCGCGGGGTCCGTTCCGCGGCGCCGCGCCCGGCCGAAGGCCCTGCGACCGGGGAGATCTCAGGGTATTCACCTATTGAATGCGCCGCTGAATAGCGGTACGTTGTTCAGCGTGTTGGTCGCTGGTCCGCTTCGTTCGCGGCGCGGACTCCGGGGCGGGAACCCGGAGCGGTCGACCCACGGACGAATCGATAGTGAGGAAGTTCCGATGAACCCACGCACCCATGGACGTACGCGACGTGCGCTGGCACGCGCCGCCGCCGCGTCCGTTCTCGCCCTGATGCCGGTCGCCGCCGTCGCGGTGCCCGCGCTCGCCGACCCCATCGTGCTCGAGCCCGCCGACCAGCTCGACGCGACCCACGGCCGCCACGGCCACGACGACTGGAATCGCGGCAGGCACAACGACTGGAACCGCGGCCGCCACGACGACTGGTTCCGCGGCCGCGACCGCCACGACGACTGGGACCACGGCAGGTGGGACCACAGGTGGCGTCCGCCGACGGGAAGCGGCTTCTGAGTTCTTCCTTATATTCCGGGGCGAGCCGACATCGGCTAGCCCCGGACTCATGTGCAGCACCACGCGTTCAACGCGAGTGCTCAACGGCCGGCGGCCCACCGCGGAACGTCCGTGAGTGGCACATGGCTGTGGCAAATCCCGAGTAGACCTCTCGGTGGTGTGCCACTCGCGGAGCCTGTGCTCGATTCACCGCGCGGCCGCAGTGCTCCGGCGACCGCGCAGAACCGGGCGGCGGCGCGGGCGGCGCACCTCCGGGGCGTCGGTCGCGAGCGACGGATCCTGCACCCGTGTGTGCCCGGCCTCGATCCACTCCGTGCCGTCAAGCGCGTCGTGCGCGGCGCCGCGGACGGCGGCTTCGCAGCGGCGGGCCAGTTCGCGCCGGTCGGCGCCGGGCTCCAGCACCGGCTCCAGCACCACTTCGGCGACCATTCCGCGCGAACGAAGTACGCGCCGGGCGGAGGAGGCGAAGGTGTCGACGCCGACGAAGGCGGGCACCGTGCACGGCACGCCGTGCCGGTCCAGGTACCGCAACCGCACCGGCTGCACGGGGGTGCGGGTGTCCACCGCCGCCTGGAACAACGCGGGTCGTATGGTGCCGTAGGCACGGCCACACCAGGTGGTGCCCTCGGGGAAGACGCCGATCCGTTCACCGGCGGCCAACCGCGCTCCGATCGCGGCCACCACGCCGGGCAGCCCGCGCAGGCTCTCGCGCTCGATCGGGATGACCCGCATCAACTTGGCGAGGTTGCCGATCAGCGGCCAGTCCACCATGTCGGCGCGGGCCACGAAGCCGAGCGGCTGCACCGAAGCCAGCGCGACGATGTCGGTCCAGCTGATGTGCCCGGCGACGACCAGCACACCCCGGTCCGCGGCGCCGAAGCCGGCGGGTGCGAGCGCGGTATCGCCCTCATCGACGACACCGCGCTCGCCTGCCGCCACCCGGTGGTCGACCACGCGCAACCGCAGGCCGAGGCAACCTAGCAGTAAGCGCGCGTAGCCGCGTTGCAACGGCGCACGCTTGCCGCGCGGGGTAACCGTGTGCGCGATCGGATAGCTGAGCAGCAGTCCGGCGATTCCGGCCAGCCGGGCGGCCACCCGTGCGGGGCCGACCTCATCGATCGCATCGATGCACCCGGGACCGCAGGGGCTCGACGGCATCCATGCGTGCGCAGCGGACGTGGCGGGCGGCGCGTCGAAGACCACGGTCCTCACCGTCCCCCGTCGAACGACGCGGCGGCGTCTTGTAGTCGCTCGAGGTAGCGGGTGTTGATGGTGTTCAGCCCCAACAGCGCGACGAAGTCGGCCACCGCGAAAGCGGGATCGTGGGCTGGCTCGCCGCAGATCTCCGCGCCCAGCCGCAGGTAGCCGCGCACCAGCGGGGGCAGCTTCGGCCGCCCCGGCGGCGTCAGTTCGTCCAGCGTCTTCCCGTCGACGGTCACCGGGTTGTACGGGTGCACCCGGCGCTCCGGGTCGGAGGCGTGCCTGCCCAGCAGCATGTCGCGCACACCGCGCACGTTCACGCCCGGCGGATCGGCCGGGGTGTCGCGCATCGGCACCGACACGCAGCCCATCACCCACTCGTAGCCGGTGAGCTGGATGTAGTGCAGGATCCCCGCCCACATGAGGGTGAGCACCGAGCCGTTGCGGTGGTCGGGAACCACGCACGCGCGGCCCATCTCGACGATCCGCATGCCTTCCGGATCGAGTTGGGTGAGGTCGAATTCCGTCGCGGTGTAGTACCCGCCCGCCGCGGCGACCTTGTCCGGCGGCAGCATCCGGTAGCAGCCGACGAACTCGCCGCCGGCGTCGTCGCGCACCAGCATGTGGTCGCAGTGCTCGTCGAAACGGTCGGCGTCCAAACCGGTTCCGTCGTCCGGGATCTGAAAGCCCGGCTCGTTGGCGAACACGTTGTAGCGCAGGCGTTGCGCGGCGATACGGTGGTCGAGGTCGGAGGAGACCACCAGCGAGTAGCGCGACCGTCCCTCACCGGAGTCCGTCGGTCGAGCCGGGGCCGTCAGCACGGACGAAATAGTCATATCCACGATGAAGCCAGTCCGACAATGCGTCCCAGCAACCTCGAAGTGTCGCCGCGATGCCGGTTGGGTGAACGAGACGGCTGTCACACCGAGCGTTCACCGAACGGTTCCGCCGCGTTCGCCCCTCCGCATAGAAACCGCTTCCGACATGCGGTTTACCGCCCGAATCGCGCTCGAGGCCGATGCGGTGCGACAGTCGCGCGCCCCGTGAATCGCGCCGCCTTCGATCGTGCGCGGCGCGATTCTCAGGTGCGGGAACCTATTACGCGGCGCGACTGTCCGCGGCGAGTACCTTCGGCGCGGTCGTGTCCTCTTCGGCGAATCCGGGACGCCCGGTGAAGATGAACGCGACCAGCCAGGACGCGACCGCGGCGAAGCGATTGCGGAAGCCGACCAGGTAGAACAGGTGCACCGCGAGCCACATGAACCAGGCGATCACGCCGCGGAAGGTGATGCGGTCGTTCAGCTTCGTCACGGCGCTGAACCGGCTGATCACCGCCATGCTGCCCTTGTCCCAGTAGGTGAAGGGCGTGCCGGGCTGCTTCTTGCGGCGGATGATGTCGGCGGCGTGCCTGCCCTCCTGCATGGCCACCGGCGACTGGCCGGGGTAGCCGTTGAGCGAGCTCATGTCGCCGATGGCGTAGATGTCGGCGTAGCCGCCGACCGTGAGGTCCGGGTTGATCAGCAGCCGGCCCGCGCGGTCGGTCGCCACGCCCGTGGCCTCGGCCAGGATCTTCGCGAACCCGCCCGCCTGCACGCCCGCCGACCAGACCACGGTCTCCGCCGCGATGGCGTGTTCGACGCCGTCGGCGCTCTTGACGGTGACCTTGCCGTGCTCGATGTCGGTGACGAAGGTGCCGAGAAGCACCTCCACGCCGCTGCTGGTCAGCGACTTCTTCGCGTACTCCGACAGCCCGCCGCCGAACGGAGGGAGCACCTCGCCGGCGCCCTCGACGAGCGTGACCGAGACCTCCTGGTGGAAGTGCCGCTTCGCCAGCTCCTTCAGCTGACCGGCCACCTCGACGCCGGTCGCGCCCGCGCCGACCACGACGAAGCTCAGCAGCCTGCGCCTGGTCTGCTCGTCGGCCTGCGCGGCTTCGGCGAAGACACGCGCGATCTGCGCGCGCAGCCGGCGCGCGTCATCGATGGTCTTGAGGGAATAGGTCTTCTCCGCGAAGTCGTCGCGGCCGAAGTAGGACTGGCTCGCGCCGGTGGCCGCGATCAGCGAGCCGTAGCGGATGCGGTGGGACACGCCCTCGTGTTCGTAGGTGACGATGGCGCGGTCGGGATCGATGCCGACCACGGTGCCGAGGCGCACGTCGGCCTCGCGATGGCGGCGCAGGATGCCCGCGATCGGCGGCGCGATCTCCTCCGATGTGAGCACACCGGTCGCTACCTGGTACAACAGCGGTTGGAACAGATGCTCGGGCGTGCTGGAGATCAGCACATAGTCCACCCCCGACTTGGCCAGTTGCTTGGCGGCGGCGAGCCCGCCGAACCCCGATCCGACAATGACGACACCCGCGGTTTCGATTCCCGCGTCCACGTACTGCATGACAGCCTCCTTCTCTCATTACGAACCGCGATCCGGAGGGCGGATATTTCAGGTGTGTGGGCGCATAATTAAGATGACTCTTATCTCGATTCGTAATTAATCAGGAGGCGCCGTGGAACTTCGGCAGCTCACCTACTTCGTCGCGGTCTGCGAGGAGCTCAGCTTCAGCGGCGCCGCGGCGCGCTGCTTCATCTCCCAGTCGGCGATCAGCCACCAGATCTCCCGGCTCGAACGCGACCTCGGTGTGCAACTGTTCGAGCGCTCGACCCGCTCGGTCGTGCCCACCGACGCCACCGCACGGCTACTTCCCCTCGCGAAACAAATGCTGAGCCTGGAGTCGGCGATCCGAGCCGCCGTACGGACGGTCGGACCGCGCATCCGCCTGGCCGCGAACATGTCCTTCGCCACCCGCTCGCTGTCCGCGATCGCGGGTGCCCGCGCCGCGCATTCGGAGGCGGAGATCGAGTTCGTGATCAAACCCTTCCGCCAGCGCATCACCGCCGTGGCGGACGGCGACTGTGATCTCGCGCTCATCCGCGGCAGCGTCGACCAGCCCGGCCTCGTGGTCGAGCAGCTGTGGGTGGAGGATCTGGTGATCGCCACCTCCAGCGCGCATCCGCTGGCGACGAAGGACGCGGTGACGCTCGCGGATCTGGCCTCCTACCCCCTGCTACTGCCGCCGGAGCAGGAACAGGTCCTCCTGCACACCGTGATTCGCAACGCCTTCGCCGAACTCCCCACCGGACCCACGTTCGGGCCGCCCATCCCACCGGACCACACCGCGACGATGGAACTGATCAACCGCCCGGACGCGTGGACCGTGCTCTACGCCGAAAGCACCACGGAAGGACTCGTCGTCCTGCGATTGGCCGAGAACAAGCTGCGGATTCCGGTGTCGGCGGTGCTGCGCGCCGACGCCAAACGCTCACCCATCCTGGACACTCTGCTCACCGCGCTGCACCGCTGTTGAGCGGGACGCGACCTGGTACCCGGCCACCCACGTGCTCACATCCGGCCGTCGACACAGGCGGTGGAAGGTCGATGGCCGGGCAGGAGCTGTGACCAGAAGTCGTGGCGAACCGCGTCCCATAGTCCGGTCAATTCCGGCAGCAGTTCGCGGGCTTGCGCGAGGTCGGGGTAAGAACCGGGGTGGTACGAGGCGATCGGCGTCATGTCGGACGCGTCCCGCACGACCAAGATCGCGATGCGGTGGCCTTCCGGTCGCCAGGTAGCCCGAAAGCCCTCGGCTTCGGTGTGATGGATGTCGCGCATTCCACATCAGTCCCGCTCGCTGTGCGCGACTTCGGGCGGACGGGATACCGGCGTTCGGGAATCCGCGACGGAGGCGGCGAGCGCGTCCAGCACATTCAGCAGTGTTTCCAGGCTGGGGCCAGCCGAGAAGGACAGTGGATCGGCGGGTTCGAACGCCAGACCACGAGCCGCGGCGCGTTCGCGTGGGCTCGAAACCGGCGGAACGAGCTTGCCCGCCCGCACCAGGCAGCTGAGCGCCGACGCCTTCCGTGGACAGGTGGCGGCACGACATCCTCTGTGCTGCTGCATGATTCGATGCGACTCGCCGATGGTGAGCGGGTGGTCGGGGTGGGTATGACCAGGGCCGATCGCACCGGGCTGAGCGCGCGCCCAAGTTACCGCAGGGCACACCGTTTCGAGGTCGCATGTCTCGCAGACCCGCGCGGGGGTGTTGTCCACGATGGTCAGGTCGTGGACGACGAGGGCGGCAGCGTGCACGCCGACCGCGACGGCCAGCGCGTATCCGACCGGATCGACTTCCCCTTCCGGCGGTCGGACGGTGTAGAGGTAGTGGTAGCCCAATCGTTCCGCGTGGCGGCGCATTTCGAGCGCGTGCCGTGGGGCGTGCGGTCCGGATATCTCGGTTCGTAACAGTCCTATGGCATTCGGTGGCTGCCTCCTATGCGTGGCGAGCCGGCCGGTTGTCCCGATCTTTTGGGCGTGCATCATCGCTCCCGGATCATGTTGACAGCGTGCTTGTTTGGATTCGCTTCCCTGAGGCGCAACCCCTTGCGCGGGTTTCCGCCTCGAACGCCGGAAACCAGCACACCACCCGTGACCAGCGAATACGCTCGAAAACGAGCACCCACTCCTGATCGGCTCAATTACCCAGGGCGGTGCTCGGTTCTCGAGCTGACCGAGATCGGTTTGCAATCCCGCACGACTCACTTCTAGGAGACCTGCGTGACCAACCTCGATGAAGAAGGCCCCTCATCGACCCTGCCGCGTCGCCAACTCGGACGCTTCCTGCGCGACCGCCGCGAAGCGACGGGCTTCACCATCGCCGAGGCCGCCGAACTCGTCGATCTGTCCCGGGCGGTACTCCAGCGCATGGAGACCGGACAGATTCAGAAAGTCCGTAAGCAGGACGTCCAGGCGCTATGCGAGCTGTACGCCGTGGAGGCCCCGGATACCGAAGCGGCGGTGGACCTTGCGGTGCAAGCTAGAACGAAGAGCTGGTACCACGCGTATGGCGGTCTGTACAGCGGGGCTTTCAACATGTACGTCGGGCTGGAAGCGGCCGCGCGGCGACTGACGATGTACCACGAGCACATCCCTGGCCTCCTGCAAACCGCAGACTATGCGCGAGCAGTGATCGGGGCATATCCGGAATTCAGTCGCGAAGACATCGAGCGGCGTGTGGAGCACCGGCTGAGGCGGCAGAACATCGTCACCCGTAAGACCAAGCCGATCACTTTGGAAGTCCTGCTGCACGAATCGGCACTCCACCGCATGGTCGGCGGGCCGAAAACCATGTCGGCCCAACACCGTCACTTGGCCGAAGCCTCGAAGCTGCCGAACGTCACACTGCGTATACATCCCTTCAGCGCTGGACTGACCTGGGGGATGCCGCACAGCCTGTTCATCATCATGGAGTTCGCCTCGAATGCCAAAGGCGTGCCGGTCGAACCGCCGATCGTCTACTTGGAGGGAGGGCCTGCGCAGGATGTATATCTGGAGAAAGCCGGGGAAATTCGGCTCTATAGTGAACTCGCCTCGGCCATCCGGGACAAGTGCCTGGGTGAAGTGGAATCGCGAGACCTGCTCCGGCGGGTGGCAAGGAGTTACGAGCGGTGAACGGTGACCTATCCGGGGCGAACTGGTTCAAGAGCAGCCACAGCGAGAGCGGTTCGCAGTGCGTCGAAGTGGCATGGCTCCACGGCGGCATGATCGGCGTCAGGGACAGCAAGAACCCGACCGGCCCGGCGTTGGTGTTCGCACCAGGCGAGTGGGACGCCTTCACCACAGGCATGCAGAGCGGCGAATTCGGCCCCGCCTGAACCCTACTCGCACGCCGACGGAAACCATCGGCCCCGCACCGCTCATCACACGGGCGGAGCGGGGCCGCTCCACATGCGTCTATCGAATTCCACTAGGGCTCGATGATCCTGCTGCGCATCTGCGCTGAGCCATCGGGTAACCGCAGTCCGACTTCTCGCCGGACGACACCGGCCCGGTCCACCCGGGGCTGGTCGTCCGAGTCGCTACAGGTCAGATGCGCAATTCCGTCGACGCCAGCGCCGTGCCCTCGATGCGCGCGCGGATCTTGGCGAACGCGGTCTCTCGCGAGGTGGAGGTGTCGTCGGCGAACGGTGAGAAGCCGCAGTCGTCGCAGGTGCCCAAACGGTCGACGGGCAGGAAGCGCGCGGCGAGCAGTACCCGGTCGCGAACCTGTTCGGGTGTCTCGACCTGCGGGTCGATCGGGTCGGTGACGCCGATGAACACCCGCGCCTCGGCGGGCAGGTGTTCCGCGACTACGGCGAGAACCTTCTCCGGGTCCGGTTCGCTGGCGAGCTGGAGGTAGAACGCGCCGACCCGCAGTTGCAGCAACTTCGGCAGCAATTGGACATAGTCCACGTCCAGACTGTGCGTGGAGTCCTGGTCGCCGCCGGGACAGGTGTGCACGCCGATCCTGGCTCGATCCTCGTCCGAGAACCGCTCGAGCACCGTGTTGTTCAGTTCGATGAACTGGTCGAGCACACCGCCGCTGGGATCCAGCTTGAGCGACAGCCGCCCCTCGGTGAAATCGAGCTGAACCAGGTGCGCGCCCGCGTCCAGGCAGCCACGGATGTCGGCCTCGGCCGCGTCCGCGAGATCGGCGAGGAACTGCTCGCGCGGATAACCCTCGATCCCGTCGGCCGGATACAGCAGGCTCAGCGCCGACGGCGCGATGACGGCCTGCTTCACCGGAACGGTGGCGTGCTGCTGCGCGGCGCGCAGATAGTCCGCCGCGTGGGCGGCATAGCGGAACGGGCCCGAGGTCAGCCGTGGCAGCTGTCTCTGATGCCCGTCGGCGAACGGGATGACCGCCCCGTCCGGGGCCAGATTGTCCAGCCCCGCGATCGGATAGGTGGCGAAACTCGGCTTGGACTGCTCGCCGTCGGTAACAACGGGAGAGCCGAGTTCCTCCAAGCGGCGGATCGTCTCGGCGACCGCGCGCTGCTGGAGTTCGGCGAGCGCGGCTGCGTCGCCGGCTTCGTCGGCCATGGCGGCCAACAGGTCGTGAGGTCGAGGGATGCTACCGATCGGTTCCGTTGGGATGCTCACCGGCCGAGTGTACGTCCGCTACCTGCACCTTCGACGCGAAATCGCCTGCGCCGTAATTTCATTCGCCTCGGTCACGAATTCCGCGCGAGTGGCCTCGAGAGTTTGCACGAATTTCGCGCCGAAAGTTTCCGACCAGTCACAACAAACCGAGCGCTCGAAGATCAGCGCCTCTACGTCCCAGTCGACCGAAACGGTACGAACCGACCATCACCTCGGCGGAGTCGCTCGCACCCGCGTCGGTTCGCCAGTTCCCTGGCCGAGACGCACTGGGATCACGTGTTCGGCGGTGAAAAACGAAAAAGTGACCCCGACCGTCTCGGTCGGGGCCACTTTTCGATCGCTGCGAGCGTGTCAGCCCTTGTGCGCCTTGACCGCTTCGGTCAGCTGGGGCGCGACGTTGAACAGGTCGCCCACGATGCCGTAGTCGGCGATCTCGAAGATCGGCGCCTCTTCGTCCTTGTTGACCGCGACGATGGTCTTCGAGGTCTGCATGCCCGCGCGGTGCTGGATCGCGCCGGAGATGCCGAGGGCGATGTACAGCTGCGGGGAGACCGTCTTGCCGGTCTGGCCGACCTGGAACTGGCCCGGGTAGTAGCCCGAGTCGACGGCGGCGCGCGAAGCGCCGACGGCCGCGCCGAGCGAGTCGGCCAGGGCCTCGACCACCGAGAAGTTGTCGGCGGAGCCGACGCCACGGCCACCGGAGACCACGATGCTCGCCTCGGTGAGTTCCGGACGGTCACCGGCCACGACCGGCTCGCGCGAGGTCACCTTGACCACGCCCTCTTCCTGGGCGGGCACCTCGACGGTCACCTTCTCGCCGGCGCCGGCCTGCGCGGAGGCCTCGACGGCGCCAGGGCGGACCGAGATCACCGGGACATCGCCGGTGACCTTGGCGTCGACGGTGAACGCGCCACCGAAGATGGAGTGCACCCCGGTGCCGTCCGGCTTCACCTCGATGACGTCCACCAGCAGGCCGGAGCCGATCCGGGCGGCCAGGCGACCCGACACCTCCTTGCCCTCGGCGGAGGCGGCGACGATGACGGCGGCGGGCGAGACCGACTCGGTCAGCGCGGCCAGCACGTCGACCTTCGGGGTCACCAAGTAGTTCTCCACATCGTCGGACTCGGCGATGTAGATCTTCTCGGCGCCAGCGGCGGCCAGCGCGTCGGCCAGCTTCTCGCCGGTGCCCGCGGTGCCGAGCACGACGGCGGCGGGCTCGCCAAGGGCGCGAGCGGCGGTGAGCAGTTCGGTGCTGACCTTCTTGATCGCACCCTCGGCGTGCTCGACGAGCACGAGTACTTCAGCCATGTGTGTTCTCTCCTAGGAAGTCTGCGCTACCGAGATCAGATGATCTTCTGGCCGATCAGGTACTGGGCGATCTTGGTGCCGCCGTCGCCCTCGTCGGCGATCTTCTCGCCCGCGGTGCGCGGAGGCTTCGGCGTGGCCGCGGTGACGGTGGAGCCCGCGTTGGCGACGCCGACGGTCGAGGGGTCGACGCCCAGGTCGGCCAGCGTGAAGGTCTGCACTTCCTTCTTCTTCGCGGCCATGATGCCCTTGAAGGACGGGAAGCGCGGCTCGTTGATCTTCTCGGTGACGCTCACGATGGCGGGCAGCGACGCCTCCAGCTTGAACACGCCTTCGTCGGTCTCGCGCTCGCCGGTGATCTTGTCCCCGTCGACGGTCAGCTTGCGCAGGTGGGTCAGCTGCGGCAGGCCGAGGTACTCGGCGATGATCGCGGGCACCGCGCCCGCGCGCCCGTCGGTGGCCTCGTTGCCCGCGATGACCAGCTCGACACCCTCGACCTGGCCGAGCGCGCTCGCCAGCACCCACGCCGTCTGCACGGCGTCGGAGCCGTGGATGGCCGGGTCGTTGATGTGGATGGCCTTGTCGGCGCCCATGGACAGCGCCTTGCGGATGGCCTCGGTGGCGCGGTCGGGACCGGCGGCCAGCACGGTGACCTCACCGCCCTGGGCCTCCTTGATCAGCAGCGCCTCTTCGACGGCGCGCTCGTTGATCTCGTCGAGGACGGCGTCGGCGGCCTCGCGATCGAGCGTGAAGTCACCATCGGTGAGCTTGCGCTCCGACCAGGTGTCGGGAACCTGCTTGATGAGTACGACGATGTTCGGCATCGGTCTTCGTCGACCTCCTGTTCTGGTTACACGTATGTGGTGGTCGCACGAACTGCGCCGTACGCCCCGGTGGGTGGCTCAGGCCGTGACATTACCCTACGTTAAGTTACCCGTGGGTAACTTAGTGGCTTCTCTCTCACAATTGGTTACCACGCACTACAGTGCGCGGTTTCGGCGACCCCTTTCCCGGCGAGCGAAGCCGCGCTCCGGGGCGGCCGGGTGGGGTATGCCCCGCGGATGCCGTGCCAGTAACGTCGGAGTGATGAGCGAGGCTGTGATCCCTGCCGCAGTGGGCGACCCGACCGGCATTACCGAGACGACCGTCGGCTCCGTCGAACCACTGCCGCTGACCGGTGAGCGCACCGTTCCTGGCATCGCCGAGGAGAACTACTGGTTCCGCAGGCACGAGATCGCCTACGCCCGCCTGCTGGACCGCTGCGCCGGAAAGACCGTGCTCGAGGCCGGTTCCGGCGAGGGCTACGGCGCCGACATGATCGCCGACGTGGCCACCAAGGTGATCGGCGTGGACTACGACACCGGCGCCGTCGAGCACGTGCGCTCGCGCTACCCCCGCGTCGAGATGATCCAGGGCAACCTCGCCGAGTTGCCGCTGGAGGACGCCTCGGTCGACGTCGTGGTGAATTTCCAAGTGATCGAGCACCTTTGGGACCAGTCCCAGTTCCTGCGCGAGTGCCTGCGGGTGCTGCGTCCCGGCGGTGAGCTGCTGATCAGCACACCCAACCGGATCACCTTCTCCCCCGGTCGCGACACTCCGCTCAACCCGTTCCACACCAGGGAACTCAACGCGGCCGAGCTGACCGAACTGCTGGTCGAGGCCGGGTTCGAGGTCTCGCAAATGATCGGCGTGCACCACGGACCGGGTCTGAAAGCGTTGGACGCCAAGCACGGCGGGTCGTTCATCGACGCGCAGATCGAACGCGCGCTGGCGGGGGAACCCTGGCCCGCGGAACTGACCGCCGACGTCGCGAGCGTCACGGTGGACGATTTCGAACTGCTCGCCGCCGACATCGACGCGAGCCTGGATCTGATCGCCATCGCGGTGAAGCCTTGAGCGAACGCAGTACCCACGCAGCGAGCCCCGTGCCGGGCCAGTTCACCCTGGTCCTGCACTCGCACCTGCCCTGGCTGGCCCATCACGGGCGCTGGCCGGTCGGCGAGGAATGGCTCTACCAGTCCTGGGCCGCGTCCTATCTACCCGTGGTCGAGGTGCTGCGCGCCCTCGCCGCCGAAGGCCGTTCGCATCTGCTCAGCCTCGGCATCACACCGGTGCTCGCGGCGCAGCTGGACGACCCGCACTGCCTGGCGGGCATGCACCACTGGCTGGGCAACTGGCAGCTGCGCGCCGACGAAGCCGCCATGGCGGGCAACGTCGCGCTGGGCAGGCACGAACACCGTCTGGCCGCCGCCGCCTCGGCCGAATTCGAGCAGCACTGGCGGCACGGGGCCGCGCCGGTCTGGCGCGCGCTCATCGACGCGGAGACCATCGAACTGCTCGGCGGCCCGCTGGCCCACCCGTTCCAGCCGCTGCTGGACCCGCGGCTGCGGCAGTTCCAGCTCACCGAGGGCCTGGCCGACGCACGGCACCGCTGGGGCCACACGCCCACCGGCATCTGGGCGCCGGAATGCGGATACACCCCCGGCATGGAGGTCGGCTACGCCGCCGCGGGTGTGACGCATTTCATGGTCGACGGACCCGCGCTGCGCGGCGATACGACGCTCGGCCGCCCGGTTCACGACTCCGACGTGGTGGCGTTCGGACGTGATCTGCAGGTGAGCTATCGCGTGTGGTCGCCGAAATCCGGCTATCCCGGCCACGGCGCCTACCGTGACTTTCATCACTACGACCACGCCACGGGTCTGAAACCCGCGCGGGTCACCGGTAAGACCGTCGCGGGTCCGGACAAGGCTCCCTACGAACCGGAACTGGCCGCCGCGGCCGTCGTCAGGGACGTGGACGACTTCGTCCGGACGGTGCGCGAGCGGTTGATCTCCGAGTCCGAGCGGATCGGCAGGCCCGCCCTGGTCGTCGCCGCGTTCGACACCGAACTGTTCGGCCACTGGTGGCACGAGGGCCCGCAATGGCTGGCGCAGGTGCTGCGCGCGCTGCCGGAGGCGGGCGTCACCGTGGGCACCCTCTCCGACGCCAGAGCGCGCGGCTACCTGGGCGAACCGGTCCCGCTGGCCGACTCGTCGTGGGGTTCGGGCAAGGACTGGCGGGTGTGGGCGGGCGAGCAGGTGCGCGACCTCGTCGAACTCAACGACGACATCGTGCGGCTGACCCTGGACACCGTCGACAAGATGCGCGCCGCGCAGGGCGGCGCGCCGGGACTTCGCGATCACGTCGCCGATCAGCTGCTGCGCGAGGCGATCCTGACCGTCTCCAGCGACTGGGCGTTCATGGTCAGCAAGGACTCCGCCGCGGGGTACGCGCGCGACCGCGCGCACCGCCACGCCCACGCGGTCCGGGAAATCGCCGCGGCCGTCGGGGCGGGCCAACTCGCGAAAGCACGGCAGTTGGCGGCAGGATGGGGGGAAGCTGACGGACTCTTCCCCGGCGTGGACGCGCGACGACTCACCTCCGCGGGGTCCGTACCCAGCGCCACCGGGGCAGTTTCCGCCGCCGCCCCAGGCCATGGCCCCGCCACCGCGGGCCACGGACCGGTTCCGGCGGACCCGGGCTCGGCCGCAGAAGGACTTGCATGAAGATTTTGATGGTGTCGTGGGAGTACCCACCGGTCGTGGTCGGCGGGCTCGGCAGGCACGTGCATCACCTCGCCGTCGAACTGGCCGCGGCGGGTCACGAGGTGGTCGTGCTGTCCCGGCGGCCCTCCGGCACCGACGCCTCGACCCATCCCACCCACTCCTACATCGCCGAGGGCGTTCTGGTGGTCGCGGTCGCCGAGGACCCGCCGGTGTTCGACTTCGGCGAGGACATGCTCGCCTGGACGCTGGCCATGGGGCACGCCATGGTGCGCGCGGGCGTCGCGCTCGGCAAGCCGGGCATCGGTGACGGCTGGACCCCCGACGTGGTGCACGCGCACGACTGGCTGGTCGCCCACCCCGGCATCGCCCTGGCCGAGTACTACGACGTGCCGCTGGTATCGACCATCCACGCCACCGAGGCCGGGCGGCACAGCGGCTGGGTCGCGGGCAAGGTCAACAAGCAGGTGCACTCGGTGGAGTGGTGGCTCGCCAACGAATCCGACGCGCTGATCACCTGTTCGGCGTCCATGCAGGACGAAGTCGAGCGGCTCTACGGTCCGGAGCGGATCCCGATGACGGTGATCCGCAACGGCATCGACGTGGGCTCGTGGACCTTCCGCCCGCGCGCGCCGCGCAGCGGTCCGCCGCGACTGCTGTACGTGGGCAGGCTGGAGTACGAGAAGGGCGTGCAGGACGCGATCGCCGCGCTGCCGCGCATCCGCCGCGCCCACCCCGGAACCACCCTGACCGTCGCGGGCGTCGGCACCCAGTTCGAGTGGTTGCGCGAGCGCGCCAGGGTGCATCGCGTCGCGCGCGCGGTGAACTTCGCCGGTCAGCTCGACCACGCCGAACTGCTCGGTTGGCTGCACGGCGCCGACGCGATCGTGCTGCCGAGCCGGTACGAACCGTTCGGCATCGTCGCGCTGGAGGCGGCCGCGGCGGGCACTCCGCTGATCACCTCCACGGCGGGCGGCCTCGGTGAGGCGGTGATCGACGGCGTCACCGGCGCCTCGTTCGCGCCGGCGGACATCGACGGCCTGGTCGAGGCGGTCCGCGCCACCCTCGACGATCCCGCCGCCGCGCAGCAGCGCGCCTACGCCGCCAGGGAACGGCTCACCGCCGATTTCTCCTGGGACGTGGTGGCCGCGGAGACGGCGCAGGTGTACCAGTCGGCCAAACGGCGCGTGCGCAATCCGCTGGGCCGCCCGTCCATCGTGGAACGCCCGCTGCCGGAACGCGATCCGAAGTAGCCGCCTACTGCGCCGGGGACAGGGATGAGGACCTGTCTCTCGTCGCCAGGGGTGGCGGAGAGGGCCGGTCTGGAATACTCGATGGTCTGTCAGGGCTCATCGAGCCTGGCGCCGAGAGCTTTTCGCGAAAGACGAGGTTAGACGGACAGTGCGTGAGATCACCACATCCATCGATATCAACGCCACTCCCGAGCAGGTGTGGGCGGTGCTCAGCGATCTGCCGACCTATGGGCAGTGGAATCCGTTCATCCAGCAAGCGGCCGGTGAGCTGCGTACGGGTGCGAAGCTGACGTTGCGGATGGTGCCGAAGCAGGGGCGGGCGATGACGTTCAAGCCGAGGGTGCTGGCCGCGGAGCCGGGGCGGGAGCTGCGGTGGATCGGGCGACTGCTGATGCCCGGCATCTTCGACGGCGAGCATCGATTCGTGCTCACTGCGATCGATGGCGGAACACAGTTGGTGCAGAGCGAGAAGTTCTCCGGGGCGCTCGTCGCGTTCACCGGCGCGATGATCGAAAACACTCGCGACAATTTCGTCGCCCTCAACGAGGCGTTGAAGAAACGCGTCGAAGGCGCCTAGGCCGCCAGTTTCTTGACGATGCGCTCGATGGTGAGCCAGGTGCGGGTGGTGATGTCCTTGCCGTACGTCTTCTCCAGCCAGGACATGAAGTCCGGCGTCTGGCCCGGCTGACTGTTGTCGATGATCGCGAGGATGGCGCGCGCCGCCGCGTCGTAGCCGACGACCTTGGTGAGCGGGTCGGGCCGCTCGGGCAGGGTTGCCGGAGGCTCGGCCGTGTCCTTGAGGAACGTGGCGATCAAGTATGTGCCGCGGCCGTGGGTCAGGCCGTGGAACGGGTCGGTGTCCAGCAGCACGCGCAGTTCGTCATGGCTGCGGATGATGGTGCCGCCGCCGATGCCCAAGTCACGGATCAGCGCCTCCTGGATGCGCTCCTCGAGCGCGGGCACGTCGGTCTCCGGGCTGCGGAACACGATGTTCCCGCTGGTCAGCACCGAACCGACGCCCTCGAACCCGAGCGATTCGAACACCCCGCGCAACTTCGCGTTGCTCATGTTCGGATTGCTCGGCATGATCCCGCGCAACAGGGCGGCGTAGGCAGTCATGGCGCCGAACCTACTCGCCCGCACCGACGAATTCGCGCGCCCGCCGCGCTAGGCGGTCTGCGTGGCCCCGTTCTTCTTGCGCGCGATGTCCTCCAACGCGGCAAGGTATTCGGCGCGCTGCTCCGCGCCCGCCTCCCAGGCCGCCTTGCGGTTCTTGACCACCTTGGCCGGTGCGCCCACGGCGATGCTGTAATCCGGGATCTCGCCCTTGACCACGGCATGCGCGCCGAGCACGCAGCCGCGGCCGACGCGGGTGTCGCGCAGCACGGTCACCTTGGCCGCGATCCAGGTGTCGGGGCCGATGCGCACCGGGCTCTTCACGATGCCCTGATCCTTGATCGGGACGTTGATGTCGTCCATCTTGTGGTCGAAGTCGCAGATGTAGCACCAGTCGGCGACCAGGGTCGATTCGCCGATCTCGATATCGAGGTAGGTGTTGACCACGTTGTCCTTGCCGAACACCACCTTGTCGCCGATGCGCAGCGAGCCCTCGTGGCAGCGGATGGCGTTGCCGTCGCCGATGTGCACCCAGCGGCCGATCTCCATGCGGCTCAGCTCCGGGGTGGCGTGGATCTCCACGCGGCGGCCGAGGAAGACCATGCCGCGCAGCACGATGTGCGGGTTGGCCAGGCGGAACTTGAACAGCCGGTAGTAACGCACCAGATACCAGGGCGTGTACGCCCGGTTCGCGAGCACCCAGCGCAGCGACGCCAGCGTCAGAAAACGCGCCTGCTGCGGATCCCGGCGGCGCGATCCCCGCCAGCGCGAGCGCAACGGTGCGCCCCACATGCTCGTCACGAACGGTTCTCCTGTCGTGGTCCTACCGGCCGTCGACCGCCTCGGCGGCGACGGATAGAGCCTATCGCCCGTGGCGAGCGTCGCGACGAGCACCCGCTACGACAACGCCGGGACTCGTTCACCCGCGCAAAGGGCTCCCGTACAGTGACTCCTGCGCCGGAAAGGGCGCGGATGCGAGCCAAACGACGACAGGAGTACGGCAGGTGCGAAGCGGCGGCGTACTGGCTACTTCCATGTGGCGACCGTCCCGGAAACGCGCCGTGGTCGTGCTTGCCGCGGTCGGCGCGCTGACGCTGGCCGGTTGCGGCACCGATTACGACGACATCACCGTCGGCACCGGCAAGGGCTGGACCGCCGCCTACCACGACGGGCGCAACAGCGGCACCACTCCGGTCACCGGATCGCGCAAGATCGGGCTGAGCTGGCAGCGGCCGGTCGGCGGGCCGATCGCCCAGCCGGTCACGCTGGGGCCGGACAGTCAGCTGTTCGTCACCACGCGCCTGCCGAACTGCTCGATCTTCTCCTTCCAGATGGCCACGGGCCGCAAACGGTTCTGCAACGCCCTTGGCCCGAGCGCCATCTCCGCGCCGTCCGCGGTGGACGGGATGACCAACGTCTACGTCGGCGACGACAGCAGGGTGATCTCCTTCAACTACCTCGGGCAGCCGCGGTGGGCGACGCCGGTGGCCGGTACGCCGGTGTCGGTGCAGTTCACCGGGGACGGCAAACTGCTGACGATCAGCCAGTCCGGTCAGGTCGACGTGCTGTCCAGGCAGACCGGCGATCGGACGGTTCCGACCGTGCAATTGCTCGGCGAACCCGATTTCCTCGCGCACGCCGGCCTCGGCTGGCCGGACGCGGGCCAGGGGTTGGACGACTGCGCCACCGGAGGGCCGCACTGCCCCGTCGCGAACATCTCCCCCATCGACGCTGGCGGCCGTTTCTACGTGACGTTGTGGCAGCCGGGGCGGCCTGCCGCGGCCCTGGTCGCGCTGCGCTACACCGGCGCCAAGGTCGCCCGGGAGTGGAGCGCCGAACTGCTGCTCGGCGGCAGCGCGACCAGCCCGGCGCTGTCCGCCGACGGCGCCACCGTCTACGTCGGCGACAACAACAACCGCCTGATCGCCATCGACACCGCCGACGGGCGGACCAAGTGGGTCCACCGGCTGGATTGGACACCGCGCGGCGGCATCTCGGTGTCCGACGACGGCCTGGTCGTCCCGTCGGGCGAGGAGGGCTACCTGCTCGCGCTGCGGGACAACGGCGACACCGCCGAAACGGCGTGGGAGCGCAAGGATCTGGCGCTGCGCGGCCCGGCCGCGCAGACGGCGGGCGAGACCGGTTACGTCACCGCGGCGATCGGTGACGGGCTGAACCTCGTCACCTTCGACACGCGTACCGGAGCCACCATCGATTCCGACGTCCTGCCGGGCGCGAAGGGCACCACCACCGGAACATCGGTCGGCGCGAAAGGCGAGGTCGTGGTCGCCACCCGTATCGGCGAGATCTTCGCGTTCGAGCCGGAGTAGACCCGGCCCGCGCGGACACCGGTCCCGGGGACCCGCCGAGTACGGGCTCGCAGTGCAGCGACACGCATCGGCGGACCCGTTCGAGGTAGCGCGCGCTCACCGCACCAACGAAAGACAACAGCGCGCGGCAACGGCGTACCCTCCGGCAGCTTCCCGCGAGCAAGCATGACCGGTCGGCCGGGGCAGCGCGAACGCGGGTGAAGGGGGAATCATGTGGGGGAACAGTGTCTTCGCGCGGCTCGGTGAAGCGACGGCTGCCGTGATCGTCCTGCTGACGTCTGTCGTCGCCTGCGCGGCAACGGTCGACGGACATCCAATCGGAGCATCGCAAAGCCCCTCCGCGGCAACCACATCGGCGAAGGCTCCCGCCGAGCCGTTCACCGAACACGCCGTCGACGACGAATGCGTTCTCAGCGGTGCGGAGATCAGCGCGCTCGCCGGTGTGAGCCTGCGCGACGGACAGGACACCAACACCAAGCGCAATGACGGTACCTACGGGCGAAGCTGCACCTACTACCTCACGGCCGGTGGCATCTTGTCCTTCACCGCGTCGATCAAAGTGATGCGGCCGCGCCAGGGACCGGTCACCGATGCGACCATTGCGCGGCTGAGGGAACCGAACACGCGCGAACTCCCCGGGATCGGGCGAGCGGTGCTGCTCGAAGCGAAGACCGACTACCCGCGGGCATGGATTCTCACCGACCGGTTCGTCGTCACCGTCTTCCTGGTCGGCGGCAATCTACCCGCGCCGCCGTCGGATCAACGGTGGGCCGACGCCGCACGGCTGGTCATCGCCAGACTTCCCGTATAGCGGCCCACCCGGATGGTCACGGGGTCGCACAGAGGAAGACCGTCGCGGTACGCCCTATGCGAGTGATCACCAGCGTATGCGGTCGGCTGCCACGTGGTTTGAGACGCGAACGGAGGGCATCGGGGTCGACGTCGACACCACGGGCGAGGATTTCGAGTGGGCCGCAGTCGCGGCGATGCAGCTCGGCGCGCAGGGCCTTCTCGCGGAGGTCCATGCGGTCGAGCACGCGGAATCCGCGTACTCCCTCGGGCACGGCGTCGCCGGTGAGATAGGCGATGCGCGGATCGAGCTGCCACAAGCCGTGTTTCGCGGCGTAGTGGCGGACGAGTCCGGAGCGCACGACGGCGCCGTCCGGGTCGATGATCCACTGCCCAGGCGGGCGCTCGTCGATGACGTCGGAGTCGGCATCGGTGATGGTCCACGCGGCGGCTCCGGCGGAGAGCACCGTGGCGCGGCGGGTGACACCGGCCTCGGCGAGTCCCGGCGACCACAGGCACGCCTCGCGCACCGAGCCGTCGAGCGACACCACCTCCACCTCGCCGGGCCAGGCGAGCCGGTCGAAATCCAAACCGGGAGCGCATTTCACGGCGAGATCGCGCCCTCGATAGGTGTCGAGCAGATCCGGCAGCGGCGGTTGCAGTTTTGCCGGGTCATGGGTGCGGCGGCCGTCGGCGCGCCGGGCCGGATCGGCGATCACGACGGTGCCTGCGCTGCACGGCCTCAGCGCGTCCGCCTTGGCCAGCAGGACATTTCGACGGCCGGACAGATTGCGGGCCGACATGGCCAGCCGTACGTCGTCCAGATCGCTGCCGAGCACGGCAGGACAGTGCGGCGCCAGTGCGGCCAGCTCGGCGCCGATCGAACAGGTCACGTCGTGCACCGCCCGCCCGGCCAGGCGCGCGGCCCGGTGTTCCGCGACGGCCGTCGGGGTCGCCTGCTGCAAGGCGTCGTCGGTGAACAGCCACTCCCCCGCACCGGCGAGTTTGGCCGTGGCGCGGCGGCGCAGCCGGACCGTCTCGACCAGCGCAGCGGCCCGGTCGCCGTGGGCGCGGCGCACCAGCTCGAGGTCCTTCAGCAGGGATGCCGAGGTGAGCGCCAGTCCGTCCACCTCGGTCAACGCGGCCCGCCCGGTCGCGCTGTCCAGATACCCGACATCATCGCGGGTGAAGCGATACGCCACTATCGGTTCCGTCCCGGCGGGCGCGCCGAGCCGACCCGCCCGACTCCGACGATCGCGCCGGTGGTGATCCCTGCGCGGTTACGGCGTTCCCACACCCGCGGCGGCATGGGCTCGCCTCCGCCCACCGCAGCAGCACCGACCGTGCTGCCGGGGCGGGCGATGCGGTCGCGCGGCACTACTTCCCGGCGGAAGTGGGCTTCACGCCGGTGATCATGGCGTTGTAGAAGAACTGGCGCGGGACCACCCGGCGCATGACGTTCTCGTCCACCCAGCTCAGCCCGAGCCAGGCGCGGTACATCGCCATCCGGTAGCGCCAGGTGAGCTTCTCGGCGGGCACGGCCGCTTCGAAGGTGCGCACCGGCCAGCCCCACAGCGCCGCCGCGAACTCCTCCGTCTTGGCCGACACCTCCACCGCGCCCGCCGAGCGGGCCATGGCCTCCAGCTGGCGCGGATCGAAGGTGTGCAGGTCGACGACCGCCTCCAGGGCCGCCGCGCGCGAGGACTCGTCCAGCTCCTCCTGCGGACGCCGCCAGTCGCTGAGGATCGGCAGCTTGGTGACCGTGGTGGTGGCCTTCCAGGTGATGCGGCCGAGCCAGCGGGCGTAGAAGTTGCCGACCGTGGTCGGCTCACCGGCGAACACGAAGCGGCCGCCCGGCTTCAGCACGCGCAGGCACTCCTTGAGCGCCAGCTCGACGTCGGGGATGTGGTGCAGCACCGCGTGGCCGACCACGAGGTCGAAGGTGTCGTCCTCGTAGGGGATGGTCTCCGCGTCGGCGACCCGGCCGTCCACGTCCAGTCCCAGGTTCTGCGCGTTGCGCAGCGCGACCTTCACCATGCCCGGCGACAGGTCGGTGACCGAGCCCGATTTCGCCACGCCCGCCTGCATCAGGTTCAGCAGGAAGAAGCCGGTACCGCAGCCCAGTTCGAGCGCCTTGCCGTAGGGCAGCGGCGCGGGGCCGACGGCCAAGTCGAACCGGCCACGCGCGTATTCGATACAGCGCTCGTCATAGGAGATGGACCATTTGTCGTCATAGGTCTCGGCTTCCCAGTCGTGGTAGAGCACCTGGGCCAGCTTCGTATCCTTGAGCGCTGCTTCGACCTCTGCCTCGGTGGCGTGCGGGTTCGGCGCGGGGTCGTCGGGACGTACCGTCATGGTCGGCAAGCCTACCCAAATCCGCAGTTGACGCCTGCTATCGGCCCACGAATTCGGCCGATCCCGGACCGTTGGCCAGATAAGAACCTGTTCCTATCAGGCGATCTTCCGTCGTGAACAGGGCCGACCACTCGCCGCGGGCGCGATCGAGGCCGTGCGGACCGGCTTCGAAGACCGCTTTCGCCGCCGCCAGCGCGCGGGCGGGTCCGTCGGCGAACTGGCGCGCCCACCGCATCGCGGCGGTGTACACGTCGTCGGGCGCGACGACTTCGTCGACGAGGCGCAGCGCCTTCGCCTCGCCGGGTTCGACGAAACGACCGGTGTAGACGAGGTCCTTCGCCGCGCCGGGCCCGACCAGCAGGGACAGGCGCCGGATACCTGCGAGCGGGATCAGGCCCGTCTCGATCTGCGGTAAACCCAGTTTGACGTTGTCGCCGATGATGCGGCGGTCCGCTCCCAGCGCCAGCTCCAAGCCGCCGCCGAGGCAGTAACCACTGATCGCCGCGACGGTGGGCTGCGGGATCCGGGCCAGGCAGCCGAGGGCGTGCTGCAGATCGGCCGCCATGGCGGCGGCCTGAGCGCTGCCGAGCCCGAACAGTTCGGCCACGTCGTCGCCCGCGCAGAACACACGCTCGTCGCCGTACACGACCACCGCGGCGACACCCGGATCAGCCGCGACGGCGTCGGCCGCCTCGGCCAGCTCGCGCGCCAGCTGCAGGTTCAGCAGGTTCATCGGCGGGCGGGCGATCCGGAGGACGGCCACGCGCCGCGCGGCAGAACCTTCGGTCAGCTCCAGGGTCACGAATTCGGCCATGGGACGCACGCTACCGGGTGTCCACCGTCACCAGCGGTGAGCCCCGAAAACGGCGACGCCGGGTCGCCGGCGCCGGTCCCGCTCGGCACGACGAGCCGGCACGAGCAGGCGGCGGCGATCAATTCAGGTTTTACGGCACACGGTTACGGATGGCCGGCTCCTTGCGGCGCGCGGCGTGGTGCGAGGTCGATCCGGACATCGTCGGAGGTGGTGATGACGAAGACGCGGTCGCCGCGTTCCTTGTCCCAGTCGGCCGGGATGAGGAAGTAGCGGTCCTCGGCGCGGGCCAGGAGCAGCAGTCCGCTGTACTGGTAGCGGTATCTCGTGTCCGGCCCGGTGATCGCGTCGAGTCGCGACTTCCCGCCCGCGATGGCGAGTCGGTCGACACTGAACACCACCACCGCTGGTTCATGCGCGAGACCATGGTCTTCTTCCGCCCTCGCGCTCCGGCTGCCCTCGACGCCGGCGTAGTACCCGATCGCCCAGAATCCGCCGAGGAAGGCGAGGCCCAGTAGCGTGACCAGAAGCGGGACAGACCGCCCGACCGGTGGGCGGCCGAATGGTCGGTGGAGCAACCGATGGTAGGTCGCGGACAGTTCCAGGGCGTACCAGATCAATGCGACGCCGGCGATGAGCGTCAGCGGCAGACCGAGACTCGTCCAGGTGGGCAACTGCTTACGCAGCATGACCCCTATCGCGGCCCCGGCGCACAGCGCCACCCCGACAACGGTGACTGTCCGGACCCACCACCGCAGCGCCCACCGGGGCCGTCGAGTGCGCATCACCACCACGAGCGGCGCCTGCCGCAGCGCGAACACCGCCGCGGCGATCAACAACGCCAACAGGACGAGGAAGAACGCACCGTCGAGGCTCTTGACGAGATAGTCCGAGACGCTGAAGTCCAGCAGTCGGGCGTCGATTCCGAAGTGCCCGTACCAGGCGCGGGTGTACACCGATCCGACGTAGTAGAGCACCGCCACGGTCAGGGCCGCCTCCGACGTCGCCACCGCGACCGCGACCGCCCGTCGGGGCGGTGACGTCTCAGCGGTCCGCGCACTCATCGTTACGATGTCGGGGCCGGGGCACTGGTGATGGGGGAAGTCGGGGGCGTAGTGAGCCGAGCGCCCTTGTCGGGAGTGGTCACCCTGACTTCCACTGTTGTCGGCAAGCTTTCGGTCAAGGGGACGGTTGTCTCCGGTACCTGGATCGAGGGCGCGTTCGTCGGTGAAGCGGGGGGCTGGGTCGGCTCGGACCGAAGCACCGTCACCGTCGGTTGGTCCGTCGACGGAACGGGTTCGGCGGTCGGCATGGATGACACCGATGATGCCGCCGGCGGAGTCGTAGTCGTCGAGCCGGGTGCGGGGTCGGGTCCGCCGCAGGCGAGCAGGAACAGGCACATCGAGATCAACAGCGGCACCGAACGCATCAGCCCCCCTCGGACCTGGAGAATGCAGCGATTGTCCCACAGACGGATTGCGCCAGGGCGATTTCGGAAGCGCTGGGCGCTGTGCACCGTCCGGGCGGGGTGGCCGTGATCCGGCGGCTCGCTGACGCGACAACCTTGCGGTCGTCCTGGAAGATCCGCGTTCCCAGAACGGACGCGGGCGAGCCGCCCGCAGGTCACCGGCGCCGGTGCCGTTCAGGGCCGTGCGGACCCTTTGAGTCGCCCGGCGTCGGGCAGGTCGGCGAAGTAGCGGTGGTTGTCGGGGAAGGACAGCAGCTGTTTGCCGTCCAGATCGGCCAGCACCGGCATGATCGGATCGATCCGGCGCCGCGCGGCCAAGATGTCGGCGGTCGAGCCGAATTCACCGAGCGCGACCAACTGCGACCAGGTCGGCGGAAGCAGCACGTCGACGCCGGAGCGCCAGCGTGCCAGCGCCTCGGCCGGGGTGCTCCATCGCACCTCGGCGGCCTCGGAGGTGGCGCCGTCGGCGCGCTGGCCCTCCGGCAGCACCGCGACGAAGAAGCGGGTGTCGTAGCGACGCGGCTCGATCACGGGCGTGATCCAGTTCGCCCAGGGCCGTAGCAGATCGGCGCGCAGCACCAGCTTCTCCTCGGCGAGGAACGACGCCAGCGTCAGTTCCCTGCGCTCCAGCCTGCCGCGCGCGTCCCGGTAGCCGGTGGTGTCGGAGACGACGCTGTCGGCGGTGGGCCCGGCCAGCAGCACGCCGCACTCCTCGAACGTCTCCCGGACCGCCGCGCAGACCAGCGCCTTGGCCCTGGTTTCGCTGGTCGCG
The DNA here is from genome assembly GCF_035544775.1 of Nocardia implantans. Classification (NCBI taxonomy): domain Bacteria; kingdom Bacillati; phylum Actinomycetota; class Actinomycetes; order Mycobacteriales; family Nocardiaceae; genus Nocardia; species Nocardia implantans. The sequence continues at coordinate 178,393 of NZ_JAYKYQ010000004.1, read as the reverse complement.
AACCGTTCGGCCCACCACGTGGGTTCGGGACCGGCCCAGGCGATGTCGGCGGTTCCGTCGGACGCGTCGACGCCGCCGCCGGGGAACACGGTCATGCCCGCCGCGAACGCCATCGCGCCGACCCTGCGCTGCAGGAAGATCTCGGGCCCGTCGGCCCCGTCGCGCACCAGCATCACCGTGGACGCGTCCTTCAGCGGCGGTGCCGGTTGCTGAGAGTCTGCCTGCGCTTCTGTCTCACTCACCCTTGCACCATAACGGGCGCAGTCGGACGCAGTCCGCGCACGGCCGCAGCGAAGACGAAGGCACGCCTGACGCGCACGCACGGTGGGCGACCGCGCGCCGTCCGGGTCAGCGGGTGCGGTGGCTGCCCGCCCGGCGGGAGCGGCGGGCGAAGTAGCGGCCGTCGACGCGGTCGAGCGCGATCGATTGGCTGAAGGCGTCGCTGAGGTTCTCCGCGGTGAGCACGTCGGAGAGCAGGCCCTGCGCGACCACTTCGCCCTCGTTGAGCAGCAGGCCGTGGGTGAACCCGGGCGGGATCTCCTCCACGTGATGGGTGACCAGCACGATCGCGGGGGCGTCGGGGTCGGCGGCGAGATCGCCGAGCCGCTCCACCAGTTCCTCACGGCCGCCCAGATCCAAGCCGGCGGCGGGCTCGTCGAGCAGCAGCAGTTCGGGATCGGTCATCAGCGCGCGGGCGATGAGCACGCGTTTGCGCTCGCCCTCCGACAGCGTGCCGTAGGTGCGGTCGGACAGATGTTCGGCTCCGAGGCTTTCCAGCATGTCGATGGCGCGATCGGTGTCTACGTCGTCGTAGCGCTCGCGCCAGCGGCCGAGCACCGCGTAGCCCGCGGACACCACCAGATCGCTGACCTTCTCGTCCACCGGGACGCGGCTGGCCACCGCGGCCGACGACAGGCCGATCCGCGGACGCAGCTCGCTGAGGTCCACCTTCCCGAGCCGCTCCCCGAGCAGATGGGCGACGCCCGCAGTGGGATGCAGCTCGGCGGCGGCCATCCGCAGCAGCGAGGTCTTGCCCGCGCCGTTGGGGCCGAGGACCACCCAGCGTTCGTCGAGCTCGACCTGCCAGGTGACCGGGCCGACGAGGGTATGGCCGGAGCGGCGGACGGTCACGTCGGTGAAATCGATGAGCAGATCGGGATCCGGTTGCGGCACGCGCTCCATCTTGGCCCACCCGAGGGGGCACTTGCCAACGCAGGGAGGGAAACCGACCCGGTCGGTCGGATCTATGCTGGAAAGCCGCCGTCCCGGCCGCATCCGCCGCACCGTCCGACACGCCCGCGCCGCCGTAGCGGAGGGTTCACCAGGACGCGGCGGGCACCGCGATCACCGTCATGGAGCCCGGCGCCACCTCGGTGTATCCCGCGTCGCGCACGGCGATCGCAGCGCCGTCGGCCACCTGTCCGGCCAGCGAGGCCCACTGCTGCTCGTCGGCCTCACGCACCGCGCAGCGGAAGCCGTGTTCCGCCCAGCGCAGCGCGTGCTCCACCGGCAGCGCGCCGGCCAGGAGCATGCTCGCGTGACCGACCTGCGCGGCGGCCTTGCCCAACGTCATCCCGAGCCCGGCGTTCACCCACAGCACCGGCAGCGCCGGATCGGGCGGGCCCGGCTCGTCGTGCTCGAGGTCGGTGCCGCCGATCTGCAGACGCTTGATCCGCGGATCGACTCGGCCCACCGGTCCCGGGACAAGCGCCCGCGCCTGCGCGCCGTCGATCTCCACTGTGACGCCCGCGACGTCGCAAGTCGCTTGCCACTGCGCGCCGCGCGCGCGCCGAGCCACCTTGCGAATCCGGGAACGCTTCCACGCCAGATAGCGCTCCTCCCACTCGCCGCCCGGCCCGACCCGCTCGTCCAGGCATAGGGCCACCGCAGCCGACGCGGCGGCGGCGAGCAGCGCACTGCGCGGCGGCGGATCGATCTTGGGCAAGTGCAGGACCATCTGCATCGCCTGCACCATGGCCGGGTCGTCCGGATCTCCGCCGCCGCCGTAGCCTCCGGCCAGTTCCGCGTGCCGGGCCCGGAATCCTTCGATGCCCGATGGCGTTGCCGCGCCGATGGTCTCGTCGTCCGCGCGGACTTCGGCGCCGCATTCCGGAATGCTCGTCATCGCTTCACCTCGATCATCGACGAAAACGTCTGGGCCGGTAGCGAACCCCGTTCCCACGGACGCGTGTACTCCCTCGTCGGAAGCGGCGCATCACACGCCACGCCCACAAAACTCCACAGCGGCATCCCACCGGCGGCCGGCGCGACGGGCGCGGCCCGGACGGGTCCGGAATCCGTCGCTCGGTCCTGCTTCGCCCCGCCCGCATCACCTTTCGCGAAACCGCCGCAGTGGCCGGTGGACGGGTGCGCCGAGAAAACGACCCGCCGCCCGACGTACGGTCGCCGCTGTTGTCTGGTGTCGAGGCCATGGCGCCGCACCCCACCGCCGACCCGGCGGGCAGCGGGCAAGGACTTGCGCACCAGTCCTCCGATCGACGCATGATCAACAGCAGCGAGCCTACCGATGGGAGCGGCGCGAACCATGCGCGCCGGTGTACGCAGCGCGGAGTCGAGCGCCGCCCGGCGGCCGGACGCCGCTGCGAGCCGAGCCGGCTCGTTCAGCCCAGTGGGACGCGGCGCAGCAAACCGTCCCTGGCGTCGGCGGCCTCCACCTCGTGCCGGGTGACCCCGAGGATGAACAGGACGGCGTCCAGATAGGGGTGCGACAGCGCGGCGTCGGCGACCTCGCGCAGCGCCGGTTTGGCGTTGAAGGCGACGCCGAGTCCGGCGGCGTTGAGCATGTCGATGTCGTTGGCGCCGTCGCCCACCGCGACGGTCTGCTCCATCGGCACCCCGGCCTCGGCGGCGAACTTGCGCAGGGCGGTCGCCTTGGCCGCGCGGTCGACGATCTCGCCGACGACGCGGCCGGTCAGCTTGCCGTCCACCACCTCCAGCGTGTTCGCCTGCACGAAGTCCAGTTCGAGTTCGTGCGCCAAGGGCTCGATCACCTGGCGGAATCCGCCCGACACCACGCCGCAGCGGAAACCGATCCTGCGCAGCGTGCGGATGGTGGTGCGCGCGCCGGGGGTCAGCTCGATCCGGTCGGCGACCTCCTCGATCACCGACTCGTCCAGCCCGGCCAGCGTCGCGACCCGCTGCCGCAACGATTCGGCGAAGTCGATCTCCCCGCGCATGGCGGCCTCGGTCACCTTGCGGACCTCGTCCTCCACGCCCGCGTGCGCGGCGAGCATCTCGATGACCTCGCCCTGGATCAGGGTGGAGTCGACGTCGAACACGATCAGCCGCTTGCCCCGGCGGGCCAGCCCGGCCCGCTCCACCGCGACGTCGACCTGCTCGGCCACCGCGACCTCGGCCAGCGCCGTGCGCAGCCGGGAATCGGTGTCCGGGCCGGAGTCGGTGGCGGTGACCATCAACTCCATGCCGGTCACCGGGTAGTCGGCGATGCCGCGGATGGTGTCGATATTGGCTCCCAGCGCGGCCAGTTGCCGCGACACCGCGCTGAACGCGCGCGCGGTGACCGGGCTGCCGAGGATGACCACCGCGTGGGTGGACATCGGCTGTCTGCCGATCGCCGCGTCCACCTCGACGTCGACGTGCATGCCGACGGTGTTCATGGCCTCTTCGAGCTCGTCCTGCAACGCCTCGGCATCGGTCGGGCAGGTGACCAGGACGCCGAGGGTCAGCCTGCCCCTGATCACGACCTGCTCCACGTCCAGCAGGCTCACCCCGTGCCGGGACATGGCCGCGAGCAGCACGGACGTCACACCGGGGCGGTCGGGCCCGGTGACGGTGACGAGGACGGTGGTGTCGGCCAACTGATGCGCTCCATGTTCGATGTTCGCCGTCGCTGTGCTGGACGTCGTTGTCGCAACGCACGGTGCGTACTGATCTCCACAAACGAGTGTGCACCCGCTGGTGACCAGCGGGTGCACACTCGTCGCGCTGAATCCTACGGCGCGGCCGGACCTCGCTCGTTCGGCCCCGCCGCGGCAGCGCCCTACTTCGCCAGGGCGTTGGGCTCGTGCAGGTCGGTGGCGTGCTTGCCCGCGCCCCAGCCGACGTGCGCCTCGGCCCGCATGCGCTCGATCATGTGCGGGTAGTGCAGCTCGAACGCGGGACGCTCGGAGCGGATGCGCGGCAGCTCGTAGAAGTTGTGCCGCGGCGGCGGGCAGGTGGTGGCCCACTCCAGCGAGTTGCCGTAGCCCCACGGGTCGTCCACGGTGACCACCTCGCCGTAGCGGTAGCTCTTGAAGACGTTCCACAGGAACGGCAGCATCGACGCGCCGAGCACGAAGGCGCCGATCGTGGAGATCGTGTTCAGCGTGGTGAAGCCGTCGCTGGGCAGGTAGTCGGCGTAGCGGCGCGGCATGCCCTCGGCGCCCAGCCAGTGCTGGACCAGGAAGGTGGTGTGGAAGCCGATGAACGTGGTCCAGAAGTGCCACTTGGCCAGGCGCTCGTCGAGCATCCGCCCGGTCATCTTCGGGAACCAGAAGTAGATGCCCGCGTAGGTGGCGAACACGATGGTGCCGAAGAGCACGTAGTGGAAGTGCGCCACGACGAAGTACGAGTCGGTGACGTGGAAGTCCAGCGGCGGGCTGGCCAGGATGACGCCGGACAGACCACCGAAGAGGAAGGTGACGATGAAGCCGATGGAGAACAGCATCGGCGATTCGAAGGTCAGCTGACCGCGCCACATGGTGCCGATCCAGTTGAAGAACTTCACACCGGTCGGGACCGCGATGAGGAAGGTCATGAACGAGAAGTACGGCAGCAGCACGGCGCCGGTGGCGTACATGTGGTGGGCCCACACGGCGATCGACAGCGCGGCGATGCCCAGGGTGGCGTAGACCAGCGTGGTGTAACCGAAGATCGGCTTACGCGAGAAGACCGGGAAGATCTCCGAGACGATGCCGAAGAACGGCAGCGCGATGATGTACACCTCGGGGTGGCCGAAGAACCAGAACAGGTGCTGGTAGAGCAGGATGCCGCCGGTCGCGGGGTCGTAGATGTGGCCGCCCAGGTGACGGTCGTAGGCCAGGCCGAACAGCGCGGCGGTCAGCAGGGGGAAGGCCAGCAGCACCAGGACGCTGGTCACGGCGATGTTCCAGGTGAAGATCGGCATCCGGAACATGGTCATACCGGGAGCGCGCAGGCAGACCACGGTGGTCAGCATGTTCACGCCACCGAGGATGGTGCCGAGACCGGACACCGCCAGGCCCAGGATCCACAGGTCGGTGCCGACGCCGGGCGAGTGCAGGATGTCGGTCAGCGGCACGTACGCCGTCCAGCCGAAGTCCGCGGCGCCGCCGGGGGTGATGAAGCCGGCGGTCGCCATGCTGGCGCCGAACGCGTACAGCCAGTAGCTGAAGGCGTTCAGGCGTGGGAAGGCGACGTCGGGAGCGCCGATCTGCAGCGGGAGGATGATGTTCGCGAAGCCGAACACGATCGCGGTGGCGTAGAACAGCAGCATGATCGTGCCGTGCATGGTGAACAGCTGGTTGAACTGCTCGGGCGACAGGAACTGCAGGCCCGGCCTGGCCAGCTCACCGCGCATCAGCAGGGCCATCAGGCCACCGATGAGGAAGAAGCCCATCGACGTGGTCAGGTACATGACACCCAGGACCTTCGGGTCCGTGGTGGTGACCATCTTGTAGATGAACGAGCCCTTCGGCCCGGTCCGAGCCGGATAAGGCCGAGTCGCTTCCAACTGAGGGACTGGCTGGGGCTCTACGGCAGTCACTGATCCTCCTGAAAGGTGCCTTTAGGTCGCTCCGCAGGCTCCGCTGATCGCATCCGTTCCGATGTCGGAACAGACGACAGTTCGCTTGCGCTCTCCGAATCGTAAACCCGTCGGGATGGAGCGAGCCGAACGGGTCCTACTCTCTGTCGTAGCTGTGTTGTTTGGCCGCGCCTTCGCCGCGGCGTGTTCGCGGCCCCTTTGTGGCTCGTGTGTGCGCGACCGCCGCTTGCTCCTTCGTCGCGTACGCGGCGGCCGCGCACACGCGAGCCGGGCCGCGAACGGCGGATGCTCGGTCTCGCTTCGTTCGAAAGACGTGGTTGCGGTGGGTGGTCGCGTAGGCAGCAACCTATGGGGTTGAGTGCTTGCGGTGTCGGTGCTGCTTGCTAGGGGCGGCAGGTGTCAGCGACGGCGAAATAGGCCGCTTTGGGGATGATCTCTGCTGCGAACGAGTGCCCAGTGCCGGGCCAGTAGCGGATGTGCACGCCTGATACTGCGTGATCAGGTCGGCCCACAGCAGGGGCGCGAACTACGACGAATCAGCGCCCAGCGACACCGTTTGTTCCATTCGCACCCGGGAAGCAAGGCCGGTGGCGCTCGCAGGCCCAGCCCAGGCGGTGGTCGCCGCCGCCTCGCTGGGTCGGTCCTGACCTTCCTCCGGCGCTCGAGCTCCTCGTGCCGGGAGCGATTAGTTCTGCGCGCGGGGGGCGTCTGTAGAGGTGACACGAGTTTCACCACAGGCCAGGAGGGCGGCGATGACCACACCGAAGCGCACGAAGATCGGCGATCCCTGTTGGGTCGACTTGTACAGCTCCGATCTCGATCGGAGTATCGCGTTCTACCGCGAACTGTTCGACTGGACCGCGGAGAGCGCGGGTGAGGAGTTCGGCGGGTACGTCACCTTCCGCAAGGACGGGCGCGCGGTGGCGGGGGCGATGGCGAGGATGCCCGGCGACACCGACAGTCCCGAACAGTGGACGGTGTATCTGGCCAGTTCCGGGGCACAAGCCACCGCCGACGCGGCGACCGCGGCGGGGGCGTCGCTGATCGTGCCGCCGATGGCGGTGGGTGAGCTGGGCACGATGGCCGTGCTCGGCGATGTCGGTGGCGCGGGCGTCGGCATCTGGGAGGCCGGCACGTTCCCTGGCTTCGAGACCATGGGTTTCGTCTCCGGCGGTGAGTGGCGCGATCACGCGGGCGCGCCGTCCTGGTTCGAACTGCACACCCGCGACTACGAGGCCTCACTGACCTTCTACCGGGACGTGTTCGGCTGGGCGGACGTCTTCACCGTCTCCGACGCCCCGCAGTTCCGCTACTCGACCATCCACGCCGAGAGCCCGATGCTCGGCGGCGTCATGGACGCCTCGGCTTTCCTGCCGGAGGGCGCGCCCGCGGGCTGGATCGTCTACTTCGGCGCCGACGACGTGGACAAGACCGTCGGCCGGCTCACCGAACTGGGCGGCACGGTGCTCTCGCCGCCCCAGGACACCCCCTACGGCCGGATGGCCGCCGTCACCGACGCCACCGGCGCCCGTTTCAGCATCGGCGGCAATCGAGCCTGACCGCTGCGGCCCGCACGAAGATCCGCCGCCCACCCGCGCGCTGAGACCGGAACGATGTCTCCTGACCGCGACCGATTCGCTCCGGCGGATTCTTCGAATCGGGTGGTCGATTCCTCGACCGCGAAGCGCAGCGCACCGCCTCGACCTCACCAACGGCTCGACACCCGCCGACATGTACCCTCACTCGCATGCCGGTGAGCGACGTGATGCAGGTACGCACCCGAATTCGCACGGTTGGTCAGCGCGGCGGCGCGGCCGGTCACCGGTTCCGGGCGGTCGTGGCCGGGTGCGCCGCGCTCCTGCTCGCGGGCTGCGGCGGCGCGACCGACGACTCCCCCTCCATCGTGCGCACCACCACCAACATCGCGGGCGCGGGCGTGGTGGGGCTGGAGCGCGACACCACCCGGGCGTGCGCGCTGCCGAGCGCACCGGATCCGGTGGCCGGGGAGACCCGCAGCGTCACCCACGCGGCGGGGGTTTCCGAGGTGCCCGCCGACCCGCAGCGCATCGTCGTGCTCAGCACCTCCGCGCTGGACGCGGTGTGCGCGCTCGGTCTGTGGGAGCGGGTCGTGGGGACGGTGACCATCGACGGACCCAGCCCGCAACCGGCATACCTGGGCACCGGCGTGCTGAAGATCCCCGGCGTCGGCACCGTCGCGCAGCCGGACCCGGCCCGGATCGCGGCCATGCACCCGGATCTGATTCTCGGCGAGAACCCCACCGGCGCAGCCACTTTCAGCGCGCTGCAGGCCATCGCCCCGACCGTGCTGGTCGGTTCGAACAACAGCTGGCAGGCCGAATTCGCGGCATTCGCGGCCGGTATGGGACGCAGCGACGCGGCGGAGACCGCATTGCAGAACTACCGCACCGAGGCGCGCGACACCGGCGCCACGCTGGCGGCGGGCCAGACCCAGGCGTCGGTCATCAGGTTCACGGCCGACGCCCAGCGGGTGCAGGGCGGCGACAGCTTCTCCGGCCAAGTGCTCGCCGACGCCGGCGTGCAGCGTCCCGCCGCGCAGCGCGGCTCCTCGTTCGACGTGCGCGAGGACGAGTTCGCCACCAAGGCGGAGGGCGACGTGATCTACGTGATCCTCGCCGGCCAGGAGGGCAAGGAACACGGCGAGCAGATGCTGCGCGGCGACGCGTGGAAGGAACTCGGCGCCGCCACCGATCGCCGCGTGTTCGCCGTGGAGGACACCGTCTGGCACGGCGACGGCCTCACCGCCGCCCGCGCCCTGCTCACCGACCTGCGCAACACGCTCAACGGCTACGTGACCGACTGACCGCCCACCCCCTTGGGTGAGGTTTCCCCCACCCTGGGAGTGCGCGGACCAGCGCTGGGGTTGCTGTCGAAAAGCCCTTTCGAGGACGAGATTCAGAGGTACGCGAACAACCTCTCCATCGACCTCGAGGACACGACATGCACACGCTGACCGATTCGCTCGCCGACAACCTGTACTCCCTGCCGGTGGCACAGCCCGTCGCCGAGGTCGATCCGCAGGCGGTCGTGGCGTCCGCCGCCGATTGCGACCTGACCTACGCCGAGCTGGATCGCTGGTCCAACCGCATGGCCCGGCTGCTGCTCCGCCTCGGCGCCGGACCCGGCACCCGGATCGCGGTGGCGATCGACCAGCCGATCGAGTCCGTCGTGGCCGAGCGCGCCGCCACCAAGCTCGGCGCCGTCACCGTCCCGGTGACCGACGACGGCTCCTACATCCTCGGCACCGCGGTGGGCATCACCACCAAGGACCAGCGACCCGAGTCGGCGGACGAGATCACCTGGCTGGTGCTGGACGAGCGCTCCACCCTGCAGCGCTACCTGACCAGCTCCTCGGCCCCGTTGCGCGCGGCGGACCTGGATCTTCTCCCGAAAGCCGCCTGACCGGACCCCAACCCCTCCCCCGCGACCCGAACAGCGATGTTCGGGTCGCGCAGTGTGCCCAATACCCCGCAGCGCCGACCGCGCCGGTTCAGAATTGAGTTGCCGCGTGCTGTGCGGCGGCACGTACTACCGGTACCGCGGTGGCTGCGGGCGGTCACTGCCGATCGGCCCGATCGCGGTCAGAACGTAGGACACGTCATGCAACAGCCTTCCCTTTCGGCGAGAGATTCGGACACAGTTCTTCCCGACGGGGCCTTCGCCCTCTCGGCGGCACAGCGCGGCATCTGGTTCGCCCAGCACGTCGCGGGCGCGACGCCGATCTCGATCGCCCAGTACGTCGAACTGAACGGTCCGGTCGACCTCGACCTGCTCGCGCGTTCGGCCCGGCAGGCCGGGCGCGAATTCGGCACCGGCTACCTGCGCCTGGTCGAGGTGGAGGGGCATCCGTTCCAATTCGTCGATCCGACCCTCGACGACAGTCTGGAAACGCTCGATTTCCGTTCCCACCCCGATCCGGAGGCGGCCGCGCAGGCGTGGATGCGCGCGGAATACGAGACGCCGCTGGAGCTGACCCGCGACCGGCTGGTGCGCATCGCCATGCTGCGCGTCGGCGCGGACCGCTGGTTCTGGTACTCGCGGATCCACCACATCGTGCTCGACGGCATGGGCGCGCTGACCATGGTGCAGCGCACCGGTGAGCTGTACAACGCCGCCGTCGAGGGTCGCGAGGCTCCGCCCGCGAAGGCGGAGGACCTGCGCAAGATCGTCGAGGCGGATCTGGCCTACCGCACCTCCGAGCGGTTCGGCTCGGACCGGGAGCACTGGCTGGCGCACCTGGACGGCATGGCCGATCCGGTGAGCCTGGCCGGCCGCACCGCGCCCGTGGACGGGCACCCGAGGCGGGTCACCGGCGCGCTGTCCCCCGAGACCGGGCGCCTGCTGGACGCCGTCGCCGAGCAGGTGTCCTCCGGCGTCGCGCCGACCGTGGTCGCCGCCTTCGGCGCGTATCTGTCCGCGATGACCGGCGCGCCGGAAGTCGTGCTGAGCCTGCCGGTGTCCGCGCGCACCACCGCGACGCTGCGGCGTTCGGGCGGCATGATCGCCAACGTGGTCCCGCTGCGGCTGCGGCTGACGCCCGCCACCACCGTCGGCGACGTGATCCGCGCGGCCCAGGGCGAGCTGACCGGGGCGCTGCGGCGCCAGCGTTACCGGCAGGAGGACATCTTCCGCGATCTGGGCTGGTCGATGGACGAGGCCGGGTCGTTCGGCCCCTCGGTGAACCTGATGATGGTCGACACCAGAATTCAGCTCGGCCGGGTCACCGGGCGGCTGCACGTGCTGACCTCGGGGTTGATCGACGACCTGTTCGTCAATCTGTATCCGGGCGTCGGCGGGGAGAGCACCCACATCGACTTCCAGGCCAACGGCAACCTTTACACCGACGCCGAGCTGACCGGGCAGCACCGCCGGTTCCTGTCGTTCCTGCATCGTTTCCTGGCCGCCGGGCCGGACGCGCCGCTGGCGAGCGTGCCGGTGCTGTCGGACGAGGAGCGCACCGGCTTCGCGCCCGCTCGCGGACCCGAGGGCGTCGCGGCGCGGACGCTGCCGGGCATCCTCGCCGACGGCGCGGCCCGCGATCCGCTGGCGACCGCGCTGGTGGCGGGCGAGACCGCACTGACCTACCGCGAGGTCGACGATTACACCAACCGGCTGGCCCGGGTGCTCATCGCGGCGGGCGCCGGACCCGAGCGCACGGTGGCGATCTCCATTCCGCGGTCGATCCGGTCGGTGCTGGCGACGATCGCGGTGGCCAAGACCGGCGCGGCGTTCGTGCCGATCGACCCGACCTATCCGGCCGACCGGATCGAGCACATGGTCGGCGACAGCGGGGTGGTCGCGGGGATCACGACGGCGGCCGCGCGACAGTCGTTGCCGGGCCGGGTCTCCTGGCTGATCCTGGACGACGAGGGCACCGAGCAGGCGCTGACCGAGCAGGACGCCGCGCCCGTGACCGACGCCGACCGCCTGGCCTCGGTGCACCCGGACCAGGCCGCTTACATCATCTACACCTCCGGCTCCACCGGGCTTCCGAAGGGCGTGCTCGTCCCGCATCGAGGGCTGGCCGACCTGGTGGCGAGCTCCGGCGCCGGATTCGGCGTCGACGCCGAGTCCGTCGTCGCCCATGCCGTGTCGCCGAGTTTCGACATCTCGGTGGAGGAGATCCTCGTCGCCCTCGCGGCGGGCGCGACGCTGGCCGTGGTGCCGCCGTCGGCGTACGCGGGCGAGGAGCTGGCCGAGGTGTTGCGCGCCCATCGCGTCACCCACCTCAACGTGACCCCGGCCGTCGTGGGGTCGCTGGACCCGGCGAGCCTGCCCGACCTGCGCACCGTGATCGTCGGCGGCGACGCCTGCCCGCCCGAGCTGGTGACGAAATGGTCGGGCCGAACCCTGCTCAACGGCTACGGGCCCACCGAGACCACCATCACCGTCACCCTCAGCGCGCCGCTGACGCCGGACGGTCCGGTCACCATCGGCCGCCTGGCCCGCGGCGTGTCGGCCGTGGTCCTCGATCCGTGGCTGCGGCCGCTGCCGCCCGGCACCGTCGGCGAGCTGTACCTCGCCGGTCCCGGCGTCGCGCGCGGCTACCACCGGCGCAATGGGCTCACCGCCGACCGCTTCGTCGCCGACCCGTACGGCGACGGCGAGCGTATGTACCGCACCGGCGACCTGGTGCGCTGGGTGCACAACGACGGACGCGTCGAACTGGAGTATCAGGGACGCAGCGACTTCCAGGTGAAGGTGCGCGGCTTCCGCATCGAACTCGGCGAGATCGACGCCGCCTTGCAGCGGCAACCCGGCGTCGACTTCGCGCTCACCCTCGGCGTCGAAACCGGTTCGGGCGCCACCGCGCTCGTGTCGTACGTGCTGCCGGAGCCGGGTGCGGAAGTCCACCCGGAGGCGCTGAAAGCCGCTGCGGGAGAGACGCTTCCGGCCTACATGGTGCCCGCGGTGATCATGGTGCTGGACCGTCTTCCGCTCACGCCGCTCGGCAAGGTGGACCGCAAAGCCCTGCCTGCACCGGAATTCGGCGCGCGCACCACCGTGAGCAGGCCACCGTCCACGCCGCGCGAGGAGAAGCTCGCCGCGCTGTTCGCTGAGGTGCTCGGCCTGGAATCGGTGGGGGTGGACGAGAGCTTCTTCGCGCTCGGCGGCGACAGCATCGTCTCGATCCAGTTGGTGTCACGAGCGAAGGCGGCCGGTCTCGGATTCGGCGCGCGGGATGTCTTCGAGCGCAAGACCGTCGCCGCGCTGGCCGCGGTGGCCACCGACGTGCCGACCGGAGAAGTGCGCGAGCTGCCCGGCGGCGGGGTCGGCGAGGTGGAACTCACGCCGATCGTGCACGCGATGCTCGATGCCGGTGACACCTGGCGGCGGTTCGCCCAAGCGGTGCTGATCGAGCTGCCCGCGGGCACGGAGCGCGCGGACCTCGTCACCGCCCTCGCGGCGCTGCTGGACCGGCACGACCTGCTGCGCTCGACGCTGCGCCGCACCGGCGACGGCTGGAGCTGGGTGGTCGCCGAACCCGGCGCGGTGAACGCGGGCGCCCTGCTGGAAATCGTGACCGCGGACGCCGATCTCGACGCGACCTGCGAGCGCGCCTTGCAGCGCGCCGCCGACCTGCTCGACCCGGAGGCGGGCGTGGTCGCGCGTTTCGCGTGGATCGAGCGCGCCGACGCCGCGCCGCTGCTGTGGCTGGTGCTGCACCATCTCGTCACCGACGGCGTCTCCTGGCGGATCCTGCTGCCGGATCTGGCCACCGCCACGCTGGGCGCCGAGCTCGCACCGGTCGGCACGTCCTTCCGCCGTTGGGCGTACGGCCAACGCGAGCACGCGGCCACGCGCGTCGGCGAACTGCCGCTGTGGCAACGCATCCTGGCCACACCCGACCCCGCGCTCGGCTCGGCGCCGATGGACCCGGCCGTCGACGTGGTCGGCTCCATGGCGCACCTGACGACCGTCGTACCGCCGGACATCGCCAGGTCTGTGCTCACCACCGCGCCGGATCGCTTCCACTGCGGCGCCGACGACGTGCTGCTGACCGGGCTCGCGCTCGCGGTGGCCCGGTGGCGCGGGCGCACCTCCACGCTGTTCACCCTGGAGGGTCACGGCCGCGCGGAGTCCGTCCTGCCCGGCGCCGACGTGGCGCGCACGGTGGGCTGGTTCACCAGCGTCTATCCCGTCGCGATCGATCTGGCCTGCATCGACGTGGCGGACGCGTTCGCGGGCGGCGCCGCGGCGGGCGCGGCGATCAAGGCGACCAAGGAACAGCTGCGCGCCCTGCCGGACAAGGGCATCGGTTTCGGGATGCTGCGCTACCTGGTCCCGAGCACCGCGGCGGCGCTGGCGGACGCGCCCACCCCGCAGATCAGCTTCAACTATCTCGGGCGCGCGTCCACCGGCGGCGACGCGGAACCGTGGCTGCCGCGCCGGTTCGCCGCGACCCAGGACGACCGCGCGCCGCTGGCCGCGGCGGTGGATATCAACGCCGTGCTCACCGACGCCGGACTCGAGGTCACCTGGGCCTACGCCGGACGGCTTTTCGACGAGGCGGATCTCGGCGAACTCACCGCGCTGTGGGAGCAGGCACTCGCCGCGCTGGCCCGGCACGCGGCGTCCGCGAACGCGGGCGGACGCACACCGTCGGACTTCGACCTGGTCACCGTCTCGCAGGCACAGATCGACGCCTGGGAGCGCGCCTACCCGAACCTGGCCGACGTCTGGCCGCTCTCGCCACTGCAATACGGCCTGCTCTTCCACGCGCTCTACGACTCCGACACCGCCGACGGCTACACGGTGCAGTCGCTGCTCACCCTCGCGGGCACCGTGGACGCGCCCCGATTGCGCCGCGCGGCGCAGGCTTTGGTGACCCGGCACGAGAACCTGCGCGTCGCTTTCGTCGAGACCGAGGACGGGCCGCGCCAACTGGTGCTGGCCGATGCCGAGATCGACTGGCGGGAGGCCGATGTCACCGGCATCGCCGACAGCGCCGAGCGCACCAGGGAGGTCGACCGGTTGATCGCGGTGGACGCCCGCACCCGCTTCGAACTCACCCGCCCCCCGCTGCTGCGCTGCACGCTCATCCGGACCGCCTCGGACACCTACCGATTCGTGCTCACCAACCACCACCTGGTGCTGGACGGCTGGTCGACGCCGCTGCTGGTGCGCGAACTGCTCACCCTCTACGTCACCGACGGTGACGCCGCGGCCCTGCCGCCCGCGCACTCCTATCGGGAATTCCTGACCTGGCTGGAAACCAGGGACGACGCCGAATCCCTCGCCGCGTGGACCGAGTCGCTGGCGGGTATCGACACGCCGACCCGCGCGGTGCCCACCCTCGCCGGGATCGAATCGACCGAAACCGGCATGATCTCCGTCGACCTGTCCCGCGACACCGTGGCCGGGCTGGAGACCACGGGCCGGGAAGCGGGCGCGACGGTGAACACCTTGGTGCAGGCCGCGTGGGCGATGTTGCTGACCATGCTCACCGGTCGCACCGACGTGGTGTTCGGCGGCACCGTCTCGGGACGGCCGCCGGAGCTGGCCGGGGTCGAGGAGATGGTCGGCCTGTTCATCAACACGCTGCCGGTGCGGGTACGCCTCGATCCGGCGGAGAAGGTCACCGACCTGCTCGCCCGCGTGCAATCCGAGCAGGCGCGGCTGATGGACCATCAGCACGTCGGGCTCGCCGCCATCCACCAGGCGGTCGGCCTCGCCGAGCTTTTCGACACGCTCACCGTGTTCGAGTCCTACCCCATCGATCGCGAAGCGCTGTCGCAGGCGCTGGACATCGCGGGCATGCGGGTGCTCGACGTGGAAGGCACCGATGCGACGCCGTATCCGCTGAACCTCATGGTGATCCCACTGCGCGGCGAGAACGGCCGTGACACGCTGCGGATCACGCTGAAGTACATGGCCGACCAGCTGCCGATGCGGGAGGCGCGGCCGCTGCTGGACCGTTTCGTCCGGCTGCTGACCCAGCTCGCGGACAACCCGCACGCCCTGGTCTCCCAGGTGCAGTACTGCGACGCCGCCGAGCGCGCCGCGCTGGCTCCGGTGCGCGGCCCGGAGCCGGTGCCGCCCGCCACGCTGCCCGAGCTGCTCACCGCGGGCGCGCGGATCGATCCGGACGCGATCGCGATCACCGCGGGCGAGCTCACCATGTCCTATGCCGAGCTCGACGCCTGGTCCAACCGCTTCGCCCGGGTGCTGCTGCGCCGCGGCGTCGGGCGCGAGGTGTTCGTCGTGCTCGCGCTCACCCGCTCCCTGGAATCGGTGGTCGCGGTGTGGGCGCTGGCCAAGACCGGCGCCGCGTTCGCTCCGCTGGACCCGAACTACCCGGTGGAGCGCATCGAGCACATGCTCAGCGACTCCAAGGCCCCGATCGGCGTGACGGTCACCGCGACCGGCGAGACGCTGCCGGGCACGATCGACTGGCTGCTGCTCGACGACCTGAACACCATCCGGCGGGTGATGACGGTCTCCGAGGCTCCGATCACCGACGCCGAGCGCGGCGGGCCGATCGACCTGGACCAGACCGCGTACCTGATCTACACCTCCGGCTCCACCGGCAAGCCGAAGGCCGTGCTGCTCAGCCACCGCGGCATCGCGAATCTCGTTGCGGCGCAGCGGGAAACCCTTGCCCTCGACCCCACCGCGAGCGCGCTGCAGGTGGCCTCGCCCAGTTTCGACGCCTCGGTGTTCGAACTGCTCACCGCGCACGGTGCCGGCGGCAGGCTGGTGGTGTCGCCGCCGGACGTCTACGGCGGGACGGAACTGGAGACGCTGCTGCGCACCCAGCGCGTCACCCACGCCGTGATCACGCCATCGGCGCTGGCCACCATGGAGCCCTCCGGGCTCGAGCACCTGCGCGTGCTCGCGGTCGCGGGCGAGGCGGCGACGCCGGAGCTGATCGAGCGATGGGCGCCGGGCAGGCGGATGGTGAACCTGTACGGCCCCACCGAGTTCAGCATCTGGGCGAGCGGGCCGGGCGAACTCGTCACCGGCGAGCCGATCACGATCGGCGGGCCCATCCGTGGCGCGTCCACCGTGGTGCTGGACGCTTGGCTGCGTCCGGTGCCGATGGGGGTGCCCGGCGAGCTGTACCTCGCGGGTCCCGCGCTCGCGCGCGGCTATTTCAATCGGTTCGAAATGACCGCGGGCAGGTTCGTCGCCGACCCCTTCGGCGCGCCCGGCGGGCGGATGTACCGCACCGGCGACATGGTGCGCTGGGTCGATCACGGCGGCGGTCCCGAGCTGGAGTACCTGGGCCGCAGCGACTTCCAGGTCAAGATCCGCGGCCTGCGCATCGAGCTGGGCGAGATCGACGCCGTGCTCTCTCGCGACGACGAGGTCGAGTACGCGGTGACCATCGGGCGCACCGGCCCCGCCGGGACCACCGTGCTGGTCTCCTACGTGCTGCCCGCCGAAGGCGCGCGACTGGACGTCGAGCGGCTGCGCGCGCAGGTGGCCGCGGAACTGCCCGGATATATGGTGCCCGGCTACCTCGTGGTGCTCGACTCGATTCCGCTCACGCCCGTCGGCAAGCTGGATCGCAAAGCCCTTCCGGTGCCGGACTTCTCGGAAAGTCAGCGGCCCTATCTCGCGCCGCGCGGCCCCGTCGAGGAGGCGGTGGCCGCCGTGTTCGGCGAGGTGCTCGAACGCGATCGCGTCGGCGTCGACCAGTCGTTCTTCGAGCTGGGCGGCAACTCGCTGAGCGCGACCAAGGTGGTGGCGCGGGTGAACGCGGCGCTCGGCTCGCGGATCGCGCTGCGTGATCTGTTCGACGCGCCGACCGTGGCCCAGCTGTCGGCCCGGGTGGTGCCCGCCACCGGCGCGCAGCCGGGCGGGTTCGGTCTCGCGCCGCGGATCCGGCCGGATCGGGTCCCGCTGTCGCCCGCGCAACAGCGCATGTGGGTGCTCAACCGGATGGATCCGGCTTCGGCCGCCTACAACATCGCCGTGGCGCTGCGGCTCACCGGGAACCTGGACGTCGAGGCGCTGCGCGCGGCGCTCGTCGACGTGGTGGACCGGCACGAGAGCCTGCGCACGCTCTACCCCGCCGACGCGGAAGGGCCGCGTCAGGTCGTGATCGACGCCGACGTGGCCGTGCCCGCGATGCCGGTGGCCGATACCGAGGACGGCGCGCGGCTGCGTGAGCGGATCACCGAACTGGCGGGCACCGGCTTCGACCTCGCCACCCAGCCGCCGCTGCGGGTGGGCCTGTTCCGTATCCACGGCGGCGTCGAGCCTTCCGCGACCGCCGCACCGGTGTCGTCGGCGCCTTCGACGGGCGAAACGCCGGTCTCGTCCGGTCCCGCGGCCGCGACCGCGCCGGTCTCGTCGAGCTACACCGCGAGTTCCGGCGAGAGCGCCGCCACGCCGCCGGTGCACGTCGTCGTGCTGGTGGTGCACCACATCAGCGCGGACGGGGCGTCGATGGCGCCGCTGGCCGCCGATCTGGTCGCCGCCTACTCCGAGCGGGCCGGAGGCGGGCACGCCGAGCGGGTACCGCTGCCGGTGCAGTACGCCGATTTCGCGCTGTGGCACCGCGAGGTGCTCGGCGACGAAGCGAACCCGGAATCGCTGGCGGCGCGGCAGATCGAATTCTGGCGCGCGACCCTCGCGGGCGCGCCCGACGTGCTGGAACTGCCCTCCGACCGGCCGCGCCCCGCGGTGCAGACCATGCACAGCGCCGACTTGCGTTTCACCGTCGACGCCCAGACGCACCGGGCGCTGGCCGACTTCGCCACCGCCCACCACGTGAGCCCGTTCATGGTGGTGCACGCGGCGCTCGCGGTGCTGCTGGCACGCCTGGCCGGCACCGATGACGTGCTGATCGGCACTCCGGTCGCGGGGCGCGGGGAGGAAGCGCTCGACCAGCTCGTCGGCATGTTCGTCAACACACTGGCGCTGCGCACCCCGGTCGACGCCGGCGCGGGCTTCGCCGCGTTCCTGGACACCGTCCGGTCCGCGGACCTCGACGCCTTCGCCAACGCGGACGTCCCGTTCGAGCGACTGGTCCAGGTGCTGGATCCGGCGCGCTCGACCGCGCACCACCCGCTGTTCCAGGTCTCGCTGTCGCTGCAGAACTTCGTCGAACCCGTGCTGGAGCTGCCCGGCCTGCGGTTCGAGGTGGAGGACTTCGAACGTGACGCCTCCCAGTTCGACCTGACCCTGGATCTGCGCGAACGCTTCGCCGACAGCGGCCCGGCGGGCATCGAGGCCGTGCTCACCTACGCCACCGATCTGTTCGACGAGGCGACGGTGGCCGCGTTCGCCACCCGGTGGCGGCGCGTGCTCGCGACGGTGCTGACGCGGCCCGAGGTCCGCCTCGCCGATATCGACATCCTCGGCGACGCCGAACGGGCGACGCTCGTGCCGGTGCGCGGCCCCGCGTCCGCGGCGACCGTCACCCTGCCGGAGCTGCTGGCCGAGACCGTGCGGCGTTACCCGGATCGCATCGCTGTGGTGTGCGACGGACAGACCACCACGTATGCCGAGATCGACGCGCACGCCGCTCGCTTGGCCCGCGTCTTGCTCGAATCCGGTGGCGGACCGGAAACGGTTGTCGCGCTGGGCCTTCCGCGTTCCGCGGAACTGCTCATCGGCATGTGGGCCGCGGCGAAGGCGGGCGCGGCGTTCCTTCCGGTCGATCCCAAGCACCCGGTCGAGCGCATCGACCACATGCTCACCGACTCCGGCGCGACGCTCGGGCTGACCCTCGCCGCGTTCCGGCCCATGCTGCCCGACAGCGCGAACTGGCTGGTGCTCGACGACCTCGCGCTGGTCGAGCGGTGGAGCGCCGCGAGCAGTCGCCCGCTGAGCGAGCGGGAACTGCCCCGCCCCATCCGGCCGGACAACGCGGCGTGGATGATCTACACCTCCGGCTCGACGGGCACGCCGAAGGGCGTCGCGGTCTCCCATCGGGGCATCGCTGATCTGGTGGCGGCGCAGAAGGTTTCGCTCGGCCTGGACGAGCATTCCCGGGTGCTGCAGGTGGCGTCGCCGAGTTTCGACGCGTCGGTGTTCGAGGCGATCATGGCGTTCGGTTCCGGTGGCGCTTCGGTGGTCGCGCCGCCGGAGGTGTTCGGCGGCAGCGCGCTGGCGGAACTGATCGACACCGAACAGGTCACCCACATGGTGATCACTCCCTCCGCGCTGGCGACCCTCGACCCGGCCGAGGTGAGCAGCGTGCGGGTGCTCGCGGTGGCGGGCGAGGCGGTCGGCGCGGAGCTGGTCGAGCGCTGGGCCACCGGACGCACCATGGTCAACCTGTACGGCCCCACCGAATCGACCATCTGGGCGACGGGTTCGGCGCCGCTGACGGTGGGCGCCCCCGTGTCCATCGGCACGCCGGTGCAGGGCGCGCAGGTGCTGGTGCTCGACGACCGGCTGCGCCCGGTTCCGTTCGGCGTCGCGGGCGAGCTGTACCTCGCCGGACCGGCGCTGGCGCGCGGCTACCACGCGCGGGCGAGCCTGACCGCGGCCCGCTTCGTCGCCGGACCGTTCGGCGCGGCGGGTGAACGGATGTACCGCACCGGCGATCTGGTGCGCTGGATTCGCGGCGACGCCGGACCCGAGCTGGAGTACCTGGGCCGCACCGACTTCCAGGTCAAGGTGCGCGGCCAGCGCATCGAGCTGGGCGAGATCGACGCGGTGCTCGGCCGCGCCGACGGCGTAGACTTCGCGGTGACGCTCGGCGTGCCCGGCCCCACCGGGGCCACCGCGCTGGCCGCCTACCTGGTCCGCACGCCCGGCCGCGACCTCGACGTGGCGACGGTGCGCGCCTTCGCCGCCGACCTCCTACCCGGCTACATGGTGCCGTCGGCGTTCGTCGTGCTGGAGGAGATCCCGCTCAACGCGGTCGGCAAGCTGGACCGCAAGGCGCTGCCCGCACCGGAGTTCGCCGGCGACCGCACCGAGTACCGCGCGCCGGTCACGCCGACCGAACAGCAGCTGGCCGCGATCTTCGGCGAGTTGCTGGGTGTGGGGCGGGTGGGCGCCGACGACTCGTTCTTCGCGCTGGGCGGCGACAGCATCCTGGCGATCCAGCTGGTGTCGCGCGCCAAGCAGCAGGGCATCACCTGTACCCCGCTGCAGGTGTTCGAGCACCGCACGGTGGCGGCGCTGGCCGCGGCCGTCGACGCGGCGGGCGCCGCGGTGACCTTGGACGAACTGCCCGGCGGCGGTGTGGGCGAGCTGCCGCTCACGCCGATCGTGCACTACATGCTCGAACGTGGCGGGAACTACGACCGCTTCGCCCAGACTGCGGTGCTCGAATTGCCCGTGGGCATCGAGCGCGCGCAGATCGTGGCGGTGCTCGCCGCCGCGGTGGACCGGCACGACATGCTGCGCGCCCGGCTGGTGACCGACGGCGCGGACGGGCCGCGCGTACTGGTCGGCCCGCCCGGATCGGTCGACGTGGACGCGCTGGTGCACCGGGTGGAGTTCACCGCCGTGGACCCGATCGAACTGCACGAGTTCGCCATGACCGAGCTGGACGCGGCGGCCGACCGGCTCGATCCAGCCGATGGCACTGTGCTGCAATTCATTTGGCTGGATCCGGTGGGCGACGCTGGGTCGCGCACCGGAGCGGGCCGGTTGATCGTGCTGGCCCACCACCTGGTGATCGACGGTGTGTCCTGGCGCATCCTGATCCCGGACCTGGTGGCCGCGTGGGCCCAGGTGTCGGCGGGCGCCACTGCGGTGCTCGCGGAGACCGGAACCTCGATGCGGCGATGGGCCCACGCGCTGACCGACGAAGCGCATTCCCAGAAGCGGGTCGCCGAACTGGCGTACTGGCACGACGTGCTCGCCGGTTCCGATCCGCCGCTCGGCGGCCGGGAACTCGATCCCGCCGTCGACCGGACCGGCACGCTGCGCATGGTCGAGCGGGAGCTGTCCGCCGAGGTCACCACCGCGCTGCTCACCACACTGCCCGGCCTGTTCCAGGGCAGCGTCAACGACACACTGCTGGCCACCTTGGCGCTGGCGCTGGTGCGCTGGCGTGGCGGTGACCCGTCGGCGCTGCTGCGCATGGAAGGGCACGGCCGTCAGGAAGAAGTGGCTCCCGGCGCCGACCTGTCCCGCACGGTCGGCTGGTTCACCAGCATCTACCCGGTGCGCCTGGACCTCGCGCAGATCGACATCGACGACGCGCTCGCCGGTGGACCGGCGTTGGGCGCCGCGATCCGCGCCGTCAAACACCAGTTGCTCGCGGTGCCGGACAAAGGTATCGGCTTCGGCTTGCTGCGCTACCTCAACGCCGAGACCGCGCGGCAGTTGCCGGAACGGCTGCCGGGCCGGATCGGCTTCAACTACCTCGGCCGCTACTCCACCGGGGACATCCCGGCCGGACTCGAGGGCCTGGGCTGGCTGCCGACCGACGAGCTGGGTGACGTGCACGTCGCCGAAGACCCCGGTGTGCCACTGCAATCGGCGATCGACGTGAACGCCGTCGTGATCGGCGACCGCTTGCGGGCGAGCTTCGGCTTCCCGTCCACCCTGCTCGACCACGACGAGGTCGCCGAACTGGCCGATCGGTGGATCGAGGCCCTGCACGCCGCGGCCCGGTTCGCCCACACCCCGGCGGCGCGGGACGCCGCCGAAGAGGAAGCGGCGGCCACGGCGTCTCCGGCCGTTCCCGCGGCGGGCGGCCTCGGACTCGACGTGGTGCTGCCGATCCGGCTCGGCGGCGAGCGACCCGCGCTGTTCTGCATCCACCCGTCGTCCGGGATGTCGTGGACCTACTTGGGATTCGCCGACGCGCTCGCGCCGGGCCGCCCGATCTACGGGCTGCAAGCGCCCGACCTCGGCGGTCACGAACCGCCCGCGCGCTCGATCGACGAGTTCGCCGAGCGCTATGTGCGGGAGATCAGGGCCCTGCAACCCGAGGGGCCGTACCACCTGCTGGGCTGGTCGTTCGGCGGGCTGATCGCCCACGCGGCGGCGGCGAAGCTGAAGGCCGAAGGCGCCGAGGTGGGCGTGGTCGCGCTGCTGGACGCCGACACCGCCGACATCGACGGCGACAGCATCGAACCGCTCACCGCGGGCTCGTTCGTGCACACCTTCGGCGCGGTGTTCGGCATCGAGGACGTCCCCGCCGACGCGACCGCGCAGCAGGCGGCGGACCTGATCCGCGAACGGCTCGGCGGCGTCTCGCTGATCGACGCCGCGACCTTGGAGCGCATGGCCGCGTCCTACAACGCCGCCGCGCGCACCAGAACCGGGTACCGCCGTCCGGTGTTCGACGGCGACATCGTGTACTTCAGCGCGATCGTCGACACCTCCGACATCTTCGGTCCCGACGGCTGGGGGCCGTACGTGACCGGCGAGATCATCAACCACGACATCGAGGCGACCCACGACGAACTGACCGCGCCGCACGTGCTGCCGGTCATCGCGCGCGTGCTCGATGCACATCTGGGAGGCCGAGGATGAATTCCGACCAAGGAGTCGTCGTCGAGGGGATCGAGAAATCCTTCGGCGCGGTCAAGGCGTTGCGCGGAGTCGACTTCGCGGCCGAGCCGGGCGAGGTGCTCGGCATCCTGGGACCGAACGGCGCGGGCAAGACCACCACGGTGAACGTGCTGTCCACGCTGATCCGGCCGGACCGAGGCCGGGCGACGGTCGCGGGCCACGACGTGCTGGCCGATCCCGCCGCCGTCCGCCGCAGCATCATGCTGACCGGGCAGTACGCCGCGCTGGACGACATGCTCAGCGGCTACGAGAACCTGGTGATGTTCGGCAGGCTGATGGGCCTGCGCAAGCGGGCCGCCCGTGCCCGCGCGGACGAGCTGCTGGCCGAGTTCGACCTCGAACGCGCGGCGGGCCGCCGGGTCGGCACCTACTCCGGCGGCATGCGCAGGCGCATCGACATCGCCTGCGGCCTGGTGGTGCGGCCCGACGTGGTGTTCCTGGACGAGCCGACCACCGGGCTGGATCCGCGCAGCAGGCAAGGGGTCTGGGATCTGGTCGCCGGCTTCAAGAAGGCGGGCATCACCACCCTGCTCACCACCCAGTACCTGGAGGAAGCCGACGCGCTCAGCGACCGGATCATCGTCATCGATCACGGAAAGGTGATCGCCCACGGCACGGCCGACGAACTGAAGGCGCGCACCGGCGGCAGCTACTGCGAGGTGGTGCCGCTGAATCTGAAGGATCTGCCCGCCATCGCCGCCGCCCTCGGTTCGCTGCTGCCGCAGGAGAACAGGGACGCGCTCGGCCCCGATTCCGACCGGATCGCCGTCCCTGCTCCGGACGGCGCGAAGACCCTGCTGGAGGCCCTGCGCCGACTGGACAGCGCCGGCTTCGACCTGGTGGACGTCGCACTGCGCCGCCCATCGCTCGACGACGTGTTCCTCCAGCTGACCGGGCATCTGGCGACGACGGAGGAACGCGCGCGGCGGGAGGTCGTGTCGTGACGGCGGCGACCTGGCTCAGCCAGACCCGCGCCGCGCCGCTGCGGCCGCAGCAGTGGTGGGTGCTGACCACCCGGCTGATCGTGCCGTCGGTGCAGACCGGCGAGGTGCTCACCTCGGTGCTGGCGCCCGTGACGTTCACCGCCAGCTTCTACATCCCGCTGAAGACCATCATGACCGTCATCGGCACCGGCTTCAGCAGTTACGCGCAGTACATGATGCCGCTGGTGATCCTGCAGGCCGCCGCGTTCACCGCGGTCTCGGCGGCCTTCCGCGCCGCCACCGATTCGGTCGCCGGACTCAACCGGCGCTTCGGCTCGATGCCGATCGGCCCGCTGGTGCCGGTGACGGCGCGCCTGTCCGGCAGCGTCTTCCGTCTGGTGATCGCGTTGATCACGGCCTTGATCTGCGGCCACGTCATCGGCTTCCGCTTCTATCTCGGCACGGCGCACACCCTCGGCTTCGTGCTGTTCTCGCTGCTCATCGGCGTCGCGCTGATCTGGGGCGGTGATGTGATCGGCACCGTGTCGCGCAACCCGGAAGCGACGGCGCAGGCGCTGGTGCTGCCGCCGCTGATCTTCGGCATGCTGTCCACCGGCATCGCGCCCGCCGACCAGTTCCCGGCATGGGTGCAGCCGTTCGTGCGCAATCAGCCGGTGTCGCAGTGGGCCATCGCCCTGCGGGCGTTCGCCGGGGACAGCGGGCCGAACGCCGGTCAGGTGACCTGGTCGCTGCTGGGTCCGCCGCTGGCCTGGGCGCTGGCCGTTCTGATCATCTGCGTCCCGCTGTCGATCCGGCTGAGCTCGAGGAGGGCGTGATGGCGCTGCTGACCGACCACCAGGATCGCTTCCGCACCGGCTCCGAGCTGTCGGTGTCGGCGCTGGTGCGGCACACGCTGATCCAGACCCAACGGCTGCTGCTGCGCTGGGCGCGCAATCCGGTCACGCTGCTGGAGACGCTGATCATCCCGTGTCTGCTGCTGGTCATGCTGAACACCGTGATCGGCGGGCAGATCCAGAAGTTCACCGGCGAGAGCGCGCTGTACGGCTCGGTGCCCATGGTCGCCCTGGTCGGCGCGCTGTCCGGCGCCGTCGCGGGCGGTGTGCTGCTCGGCCGCGAACGCGACTCGGGCCTGCTCGCGCGCTTCTGGGTGCTGCCTGTGCACCGCGCCTCCGGCCTGGCCTCGCGGGTGCTCGCCGAGGGCTGCCGCATCTTCGCCTGCACCCTCGCCGTCGTGCTGGTCGGCTTCGTGCTCGGATTCCGCTTCCACGAGGGCGTCGCGGCGGCGATCGCCTTCCTGTTCCTCCCGGTGCTCTTCGGACTGGCCTTCGCCACCGTCGTCACCTCGATCGCGGTGTTCACCGCGAAAGCGACGCTCGTGGAGGGCATCACGATCCTGACCTCGCTGATGATGTTCTTCAGCACCGGTTTCGTGCCGCTGGTCGCCTTCCCGAAGTGGATCCAGCCGGTGGTGCGCAACCAGCCCATGTCGGCCGGGGTCGACGCCATGCGCGCGCTCGCCTTCGGCGGGCCGCTGGCGCGTCCGCTCACGCTCACCGTTCTGTGGTCGCTCGGCGCGATCGTCCTGTTCGCGGTGCCCGCGAGCATCGGCTACCGCAGGGCCAGCAGACGCTGAGCCACACAGCGAACTCCCAGCGGGAACCCAGCCGAACCCGAGGGCCCGTTCCTAACGTCGCGGAAGACGAACCGGCGAACGGAAGGACGGACAGTGAGCGCACGACGCGATGAGGTGCACGAGCACGATCTCGGCCTCGCACACGACATGAAAGTGCTGATGTCCCGGCGGCGCGCCCTGTTCTTCCTCGGGGCGAGCGCGGGCGCGGCGGCGGTCGCGGCCGGTTGCGCGTCGGCATCGAACGACACCGCGGCCACGGCGACCGCCACGGCCGCCGCGGAATCCGGCGGCATCACCGCCGCCCCGCAGGAGACCGAGGGGCCGTATCCGGCCGACGGGACGAACGGACCCAACATCCTCGTCGAGTCCGGCGTGGTGCGCAGCGACATCACCAGCTCGTTCGGCTCCTATTCCGGTGTCGCGCAGGGCGTCCCGATGACGCTCGAACTGACGCTGCGCGACTTGGCGAAAAACGGCGCCGCCGGAGCGGGCATGGCGGTGTACGTGTGGCACTGCGACCGCGACGGCAACTACTCGCTCTACAGCGGCGGTGTCACCGAGCAGAACTATCTCCGTGGCGTCCAGGTGGCCGGCGACGACGGCAAAGTGACCTTCACCTCGATCTTCCCGGCCTGCTATTCGGGCCGGTGGCCGCACATCCACTTCGAGGTCTACGACTCGCTCGAGACCGCGGTCGCGGGCCGGAATGCCCGCCTGACCTCGCAGATCGCTTTGCCGCAGGACACCTGCGATGCGGTGTTCGCTGACGATCCCGGCTACGCGCGCAGTGTCACCAACCTCTCGCAGGTCACGCTCGCCTCCGACGGCATCTTCGGTGACGGCTGGGACGCGGAACTGGCCACCGTGACCGGCACGCCGTCCTCCGGCCTGCGCGTCGCGCTCACCGTCGGCGTCGCCGAGAAGTCACAGAACACGCAGCCGGGAAACGGTTCCGGGCCGCAGCCGGGCGGGCGCCCGCCCGGCAGCGGCGCACCCGGCGGCCGACCGCAGCGGTAACCGGCGGCGCCCGCCGGGACCTACGGACCTACAGACAGACAGACGGATCGGCTTGCCCGCGGTGCTGCCGGTCCCATGGCCGCCGTGACGACGGTGCCGATGCGGTCCCCCACGCGCGCGTGCCGCACAATAAGGGCCGCGCGCGGCGTGTCCCTGCGGTCTCCCGCCGGTAGGACACCTGCCGCGGCGACACAAGGTGTTGTGCTGAGCGGACATGTCGGCCACAAGGAGTAGTGTTCCGAAGGTAGATATTCCGTGACGGCAGCGTGCTCGGGAAAGGCGTGGAGGCAGGATGAAGCTTATCGATCGGGTGTCGGCCATCAACTGGAATCGGGTGCCCGACGAAAAGGACGCCGAGGTCTGGGACCGGCTCACCGGCAACTTCTGGCTGCCGGAGAAGGTCCCGGTCTCCAACGACATTCCGTCGTGGAACACCTTGACCGCCGACGAGAAGCAGTTGACCATGCGGGTGTTCACCGGCCTGACCCTGCTGGACACCATCCAGGGCACGGTCGGCGCGGTCAGCCTGATCCCCGACGCGCTCACCCCGCACGAAGAGGCGGTGCTCACCAATATCGCCTTCATGGAGTCGGTGCACGCCAAGAGCTACAGCTCGATCTTCTCCACGCTGTGCTCCACCCGCGAGATCGACGAGGCGTTCCGCTGGTCGGAGGAGAACCGCAACCTCCAGCGGAAGGCCGAGATCGTGCTGGAGTACTACAAGGGCGACGATCCGCTCAAGCGCAAGGTCGCCTCGACGCTGCTGGAGAGCTTCCTGTTCTACTCCGGCTTCTACCTGCCCATGCACTGGTCGTCGCGGGCCAAGCTCACCAACACCGCCGACATGATCCGGCTGATCATCCGCGACGAAGCGGTCCACGGTTACTACATCGGCTACAAGTACCAGAAGGGCCTGGAACTGGTCACCCAGGCCGAGCGCGACGAACTCAAGAACTACACCTTCGAGCTGCTGTTCGAGCTCTACGACAACGAGGTCGACTACACCCAGGACCTCTACGACGAGGTCGGCCTCACCGAGGACGTCAAGAAGTTCCTGCGCTACAACGCCAACAAGGCGCTGATGAACCTCGGCTACGAGGGCCTGTTCCCGAAGGACGAGACCGAGGTGAACCCGGCCATCCTCTCGGCGCTGTCCCCCAACGCCGACGAGAACCACGACTTCTTCTCCGGTTCCGGCTCGAGCTACGTCATCGGCAAGGCCGTCAACACCGAGGACGAAGACTGGGAATTCTGAGCAGGTGAAACGCATCGGGGCCCGGCGGTAATGCCGGGCCCCTGCGCGTTCTCCGGCCGCAGGCCCGCCATCTCACCGGTACGGCTGCCATCGATGAATCCACGCTCCAGCGCGCACTCCACGCGGGCGAAATCGACCGCGATCGTCGCGCACACCGCACCTCAGATGCCGAGCACCAGTTTGGCCGTCGTGAAGTAGATGATCAGGCCGGTGGCGTCGACCAGGGTGGTGACCATCGGAGCGGAGACCACCGCGGGGTCGATGCGCAGCTTCTTGGCCAGCAGGGGCATGGTGCCGCCGATGGTGGCGGCCCAGCCGCAGATCAGCACCAGCGTGATGCCGACGACCAACGCGATGCGCGGACCGACGAACAGGGCGCCGATCGCCAGGCCGACCGACGCCAGCAACGACCCGAGCACAAGACCGACCCGGCATTCCCGCCAGATCACCCGGAACAGGTCCGACGCCCGCACCTCGCCGACCGCCACCGCGCGCACGCAGGCGGTGGCGGCCTGTGCGCCCGCGTTGCCGCCCGCGCCGATCAGCAGCGGGATGAACAGCGCCAGATGCGCCGCCTGCTGCAAGGTGCCCTCGAAGAAGTCGGTCACGCTCACCGTGAGGGTCGCCGCGAACAGCAACAGCAGCAGCCACAGCGCGCGGTAGCGGGCCAGCTGGAACACGCCGGCGGCCATGTAGTGGCCTTCCCACGGCGCTGACCCGGCCTGCAGCGCGACGTCCTCGCTGTCGGCGGCCTCGATCACCTCCACCGCGTCGTCGATGGTCAGCAGCCCGACCAACCGGTCCTCGCTGTCCACCACCGGCAGGTTGATGTCGTTGGTCTCGCGCATCAGACGGGCCGCCTTCTCCGCGGCATCGGTGGCGCGCGCGAACGCCGGCTCGGTGACCACCAGCTCCGACACCATCGTCTCCGGCTTGCTGAGCACCAGTTCGCGCAGCTCGACGATGCCGGTCAGCCGCCTGCCCGCGTCGACGACAGGCAATGTGTAGACCGTCTCGGCGTTGCCGCCCTTGGCCCGCACCATGCCGAGCGCCTCGGCCACCGTGAGGTCGCGCGGCAGCGCCACCACCTCCGGCGTCATGTACTGCCCCGCCGAGCCCTCCGGGTAGCCGAGCAGGCTCGCGGTCATCCGCCGCTCGCGCGGGCTGAGCCCGGCCAGCGCCTTCTTGGCGACCTTGGCGGGCGCCTCGCGCAGCATGCGCGCGCGATCGTCGGGCGCCATGCCCTCGACCAGGTCGCGGAAACTCTGATCGCGCAGCCCTTGCAGGATCTGCTGCTGGTCCACCGGCTCGAGTTCCTCGAAGACGGCCAGCGCCAGATCTTTGTCGAGCAGGCGGAACGCCATCCCGGCCCGCACGGCGTCCATCCGGGCGAGCTGGTCGGCGATGACATGCGGCGGGTGGTTGCCGAGCCAGTCCAGCGCGGCGTCCACGCGGCGGGTTTCGACGATGTCCTGCAGGGATTCGGACAGCGTCGGACGTACTTCGATGATGTCGGTCTGCGACATGAGAGGACCTCAGCACATGCGTGAGTGAACGGAGAACGCGAAATTCACACCGCGGGCGCCGGCCCCTGCCGTCGCGACCTGACTAGGAATGCGAAGGGGCGGCGCCGCGCGGCCTTCGACTGGGAGGTTCGCTGCGCATCGCTACCCCACCTCCCTCTCGTCGTCGCCGCGGATCTCGGTATCCGCACCGTTCGGGTCAACATCACTGGAACGCGAAAACGTCCTCGTGCAGCTTACATCGCTTCGGAGACGATGATCACCATACGACGGTCCGCTGTGACCGACGCCGCTCCGCACCGGTGTCGGCGCGTCGCGAGCCACACCACGAAGCCCCGGCCCCGTTCATAGGCCATCGGCCGCGGTAAGACAGGGTTATACGCAGTCGGCGTCGAACTGTTGCTCCCATGCTTGGGAGCCGGGACAGTGTTTGCCAGGCAAGTGCCCCGAACCATCGGGCGCCCCCCACACCAGTTCAGCTCACGGAAGTTTCGAAGTGTCGACAGCCACCGCCTTGATCCGCCGTCGCGCGGTCGACTTCATGCGCGTTTCGCACGGAATCTGTTGCCGCTGAAGCATCGCGGCCCGCATCTGCGACCGGATCCCGCACGGTCGTCCACCGCCGCATCGCTCCCGCTGTGGTGTCTCCGGACGCCGGGCGTCACATCGCACGGCGTCTTCTCGTCTTCGAAAGAACAACAATGCCTTTCCCCCCATCGTCCCGGCGCGTCGCCCGCGCTCTCTCCGCCGCCGTAGCGGTGCTCACCGGCCTGTCCGTGCTCACCGGCTGCGGCGAGTCCGCACCCGCCAAGACCGCCGACGGCAAGACCGTGCTGCGCTATCAGGGCGCCACCGGGCAGGTGAGCCCCGTCGAATTGGCCGACGACCTCGGCTATTTCACGAAGATCAGCTTGCACTGGGAAGGCGACACCACCAGTGGCCCGGCCAATATCCAGGCGGCGGCGACCAACCAGGTCGAATTCGGCAGCGCGTTCAACGGCGCGGTGGTCAAGCTGATCGCGGGAGGCGCGAAGGTTACCTCGGTGCTCAGTTCCTATGGCGCGGACGAGCAATCGTTCACCGGCTACTACGTGCGCGACGATTCCGGCATCACCTCGGCGCGTGATCTGATCGGCAAGAAGGTCGCGCTGAACACCCTCGGCGCGCACCACGAATTCATCACCAGGGAGTGGCTGCATCAGCAGGGCCTCACCGGGGACGAGATCAAGCAGGTGCAGCTGATCGTCGTGCCTCCGGCCAACACCGAGGAGGCGCTGCGCAAGGGACAGGTCGACGTCGCGGCCTTGGGCAGTGTCTTCCGCGACAACGCCCTGCAGCGCGGCGGCATCCACCCCCTCTACACCGACAAGGCCATCTTCGGCACGTTCGACTACGGCACCTACGTCTTCCGCAACGACTACATCGCCAAGAATCCCGAAGCGGTGGAGGACTTCGTGCAGGGCACCGCGCGCGCGATCCGCTGGCTCCAGGTCACACCGCGTGATCAGGTGCGCGAGCGGTTCGTCCAGATCATCGGCAAGCGCGGCCGCAACGAGAACACCAGCTTGGTGCCGTACTGGCACAGCTCAGGCATCCCGGCGCCGGGCGGGGTGGTCGCGGAGAAAGAACTGCAGATCTGGATCGACTGGCTGGTGCGCAACGGCGAACTGCCCAACGGCAAGTTGAAGGCCGCGGATCTGTTCACCAACAAGTTCAACCCCTACGCCAACGGCAAGTACAAGCCGGAGGCGGGACCGACCGGAGAGGTGGTGGCCGCGAAATGACCACAGCGACGAAACTATCGCTCACCGCGGTGGGCAAACAGTTCGCGGTGCGCGGGTCGCAGGAGCGGTTCACCGCGCTGCGGGACATCTCGCTGGAGCTGCGCGAGGGCGAGTTCCTGGTGCTGGTGGGCCCGAGCGGTTCGGGCAAGTCCACGCTACTGGACCTGCTCGGCGGCCTGAGCAAACCGACCTCCGGTGAGATCCTGCTGGACGGCAAGCCGATCACCGGCCCGGGCCTGGATCGCGGCATCGTCTTCCAGCAGTACGCGCTGCTGCCGTGGCGAACGGCCCGCGCCAACATCGAATTCGGGCTGGAAGCCAAGGGGTTGCGCCGCAAGGCGCGCCGCGAACTCGCCGAGCACTACTTGGAGCTGGTCGGGCTGTCCGGCTTCGGCGATCGCTACCCGCACGAACTGTCCGGCGGCATGAAACAGCGCGTCGCGATCGCGCGCAGTCTGGCGTTCGATCCGGAGGTACTGCTGATGGACGAGCCGTTCGCCGCGCTCGACGCGCAGACGCGGGAGTCTTTGCAGGACGAGCTGTTACGCATCTGGCGGGCCACCGGCAAGACCGTCCTTTTCATCACCCACGGCATCGACGAGGCGGTGTACCTCGGTCAGCGAGTGGCCGTGCTGACCTCGCGGCCCGGCCGGATCAAGGCCATCGTCGACGTCGAGATCGACCGCGGCACCGACGAGGACATCCGCTCCTCCCAGCGCTTCCGTGACTACCGCCACGAGATCTGGACGCTGCTGCACAGCGAGGTCCAGCGGGCCGCGAGCCTGGAACTGGAGTCCTTGTCCGCCCACACGGCCGAGATCGAATCCACCACCGAGAGGACGGCCGATGTCTAGTGCCATTCAGCTGAGCGAGCGGCCGGTACGGGGAAGTGCCGCCGCGCCGGCCCGGCCCGGCCCGGTGCGCACGGCCGAGGCAGCGCCCACCGCCACGACGCAGGCCCTCCGGGCGGTGCGCCGATTGGCCTGGCGGGTGTTCAAGCCGACCGTCGTCATCGCCCTGTTCCTACTGCTGTGGCAGCTGGCCCCGACGCTGGGACTGGTGGACGAGGTGTTCCTGCCGCCGTTCTCCGTGGTCGCCCAGGCGTTCGCCGACCTGGTGGCCAGCGGGGAGATGTGG
Organism: Nocardia implantans; assembly: GCF_035544775.1. NCBI lineage: Bacteria > Bacillati > Actinomycetota > Actinomycetes > Mycobacteriales > Nocardiaceae > Nocardia > Nocardia implantans. The sequence continues at coordinate 146,356 of NZ_JAYKYQ010000004.1, read as the reverse complement.
ACTCACCTCTCGGCGAGCCTGAGCCGTTCGCTGGCCGGGTACTCGCTCGCGTTGGTCGCCGGTATTCCGGTTGGCATCGCGATCGCCTGGTACAAGCCGGTCGCGGACTTCCTGAACCCGATCCTCGAACTGTTCCGCAACACCGCGGCGCTGGCGTTGCTGCCGGTGTTCCTGCTGATCCTCGGCATCGGCGAGACCTCGAAGGTCGCCATCGTCGTCTACGCGAGCTTCTTCCCGATCCTGCTGAACACCATCACCGGCGTGCGCACCGTCGATCCGCTGCTGGTCAAATCGGCGGCCTCCCTGGGTTTCTCGCCGATCCGGCTGTTCCAGAAGGTGATCCTGCCCGCGGCGCTGCCGTCCATCTTCACCGGTCTGCGGATGGCCGCGGCCAGTTCGATCCTCGTGCTGCTGGCCGCCGAGATGTTCGGGGCCAGGGCCGGGCTCGGCTATCTGATCACCGCCGCGCAGCAGAACTTCGCGATCCCGAACATGTACGCGGGCATCCTCGCGATCTCGCTGCTCGGTCTGGCCTTCAACGGCCTGCTGGTCGCCCTCGAACGCCGCCTGTCACGGTGGCGCGCCCCGGCCGGCTCCTGAGCCGTGGCCGCCCGCGTCGCGCCAGGAAGGCAGCCGTCGTGCAGGCGCTGACCAGACGTCGCGTCGTCGACTTCATGCGCGTCTGCGGCAGTGCTTGTCGCCTTGCCGCAGACCCCGCATCTCCGGTTGACGCCGGCCCGATCCGCTAGTTCGAAAAGAGTTCTCCCGATGACCGCAGTACACGAAACCCCCATCCCGACCGCCACCGACGACGCGGTGCACGTCGCTCCCGTCGCCGGTCACATCGGCGCCGAGATCTCCGGCGTCGATCTGCGCGAGCCGCTGACCGACCAGCAGGTCGCGGCCATCACCGACGCCCTGCACACCTACAAGGTGCTGTTCTTCCGCGATCAGCACATCGATCACGCGCAGCAGATCGCCTTCTCCCGGCGCTTCGGCGCGGTCACGCCGTCGCACCCCTACGACGACGACGCGCCGACGGAGTACCCCGAGATCCTCGCGGTCGACAGCAGGCTGTACGAGAAGCGGTTCGGCGTGCGCAAGCACAGCTACACCAACCACTGGCACACCGATGTCTCCGCGCTGATCAACCCGCCCGCGGCCTCCATCCTGCGCGCCGAGATCGCCCCGGAGCGCGGCGGCGACACCGGCTGGACCAACCTCGTGGCCGCCTACGAGAACCTGCCGGAGTCGCTCGAGCGATTCGTCGAAGGGCTGCGTGCCGAGCACCGCTTCGGCGGCAGCAGGCCCGCATGGGACGCCGAGAGCGACTACGCGAAGAAGGTCGCGGCCACGCCGCTGATCACCGAGCATCCGGTGGTCCGGGTGCACCCGGTGACCGGCGAGCGGGCGCTGTTCGTGAATCCCGGCTTCACCACCCGGATCGTCGGGCTCACCCCGAACCAGAGCGACGCGGTGTTGAAGCTGCTGTTCGACGAGGTCACCAATCCCGCCTACACGGTCCGCTTCCGCTGGCAGAAGGGCAGCCTCGCGTTCTGGGACAACCGGGTCACCGCGCACCTCGCCCCGAGCGATCTGGACCATCTCGATGTCACCCGGGTGCTGTACCGCACCACCCTCGAGGGCGACATCCCGGTCGGCGTCGACGGCCAGCCGTCGAAGTCCGTGGCCGGAGCAAGGTTCACCGGCGCGTAGTCACCGATCACGCGGAATCGGCCGGGCGCACACGCTCCCGGCCGATTCCGCGCTGTCACCGGATGATCGCCGCCGTGGCGATCGCCGAAGCGCTGCCGCTGTTCACGACGAACCCGGACGAGTTCCGAGGATTGGACCACCTATTGACCGTGGTCGCCGTGACACGCCCCGAAGTGCCGACCGACCGCGTCCCCCGCTGAGCGTCGGGCACGAACGCCTCCTGGCCGGTCGGGCATCATTCGCGGTCGGCGGCGGGCGCGGAATTCGGTGCGCCGAGCGCCGAACGGTTGCCAGACCGCGGTGGACTGGTAACAGTGAGGTACGGAAGCCGCGGCGCTCGCCGCGGCGGTTCGGGTACACACGAAGGAGATATTCGTGCGCTTCGGCATCTTCATCCCGCAGGGCTGGCGGCTCGATCTGGTGGGTATCGACCCCGCCGACCAGTGGAGGGTGATGCGAGACCTCGCCCAGCGCGCCGACGCCAACCCGGCGTGGGAGTCGCTGTGGGTGTACGACCACTTCCACACCGTCCCGGTGCCCACCGATGAGGCCACGCACGAAGCGTGGACCCTGATGTCGGCGTTCGCCGCGACCACCTCGCGCGTGCGCCTCGGCCAGATGTGTACCGCGATCAGCTACCGCAACCCGGCCTACCTGGCGAAGGTGGCCGCGACGGTCGACCTGATCTCCGGCGGACGCGTCGAGATGGGCATCGGCGGTGGCTGGTACGAACACGAATGGCGCGCCTACGGCTACGGCTTCCCCTCCGCGGGCGAACGGCTGGGCCGCCTCGACGAAGGCGTGCAGATCCTCCGGCAGGCGTGGACCACGGGTTCGGCCACGCTCGACGGCAGGTACTACCAGGTGGACGGCGCCATCGTGCGCCCGCTCCCCTTGCAGCGGAACGGGATCCCGCTGTGGATCGCGGGCGGCGGCGAGAAGAAGACGCTGCGCATCGCGGCCGAGTACGCCCAGTACACCAACTTCAGCGGCAATCCCGACGAGTTCACCCACAAGTCCGAAGTGCTGCGCGCGCACTGCGCCGACGTCGGCACCGACTTCGACGCGATCGTCCGCAGTTCCAACTTCAACGTCGTCATCGGCGCCACCGAGGCCGAAGTCGAGGACCGCATCGCGGCGCTGAAAGCTCGCCTGACCCCCGTCATCGGCCCCGAGGCGACCGAGTCCTACTTCGAGCAGCTGTACAGCAGCGGCGCCACCACCGGCACCCCCGAACAGATCACCGAGAACCTGCTGCGCGTCCGCGACCTCGGCCTCGGCTACGCCATCTTCAACTTCCCCGAATCCGCCTACGACACCTCCGGCATCGAACTCTTCGAACGCGAAGTGCTCCCGGCCCTGAGTTGATCACCTTGGGCAGGGCGCCTTCGGCTCACCTGCCCGGCGCGGCCGGACTTCAGGCCACTTCGGCGAAAAACCGCCGGATGTCGCCGACGAGCAGTTCGGGCGCCTCGTGCGCGGCGAAGTGGCCTGCGGCATCATTCGGACCGCCGATCACCGAGCCCGCATCGTAGGAGTTCCAGCTGACGATGTTGCTGTGGTCACGCTCGGCGAACCGGCGGATCGACTGGAAATCGCCCTTGAACATGGCGAGTGCGGTGGGGGTCGTGGTCGGGCCGGTCGGGCGGTCGGTGCTGTGCGCCTCCTCGTAGTAGTACCGGACCGAGGAGGCCGCAGTGCCGGTCAGCCAGTAGAGGGCGACGTTGCCGATGATGAAATCGGCGTCCAGACTCGCACCGAAAAGCTGCGCGTTCCAACCCAGCAGGCCGATCGGCGAATCGGAGAGCGCGTAGGCCAGCGTCTGCGGCTGCTGGCTGCACAGGATGTTGAAGGCCATCTTGTTGTCCTGGAACCATTTCAGGTGCTCGAGCGCCGCCAGATCCTCGGCCGATAGGTCGATGAACTCGGCCGGATCGCCGGACGGAAACGAGAACAGCTGGGTCACATGGACACCGACTACCCGGTCCGGCGCGAGGCGGCCGATCTCCGGGGAGACCATCGAGCCGCCGTCGTTGCCGATCGCACCGAAGCGCTGGTAACCGAGCCGATCCATCAGCTCGATCCAGGCCTTGGCGACACGCCGCATGGTCCAGCCGGCGCTGTGCGTCGGGCCGGAGAAGCCCATGCCGGGCAGCGCCGGGATCACCAGGTGGAAGGCGGGATCCTCAGCAGACTCCGGCGCGGTCAGCGACTCGATGACGTCGAGGAACTCGAGCACCGAGCCCGGCCAGCCGTGAGTGAGGACCACCGGCAGCGCGTCCGCGCGAGCTGACCGGATGTGCAGAAAGTAGATGTTCTCCCCCTCTATCTCGGTGGTGAACTGCGGGTAGGCGTTCAGCTTCGCCTCGAGCGCCCGCCAGTCGAAGGTCTCCAGCCAGTACTGCGCCAGGCCGCGCACCCGGTCCTCCTGCACCCCGTAGGAGTCGCCCACGCCGGGCAATTCGCCCGGCCACATGCAGCGGCGCAGACGATCGGCCAGATCGTCGAGCTGGGCCTGCGGGATGTCGACCTGGAAGGGCTCGATGGTGCTCATGGCGATCTCCTCTGGAAACGGAATGCTTCGTTCTGATTCAGAGTATCAGAACGGATCATTCCGTTTCAATTGCTGAAGCCGCACACGCTCGGATCGACATACCCTCGGCCCGACGCGGCCGGCGGATCAACCCAGCTTGCGGCCGACCGCGCTCCAGCAGTTCACTTGCGAGTCGAGCCACGACGGCGACTCGCCCTGCGGTCGCCATTGGTTGGTGACGACGATTCCGGGGTCCAGTAGTTCCAACCCGGTGAAGAACCGGGCGAACTCGTCGCGTGTGCGCGTCTGGGCATAGACACCGCTCTGCCGATACACCTCGAGCGCCTCGGTCATCATCTCGGGTTCGAGGTCGGCGGTGATGTGCGAGACCACCAGGAACGACCCCGGCGCGAGTGCATCCATCAACGTCTCGACGATTCCGTAGGGATCGTCCTCGTCGCTGAGGAAATGCAGCACGGCGACCAAGCTCAGCGCCACGGGACGCTCCAGATCCAGGGTCTCGAGGAGTTCGGACGCGGACAGGATCGCTTTCGGGTCCTTCAGGTCGGCGTCGACGTAGGCGGTGCGCCCCTCCGGGGTGCCGGTGAGCAGGGCGCGGGCATGGGACAACACGATCGGGTCGTTGTCCACGTAGACCACCCGCGCTTCTGGCGTCGGCGCCTGCGCCACCTGGTGCAGGTTCGGTTCGGTGGGAATACCGGTGCCGATGTCGAGGAACTGCGTCACGCCCAGCTCGGTGAGCGCGTTCACCGCGCGGTGCATGAACTGCCGGTTCTGCCGGGCCGCGACCCTGCTGGTGGGAAACGCCGCGATCACTTTCTCGGCCGCGTCCCGATCCACCTGATAGTGATCTTTCCCGCCGAGGACGTAGTCGTATATTCGAGCGCTGCTCGGCACGCTCGCGTCGTGAATCGGCCTGAGCGGCTTCCCGTTGCCGCCGAGATCGGTCATCATCGTTCCCATCACTACCGGATCGCTTCCGGCCCAGCATATTCCAGACGCGAACGACTCACCGCACGTTGACGGCGGCACCCGGTTGTGCCGGTTGCCCACCCGTCGGCTGTACCGCGAACCCGCTGTACCTGTCGACGGGCGCGGGTCGAACCCGGCAGCCGATGTCGGCTGTCGCCCCACAACACCGAAGGCGCCGACACATGGGCACGCGCTTTCACCGCCGTGCCGTGATCAGCGTCAGCGTCCCGGCTGCCGGATCCGCCACGCGCGCAGAGCCTGGTCCCGCAGCACATCACCGTGGCCGACGCAGACGACGTCGACATCGAGTTCGGTCAGCCTGTGGGCAGCCGCGTCGACGGCGGCACTGTCCACATTGAACACACCGGGCATGGTGACCCCACGAACGTTGGCCAAGGTATCACCGGAGAACAGCACCCGGTGACGCGGCAGATGCAACGCCAGACTGCCTTCGGTATGACCGGGGACAGCGATCACTTCAGCGCCGCCGCCGAAGTCGAGTACGTCGCCGCCGCTCAGCTCGCGGTGGACCGGGGCAGGGCGGGGACGTGGCCCCGGTTCCAGCGCGTCGGCGATCGGGCGTTCCCAGTCGCGCAGCACCGGAGCCGGCTGAGGACGTTCGCCGCGCACGACATCGGCGTCGGCATGATGGGCCCAGATCTCGGCTCCCCACTCGGCGAAGTCGGCGGCTGAGCCGATGTGATCGTCGTGGGCATGGGTGAGTATCACCCGCCGCACCTGGCCGGTGCCGAAACCCAGTGCGCGCAGCCCACTTTCGATGTCCGCCGCGCTTCCCGGCAGGCCGCTGTCGATCAGCGTGACCTCGGCGTCATCGTTCCACACGTAGACATTGAGGTCGTTCACCTCGGAAAACCGCAACGCCACCAGCTGCGGCAGGACAGATACCATCTCCACACCGGCGAACCTAGCCAGAACGAGCCCGTCGTGCCTACTCGATCTGCTCTGGGCAGCAGAAGACGGTGACGCTTCCCGCGGCACGGGACGCGTCACCGTCTTCGCTGTCGAACTACAGCATGCAGGAGACGCAACCCTCGACTTCGGTTCCCTCCAGTGCCATCTGGCGCAGCCGGATGTAGTAGAGGGTCTTGATGCCCTTGCGCCAGGCGTAGATCTGAGCGCGGTTGAGATCGCGGGTGGTGGCCGAGTCCTTGAAGAACAGCGTCAGCGACAGGCCCTGATCCACGTGCTGGGTGGCCGCGGCGTAGGTGTCGATGATCTTCTCGTAGCCGATCTCGTAAGCGTCCTCGTAGTACTCGAGGTTGTCGTTGGTCATGTAGGGCGCCGGGTAGTAGACGCGCCCGATCTTGCCTTCCTTGCGGATCTCGATCTTCGACGCCACCGGGTGGATGGAGCTGGTGGAGTGATTGATGTAGGAGATCGACCCGGTCGGCGGCACCGCCTGCAGGTTCTGGTTGTAGATCCCGTGCTCCATGACCGAGGCCTTCAGCTCACGCCAGTCGTCCTGGGTCGGGATGTGCACGCCCGCGTCGGCGAACAACTGCCGGACGCGATCGGTCTTCGGCTCCCACACCTGATCGGTGTACTTGTCGAAGTACTCGCCGCTGGCGTACTTCGACTCCGGGAAGCCGCCGAAGTACGTGCCGCGCTCGATCGCGATCCGGTTCGAGGCCCGGAGCGCGTGGTAGACCACGGTGTAGAAGTAGATGTTGGTGAAGTCGATGCCCTCGTCGGACCCGTAGCGTATCCGTTCCCGCGCCAGGTAGCCGTGCAGGTTCATCTGCCCGAGGCCGATGGCGTGCGAAGAGTTGTTGCCCTGCTCGATGGACGGCACCGAGTAGATGTGGGTCTGGTCCGACACCGCCGTCAGCGCCCGGATGGCCACCTCGATGGTCTGCGCGAAATCGGGCGAGTCCATCGTCTTGGCGATGTTCAGCGAGCCGAGGTTGCAGGAGATGTCCTTGCCCACCTTGGCGTAGGACAGGTCGTCGTTGAACTCCGAGGGCGTGGAGACCTGGAGGATCTCCGAGCACAGGTTGGAGTGGGTGATCTTGCCCGCGATCGGGTTGGCCCGGTTCACCGTGTCCTCGAACATGATGTACGGGTAGCCCGACTCGAACTGCAGCTCGGCGATGGTCTGGAAGAACTCGCGCGCCTTGATCTTCGACTTGCGGATGCGCTTGTCGTCGACCATCTCGTAGTACTTCTCGGTGACGTCGATGTCGGCGAACGGCTTGCCGTAGATGCGCTCCACGTCGTAGGGCGAGAACAGGTACATGTCCTCGTTCTTCTTGGCCAGCTCGAAGGTGATGTCCGGGATGACCACGCCCAGCGAGAGCGTCTTGATCCGAATCTTCTCGTCCGCGTTCTCCCGCTTGGTGTCCAGGAACCGGTAGATGTCCGGGTGGTGCGCGTGCAGGTAGACCGCGCCCGCGCCTTGGCGCGCGCCGAGCTGGTTGGCGTAGGAGAACGAGTCCTCGAGCAGCTTCATGATCGGGATGACGCCCGAGCTCTGGTTCTCGATCTTCTTGATCGGCGCACCGTGCTCCCGGATGTTGCTCAGCAACAGGGCGACCCCGCCGCCGCGCTTGGACAGCTGCAGCGCGGAGTTGATCGAGCGCCCGATCGACTCCATGTTGTCCTCGATGCGAAGGAGGAAACATGACACCGGCTCGCCGCGCTGCTTCTTGCCCGAGTTCAGGAAGGTCGGGGTGGCCGGCTGGAAACGGCCGTCGATGATCTCGTCGACCAGCTTGCTCGCCAGCGCCTCGTCACCGGCGGCGAGCGTGAGCGCGACCATGCACACCCGGTCCTCGAACCGCTCCAGGTAACGCTTGCCGTCGAAGGTCTTCAGCGTGTACGAGGTGTAGTACTTGAACGCGCCGAGGAAGGTGGGGAACCGGAACTTCTTGGCGTAGGCCTGCTGGAACAGCTTCTTGATGAACTCGCGGCTGTACTGCTCCAGGACTTCGGCCTCGTAGTAGTTCTCGTCGATCAGGTAGTCCAGCTTCTCGTCCAGGTTGTGGAAGAAGACGGTGTTCTGATTGACGTGCTGCAAGAAGTACTGGTGGGCGGCCTCGCGGTCCTTGTCGAACTGGATCTCCCCGTTCGGACCGTACAGGTTCAGCATCGCGTTGAGGGCGTGGTAGTCGAGGACCTCGCCCGCGTCGCCGCCGCGCACCGGGGGCTGCTCTAAGCGAGCTGTCTTTCCGGCCGGTGCTGTCGTTGCTGTTGCCAAAACAATCCCAATCCCTCTCGGACGCGTTCGACGTCCTCAGCGGTTCCCATGAGTTCGAAGCGGTACAGGTACGGCACCCCGCACTTGCGCGCGATGAGTTCGCCCGCATAGCAGAAGGTGTCGCCGAAGTTCGTGTTGCCCGCCGCGATCACCCCGCGCAGCAACGCGCGGTTGTGCGGATCGTTGAGGAACTTGGCGACCTGCCTGGGCACGAAGTCCTTGTCGGAACGAGCGCCCCCCAGGACGTGCCGACCGCCCCCATAGGTGGGGACGATCAGAACGTACGGACGGTCTACGCGCAGTGAGTCGGCGGTGTGCAGTGGTATGCGAGTCGCCGGGAGACCCAGCTTCTCGACGAAGCGATGCGTGTTCTCCGAAGCGCTGGAGAAGTAGACCAGCGCCGTCGTCTCCGACATGGTGGCCTTCCCTTCCCAGGAGCGCCGCGGCGCTCGTCCCTCGGATGAACCGGATGCGGTGGAAGCGTCAGGCCGCCACGGTCGCGAGCGACTTGATCCGGTCGGGCCGGAAGCCCGACCAGTGATCGTCTCCGGCCACCACGACCGGCGCCTGCAGGTACCCGAGTGCCATGACGTAGTCACGCGCCTCGTCGTTCTCCGAGATGTCGATGACCTCGTAGTCCACCCCGGCCTTGTCGAGGGCCTTGTAGGTGGCGTTGCACTGGACGCAAGCGGGCTTGGTGTACACGGTGACGGTCATTGCTATCCCTCTCTCCTTGTGCCTGATCCACAGCCTGTGATCCGTATGCAATGCACGATCCGACGTATGCTGCGCAAACTCCTGGATCCGGGCCGGAATCCCCTGATCAGCCGCCTGTGCGGAGCGAGGTTCCCGGCCGTCTTCCAGTACCGAAGACACTACACCTAGTGGCCGACAGATTCCTACAACACGACATGTAGCGAGTCACATTGATGAAATTCCACGCAGAGAAGTACCAGCACGCTCGATTCGTCGCCGAACCAAACAGTGGCGCAGATCACTTTTCGGCGCGTCAGCTTACTTCCAGCAAACCGCCGGGACAACGAAGAGGGCCACCGCCGCGCCCCGCGGCGGTGGCCCTCGTTCAGACCGGAGGAGGAGCTTACACCGACGCCAATTCGCCGCGCGTGGCCTCCACCAGATCGCGCACCGTGCCGGCCAGTTGGGTCAGCGCCTCGGCGTCGTCGCGCGGATGCGTGGCGGCGAACCGCTCGCCGATGACCCCGAAGTGCAGGTGCGCGGACTCGACCACCCGCGCGCCCGCCACGCCGAGCGCCTTCACCGCGTCGCCGTGCGCCCACTGCGCGGCGTTCGGGCTGATCGACGCGCTCACCACGGCGGCGGGCTTGCCCTTGATGGCGCCGGCGCCGTACGGGCGCGAGGCCCAGTCGATCGCGTTCTTCAGCACCGCCGAGAGCGTGCCGTTGTACTCCGGGGTCACCACCAGCAGGCCGTCGGCCTCGGCGACCGCGTCGCGCAGCGCCTGGGCGGCCGCGGGAACGGAGCCGGGGACGTCGATGTCCTCGTTGTAGAACGGGATGTCGGCGAGCCCTTCGTAGAGGGTGACCTCGACCCCCTCCGGCGCGGTGTGCGCCGCGGCCTCGGCGATCCGCCGGTTGACCGAGGCGGCGCGCAGGCTGCCGACGAGTGCGAGAATGCGGGTCTGGCTCATGACGACTCCTGGTGTACTGATGGGTGGTGTCCGTACGTTCACCACACACTAACCGGACCGTGGTCCGATTACTTCCCGCGGAGTCTGCGTGAGCGCTGTGAACTACCCCACACCGGACGTGTCCCCCGACGGCGCGCCCCGGCTGCTCGACGTCGGCGCGCCGTTGCCCGGCACCGCGGAACCCGCCGAACGCGCCGACGCGGCACGCAACCGCAGGCTCCTGCTGGACGCGGCGCAGCAGCTGGTGCGCGAGCACGGTGTCGACAGCCTCACCATGGACGCCCTGGCCAAACGCGCCGGGGTCGGCAAGGGCACGGTGTTCCGGCGGTTCGGCAGCAGATCCGGCCTGATGCTCGCGCTGCTGGACCACTCGGAGCGGAAGTACCAGGAGGCGTTCATCTTCGGGCCGCCTCCGCTCGGCCCCGGGGCGCCTCCGGTGGAACGGCTGATCGCCTTCGGGCGGGCCAGACTTCTCGACATCGAGGTGGAAGGCGAACTGCACCGCGCCGCCGAACTCGGCGAGGCCGGTGACCGCTATTCCGGTGCGCCCTACGGGTTGCTGCGCGCGCACGTCGCGATGCTGTTGCGGGAGGCCGAGATGCCCGGCGAGGTCGCTCTGGTGGCCGACTGGCTGCTGGCGATGCTGGGCGCGGCGCTGGTCATGCACCAGATGCAGGTGCTCGGCTATACCCGCGAGCAGATCGGGGACAACTGGGAGCGCGTCGTTCGGCGCGTTGTCGCCCGCTGAGTCATCAGTAGACTCGGGCGCCATGGGGAACCTGCGCGAACAGATCATCAGCGAATTGGGTGTCCGGCCCACGATCGAACCGAAGGACGAGATCCGCCGCCGGGTCGATTTCCTCAAGGACTATCTGAACGCCACGCCCGCACGAGGTTTCGTGCTCGGGATCAGCGGCGGGCAGGACAGCGCGCTCGCAGGCCGGTTGTGCCAGCTCGCGGCCGAGGAACTGCGCGCGGACGGCGGGGACGCGACCTTCCTCGCCGTCCGGCTGCCCTACGGCGTGCAGGCCGACGAGGCCGACGCGCTGACCGCGCTGACCTTCATCCGGCCCGACCGGCAGATCGTGGTGAACGTCCGGCCCAGCGTGAACGCCGCGGCCGCGGAGACGGCGGCGGCATTGGGCACCGACTACCAGCTGCGTGACTTCGTGCGCGGCAACATCAAAGCGCGCGAACGCATGGTGATCCAGTACGCGCTGGCCGGGCAGGAGAACCTGCTCGTGGTCGGCACCGACCACGCGGCCGAGGCGGTCACCGGATTCTTCACCAAGTACGGCGACGGCGGCGTCGATCTGACTCCGCTCACCGGCCTGACCAAGCGCCAGGGCGCCGCCCTGCTCCAGGAACTCGGCGCGCCCCCCAGCATCTGGTCCAAGGTGCCCACCGCCGATCTGGAGGACGACCGGCCCGCGCTGCCCGACGAGGAAGCGCTCGGTCTTCGCTACAGCGAGATCGACGACTACCTGGAGGGCAAGGAGGTGACCCCCGAGGTCGCCGAACGGCTGGAGAGCATCTTCCGCAACACCCGGCACAAGCGCACCGTCCCGGTGTCGCCGCTGGACACCTGGTGGCGCTAGCGCCTCGGCGCGCGGCCTATCCGCCCGCGAAGGGTGGCAGGACGTCGACGCGCGGGCTCAGCGCGACCGCGGGGTCGCGGGTGAGCTCGTCGCCGACCAGGTAGGCGCACACCGACAACATCTTGTCCAGGTCGGGGCCGTAGGTCGCCGCGAGGGCGGCGCGCAGGTCGGCGACCGTCGCTCCGGCCGGGAGATCGAGAGTCTCGCCGTCCTTGCCGACGGCGTCGGCGATCGCGGCGAAATAGCGGATCTCAACCACCGATGGCTCCCATCGTCCGCTCCGGGGGGACGAAGCCCTCGGCGTCGATGCCGTGACCTGCCCACTTGTTCCACATCGCACCGCGCCACAGGGTCGCGACCTCGTCGTCGCCCGCGCCGGAGCGCAGCGCCTGGCGCAGGTCGAATTCCTGGTCGCTGAACAGGCAGGAGCGCAGCATGCCGTCCGCGGTGAGCCGGGTGCGATCGCAGGTGTCGCAGAACTTCCTGGTCACCGTGGCGATGATGCCGACGGTGCCGGGGCCGCCGTCGACCAGCCACTTCTCCGCGGGGGCCGACGGGTCGGGGCGGCCGACCTCGGCGAGGGAGAACCGCGTGCCGAGCACGCCGAGCAGTTCCGCGGCGGTGACCATGTTGGCGCGGGCCCACTCGTGGTCGGCGTCCAACGGCATCTCCTCGATGAAGCGCAGCTCACAGCTCTCGTCCAGACACCAGCGCAGCAGATCGGGCGCTCCGGAGAGAGTTTCGCGCATCAAGACGGCATTGACCTTGATCGGGGCCAGTCCGGCGGCACGAGCGGCGCGGATGCCCGCGAACACCGACTCCAGGCGGTCACGACGGGTCAGCCGGGCGAAACCGGCCCGGTCGACGGTGTCCAGCGAGACGTTCACCCGGTGCAGGCCGGCGGCGGCGAGCCCGAGGGCGCGGTGCTCGAGCCCGATGCCATTGGTCGTCATGGCCAGCGGGATGTCCGGCACCTCGGCGTGACAGCCCGCGATGATCTGTTCCAGGTCGCGGCGCATCAGCGGCTCACCGCCGGTGAAACGGACCTCGCGCACCCCCAGCTCGCGCACCGCCAGGCGCACCAACCGGACGATCTCGTCCACCGTGAGCAGCTCGTGCCGGGGAATCTCCGGCAGCCCCTCCTCCGGCATGCAATAGGTGCAGCGCAGCGAACACTTCTCGGTGATGGACACCCGGAGGTCGCGGGCGACGCGTCCGAAACGATCCAGCAAGTAGGGGGTGTCGGGACGGCCGGCGAGCGAGGGACGCCCGGAACGCACCGTGGGAATCCCGATCTCGACCAGAGTCACACGTCCATTATGACCGCCTGTCCCGATTCGTCTGTGGGCGGAATGCTCGACTCCGGCTCACCGCGGCCGCGGATCGGCGGTGAGGGCTCGCCCGGCGCCGGATGACCGCGGCGTGGCGGCGGAGGCGGAAAACCGCCCGGATCGGGCGTTAGGCTGACTCCCATGAACCCTCGGCCCGCCGGCGTCTCGGCCAGGCCCGTCGACGACTACCGCGACAGCATCGAACAGCTGCTGCGGCCGCTGGCCGCGCGCGCGGTCGAGTCCGTCGAGGTCGCGCGGGCGCTGGGCAGGCAGCTGGCCGAAGACGTGCGCTCGCCGATCGAGCTGCCGGTGTTCCGCAACTCCGCGATGGACGGGTACGCGGTGCGCGCCGAATCGGTGCTCGTCGCTCCGGTCACCCTGCCGTTGGCCGGCGTCGTCGCCGCGGGCGCCGCCGGCCGGGCGCCGCTGCCGCAGGGCGCGGCGATGAAGGTGATGACCGGCGCGCCGATCCCGCCGGGCGCGGACTGCGTGGTGCCGGTGGAGGACACCAGCGCGGGCGACGGCATGGTGACCATCGAACGCGCCCGCGGCGCGGGGGAATTCGTGCGGGAACCGGGCACCGACGTCCGCACCGGCGACCTGCTGGCACGGGCGGGCACCACGCTCGCTCCCCGCCATGTCGCCGCCCTGGCCGCGGTGGGACTGTCGCAGGTGGCGGTCTTCCGTCCGGTGCGCGGCGCGGTGATCACCACCGGCGACGAACTGGTCGCGGCCGGAAAGCCGCTGCGTCCCGGCCAGATCTACAACTCCAACGGCGTCGCGCTCGCCGCGGCGCTCGCGGCGAACGGCGTCGAGGTCGTCTCCGTGGCGCACAGCAGCGACGATCCGGCGCGTTTCCGCGCGTTGCTGTCGGCCGCGCTGGAGCGTGCCGATGTGGTGTTCACCTCCGGTGGTGTGTCGAAGGGCGACTTCGAGGTGGTCAAGGACGTGCTCGAGCCGTTGGGCGGGCGGTTCGGCTCGGTCGCGATGCAACCGGGCGGCCCGCAGGGGCTGACCGTCGTCGACGGGGTGCCGGTGCTCAGTTTCCCCGGCAACCCGGTCAGCACGATGGTGTCGTTCGAGGTGTTCGCCCGCCCGATCCTGCGGCGTCTGGCCGGTCTTCCCGAGGTGGACGCCTACGAACTTCCCTTGGTCGACGCCGTGGCGCGCTCGCCGGAGGGCAAGCGTCAGTTCCTCCGGGGCAAGCTGATCCGCGAGCATCCGGACGGGTTGTCCGCGCACGGACGCCCGCGGGCGGTCGAGGTGGTGTCGGGTCCCGGCTCGCATCTCGTGGCGGCCATGGCGAACGCCGACGTGCTGATCGACGTGCCCGCCGAGGTCACCGCGCTGCCCGCGGGGGCGCTTGTGCGAGTGTGGTCCTTATGAGCGAGCTGTCCCATGTCGACCACGAAGGCCGCGCCCGCATGGTGGACGTGAGCGAGAAGAGCGAGACCACCCGGATCGCCGTCGCGGCAGGCGAGTTGCGCACCACGGCCGAGGTGGTCGCGCTGGTGCGGGCCGACGACATGCCGAAGGCCGACGTGCTGTCCACCGCCCGCATCGCGGGCATCGCGGGGGCGAAGAAGACCTCCGAACTGATCCCGCTGTGCCATCAGCTGGCGCTGTCGTCGGTGCGGGTGGAGTTCGGTTTCACCGAAACCGCCATCACCATCGAGGCCACCGCGAAGACCAAGGGCCCCACCGGCGTCGAGATGGAGGCGCTGACCGCGGTCGCGGTGGCGGGGCTCACCCTGCACGACATGGTGAAGGCGGTGGATCCCGCCGCGGTGCTCACCGGCGTGCGCCTGCTCGCCAAAGAAGGCGGTAAGCGCGGACATTGGGAGCGCCCGGACGACACGATCTCCGACGAGAGGGAGATCGAGCCGGTCATCGATGAGGACTTCGCTGCCGATGGGGACGAACAGGACACCTCCGGCTACGCCGAGCCCGAATTCGGCGCGGAGGAACGCTCGGCCGTGGTGCTGGTCGCCTCGACCGGGGTCGCGGCGGGCACGCGCGAGGACACCACCGGTCCGGTGCTCGTGGACTGGCTGTCCGGCCTCGGCTTCTCGGTGCGGGGCCCGCTGGTCTACGCCGACGCCGAGATCGAATTCGGCCTGGCCGACGCGCTGCGCTTCGAACCCGCCCTCGTCATCAGCACCGGCGGAACCGGCGCCTCCCCCACCGACGCGACCCCCGAAGCCACCCTCGCCCTGCTCGATCGCGAACTACCCGGTGTGGCGGAGGCGATCCGGCAGCGCGGCACCGCGAAGTTCCCGCTCGCGGCGCTGAGCCGCGGCGTGGCCGGCCTGGCGGGGCGCTCGGTGATCGTGAACCTGCCCGGCTCGCCGGGTGGCGTGAAGGACGGCATCGCGGTGCTGGAGCCGCTGCTGGATCATCTGCTCGCACAAGTCGCCGGAGGTGGAAGTCATGACAACGGCTGAGGCCACGGTCCGGCTCGCCCGGATCAGCGACCAGCCGCTGGACCCAGCGGAGGTCGAGGAAGCGGTCTCGGGACCACATTACGGCGGGGTCGTGGTGTTCACCGGGAAAGTCCGCGATCACGATGGCGGGCAGGCGGTCTCGGCCCTGGAATACTCCGCGCACCCGCAGGCGGAGCGTTTCCTGCGCGAGGTCTGCGCGGAACTCGCCGCCGCACACGGTGTGCCGGTCGCGGCCGTGCACCGCGTCGGCTCGCTCGGCATCGGTGACCGCGCGATCGTCGTCGCGGTGGCGGCGGCGCATCGCGGCGCGGCGTTCGCGGCGTGCGCGGAACTGGTGGACCGGATCAAACACGAAGTCCCGATCTGGAAGCGCCAGCTGTTCGCCGACGGACTGTCCGAATGGGTGAACGCCTGCGGGTGATCCGACCGTGACATGAATCTCATGACGAATCAACACGGCCGGTATAGCGTGTGCGCGCGGTATCGCTTCACTCGGAGACCGACGGCGCGCCGATCGGTCGCGGTGGCAGAAGGGAGCACGCGATGGGAACCGACCAGGTTCTGCTGCACCGGTTCGTCATCTCGCAACTCACCGCGGCCGGCGTCGACCGCGACCGGCTGCTGCGGGAAGCGGGATTGCCGGAGTGGACCATGGCGGGCGAGGACCTGCACCTGCCCAGCCAGACGTTCTCCCGGTTGTGGGAGATCGGGGAACTCGAACTCGGGGACCCGGACGTCGCGCTGAACGTGGCGAGCCGCTACCAGCTGACCTGCCTCGGCCTCTACGACTATCTGTTCTCCTCGGCGCCGACGCTGGGGGCCGGACTGGCGACTTGCGGGCCGTACGTCACCGCGGTGACCACCAACCACCGCTTCGACTTGGTCGCGGAGAACGACGACGAAGTCACCTTGTATCTCGACATCATCGACGGGGAAGGCCGCGGCCGCGATCTCACCCAGCTCTGGGGGCTGAGCGCGGTGCTCAGCCGCGCCCGGCGCGTGGTGCGTGAACCGCTTGCTCCGCTGCGGGTGGCGTTGCGCCAGCAGGCGCCCGCCAAGATCGGCGCCTTCATCGAGGTTTTCGGCACCACCGAGATCGAGTTCGACGCGCCGGTGGACGCCATGACTTTTCGCGCCTCGGACATGGATCTGCCGCTGACCACGAGCGATCCGGTCCTGGCCGGCATCCTGCAGCCCTTGGCCGCCGCGCTTCCGCCTCCGCCGCCGCTGGCCACCGCATGGCCCGAACGCGTCGCGACCGCCTTGGCGGAATGCCTGGACGACGGCGACGCGTCGTTGGAACGGGTGGCGCGCAGGCTGGCCACCAGCCCGCGCACGCTCCAGCGGCGGTTACGCGAGGCGGGCACCACCTGGCGCGCCGAGTTGGACCGGGCTCGCGGTGCGCGGCTGGTCGCCGCGACCGCCGCGGGGCCGCTGAGCCCATCGCGCCAGGCCGAGATCCTCGGCTACTCCGACCCGGGGTCGATGCGGCGCGCGGCGCGGCGCTGGTCGCTGGCCGGCCACGCCCCGCGCACGGAGCCGACCGTCACGGCCTGATGAAACGCGCGGCGATCGACCAGAACGTAGCGTCCTCGATCGCACGGAAATCCCAGCTGTTGGTGATGGCGTGGGTCTCGGCGACGATCGCGGGAACGTCGAAGTCGTCGCGGGTGGCGGTGCCCTTGGCCTCCAGCACCTCGATGACGTACGCGGTGGCGCTCTCCATGGAATCTGACACGGAAACTCCCATCGGTCGCGGAACGATTCGGTCGGTCACGGATCGGCTGCCGGGCGGCGCCGAACGCGGCAGTAAGCTCCCCGGTGCCCGCCCACCGGCGGCCACGCATTCAGTCTCATGAAAAGACCGTTCTGGCACCAGCACCGAACGCGACACGTCGCGACCAAACGCGCCAATCTGCGCGCTCAGCGCGGCGTATAGCGCCACACCCCGAGCATGCTTTGCGCGTCCAGCGGTTCGGCGGCGTCGTGCACGGTATCGCGAAGCCGGGCCAAGGCCGCGTCCGAGTGCAGGCCCGCGCCGATGAGCACCACTCGCGCTCCCCGCGACTCACCGCGTGACCAGCCCCCCGGCTCGAAGACGATGTGGCGGCCGACCATGTGCAGGACGAATTTCCTGCGTTCGCCCGCCACTCCGAACGCGGCGAAGCCCTTGGCCCGGAACAACCCCGCGGGCGGGTCCTCCAGGAAGCCGATCAATTTGCGCGGGTCCAGCTCCCGGTCGCTGGCGAAGGAGACGCTGGTGTAGTCGTCGTGCAGATGACGGTGGTCGTCGTGGTCTTCGTGATCGTGCTCGAGAAGCAGTTCGTCGAAGCTCAGTTGCTCGGCCACCAGCGGGCGCTCGCGCCGGGGACGGTCGAACAGCAGCCCCGGATCGATCCGGCCGTGCGCGGTCGCGTACACCGGGACCGAACCGGCCAGCGACGCGATATCCGCACGCAGGTGGTCGAGTTGCCCGGGCGTCACCCGATCGGCCTTGTTCAGCACCACCAGGTCGGCCAACCGCACATGCGTGCGCAGCTCCGGATGACGGGCACTGCTGGCCGGGAACTGTTCGGCGTCCACCACCTCGACCAGGCCGCCGTAGCGCAGGCGCGGATTGTCGCTGCCGAGCACCATCCGGATGAGGTTGCGCGGCTCGGCCAGGCCGCTGGCCTCCACCACGATGACATCGATCCCGGCGCGCGGCTGGGTGAGCCGGGTGAACAGCTCGTCCAGTTCGGTGACGTCCACCGCGCAGCACACGCAACCGTTGCCGAGCGAGACCATGGCATCGACCTGCCCCGCGACCAGCATCGAATCGATGTTGATCGCCCCGAAGTCGTTGACGACCACGCCGATCCGGGTGCCCCGGTTGTGCCGCAGCAAGTGATTGAGCAGC
Organism: Nocardia implantans; assembly: GCF_035544775.1. Lineage (NCBI taxonomy): Bacteria > Bacillati > Actinomycetota > Actinomycetes > Mycobacteriales > Nocardiaceae > Nocardia > Nocardia implantans. Next base: position 127,956 of record NZ_JAYKYQ010000004.1, on the reverse strand, counting down.
GTGGTCTTCCCGGAACCGAGAAACCCCGCGACGAGCACAACAGGAATCCGGTCAGCCATTCCGCTCACCCTAGTGCGCCGTGTGACCCGCGGGAAAAGCCGGACGCCACCCTCGGTGGTGCCGAGGATGGCGTCCGGCGGGTTCGGTGTGCGGACTATTTCGCTGGGCCCAGCAGCATGCCCGCCAGGCTGTAGCCGAGATTGATCAGTTCCGTGGTGATGGCGTTGTCGTCCAGGCCGAGCATCTTCGCCAGCGGCATCAGCAACTCCATGATCGAAGCGTTGCCCCCGGAGGCGCCGGGTGACTGCTGTGCGTTGGGCGTGCCCGGCGACTGCGTTGCGGAAGTGCCCGGCGACTTCGGCGCCGCGGACGTGCCAGGCGACTGCGGTGTCGCCGTGCCCGGCGCCGGCTTCGGTGTCGTGGTGCTCGGCGCCGACTGCGCCTGCGGCACCGCCGGAGCGGCGGGGCTCTGCGGCGCACCCGGAGTCGTGGAACTCTGCGGCACCGCGGGAATCGGCTGGGCCTGCGGCACCGCCGGATTCGTCTGCGCCTGGGGAGCGAACGGGTTCGTCTGCGCCTGGGGAGCGAACGGGTTCGTCTGCGCCTGAGGTGCGAACGGGTTCGTCTGCGCCTGCGGTGTTCCTGTCGTCTGAGCCTGCGGCGTTTCCTGCGCGGCCGCGGGATGGTCGAACGACGAGCCCTGGGCGCCCTGCTGATCCGGCGCCGCGCCGGGCTGCGGTGCGCCGAGCAGGTATCCGACCACGCCGGTGGTCAGCGCGATCGCGTGCTTGAGCTGCCCGTCCGGCGTCTCCAGCAACGCCGCGTCCTCGGGATTGGCGCCGTTGCCCATCTCGAGGAAGACCAGCGGAACGGTGGTGAGCGCGGGCCCGGCGATGTCCTTGCGGGTCTGCAGACCTTCCACCACGCCGCCGTAGTTGGCGGGCGGGAATCCCGCCTCGCGATACGCGTCGCGCACCGCCTTGGACGCGGCGAGTCCCGCGCCCGCCTGGACCTGATCGACGATCAGATCCGGGATGGGCAGCTCGGGGACGATCAGGTGGAACCCGCGATCTTGCGCGGGCGCGCTGTCGGCATGGATGCTCACGGCGACGTCGGCGCCGGACTGGCTCGCCGCGCGGGCGCGGTCGTCGACGCAGCCGCCCCAGTTCATGTCGTCCTGGCGGCTGAGCACGACACGCGCGCCGAGCGTTTCCAGCGACGTCTTGACGACCTGTGCGACGTTCCAGGTGATGGTGTGCTCGGGAACGCCGTTCATGGTGGTCATGCCGGTGGTCTGGCAGTCCTTGGTGCCGCCGCGACCGTCGCTGACCTGTCTGGCCAAGTCCTGGGAGTGGTTCGACCCCTGGTGGCCTGGGTCGAGGAACACGGTCTTGCCCGCGAGTTTCTTCGACATGTCCAGCGGCGACGGCGCCGCCTGCGCGCTGACCGGAAGCAATCCGGACAACGTCACCGTTACCGCGGCCGTCACCGCGGTGCAGATACCGGCTTTGACGATGCTTGGCTTCATAGTGCGGTCGGCGCCCCGGAACGGAGCACCCCTCCCTTCCCACTTGTAACACCAAACCCAATGGTCACTTTGGCAACGCATGTATCAGCAAAGCAAGAGGTGTAATCGAAGCGTTACAGCATGCGCGACGTCCGGCGGCCGGATCGACCTCGGAGATTTGCGCAGAGATAGCAGAGCGTAATACAGGCGGCTCGAAGCCGTCTCGACCGGCACGCCGAAATCCGCGACTACCTCCCGATTGGTCGGGATCGCCGGAATTTCCCCGATGATTGCGCGGCCCGTGCGGGCCGAGCCGGAATCGCAGATTCGGGCACACCACCCGGTCGGTTCTGGTATTGGTTGCCGCGGAGATGCGGGGATCTCCCGAGTCGGCCGCGACGGCGGGCGTACGACGACGCGGCGGGAGTACAAGTCAAGGAGAACCGGTATGCGTGCTAGCGCGCTCCTACTCGCGGGAGCCATGGGCTGCGCCGTCACCCTGCTCGCCACGGCGACGGCGGCGGCCGAACCCGCGAACACCATCTCGCACGACGGCGTCTACTTGGTCGGCGTCGACATCGCGCCAGGACTCTGGGAAGCGCCCGGCACGTCCGACCCCGCCTACGCCTGCGATTGGCGCAGGCTGTGGAAGGTCGAGGGGGACAACACGAACATGCAGTACATCATCGCGAACAACTACACCCGGCTCGGTCCGGTCCGGGTGCAGATCAAGCCGACCGACGTCGGGTTCAAGACCGAGAACTGCGGGCCGTGGCGGTTGCTGGCCACCCCACCACCGACCGGCTCGTCCGGCGGCTGAGACGCGACCGCGTACCTCCGCTCCGGCCATGCGCAGGCTGCCGACGGACGAAGTCCGGCCGCGCCGTTAAGGTCGGCCGCATGACGCGGAAGAGAATCCTGATCACCGGGGCGAGCGCGGGCCTCGGGGCCGCCATGGCGCGCGATTTCGCCGCCAAGGGCCGCGATCTCGCACTGTGCGCCCGCAGACTGGACGCGCTCACGGCACTGCGCGACGAACTCGTGGCGACTCGTCCCGGGATCACCGTCGCGGTGCGCGCGCTCGACGTGGACGACCACGCGGCGGTGCCGGTCGTCTTCGGCGAACTGCGCGACGAGCTCGGTGGCCTGGACCGGGTGATCGTCAACGCCGGGATCGGCAAGGGAGCGCTGATCGGCAGCGGACGGGCTGACGCGAATCTCGCGACGGCCACCACGAATTTCGTCAGCGCGCTCGCGCAGACGGAAGCGGCGCTCGAGATCTTCCGCGCGCAGCGGGCGGGACACCTGGTCCTCGTCGCATCGATGAGCGCGGTGCGCGGACTGCCCGGCAAGAAGGCCGCCTATTCGGCGAGCAAGGCGGGACTCGCCGCGCTCGGCGCGGCACTGGCCACCGAATTGGCGCGCTCCCCGATCACGGTGACCACCCTGCTGCCGGGTTTCATCGCCACCGACATGGCGGCCAAGGCGGGCGACGCGCGCATGGTCGCGCCCCTGGACAAGGGCGTCGCGGCGATGGTGGCCGCCATCGAGCAGGAGCGGCGCCGGGCCTGCGTCCCGGGGTGGCCGTGGCGGCTGATCGACCTGGCACTCCCCCATCTGCCCGACGCTCTTGTCGCGCGGATGAGCTGAACCGCAGGAAGCGACGTCACCGGCACGGAATCGCGCAGACCAGTGACGCTTTCCGTGACGGAAGTCGTGCCGATCTCCACCGAGCGGCGCAGAGCGGCGATTACCCGCGAGGTAATCGACTCCGCGACCGGCGGCGGGCAGGATCGCGGCATGATCGATGAGATGGGCACCAAGCTGTTCCACCAGACCATGCCGTTCACCGAACGTCTCGGCGTCGAGGTGCTCGCGCACGGGCCCGATCTGGTGCGCAGCCGCTTGGCCTGGGACGAATCGCTGTGCACACTCGGCGGCGCGCTGCACGGCGGGGTGCTGATGTCGCTGGCCGACGCCACCGGCGCGGTCTGCGCGTTCCTCAACCTGCCGGAAGGCAAGCAGGGCACCACCACGGTGGAGTCGAAGACGAACTTCCTGCGCGCCGTCCGGTCCGGGCACGCGGTCGCGTCGTCGACGCCGTTGCACGCCGGACGCTCGTTCATCGTGGTGGAGACGGTGATCCGGGACGACGCGGACAAGCTCGTCGCGAAGGTCACCCAGACCCAAGCGGTGCTCTAACCGACGCCGCCCGCCAAGGGGACGCGCTCGCCCGCCGCCGCGCGGGCCGAGGGCCACACCGGGCGAGTTCGAGCAGTCCGCCTTGCCTGCGCGCCCGCGAGCAGGATCGCGGCGGTGGACCCGGCCGCAAGCACGCGGCAGGCGCGGTGCCCGCGCCGGGCCGCGGCCGGGTCCGCGTCGAACGCCCGGACCCGGACGATGCCTTGACACATCGATGCCATCACCGTGCAGCCGAGCGAGAGCTGGCGGGCCAGGCTCGCGATGCCGGGCGTCATGTCGCAGCGATACAGCAGCAGACTCAGCGCTCCCCAGCCGAACAGCGTATTCAGTAGCCGGTCGACGGTCGTGTCGCGCACAGCAACCACCGGCCCGCCGGCACGGCCGCGACGAACCCGATGACCGGCCACGCGATGATTCCCGGAATCGATGTCGCCATCCGGCCGACCTCCCACCCACGAAACTGTCCCTTGCGAACGATAACGTTGCCCCGTGTTCGTGACCGCGCAGATCGAGAATCGGCAGCCGCCGATTACCGGGGTGTCCACCGGGCCGATGTCTTATTTGTCCAATTCGCGACATCACGGGCCCGGCTCCGAGCCGACGGTGATTGTCATCGGCTCCAGAACTCCGGCCGGAATGTCCTCCGATGTCACAACTGCGTGGCGCGCGACGAATTCGGATAGCGCGCAGAACATTTGGCGGAATGGCTGTGGATGTTACGCTGTATCACATAGAGTTTCAGTGACGACACTCACCTCCGACACGCACCTCCCGGCGGGTGCGCCTGCTCTTCGTAGCCCGCGAACGCGGCTCCACCTCATGCTCTGCCCGCCCGTTCGTGCGGCAAGAACGGAGATATCTGTGCGCGATGAACCACGATCAGCTTTCCGGACCGGGCGAATCGATGGTGCATCGGTCGAAGTCGACGTCGTTCCCCCCGCCCCGCGATCGGTGGTCCGCGCGGTGAGCAGGACCGGTGCGCCCGAGGTGAAGCGGCGATACCGCCTTCCCGAAGACAGCGCGTCAGTGCATCTATGCGCCACGGCGTGACCGCGCGGGGGAAGCGGAAGCGATGACCAAGCAGACTGCCGGAACAACCGAACTAGCCGTGCGCCCGGCCGCCGGGACGGACACGATGAACACCGCGCTGCGCGATCGCCTGATCGAGGCGACCGTCGAGGTGGTCTCGACCGAGGGGTTGCACGCGCTGACCGTCCGCCGCGTATCCCGCATGTGCGGGGTCTCCACGATGGCGGTGTACTCCAACTTCGGTGGGATGCCCGGCCTGATCCGGGCGGCGGGCTCCGCCGGCTTCGCCCAGCTGGCCGAGCGCATGACCGCGGCCGGAGTGACCGACGAGCCGATCACCGATCTGCTCGTGCTCGGCCTGGTGTTCCGCGACGAGGCCCAGCGCAGGCCGGAACTGTTCCAGCTGATGTTCGGCACCGGGACGCGCATCGACCTGAAGATCAACCGCGGCAACGTGCTCGTGGCCGGGCACGATTCGGAGTTCGAGCACTACGCGGAGACCTTCGACCACGTGGTGGGCGCGGTGCAGCGCGCACAGGACGCCGGACTGATCAACACCCCCGATGTCCGTTCCGCCGCGGCGCAGCTGTGGATGGGACTGTTCGGCTTCATCCAATTGGAGATGGCCGGTCACCTGGGCGACGACGGTTTGCTCGAGGTGCTGGTGCCCGCGATCGTGAATCTGCTCGTGGGCATGGGCGCCGAGCTGGAATCCGTCGGCGCCTCGGTCCTCCTCGCGGTGGAACGGTTCGCCACACTGTTCGGCGAGTGATTCCCCCGGGCCGGGTCAGAACGGCAGCTTGGACCTGAACCGCTGGGCGCGCGCCATCGCGCGCTCGGCGGCGCTGCCGCGCGGCGGCATGAGGCCCAGTTGCAGCAGCATCTCCGTCAGATCCCAGGTGGCCTGGCTGCGCCAGATCAACCCGGAGCGGAACTGCCACGCGTCGATGACCAGCAGATCGATCGTCTTGCCGGTCGGACCGAAACCGGGCGGGTCGATGGGGCCGAGATGGGTCCCGGTCATCCGCCACGGCACCAAGGCCAGCCGGTTGTCCGCGGCGAGCACCGGCGGGAACGGGTTGGTGTAGGCGACATCCGGGAACGAACGCACCGTGTCCGCGACGAACTTCTCCACACCCGCCGGGCCGTGCGCGGGCGCGTCCAGCGAAGGGTCGTGCCAGATCGTGTCCTGCGTGACGCATTTCGCGACCGCAGCGCCGTCGCCGCTGTTCCAGCCCGCGATGTATTGCTCGGTGAACGCCAGCAGCCAGTCCAGGCTTTCGATGGGTTCGGCCTCCGCCTCGATGCGGAACTGCCCGGTGTTGTACGAATCCACGCCATCGCCTTTCGCGCCACTGCGTTACGACGAGCCATCGTAGCCACGAATCGACGGCCTCCTCAACACCTTCCGGCGACCGGCGGAGGAACGACGCGGAATAACACCGGAATAACGATGTAATTCACACCGGTTCCACCCCGCGATAACTCTGTAATAACGCCAGAATAATCTCGTCATAAGCACTCTGAACTGCGTCGATGCCGAAGTTGTCATTACCTGCCCGGCAACGCTTTCAGGTTGCGGCGAGAACAATTCCGTATTGACCTTCGCGAATCGCCGCTCCTACCATGGGTGGACACTGACCTCCTACCGCGGAACCACTTCACCGCCGGACGACGCCAAGGCCGAACAGGTTTACCGGCGCCGCGATTCCGGCTGTCTCCACGCTGATTCGATGATGCGGACGTTCACCCGTCCGCGTTTTCGAATGCCCGAGCATCAGGGGATTTGCATGCCCAATGTAGCAATTGTCGGTATCGGCTGCCGTTTTCCGGGCGGCATCGACGGGCCGGACTCGTTCTGGGATCTCGTCGTGCGCAAGGGCGACGGAATCGTGGAGATACCGGCGGACCGCTGGAATATCGCCAAGTTCTACGATCCGGACCCGGACGCGCCGGGCCGGATGTACACCAGGCACGGCGGATTCCTCACCCAGTCGCTGTGGGAGTTCGACGCCGAGTTCTTCGGCATCTCCCAGCGCGAGGCGTCGATCATGGATCCGCAGCAGCGACTGCTGCTCGAGGTCGCCTGGGAGGCGCTCGACGACGCGGGGATGGCGGGCCGGGTCGGCGGACGCGAGGTCGGCGTGTTCGTCGGCGGCTTCATGAACGACAACGCGCTGGTGCGCAGCGGCTCGGTGGCGCGGGCCTCGATCAACAGCCACAGTCCGACCAGTTCGTCGCACACGCTGCTGTCGGCGCGCATCGCGTTCCTGCTGGATCTGCTCGGGCCGACCATGACCATCGATACCGCATGCTCGTCCTCCCTGGTCGCGCTGCACCAAGCGGTGCTCGCGCTGGAGTCGGGCGAGTGCGAGACGGCGATCGTCGGCGGCGCCAACGCGATGCTGCGCCCCGAGGCGTTCATCTCCATGTGCAAGGGCCGCTTCCTCGCGGTCGACGGCCGGTGCAAGTCTTTCGACGCGGCGGCCGACGGCTACGGCCGTGGCGAGGGCGCGGGCGCCGTGGTGCTGAAGACGCTGGACGCGGCGGTGCGCGACCGCGACCGGATCTACGCGGTGGTGCGCGGCAGCGGCGTCAACCAGGACGGCCGCACACTGGCCATCCCGGTGCCGAACCCGGCCGCGCAGGAGGCGCTGGCCCGGCGGGTGCACCGGCTGGCGGGCATCGACGCCAGCGACATCCGCTATGTCGAGGCGCACGGCACCGGCACGCCGGTCGGCGACCCGCTCGAATTGGCCGCCCTCGGCGCGGTGTACGGCGCGGTCGACGGCCGCGACGAGCCGCTGCCGGTCGGCTCGGTGAAGAACAACATCGGCCACACCGAGGCCGCCGCTGGCGTCGCCGGTCTCATCAAGGCCGCGCTGACCCTGCGACACGGTGTCATCGCGCCGCAAATGCGGCTGGACAACCCGAATCCCGAGATCCGGTTCGACGAGCTGCGAGTTCGCATTCCGCTGGAGACCGAGCCGCTGCCCAACGACGACGGGCGAGCCGCGGTGGCGGTCAACAGCTTCGGATACGGCGGCACCAACGCCCACGCGATCCTCACCCGTGCGCCGGAAGCGCCCGCGCAGGCGCGGACGCGCGGGCCGATCACGGTGCTGCCGCTGTCGGCCCGCAACGAGACCGCGCTGCGCACGATGGCCACCCAGGTGCACGACCTGACCGAGACCACCCCGGTGGACGCGGTGACCGAGGCGGCATGGACGCAGCGCGCGCATCATCCGATCCGCGCGGCGTTCGCCTACCGCGACACCGACGACTTGCGTTCGCAGCTGGCCGATTTCGCCGCGGGCGCGGGCAAGTCCCCCGCCCGCGCGCTCACCGACGGCTCCACCCAGCCGGTGTTCGTGTTCAGCGGCATGGGCCCGCAGTGGTGGGGCATGGCCCGTGGCCTGCTCGAGGCCGACGGGCACTTCGCCGCCGCCGCGCGGTCGATCGACGAGGTCTTCCAGGAGATCGCGGGCTGGTCGATCGTCGAGGAACTGCTTCGGCCCGAGGCGGAGTCGCGGATCACCAGGACCGCGTACGCGCAGCCGGCCAACTTCCTGGTCCAGGCCGCGCTCGTGGCCGAGCTCGCCGAACTCGGCATCCGCCCCGCCGCGGTGGTCGGCCACAGCGTCGGCGAAGTGGCCTCGGCCTACGCCTCCGGCTCGCTGTCGCTGCGCGACGCGCTGCTGGTGAGCTATCACCGCGCACGGTTGCAGGCCACCACCGCTGGCACCGGCGGCATGCTCGCCGTCGGCCTGTCCGAAGAGCAACTGCGCGAGCGCCTCGCGGGCGTGCCGGGCGTCTGCGTCGCGGCGATCAACAGCCACTCCGCCGCGACGCTGTCCGGCGACCTGGCCGATTTGGACCGCATCCGCGAGGAGCTCACCGCCGAAGGCGTCTTCGCCAAGGCGCTGCGTGTGGAGGTGCCCTACCACAGCCATCTGATGGACCCCATCCTCGGCGAACTCACCACCGTGCTGGCCGGCCTGGCGCCGCGGGCCGCGCGGGTGCCGATCTGGTCCACCGTCACCGGCGGCGAGCTGTCCGGTCCCGACTGGGATGCCGAGTACTGGTGCCGCAACGTGCGCGAGCCGGTGCGGTTCGGCGCGGCCGTGGACAGCCTGCTCGATGCCGGGCACCGGGTCTTCCTCGAGGTGGGGCCGCATCCGGTGCTCAGCGGCAACGTCAAGGAGGCGTTCGTGCGCCGCGGCCTGGAGGGCGCGGCGATCAGCACCCTGTCGCGCACCGCCGACGACCGCGACAACCTGCTGCGCGCGGTGGGCGAGCTGTACCAGGCGGGCGGGTTGGACACCGCGCACGCGCCGGGCGCACCGGACGCCCCGGTGGCGCACCTGGACCTGCCCCGCTACCCGTGGCAGCGCCGCACGCTGTGGACCGAGGACCCCGCGATCGAGGCCGACCGCGTCGGCGCCGTCGACGGCTACGTCATGCTCGGCCAGCGCACCGCGGCGTCCGCGCCGGAATGGGAAGTGGAACTGTCGGTGGCCGCGCTGCCGTGGCTGCCCGATCACGTGGTCGACGGCTCCGTCGTGCTGCCGGGCGCGGCCTATCTGGACGCCGCGCTCAGCGCCGTCGCGGTGCGGACCGGTCGCACGAGCTTCGGGCTGGAGTCGGTCCAGTTCGTCGCGCCGCTGGTGATCGGCCAGCACGACGTGCCGGTGCTGCGTCTCAGCGTCGAGGAGACCACCCGCCGGTTCACCCTGCGTTCGCGCGCGGCCACCGCGACAACGTGGACGATCAACGCGCACGGCAGGCTGATCGAGGCGGACGTCGACCCGCGCACCGTCGACCTCACCCCGGCGGCGGACGCGGTGGAGGTGTCCGCGGCGACGCTCTACGACGGCCTGGCCGCGCACGGCCTGGCCTATGGGCCCAGCTTCCGGCTGATCACCGCCGCCAGTGTCGGCGCCGACTCGGTGCTGGCCCGGCTCGATCTCACGCCGCTGGCCGGGAGCGCGCCGAGCCTGCCGCATCTGGCCCACCCCGCGGCGGTCGACGCCGCGTTGCAGTGCTTCGCCGCCTTGTACGCGCAGACCGCGCACGGCGCGAGCGTCGTGGTGCCGTCCTCGGTCGACGGGGTCCGCTGGACCGGGCCGCTGCCCGAGCAGGCGGTCGTGCTCGTCCGCCGCGTCGACGGCGACCCGCTGTGCGCCGATATCACTGTCGCTTCCCCCGAAGGTGCTGTGGCACTGACTCTTTCGAGGGTTCGGTTCGCCAGCCTTGCGGCCGAGCCCGATCTGCACGACCAGCTCGACGAGCTGTTCTACGAGCCGGTGTGGGCGATCGTCGACGACACCGCGCCCGCCGACGAACCCGTGGGCGGCGAGGAGTTCCTGCTCGTGGTCAGCCTGGGCAGCACCGTCTCCCAGCGCGCCAAGGAGATCGCCAGCGCGCGGGCGTCGGCGGAGATCCTCACCCTGGAACCGGAAGCGGCCGACGCCTCCGACCGTGTCCTAGCCGCATTGCGGGCCGCGCAGGCGCGGCCCGGCGTCACGCGCGGCCGCCTCGTCGTGGTCTCCGGCGCCGAACTGGACGCGGTGCCCAACGCCTACGGGCTGGCGCAGGTCGCCAAAGCGGTCGGCGAGCTGGTGGTCGGCGAGGAGGACGGCGAGGCCCCTGCCATCGAGGTGCGCGCGGTGGTGGTCACCGAGCAGGCGTTCTGCCTGCCGGTCGACGCCTTCGCCCATCCCGCGCAGGCCGCGCTCACCGGCGCCAGGCGCACGCTGCGCAACGAGCAACCCGCGGTGCACTGGCGACTGGTCGACACCGAGCCCGCCACGCGCGCCGCCGACGTCGTCGAGCAGGTGTTCGGCGACGGGCGAGCCGACGAGGTCGCGTTGCGTGCGGGCGCGTGCTGGGCGCTGCACCTGCGCAAGTCCCTGCGCGACCATCTGGCGGTCTGGGACGAGGCCGCGCCGCTGACCGACCCGGACAGCTCCTTCCGCCTGGAGATTCCGCGCTCGCGGCTGCTGTCGGACCTGACCTGGCGCGCGGTCGATCGCGTGCCGCCGGGGCCGGGCGAGGTCGAGATCCGGATGGACGCGGTGGGCCTCAACTACAAGGACGCGCTCAAGGTGCTCGGCGTGCTCACCGAAAAGGAGCTGGCGGGTACGTATTTCGGCACCGAACTGGGCATGGACGGTTTCGGCGTGGTCGAGCGGGTCGGTCCGGGAGTCACCGAGGTCGCCGTCGGGGACGAGATGTCGGTGTGCGCCAGGGATCTGCTTCGCAGACACGTCACCCTCCGGCCGGACGAGGGCGCCACGATGCCACTCGACTACCCGGACACCGTGCTCGACCCGTGCCACTCCAGCTCGGTCCTGCCCTTCCTCACCGCCGAATTCGCCTTCGGCGACCTCGCGCACCTGCGACCGGGTGAGACGGTGCTGGTGCACGGCGCCGCGGGCGGCATGGGCATGGCCGCGGTCCAGGTCGCGGTGCGTCTCGGCGCGCGGGTGATCGCGACGGCGGGCTCGGACGAGCGGCGCGCGGTGGCCGCGGCGGCGGGGGCGCACGAGGTGGTCAACTCGCGCTCGATCAGCTTCGTCGACGACGTGCTCGACCTGACCGAAGGGCGCGGCGTCGACGTGGTCTACAACTCGTCTCCCGGCGAGATCCTCCAGCAGAACCTGCGGGTGGCCGCCGAATTCGGGCGGATCATCGAGATCGGCAAGGCCGACATCTACGGCGGCGGCGCGATCGACCTGCGTCCGTTCGACCGGAACCTGTCGTTCTTCGCCGTGGACATGGACCGCGCGCTGGCCGTGCGGCCCGAGCTGGTCCGCCGCGCCGCACGCCGGGCGATGGACGCGCTGAACGACGGCACCTACGACTACCTGCCCTACACCGCGTTCCCGCTCACCGCGACGACCGAGGCGTTCGAAACCGTGGTGCGGTCCAAGCAGATCGGCCGGGTGGTGCTCGACCTGCGTGAACCGGAACCGTCCGTGCTGGTCAAGCGGCCGAGTCTGCCGATCGACCCCGCCGCGAGCTACCTGGTGACCGGCGGCTTCGGCGCGTTCGGTCTGGCGACCGCGCGCTGGCTGGTGCGGGTCGGCGCGCGGCGGCTGGTGCTGGCCGGACGCAGCGGCGCCACCGGCGACGCGGCCCGCGCCGCGGTCGCCGAGCTCACCGCCGCGGGTGCGGAGGTCGTCGAGGAGCGTCTCGACATGGCCGACTACGACGCCGTCGCCGCGCTGGTCGATCGCATCCAGGCCAGCGGACATCCGCTGCGTGGTGTGTTCCACGCGGCCGGCGTGGTGAACAACCTCGAGGTCCCGCAGATCACCGCCGAATCGCTGGCGGAGATCTTCGGGCCCAAGGTCGCGGGCGCGGTCAACCTGGACACCGCCGTCACCGCGGCCGGCATCGATCTGGACATGTTCGTGCTGTTCTCCTCTGCGAGCAGCATCGTCGGCATATCGCCCCAATTCGGGTATGCCGCAGCCAATTCCGTACTCGACATGATCGCGGCCGCCCGCCGGGCCCGCGGCGCCGCCGCACTCGCGGTGAACTGGGGCTTCATGAGCGGCGGCGGTGGCATGGCCGACTACGAGGCGGTCAGCCGATACGCGGAGATGACCGGGTACCGCTCGGTGGACATGGACGTGGCCACCGATCTGCTCGGCGAGTGCCTGCGGCTGAACCTGCCGCAGATCGTGCTGTTCGACGTCGACTGGAGCCAGTGGGCGCTGGCGCATCGCCCGTCCACCCGCACGCCGCGTTTCGCCGACCAGGTGGCGGCCGCGGGCGGCGGCGCGGCGGGCGCGGGCGCGCTGCGGGCGGAGATCCTCCAGCTGGGGCCCGAACAGCGCGGCGAGGTGGTGGCCTACCTGCTCGCCGAGCAGCTGGCGGCGGTGCTCGGGGTCGACGCCGAGACGATCGACCTGAACACCCCGCTGCCCGAACTCGGCATGGATTCGCTGATGGGCATGGAGTTCGGCGCGCGCGTGGTGCAGGTGCTCGGCACCCAGCTGTCGGTGCTGGCCGTGATCGGACTGACGTTGCGCGGGCTCGGCGCGCGGATTGCCGAGCAGATTGCCCAGGAAGAAGAGCGCGCGGCGAGGAGCGAGGACGAATGAGCGGCAACAACAGGGAACTGGCCCGCGCACTGCTGGCCAGGCACGCAGGCGGCGAGCACACCGCCACGGCGAACGGGAACGGCGCGCGAGCCGCCAACGGCGCCGCCGCCCCGGCCGCGGCCACCGGCAACGGCGGCGGCGCGGCGCGCGGGGCCGCGCACACGTCGTTCCGTGACCATCCCGGCGTGCTCGAGGCCGCGCAGCGGTTCGGGCGGTTCGACGCCTGGGTCAACGAGGTCGGTCTGGTCAACCCGTACTACCTGCCGCACGAGGGCATCAGCGGCGCGGTGACCAGGATGGCCGACCGGGACGTGGTGAACTTCAGCAGCTTCGGCTACCTGGACCTGGCCGCCGACCCGCGGGTGCGGCAGGCCGCCAAGGACGCGATCGATCGGTACGGCACCTCCGCCGCCGCGGTCCGGATCGTGGCGGGCGAGCTGCCGATCTATCGCGAACTGGAAGCCGAGATCGCGGGCATCTACGACACCGAGGCCGCGCTGGTGACCGCGAGCGGCTACCTCACCAACGCCGCCGCGGTCGGATTCCTGCTCGGCAAGCGCGATCTCGCGGTCTGCGACGCGCTCATCCACCACAGCGTGGTGTCCGGCACGGAGTGGTCGCGCTGCAAGCGAGTCTCCTTCCGGCACAACGATCCCGAGTCGCTCGAGACGATCCTCAAGATGTCGCGGCGCAGTTTCGACCGGGCCATGGTGATCATCGAGGGCCTCTACAGCATGGACGGCGATGTGGTCCGTCTGCCGGAGATCATCGAGGTGGCCCGGCGCTACGACTGCTCGATCATGATCGACGAGGCGCATTCGTTCGGCACCCTCGGCGCCACCGGGCACGGCGTGCGTGAGCTGTTCGACCTGCCCGGCGACGCCGTCGACGTCTGGATGGGCACCCTGTCCAAGGCGCTGGGCAGCGTCGGCGGCTATCTCGCGGGCAACCGGGAACTGGTCGACGGGTTCAAATACGTCGCAGGCGGTCTGAGCATGTACACCGCCGCGCCCGCTCCTTCGGCCATCGGCGCCGCGCTGGCCGGGCTCGAAGTGCTCCGCGACGAGCCGGAACGCGTGACGCGGCTGCGGCACAACAGCGAGTACTTCCACCGCCGCGCCAAGGAGTACGGCTTCGACATCGGCACGTCGGAGGACTCACCGATCATCCCGGTCATGACCGGCGCCGACGAACCGGCCGTGCTGGCGGCGCTGGCCATGCTGCAACGCGACTTCAGCGTCAACGCCATCACCCACCCGGTCGTCCCGGCCGGGGAGGCCAGGCTGCGGTTCTTCATCAACTGCAGGCACACCGAGCAGCAAATGGACCAGGCGCTGGCCACGCTGCGCGAGGTGCTCGACGGACTCGCGGACACCGCGGGACAGCAATTCACACTCGCCCATGAGGAGCAGCACTCGTGAAAATTCCCATCAACCGATCCCTCCTGCGAAAAGCGGTGGTGCCAGGGGTGGCGCTGCTGCTGATGGGCTCGCTGTTCATTCCCGCGCGGTCGGCGCTGCTGCCCACCTACGACGAGGCGGGCGGCCCCATCGCGAGCAAATTCGATTTCACCGCGATGCCGATCGCGCTGCCCAAGGGCCTGCCGACCGACCGCAAGATCCGCGAACTGCGCGAGCCGTACAAGCACCTGTCGGCCTGGATCTCCTCGGTCGGCGCGGCCATCGCGATGAACGACTTCGACGGCAACCGGCTGGCCGACGACCTGTGCGTGGTCGACCCGCGCTCCGACACCGCCTTCATCACCCCGACGCCGGACAGCAACACCGCCCGGTACGAGCCGTTCGTGCTCGATCCCAAGCCGCTGCCTGCCGACACCTCCACGGTGCCGTCGGGCTGCATCCCCGGCGACTTCAACGGTGACGGCCGCATGGACGCGCTGGTGTCGTACTACGGCCGCACCCCGATCCTGTACCTGCAGCGCGCCAACGCGACCCGCCTGGACGCCAAGGCGTTCCGCCCGATCGACCTGGTGCCGTCCCCGAACACCGCGGACGGGCACTACGAGGGTCAGCGCTGGATCACCGCCGCGGTCTCGGTCTCGGACTTCGACGGCGACGGCAAGCCCGACATCTACCTGGGCCAGTACTTCAACGACATGGACGTGCTGTCCAAGGACGGCCAGCTCGCGCTGTGGATGACCGACTCGCTGTCCAACGCGCGCAACGGCGGCAAGGACCGCATCTTCACCCTGGCCTCCGCCAAGTCGGGCGACGAGCCGACCGCCGAGTACCGCGAGGTGGCCAACCCGTTCCCGATCGGCATGGACACCGGATGGGCGCTTGCCGCCGCCGCGGCCGACCTGAACGGCGACCAGCTCCCGGAGTTGTACGTGGCCAACGACTTCGGACGCGACCGCCTGTTCGTCAACAAGTCGACGCCGGGCCAGATCCGCTTCGGCTTCGCCGAGGGCGAGCGCGGGATCACCGAGCCGAAGTCGTATGTGCTGGGCCATGATTCGGACAAGGGCATGGCCGCCGACTTCGGCGATCTGAACGGCGACGGCATGCCGGACCTGTTCGTCAGCAATATCGCCGTGCGCTTCGCGCTGATGGAAGGCCACTTCGCGTTCTACAACACGGCCGAGGACACCGCCGACGCGGCACGTCAGCTGGCCGAGGGCGTGGCGCCGTTCGAGAACCGCGCGACCGACGTCGGCCTGGCCTGGGAGACCTGGGGCTGGGACGCCAAGATCGACGACTTCGACAACGACGGCCGCAACGAGCTGATCCAGGCCACTGGCATGATCAAGGGCGAGACCAACCGGTGGCCGCAGATCCAGGAACTCGGCACCATGAACGACGATCTGACCAAGTACCCGTGGTCCTGGCCGATCATCGGCTCCGACGCCGATATCGCCGGCAGCGACCCGGTCGGATTCTTCAGCCGCGGTGACGACGGCAAGTTCGCCAACCTCACCCACGCGCTCGGCATGGACACCCCGGTGCCCTCGCGCGGCATCGCGGTCGGCGACACCTCCGGCAACGGCGCGCTCAGCTTCGCCGTCGCCCGGCAGTGGGGTGATCCGACCTTCTACCACAACAACAAGGCCAAGGGTGGCCAGTTCCTCGGCCTGAAGCTGTTCAAGCCGGCCTGGGAGGGCAACGCGGCCACGACCACCGTCGCCGGTCTTCCCCCGCAGGGCGTTCCCGCGGTGGACGCCCAGGTCGAGGTCCGCACGGCGGACGGCCGGTTGCTCAGCAGCCACCTCGACGGCGGCAGCGGGCACACCGGCAAGCGGGCCACCGAGGTGCACATCGGGCTCGGCGAGGTCGATCCGGCCGCCCCGGTGAACGTCACGCTCCGCTGGCGGGAGACCAACGGCACCCCGCACGAACAGTCCCTCCAGCTCGCGCCGGGCTGGCACACCGTGAACCTCGCCTCGGACGCGCAGGAGGTCAAGCAGCGATGAGCGACAACGACAACAAGGATCCGGGCGAGGCGAAAGCCGCCTCCAACGGCCATCACGAAACGCAGGCGGCCGAGGGCAACGGCAGCGCACCTGCCAACGGCAACGGCGCCGCTCACCAGGGCAATGGCGCCACGACCACCGCCGAACGCATCTCCTCCATGCAACGCTCGGGCACCGAGTTCGCCAAGGAATGGATGGAAAAGCCCGCGCCGACGAAGGATCCGCGCTACCTGGCGCTGCGCAACTTCGCCATCTCGATCACGATCTTCAACCTGATCGGGTTCCCGCTGCTCGGCTTCGAGCAGCCGTTCCTGTGGCCGTTCATCGCACTGGCCACGGCCTACACCACCGAGATCGGGCTGGAGGTCCTGGCGGCCTGGGCGTACAAGCGCCCGCCCGCCTTCCGTGGCCGCGGGCCGCGTGGGCTGTTCGAGTTCCTGCTGCCCGCGCACATCACCGGTCTGGCGTTCAACTTCCTGACCTTCGCGCACGACAAGCTGTGGCCGGTGATCTTCGGCATCGTGGTCGCGGTCGGCACGAAGTGGGTGCTGCGCGCGAAGATCAACGGCAAGATGCGCCACTTCATGAACCCGTCGAATTTCGGTGTGGTGGTGTGCTTCCTGGTGTTCCCGATGATCGCGGTGGCGCCGCCGTACCACTTCACCGAATACATCACCGGACCGGCGGACGCGCTCATCGTGCTCGGCCTGCTGACGACCGGCACCATGCTCAACGCCAAGCTGACGCTGAAGATGCCGCTGATCATGGCGTGGGTCGGCTCGTTCGCGCTGCAGGCCATCGTGCGCGGGCTCATCGAACCGAACATCTCGATCCTGGCCGGACTGAGCATGATGACCGGCCTTGCGTTCGTCCTGTTCACCAATTACATGGTCACCGACCCCGGCACAACCCCGTCGGGCAAGAAGCAGCAGATCATGTTCGGCGCCTCGGTCGGCATCATGTACGGCGTGGTCACGGCGCTGCACATCTCCTACGGGTTGTTCATCGCGCTGGTGATCGTCTGCGGCGCCCGCGGCGTCTACTGGTGGGCGCGCGGCATCGCCGAATGGTGGGGGCAGCGGGGCGCGGCGCCGGAGGCGGCGCAGCAGCCCGTGGTGGCCGACGACCTGGAGGCCGACATCACGGGCGAACCGGAACCGGAGAAGGAGGCTGCCCGCTCATGAGCGACCGCGCCGAGCTGCGCCGCGTGCTCGGCGCGTTCACCACCGGTGTCACCGTGGTCACCACCGGGTGGCCACGGCCGCACGGCATGACCGCCAACGCGTTCACGTCCGTCTCGCTGGATCCCCCGCTGATCCTGGTGTGCGTCGCCCACACGGCGCGCCTGCACCGGGCGATCCACGAGGCGGGCGCGTTCGCCGTTTCGGTGCTGTCGGCCGAGCAGGAGCCGGTGGCCCGGTATTTCGCCGACTCCGCGCGGCCCGACGGCAGCGCCCAATTCGACCAGGTCGAGTGGTTTCCCGGACCGCACACCGCGGCGCCCATGCTGGCGAACGCGGCCGCGGGCCTGGAGTGCAAGCTCGACGCCGTGTTCGACAGCGGCGACCACAGCATCGTCGTCGGCGAGGTCGTGCACGCCGAACGCGACGCCCGACTGGCCGCCACGGGAGCGCTGACCTTCTTCGACGGCGGCTTCCGTCGCTTGATCCTGTGACGATCCCCCACTCCTCCGACGAATGGAGAACCCCATGCCCTCGCCGTTGGGTCCGCTGCGCGCGGCCCTTTTCGTCCCCAGTCCGGCCAGCGTCCGCGAGGTGCTCGGCAAATTCGAGCAGCCCGACCAGCACACCGCGCTCGAACTAGAGCAGGTGACCATGCACCTGGTCGGCGGCATCGACTCCGCGGTCCGCAGTTCGGACAACGACGAGCTGATCACCACTCTGTCGCAGGTGCCGCCGAAGTATCGCGGGTTCGCCTACGAAGGCGCCGCGGTCGGTCTCACCGCGATCGACTCGCTCTCGCCCGGACGCCGCGCCGCCGACTTGATCGAGGGCCCGGCCAGTGAGTACGCGCTGACCATGTACGTCGGCGTCGGCCTGGCCATGGCGAAGATCCCCAAGGTGCGGTGGAAGAAACTGTTTCCGCAGCACCCGCTGTTCCGCTGGCTGGCCATCGACGGCTACGGCTTCTACAAGGCGTTCTTCCAGATGCAGCGCTATGTGCGCGACAAGCACGTCGAGACCCGCTACCCCGCCTGGCTCGGCGACCGCGACAACCTGAAGCGCATCGCCGACCAGGGCATGGGCCGCGCGCTGTGGTTCATCGGCGGCGGCAGCCCGGCCGGTGTCGTGCGGCTGATCGGCGAGTTCGAGCCGAAACGGCACGCGGATCTGTGGAGCGGCGTCGGCATCGCCGTCACCTTCGCGGGTGGTGTGGAACCCGCCGCGATGGAGGAACTCTGGGAGGTGGCCGGTGAGTTCCGGCCGCAGCTGTCGCTCGGCTCGGCCATGGTCGCCCGCATCCGGCAGCAGACCAACAGCGTCAACGAGCACAGCGAAGCGGCGGCGCAGGTCTTCTGCGGCACCACCGTGGCGAAGACCGACGCGCTGATCGAGAGTTCACTCGACGATCTGCCCGATGACGGCAGTTCCGCCACCTACCTGCTGTGGCGGGACCGGATCGCCGACATCGTCACCTCGAGCCGGGCCTGAGCCGCCGCGATGGCACGGGTCCGGGACTGGGTCGGCAAGCACGTCGTCGTCACCGGCGGGTCGGAAGGAATCGGCGCCGCGGTGGCGGCGGCCTTCGCGGGGCGCGGCGCGCGGGTGTCGATCATCGCGCGCCGGAAGCTGCCGCTGCGCGACACCGCGAAGCGATTGGGCGCGGACTGGGCCGCCGCCGACGTCACGCGCGCGGACGAACTGGCCGCTGCCATCACGGAACTGGAGCAGCGCAACGGGCCGTGTGAGGTCATCGCCTGCTGCGCCGGTCTCGCGCTGCCGGGCCGGTTCCTCGACGTGGACCCCGACGAGTTCGAGGCGCAGATGTCGGCGAACTACCTCGGTGCGGTGCACGCGGTGCGGCGGGTGCTGCCCGGCATGGTGGAGCGTGGTCAGGGAAAGATTCTGCTGGTCAGTTCCACGGCGGCGTTTCTCGGTATCACGGGGTACACCGCCTACGGACCGACCAAGGCGAGCGTCCGGCAGCTGGCGTTGTGCCTGCGCTACGAAGTCGAGCCGAAAGGCGTCGACGTCACGGTGATCTATCCGGCCGACACCGACACACCGGGGCTGGCCATGGAGAACACCCGCAAGCCGGTGGAGACCAAGGCGATCACCGGTTCGATCGAGCCGATGCCGGCCGAGCGCGTCGCCGAGGCCGCGGTGCGCGGCCTGGAACGCGGCCGCCACCACATCGCGCTCGACCCGCTCACGCGGTTCTTCCTGGCCTGGGCGAACCTGCCGGAGGACTTGGCGCGGCCGTTCATGCGCCGCACCATCGCGAAGGCGTTGCGCGGCAACTGAACGCAGACGCGTCGAAGGCCCGCTCACCCATCGAATCTCGAGGGGTGAGCGGGCCTTTCGTCGTCTTCAGCCGACGATGACGATGACACAGGCCGCGATGAACAGCACCTGAACCAGCGCCCGCAGGGGCAAGGGCATGGTCTTGATGCCCAGTTCGGCGCGGGCGGCGCGGACGTTCGCCGGAAACAGCGCAACCAGCAGCGCGATCAGGCAGGCCGCGGCCAGGTCCGCGGTCGCGGGAACGAGCACACCGGCCGCGCCCGCCAATTCCAGCACGCCGGTCAGCGTCACCAGCGCGGGAGCGTTCGGCAGCCGCGGCGGCACCATGGCGATCAGAGCGTCACGGCGCGGCTGGAGGAAGTGCGCGCTGGAGGTGAGCACGAGCATCGCGGCCAGCCCGAGCGCGGTCGCGTGCGCCCACGAATCGAGCCAGCCGTTGCCGGTCAGCCAGCCGATGAGCCGGACGACTGCGGTGACGGCGACGAGGACGACCAGCGGTGCCATCGGGATCTCCTGTAGATCGAAGAGCAAATCTTGACAGTGGAAAGATAGACTCGACGGCATGAACTTGTCAATGTCTAGATGATCGGTCACCATCGAGACATGGCGAAGGACGGCTACCACCACGGAGATCTCCGCGCGGCACTGCTCACCGCGGCCGCCGAGCGGATCGCCGCCGACGGCGTCGACGCCGTCTCGCTGCGCAACCTGGCCAGGCACACGGGCGTCTCGCATGCCGCGCCCGCCCACCACTTCGGCGACAAAGCGGGGCTGCTCACCGCGTTGGCCACCGAGGGCTTCGAACTGCTCGCCGCACAGCTCACACGGGCGGGGGATGATTTCCGCGAGGTGGCGGTGGCCTACATTCGTTTCGCCCGCGAGCACCCAGGGCACTTCGACGTCATGTTCCGGCACAGCCTGCTGCACGCGGAGGACGAGACATTGCGCTCCGCGCGCGAGCGGTCGGCGCTGGCGCTGCGCTCCGGCGTCTCCGGCATCCAGCCGGGCCACGGCAACGAGCACCGGAAGGCGACCCAACTGGCCGCGTGGTCGCTGGTGCACGGCTTCGCTTCGCTGTGGCGCGAAGGCGCACTGCATAATTCGACACTGGCCGACGATCCCGATCCGGAGGCCCTCGCCCGCAAGATGCTGTCCACCATCCGCTTCGACTGACCGGAAACCGGCTTGCGACCAGCCGCCATCGTGCTATCCACAGACCCGGAAGGAGCAGGCGGCCACCTCTCAGCTGCCATCGACACATGGACATCCACGCCTATCCCACGGACGCGACCACACCGGTGGACCCGGCCGAGGCACACCGGATCGCCGACCGGCATCTCATCACCGACGACTACGCCGAACGCGGGATCACCTATCAGCTGTCCGAATTCGACAGCTGCTTCGTCGCCGTCGCCACCTTCCCCCGCCCGCCGCACGCCGACCCGGACAGCCCGCCGGTGATCGTCGGCGGCTCCGTCTGCGTCATCGACAAGCCCACCGGCGCGGTGTCCTACTGGCCGACCTATCCGGCCGATCTGGTCGCCGACCAGTACGCGACCGCGTTGCGGGACGGGACCCTCGTCGTGGAGGACGGCTGGCCGGAAGACGACGACTCACCCGCGTGATCGAAGGCCCTGTCGCCATTGACAATTCGAGAGCGGCGCACGACCATGATCACCGGCGCCGACCATCGTCCGAGTTCGAGCAGGCGTCGAGCCGGCGGAACCGACGCAGCCACAGGAGACAGGTTTCTTCATGGGGGACAACGAGCCCGGCGAGGACGCGCCCGAGACACAGCAGCCCCGGCAGCAGGACAACGCCGAGCGGAAGAGCTGGATGCGGCGTCATTCCGGGACGATCCTCACCACGCTGCTGTTCCCGATCATCTCCGGGTTGATCGTCTTGGCGGTGGAGAAGTCCACCGATGACGACAAGGACGATTCGGCCACGGGAACCTCCACGTCGGCTCAGCCGACCACGCGCAGCGATACGCCGGCCGACCGCGCGCCCTCCTCGGCCGTCCCCGCGACTTCGGCGAACGCTTCCCCGGACGACGTCCGATGGTCCGGCACGCTCAACCTGACCTACTTCGACCTGGACTCCGTCCCGCCCCGCGTCCTGTCCAGCAACACTGGCGCCAGCGCCTGGGTCAGCTACGACCGTGAGGCCTCCGGCGGATTTTCCGCCGCCACCCTCTACGGCGTCGGCGGCGGCTTCTTCACGACGAAGCCGACCCTGGCCCGGTGGACCACCCCGGCCGAACCCACCCGGAAACAGTGCTCGGACCTCGTCGCCACCCAGGGCGCCGAAACCCTGCCGGTCACCACCGACAGCGCCTACTGCGTGCGAACCGCGGCGGGCCGTACCGCGTTCATCACCGGAATAGCGCTCGACAACGCGGTCAAGGCCTACACCGCCAAGGTCGTCGTCTGGTCCGCCACGCAGTAGCGCTTCTTTTCGCCGAGCACCGCGCCGCCCCGAGTCAGAACGCGGGTTGGGCGGGGAGGCCGGGCTTCGGGTCGGGGGCGGGCTCCCCCGCGTCGGGGACTTCGATGCCGCGCAGCGATGCGCCCGCGGTTTCGCGCAGGTGGTTCCAGGCGAGCAGACCGATCAGGGACGCGCCGACCATGTAGATGGCGGGGAACAGCGCCCAGCCGGTCGCCTCGATGACGGCCTCGTTGATCAGCGGGGCGGTGCCGCCGAAGATCGCGGTGGAGACGTTGTAGGCCAGCGCGAAACCCGCGTACCGCACATGGGTCGGGAAGATGGCGGGGAACGTGGAACTGATGGTGGACAACTGCGGCACGTACAACAGTCCGAGCACGATGAAGCCGAGGATCGCCCAGGCCGTGCCCTGACCCATCAGCCAGTACAGCGGCACCGCGAGCACGCTCAGACCCGCCAGCGAGAACAGCCACATCGGGCGGCGGCCGACGTCGTCGGACAGTCGGCCGAACAACGGCAGCACCAGCATCATCACCACCTGACCGAGCAGCATCATCGCGGTGGTGGCCGACTCGCCCATGCCGATGGTTTTCTGCAGATAGGTGGGCTGATAGGTCAGCAGCGTGTAGTTGACCACGTTGAGCGCGACCACGAGTCCGGCCAGCGTGAGGGTCTCGCGCCGGTAGGTGGTCAGCACCTCGCGCAGCCCGCCCGGCGGACGCTCGCGCTCGGCGACCTCGGTGAACACCGGACTCTCGTCCAGCTTGGCGCGCAGGTACCAGCCGGTCAGGCCGAGCGGGACGGCGATCAGGAACGGGATGCGCCAGCCCCAGTCGTGCATGGTGTCCGAACCGAGCGCGAGCTGGCAGGCCAGTACCGTCGCGGAGCCGCCGACGAAACCGGCCATCGTGCCGAATTCCAGGAAACTGCCCAGGAATCCGCGTTTGCGATCGGTCGCGCATTCGGCGAGATATGTTGCCGCGCCGCCGTATTCGCCGCCGGTGGAGAAGCCCTGCACCACACGCAGCAGGATGAGCAGGATCGGGGCCAGCACGCCGACGGACGCGTGGGTGGGCAGCAGGCCGATGGCGCCGGTGGCGGCGGCCATGAGCAGGATCGTGGTGGCCAGCACGGCTTTGCGGCCGATCCGGTCACCGAGCGGGCCCCACACCATGCCGCCGAGCGGCCGCAGGACGAACGAGATGGCGAAGCCGAGCATGGTGCCGAGCGTGCCGAGTTCCCCGGGGAAGAAGGCATCGGTCAGGTACGTCGCGGTGGCGGCGTAGACGCCGTAGTCGAACCATTCGGTCGCGTTGCCCATGGCGGAGGCCGCCACGGAACGCCGCAGCGGGAAATTCCTGGATGCTCGATCGGTCACGTGCACGTCCTCTCCAGTCCGTCACGGACCTCGGTTCGTTCCGCCTCCGATCTCGGCGACCGAAGGCGTGGCACGAAACAGACCGATACCCAGGATTCGGCGGCGGCAAACAGTCACGGAGCAGGAAGACCTCGCGCACGCCTGCTCTGACCTGCCACTCGACCGAGAATTGTGATGCCGGTCACATAGCCACCGCAGTCACGATTACCGCGTCCACGAGAGACGCGATGCGGGAAGTCCCTCGGTCACCTCCGCCCGAGCATGGCGGCGATACCGGCGGCGACCTCCCGCGCCAGCGCCCCGTCCACCGGGGCGTGCCGGCTCAGCAGCCGGTACCACATGGCCCCGAAGGCGAAATCCACCACCAGATCCAGCGGCACCGTCCCGGCGAACTCGCCACTGTCCACACCGCGCGCCAGCAGGGCGCGCAACGCGGCACGACGCGGGCCGATCACCGTGCTCTGCAACCGCTCCGACAGCGCGGGGTCACGTTGCGCGTCGGCCATCAGGCCGACCAGCGCCTGGCCGGTCAGCTTGCGCGTGAGTTCGTAGGTCACGGTGAGCAGGCCCTCGACCTCGGCGAGCACGTCGGTGGACTCGGCGCGCACGCGCAGCGCCGGATCCTGCGCGAGCCCGGCGAGCGCCTCCATGAGCACCGATGCCTTGTCCGGCCACCAGCGATACACCGTCTGCCTGCCCGCGCCCGCCGCGTCGGCGATCGCCTTGATGGTCAAGTCCTGATAGCCGTCCCGTTCACACAGTTCGAGCGCGGCGCGCAGGATCGCGCGCCTGGTCTCCTCGCTGCGCGGGCGGCCACGAGTTCCGGTCATGCCGCCACTTTACAAGACACCGTGACTCGTTTATATTTCGAGACACAGAGCTTCGAAAATCAGGAGGGTGTTGTGCGCAACCGAGTCGTCATCGTGGGCGGTACATCGGGCATCGGCCTGGCCGCGGCGCGCAGGCTCGCGTCCCACGGGCACGAGGTGATCATCGCGGGTCGCGACAAGGGCAGACTGGAGGCCGCGCTCGCCGGTCCGGGCGAGAACGTCACCGGCCGGACCGTCGACGCGCGTGACGAGGCGGACCTGACCCGGTTCTTCACCGAGATCGGGCCGATCGACCATGTGGTGGTGACCGTGACCGGCCCGTCGGGCACCACGCCGTTCCGCGAACTGACCCTCGGCCATGTGCGCGAGCACGTCGAGGGCAAACTGCTCGCGCACACGGCCGCGGTGCAGGCCGCGCTGCCGCACCTGTCGCAGGGCGGTTCGATCACCCTGGTGTCGGCGGCCTCTGCGGGCGGGTCGATGCCCGCGACCGCGGCGCTGGCGGCCGTGAATTCCGGTGTGGAGGCGATGGTTCCGGTGCTGGCCGTCGAGCTGGCGCCGCTGCGGGTGAACGCGGTGTCCCCGGGCGTGATCGACACCGACTGGTGGAACTTCCTGCCCGACGGCGCGCGTACCGAGGTCTTCGACTCGATCGCCTCGGCCACCCCGGTCGGTCGCGTCGGCACCGC
Organism: Nocardia implantans; assembly: GCF_035544775.1. Lineage (NCBI taxonomy): Bacteria > Bacillati > Actinomycetota > Actinomycetes > Mycobacteriales > Nocardiaceae > Nocardia > Nocardia implantans. The sequence continues at coordinate 102,847 of NZ_JAYKYQ010000004.1, read as the reverse complement.
CGACGACGTGGCCCACGCGATCGAATTCCTGGTGGACAATTCCTTCACCACCGGGATCGTGGTTCGCGTCGACGGCGGTGCGCGATTGGGAGCGCCGAAGTAAGCGTGCGGCCCTACAGTGGGGTCACGTACGCGCCCGCGATGCCGCCGTCCACCAGGAACTGGGACGCGGTGATGAACGAGGAGTCGTCGCTGGCGAGGAAGGCGACGGCGGCGGCGATCTCCTCCGGTTCGGCGAACCGGCCGAGCGGCACGTGCACCAGGCGGCGGGCGGCGCGCTCGGGGTCCTTGGCGAACAGCTCCCGCAGTAGCGGGGTGTTCACCGGACCCGGGCACAGCGCGTTCACCCGGATGCCGTCGCGGGCGAACTGCACGCCGAGTTCGCGGCTCATCGCCAGCACGCCGCCTTTGGAGGCGGTGTAGGAGATCTGCGAGGTCGCCGCGCCCATCACCGCGACGAAGGACGCGGTGTTGATCACCGAGCCCTTGCCCCGCTCGAGCATGTGCTCGATGGCGTACTTGCTGCACAGGTACACCGAGGTCAGGTTGACCTCCTGGACCCGCCGCCACGCGTCGAGGCCGGTGGTGCGGATCGAATCGTCCTCCGGCGGGGAGATGCCCGCGTTGTTGAACGCGATGTCCAGCCCGCCGTAGGTGTCCACCGCGGTCTGGAACATGGCCTTGACCTGGTCTTCGTCGGTGACGTCCACGTGCACGTACCGGCCGCCGACCTCTTTGGCCGCCGCCTCGCCGGTCCCGGCGTCGATGTCGGCGACCACCACCTTCGCCCCCTCCGCCGCGAAGCGACGGACCGTGGCCAGACCGATACCGCTCCCGCCGCCGGTGACGACGGCGACTCGATCCTGTAAGCGCTGCAACGTATCTCCTGTCGGATGTGCGGGTGTCACTACGTGGCGAGGAAGACGTTCTTGGTCTCGGTGAACGCGAGCGCGGCGTCCGGCCCGAGTTCGCGCCCGAGCCCGGATTGCTTGAAACCGCCGAACGGCGTCCAGTACCGCACAGACGAATGCGAGTTCACCGACAGGTTGCCCGCCTCCACCCCTCGGGCCACGCGCAGCGCCCGGCCGACGTCCCTGGTCCAGATGGAGCCGGACAGGCCGTAATTCGTGTCATTGGCGATGCGCAGCGCGTCGGCCTCGTCCTCGAACGGGACCACCGCCACCACGGGGCCGAACACCTCCTCGGTGAGCACCCGGTCGGTGGGCGCGGCGGGCAGCACCACGGTGGGCGGGTACCAGAAGCCGGGACCGTCCGGCGCGCTTCCGGTGAACGCCACCTTGGTCGACGGCTGCACGAACTCGGCCACCCGCTGCCGGTGCGCGGCCGAGATGAGCGGCCCCATCTCAGTGGATTCGTCGGACGGATCGCCGACGCGCACCCCCTGCACGGCAGGTTCCAGCAATTCCAGGAATCGGTCGAACACACTGCGCTGCACCAGAATCCGGGAACGGGCGCAGCAGTCCTGCCCGGCGTTGTCGAAGACGCCGTATGGCGCGGTCGCCGCCGCCTGTTCCAGGTCGGCGTCGGCGAACACGACGTTCGCGCTCTTGCCGCCGAGTTCCAGCGTCACCCGCTTCACCTGCCGGGCGCAGCCCGCCATGATCTGGGTGCCCACCTCGGTGGAGCCGGTGAACACCACTTTGCGCACGGCCGGGTGGGTGACGAAGCGCTGACCCACCACCGATCCCTTGCCGGGCAGCACCTGGAACACTCCCTCGGGCAGGCCAGCCTCGAGCGCGAGTTCGCCGAGCCGCAGGGCGGTCAGCGGCGTGAGTTCGGCGGGTTTGAGCACCACGGTGTTGCCCGCGGCGAGCGCGGGCGCGAAACCCCAGGCCGCGATCGGCATCGGGAAGTTCCACGGCACGATCACCCCGACCACGCCGAGTGGTTCGTGGAAGGTGATGTCCACTCCGCCCGCGACCGGGATCTGGCTGCCCAGCAACCGTTCCGGCATCCCGGCCGCGTAGTGCAGGACGTCGCGGACATTGCCCGCCTCCCAGCGCGCGTTGCCGATGGTGTGCCCGGCGTTGGCGACCTCGAGGCGGGCCAGGTTTTCCAGGTCCGCGTCCACCGCCTCGGCGAACCGGCGCAGCAACCTGGCCCGGTCGCCGGGCGCGACCTCGCGCCACGCGGCCGAGGCGCGCTGCGCCGCGGCGATGGCGGCATCGGTCTGCGCTTCGCCGACGAGCTCGACGGTCGTGACCACCTGTTCGGTCGCCGGGTTGAGCACCTGCCCTGTCGTCACGAGTCCCGCTCCCTTCGATAGGTGTCCGCCGCCTCGGTCAGCGCCAGGACCAGCCTGCGATCGGTGGCGTCGGCCTCCGGGTGCCACTGCACGCCGACCAGGAACGACCCGTCGGTGGCCTCGGCCGCCTCGATCGTGCCGTCGGCGGCGTACGCGCTGGCGGTCAGGCCCTCGGCGAGCCGATCGACGGCTTGGTGATGGTGACAGTGCACCTTCACCTCGGGACCGGCCAGCCGCGCGACCCGGCTGCCCGCGATGGTCAGCACCCTGGTGGCGGTGAACCCGCCCGCGACGCCGGAATGCTCGTCGTGGCCGACCACATCGGGCAGATGCGGGATCAACGTGCCGCCCAGCGCCACGTTCGCCAGTTGCAGCCCGCGGCAGACCGCGAGGATCGGCATGCCCGCGGCCCTGGCCAGCTCGAACAGACCGAACTCGGACTCGTCGCGGTCCGGCCTGGTGTAGCCGGGTATCCCGGCCGAAGGGCCGCCGTAGCGGGCGGGATCGATGTCCGCGCCGCCGGTCAGCAGCAACCCGTCCAGCCGCCGCACCAGCTCGGGCCGCGCGGCGCCCGCCGGCGGAAGCAGCACCGGGATGCCGCCCGCGGCGGCCACCATCTCGACGTAGGCGTGCGGCAGCACCGCGCACGGCAGGTCCCAGGCGTTGAAGCGGGCCCGCTCCACATACGTGGGCAGCCCGATCACGGGACGGGCTCCCGCGACCTCAGAGTCGTTCGAAACCACGGATACGCTCCCAGTCGGTGACCGCGGCGTCGTAGGCGTCCAGCTCTACCCGCGCCGCGTTGCGGTAATGCTCCACTACATCATCACCGAAGGCCGCGCGGGCCACCGCGCTGTCACCGAAGAGCTGGGCCGCTTCGCGCAGCGTGCGCGGCACCCGGGGGCGCTCGGAGTGGTAGGCGTTGCCCTTGAATTCCGGCTCCAGCGGCAGCCCTCGATCGATGCCGTGCAGCCCCGCCGCGATCAGCGCGGCCACGGCCAGATACGGGTTCACGTCGCCGCCGGGCACCCGGTTCTCCAAGCGCAGCGCGTGGTCCTCGCCGACCACGCGGATGGCGCAGGTGCGGTTGTCCCGGCCCCACGCGATCGCGGTCGGCGCGAAGCTGCCCACCGCGAATCGCTTGTAGGAGTTGATGTTCGGAGCCAGCAGGTAGGTGAACTCGCGCAGGCAGTCCAGCTGGCCCGCGATGAAGTGCCGCATCAGCGGCGACATGCCGTCCGCGCCGTCGCCGGCGAAGACCGCCTCGCCCGCCGCGCCGCGCAGGCTCAGATGGATGTGGCAGGAATTGCCCTCGCGCTCGTTGTATTTCGCCATGAAGGTGAGGCTGTGCCCTTCCTGCGCCGCGATCTCCTTCGCACCGGTCTTGTAGATGCTGTGGTTGTCGCAGGTGACCAGGGCTTCGTCGTACCGGAAGGCGATCTCGTGCTGGCCGGGGTTGCACTCGCCCTTGGCCGACTCGACATACATGCCCGCGCCGTCCATCTCCTTGCGGATGCGGCGCAGCAGCGGCTCGATCCGCCCGGTGCCCAGCAGCGAGTAGTCGACGTTGTACTGATTGGCCGGCGTCAGCCCGCGATACCCGGCGCTCCAGGCCGCCTCGTAGCTGTCGTCGAACACCAGGAACTCGAGTTCGGTCCCCACGAACGCGCGCAGGCCACGCTCACTCAGCCGGTCCAGCTGTCGGCGCAGCACCTGACGCGGGGAAGCCGCGACCGCCCGCCCTTCCGGCACCACGTGCTCCACATCGCAGAGCACCATGGCCGTGCCCGGCCACCACGGCACCGTCCGCAACGTGCGCAGATCCGGCCGCAGCACGACGTCGCCGTACCCGGTCTCCCAGGAGGAGAGGGCGTAACCGTCGACGGTCGTCATGTCCACGTCCACCGCGAGCAGGTAGCCGCACGCCTCGGTGGCGTGCTCGAGCACTTCGTCCAGGAAATATCGTGCCGCGCAGCGCTTCCCTTGCAGTCGTCCCTGCATGTCGGTCATCGCGACCAGCACCGTGTCGATCTCGCCCGTGTCGACCCGGTCCCGCAATTGCGCCACACTCAGCATCCCGCTACGCATCCACGACCCCTCTCGGCACCGACCGTGCTCACGCTAGAGCAAAACGGACACCTATGTGACGTGACACCGGAATCTCGCACCCGCCGCGCGGCGGCAGGTGATCAGAGGGATCAGGACAACGGATCGCGGAGAGCCGCGGTGACGACGGACAGGCGGCGCGGGCGAGGACGCGACGGCGCGGGCGGGCGCGGCGCGCGGATCGGCCGTCCGAGCCACATGCGCAGGAGCAGACCCGCGAAACCCAGGTGACCGCGCAACGCCGGACCGGCACAGGCGAGCGACCACTGGGTGCGCGTACCGGCCGGGGGCAGCTCGCGACCGGCGAAACGACCGGCGAGCCAATCCACCATCACCGGCAGCGCCAGGAATTGCAGCAGCAGATGGGTGCTGAGCCGGTCGCGCAGATAGCGCACGTGCGCGCCCGCCGCGACGTAGCGCGCGACGTGGCCGTCCACGTCGGCGACCGCGATCACCTCGTCGTGCACGCCTTGCAGCACGAGCACCGGCATGGCGGGCGCTCGGCCGCCGGGGTGGATGTCATCGAGGATCCGCCGCAGCCCGTCCTGCTGGAGCATGGCGGTCAGCCCCGCGTCGCTGTGCTTGTCGATGTCGCGGCGGGCGAAGCGATACAGCAGCGGGAACGTCGCGGTGGTCTCGGTCTCGGCGAGCCAGCCGAGATACCGCGCGTCCAGATGGGCGCGCAGCAGGCGGTCCAGTTCCGGATAGCCGCGGCGCAGCCCGGCGGTGAAGACCGCCGCGAACCCCGCGAAAAGCGTTCCGTTGAGCCGGACGAACGCGGCGGCCGGGTCCCCGACCGGCGACCCGGCGACCGCGCCGACGATATTGAGCTCCGGCGCGTATTCCGCGGCCATCTCCGCGGCCCAGGCCGTGGCCAATCCCCCGCCCGAGTAACCCCACAGCGCCACGGGTGTGTCCGGGTCCAGCCCCAGCGGCATGAAGGCGACAGCGGCGCGCACCCCGTCCAGCGCGCGGTATCCCGGCTCCCTGGCCACGCCGAATCTGCCCGCGGTTCCACCGTGGTCCGGCACCGACACCGCCCAGCCGCGCGCCAGTGCGCTGGCGATCAGCGGCAGCTCGAGCTGGGGAATCGACCCCGCCGCCCGCGCCCCGCGTCGCAGCGAATAGGAGGGAAGACATTTCGAGGCCACCGCGTCGATCGCGCACTGGAACGAGACCAGCGGGCGCGGCTCGGCCGGATCCGCGTCCCACGGCAACAACACGGTGGTCACCGCGACCTCGGGAGTTCCGTGCAGATCACACGTCCGATACAGCAGCTGCCAGGCCGAGATGCGCTGGGGCACAATGCCGAAGAAGCCGATCCGCACCGCCCGCGTGCGCACGATCGCGCCGCGGCGCAAGCGCCCGACCGCGGGCGGTGGAACATAGAACGGATCGTCTTCGGGCAGTACCGGCCGAGCCGAGAACGCCGCCGGATGAGGCGGCACCGGGCCGCCATCCCTTTCGAGTCGCACACTCATCCGGTTCTTCCTTTCCGACGGCACAGCCGTGATCGCGGGCATCCGAACCCGTATCCACCCAATCAAGGTCGTGGCCGGAAAAGAATTGTCCCGAGTGCCAATCAAACGCTCGCGGATTCTCGCGTCGATGCAGTGACAGCGGATCACAAGCTGCCGCTGCCGCCGATCATCCACGGATTGAACGTGCATTCCAGCGACGGCTGGGCGACCGGGTCGAGCGCGTGCAGCACGATCGACGCCGCCCGTGGGGAATACATCATCGTCAGGTGGTCGGACATATCCTGCTCGCACCCGTCTTGCAGCGTGACATTGTCCACCGTCGCGTCCGGACCCGCTCGCAGGAACGTCCATTGATAGGGGTTGGTCACCTCGTCGTGCCGGGAGCCGATCGCCGTGTAGGCGACGCCGGGCACCGTGTCACCCTGCGCGTTCAGGGCGGCGTAGAACGGTGAGCCGACCGCCTGCTGGATATTCGCGAGCCCGACCAGCGGCTCGTAGAAACCGAGGATGTCGACGCCCAGATTGTTGATGATCCGGCCCAGGGTGGCGATGCCCATCAGCGACGTGCCGTGATGCGTCGCGCCCAGGCTCACCAGCTTGCCGACTTTGCCTTGCCCGCCTTCGAATTTCAGATAGTGGTCGGCGACCGTGCCGCCTTGCGAGTGGCCGACGATGTCGACGGCCTGCGCACCGGTCGTGGCCAGCACCCGGTCGACGAAATCGCGCAACTGCGCCGCCGAGTCCTCCATCCGGCCCACCCCGAAGCGACCGGGAAGGATCGGGCCGAGACCGCCGCCCTCCAGGATGCCGGAGCGCCCGAAATTGAAGGCGAACACGCAGAATCCGGCGCGGGCCAGGCGCGGGGACAAGTAGGAGAAGGTGTCGTAGGCGTTGAGCCAGGTGCCGTGCAGCAGCACCACCGGACGCGGGTGTTCGGCGGCGGGAGTGCAGTTCCAGCGGTTGGCCCCGGGCGGGGCGGCGTCGGGGTGGGTCAGGCCATAGGCGAACGCCGCCAGGTACGCCGACATCTCCGGGCCTTCGCCGAAGGCGTCGGACGCGACGCTGGTCGGCCAGCCCGATGAGCTGCCGGTGTCCACGATCGCGCGCGGCTGTCTGCCGTCCGGAGCGGGTGTCAGGCCCGCGCTGATGTAATCGGCGAGCGCCTGCTGTGTCGGTTCTATCTCTTGCTGCGCGTGCGCCGCTCCGCCCCCGAGCGCGGCCGCCATGGTCACGCCCGCGATCACCGCGGCTCCGAGAATCGCCTTTCGAGCGTTGTGCATCATTGCCAACATTCAGTTCACTTCCATTCGCACCGAACGAATGCGGCCCAGCGGTGCGGAGGGCACCGCGACAAATGTCTGCCACGCCACATTTCGGAACGAATGTGATCGGGACCATGATCGCGAGCCGCTTTCCGAATGTAGGGCGCGTGCCGCAGCGGTGTCACTGCACCTGGAGGAGAACATTTCATCCGGAATGTTGGCGTGCGAGCCAAAAATCGAGCGACCGCGACCGCGACCTTGCCGCCGGTTTCTGTGGTCGGAAACAATCGGCCCATGTCCGTCGTGTTGTCCCCGGTGACCGGAGACGCTCCGCTCGTCGCCCGGTTGCTCACCCGCTGGCCGCAGATCGCCGAGCGCATGCTCGCCGCGGGCCTCGGCACCACTCCGCCCGCCGCCGACCTGCCCGAGGGGCATTTCACCGCGGAGGTGCTTCCGGCGATCTACGCGTGCGGCCGCGCCGTGCTCCAAGCGATCGGCGAACAGCGCAGTTTCACCAAGACCGAGGTCGCGACGTTCGTCGCCCCGGTGGCCGAGCGGCACGCCGAGGACCGGTTTCCGCTGCCCGTGCTGATCGAGGCCATCCACGGTTCCGCGCAGTCGGTGCTCCAGGAGGCGGCCGCGCTGGCCTCCCGCGAGGAACTCGATGATCTCGTGCTGATCGGCAGCAGGCTGCTCGACCTGCTCATGCAGATCAACATCACGGTCGTGGAGACCTACACCGAGGTCGAGCAGTCCATCTACAACGCCGAGCGGGAGGCGCGCCGGGCGCTGTGCTCGGCGCTGCTGCACGGGTTGCCCGCGGCGGAACTGGCGGCGCGGGCGGACACCGCCCTGGCCGAGCGCTACACGGTGCTCGCCATCCACATCCGGCCCGACGACCAGCCGAGCAAGGTCGCCACGCTCGTCGGGCGCCGCCGCATCCGCCTGCTGCACCGCGCCCTCGACGCCCTCGCGGGCACCACGACGCTGGCCACCTTCGACGGCTGGAGCGGAATCGCGTTGCTGCCCAGCGGTTCCGACGCCGAGCCCGACGGCGCGCGCCATGCCGGACTCGCCGCGGAACTGACCGAGAACTTCGGGATCCCGGTGTTCGTCGCCGCCTATCCCGCCGTGCCCATGGACGCCATCGCGCGGACCGCGAAGGAAGCCACCGATCTCGCCGAACTCGCGCGCCTGCTCGGCCGCCCCCCAGGCGTCTACCAGCTCGACGACCTGCTGTTGGAGTACCAGCTCACCAGGCCCGGCACCGCCCGCACGCGGCTGGCCGAGCGCATCGCCCCGATCCTGGACAGCCCGCACCTGCTGGAAGCCCTCGACGCGCACCTGCGCCACGGCTCCGACCGCAAGGCCGCGGCCGCCGAGATCCACGTGCACCCCAACACGTTCAGCTATCGGCTGCGCCGCATCGCCGAACTCACCGGCGTCGATCCCGCCGACCCGCACGACTCCCGGTTGCTGGCGGCCGCGCTGACGATTCAGCGCCTGTATCCCGGCAGGGCGCCCGCCGAGGTCAAGCCCTAGACGTGGAAACCGGCTCGCACCGTGCCCGGTTGCTGGCTACCGTCCGACGCAGGGGAGACCAGCACGACTCGATCGACGCGGGCGGCTATCTGCTCACCGGTCGATCGCTGAGCGAATACCGCGCGATGTTCTCCCTCGGCGACGACGACTTGCGCGGCGACATCCTGGACTGTCCCGGCGGCGCGGCGAGTTTAGCGGCGGAGGCGGCCGAGCTCGGTGCGCGCGTGGGTTGGATTTCGGCTTCCATCCGGCGGCGCTGCGGGAACTGGCGCGGCTGAGCCGTGGCGAGGTCAGGGTCTCCCCGCTCGTGGACCACGCGGGCGGGACGCTCGACGACCTGCTGGATCGACTCAGGGAGCCACTCGACCGCGACGGCGTTCGATCGGACCTCGCCGACGTCGATTTCGAGTTCCAGCGGGGTGCGAGTGCGATGCTGCGCTCGACTCCCGTCCGACCCGTACTTCGCACCCGTCGCGACACGCCCCGGCATGGCCCTCAGCGGTGAATCTGTGTTAACTTAACTGCGAATGGCAGTTAACTTATCTGATCGGAGATGGCCCATGAGGTCCGCCGTCGTCGTCGATGTCGTCCGCACACCGTCCGGTAAGGGCAAGGCAGGCGGCGGCCTGTCGGACGTGCATCCGGCCACCCTGCTCGCGGGCGTGCTCGCCGAACTCGTCGCCCGCAACGACCTCGATCCCGCCGTGGTGGACGACGTCGTCGGCGGATGCGTCACCCAGAGCGGGGAGCAGGCGTTCAACATCAGCAGGACCGCCGCGCTGGCCGCCGGATTCCCGGAGTCGGTGCCGGCCACCACGGTGGACCGGCAGTGCGGGTCGAGCCAGCAGGCCGCGCACTTCGCGGCGCAGGGCGTCATCGCGGGCGCCTACGACGTCGCGATCGCCTGCGGCGTCGAATCGATGAGCCGCGCGCCGATGTTCTCCAACGGCCAGGGCAAGGACGCCAACCGCGGGCCGCTGGCCCACCGCTACCCGGACGGCCTCATCCAGCAGGGCATCGCGGCCGAGGTGATCGCCGCCCGGTGGAAGTTCGATCGCGCCGCGCTCGACGAGTTCGCGGCCCGCTCGCATCGGCTCGCCGCCGAGACCGCGGCGCGCGGCGGTTTCGACAACGAACTGGTCGCGGCGGGCACGCTGACGGCCGACGAGACGATCCGGCCCGCCACCACCGGCGAAAGCCTGGCGAAGCTGCGGCCCGCCTTCGTCGACGACCAGTACACCGCGCGCTTCCCCGAGATCGAGTGGTCGATCACACCGGGCAACTCCTCCCCGCTGACCGACGGCGCCTCGGCCGCGCTGATCATGAGCGAGGAGGCGGCGGCGAAACTGGGCCTGCGGCCGCGCGCCCGGTTCCACTCCTTCTCCGTGGTGGGCGACGATCCCCTGCTCATGCTCACGGCCGTGATCCCGGCCACCCGCAAGGTGCTCGATCGCGCCGGGCTGAGCATCGACGACATCGATGCCTACGAGGTGAACGAGGCGTTCGCGCCCGTGCCGCTGGTCTGGCAGCACGAACTGAACGCCGATCCGGACAAGCTGAACCCGCGCGGCGGCGCGATCGCCCTCGGTCACCCGCTCGGCGCCTCCGGCACCCGCATCCTGGCGACGCTGGTCAACCACTTGGAGCAGACCGGAGGCCGCTACGGCCTGCAGACGATGTGCGAGGCGGGCGGCCTGGCCAACGCGACGATCATCGAACGCCTCGGATGAGCGTCCGCACCGCACTGATCACCGGAGGCTCGCGCGGCATCGGCGCCGAGGTGGCACGCCGCCTCGCCGGTGAGGGTTATCACCTGACCCTCGCCGCGCGCACGCTCGACACGCTCGAGCAGACCGCGGCGCGCCTGCGCGCGGAAACCGGGGCCGAAGTGCACCCGGTGGTCGCGCAGATGAACGACCTCGATCAGGTGCGCGCCTTGGTCCAGGCGCACGAGGAACGGTTCGGCGGCATGAACGCGCTGGTGCTGAGCGCGGGCACCGGCACGGCGGGCGCCGTGGCCGATCTGCCCGCCAAGGCGTACGAGCGCATGCTGGACGTGAATTTCCGCGCGCCGCTGACGCTGATCCAGGCCGCGCTGCCGTTGCTGCGCAAGAGCGCGGACGAGGATCGGGAGCGCGGCGCGAAGATCGTCGCGCTCGCTTCGATCACCGGCGTCGCGGGCGAGGCCGGCCTCGCGGCCTACGGGGCGACGAAGGCGGCGCTCATTTCGCTGTGCGAGACGGTGTCGCTGGAGGAGTCCGCGAACGGCGTCAGCGCGACGGCGGTGTCCCCCGGCTACGTCGACACCGACATGACCGCGTGGAAGCGTGATGTCCTCGACCGGTCGGCCATGCTCACCACCGGTGACATCGCCGAGATGGTCTTGGCGATCACCCGGCTGTCCCGGAACGCGGTGGTGCCGAACATCGTGCTGTCGCGCTCCGGTGACCAACTGTGGCGAGCCTGAGCACCGTTACCTGACAGCGACCGGTACGAGCCGCGGAAGAGCGAGACGAATCCGGGTCGGTGAATCCGAATTCGAATTGCTGATCGAATCGCGAATTATTAGCGAGATTCCGCAGATAATCGCCGATCGCGCCGAAGGGTATTATCGGAAAAAACAATCCGGCGCCTACCGCGCATTCGCGGTAGGCGCCGGTGGCGCATCAGAGGTAAGCGCCGCACACGGGCCAGGCGCCCGGCCCCTGGGTCGCGAGGACGTTCTCGGCGACGCGGATCTGCTCTTCCCGGCTGGCGTTGGCCGGGCTGCCGCTGCCGCCGTTGGCCTCCCAGGTGCTCTGGGTGAACTGCAGGCCGCCCGAGAAGCCGTTACCGGTGTTGGTGGACCAGTTGCCACTGCTCTCGCACTGCGCGACGGCGTCCCAGTTGTGGGCCGAAGCGGTCGCGGTGGACAGGCCGAACGGCACGGCGACGAAGGCGCCGATGGCCGCGGTGAAGCCGAGAACACGAGTGGTGAATTTACGGTTTTGCGACATGAGATTTCCCGCCTGCGCCCACCGGCTCGGCGAATTCGCCGCGCCCCTGTCCCCAGGAATGTCGTGGACACTCGAACCGCGGGACAGGGTTTCCGGCGTTCTGCGATTCGAGCTCGATCTCGGTGTTGCCCCGAGCCGTCACCGACGTTAGCGGAGATGTCGCGGCAGATCACGTTCGAATAACGCCCAGTGAGGTTTGACCCCTGGTCGAGACTCTGGGCCATCCACGCAGGTCGTTCGCGAGAAATCGCGCGATATGGATCGGCTGTTACAGCGTCGTTATGTGATCGAGATCACCGCGATATGGTGAAGCAGATCGCATTTTCGCAGGTCCACGACTTGCAGTAGTAGGCGCAACGACGCTCGCGCGGGCGCCGCGAAGGCAGCAGCTACCGAGCCGTTATCTTTCCGAAGCCGCGGAAATGCACCCGTGACGCCAAGGCCCGGCACCCGTCCCGCGACCGCTCCGTGACCTCGGAGCGAGCCCTGCGACCTGGCGGAAATGAGTCCTCCGCGTCGATCTCACCGCAGGATGCGGCAGACCGGCGCCGGAAGCGCGCTCGCGATCCGCTCCGGCGCCGGCGCGGGCTACTTGCCGTGCGCCCGCAACTGGTAGAGCCCTTCGGTCTCCGCCACGATCACGCCGTCGGTGTCGGTGACCACGGCCCGCAGCGTGAAGTCGGATTTGCCGTTCGCCGCCGCCTCGGCGGTGATGCGCGCGATCTCGTCCTCGGTCAGTGTCGCCTCCGCGCGCACATCCGTCTTGGCCGGCTTGCGGAAGAAGATGTGCAGGTCCTTCACCAGCGGATAGAACGCCGAGTTGTCGAAGGTGGCGACCGCGATCGCGCCGCCGAGGATCTCGGCCACGGTGAACAGCACCCCGGCGTACATCACGCCGAAGTGGTTGCCGTTGCCCTCGGCGGGCACCGAGGTCGCCGCGTGACCACGCCGCACCTCCACCGCCTGCACGCCCATCTTGTGCGCGATCGGGATGGTGAATTCCAACGCACCGTTGACGATGTCCTTGAACGGAGGAGTCTCGACGTCGCTCATCGCAATCGTCCCTTCACGCCTGAGGTGGCTGGCACCTCGTTGTCTCTGCCACGGCCACCTCGGTGGACGTCACCGAAGCGTAGGCCCTCTGGCGCGCGGCCCGACAGGGTGTTGGCGCTTCGCCAACACCGTCGGCCGCGCGATCACAGACTGCGGGCGATGATCTCTTTCATGATCTCGTTGGTGCCGCCGTAGATCTTCTGGACGCGGCTGTCGGTCCACATCCGCGAAATCGGGTATTCGGTCATGTAGCCGTAGCCGCCGTGCAGTTGGAGGCACTCGTCGGCCACCGCCATCGCGCGATCGGTGGTCCACCACTTGGCCATGGCGACGGTCGGGATGTCCAGTTCCCCGCGCAGATGCCGCATGATGCAGTCGTCGAGGAACACCCGGGCCACCCGGGTCTCCGTGGCCGCCTCGGCGAGGGTGAACTTGGTGTTCTGGAAGGCGAACAGCGGCTTGCCGAAGGCGTGGCGCTCCTTGGTGTAGCGCAGCGTCACCTCGAGCGCGGCCTCCATCCCGGCGACCGATCCGACGGCGATGATCAGCCGCTCCTGCGGAAGCTGCTGCATCAGCTGGACGAAACCCTGCCCCTCCTGCGTGCCGAGCAGGTTCGAGACCGGAACCCGGACGTCTTCGAAGAACAGTTCGGAGGTGTCCTGGCCCTTCTGGCCCACCTTGTCCAGCACCCGGCCGCGCCGGAAGCCGGGCCGGTCGGCCTCGACCAGGATCAGCGAGATGCCGCTGGCGCCTTCGCTGGTGTCGGTCTTGGCGACCACGATGATGAGATCGGCTTGGCTGCCGTTGGTGATGAAGGTCTTGGAGCCGTTCACCACGTACTCGTCACCGTCGCGGATGGCCTTGGTCTTGACGTTCTGCAGGTCCGACCCCGTGCCGGGCTCGGTCATGGCGATCGCGCCGACGACCTCGCCGCTGGCCATCTTGGGCAGCCACTGCCGCTTCTGCTCTTCGGTGCCGTAGTGCAGCAGGTAGTGCGCGACGATGCCGCTGTGCAGGGTGGCGCCCCAGGACGTGTCGAACGCCTTGGCCTGCTCCTCGATCAGCACGGCCTCGTGCGCGAAGGTGCCGCCGCCACCGCCGTACTCCTCGGGGATCGACGCGCACAGCAGGCCGAGCGCGCCCGCCTTGTTCCAGAAGTCACGGTCGACGTGGTGCTGCTCGATGAACTTGTCGATGTTCGGCGTCAGCTCCTTCGCGAAGAACGAGCGGGCGAGCTCGCGCAGGGCGTCCAGGTCGTCGTCGAGCCAGGCGGACCGGTAGGTCGTCATCGGGGTTCCTTGCGAAAGTCTGATACCGACAGTTACGGGTACAGTGTGTACCAATGAGCTGCCGGGTACAAGGTGTACCACTCGATTCTCCTGCCGATACGCTGAGCGCCGTGGCACGACAACCTTGGGTGGACACCGCGCAAGCGCGGCGTGCCACGCGCGATCGCCCCGGCCGCGACGAGCGGCGCCGGGCCATCGTGCAAGCCGCGATCGCGGCGATCGAGGAGGACGGGCCGCACGCGCTGACCGGAAAGATCGCCGACCGCGCCGGACTGGCCCGCACGCACGTCTACCGGCATTTCGCCAGCAAAGAGGAACTGGACCTGGCCGTCGCCCGGCACGCGCACGGCGATCTGACCGAGCGGATTCGCGCGCGACTGGCGGTGGACGGCACACCCATGGACATCATTCGCGCGCCGCTGGCCCAGCACGTGCGCTGGGCCGCCGAGCATCCGAATCTGTATCGCTTCCTGGTCGGACGCGACTATCGGCGCGGCCGCAACGAACCGCGCGTCGGCGGGAGCGCGTTCGCCGCCGAGATCTCCGCGGCGGCGACCCGCTACCTGCCGGAATTCGGGGGCGACCCGCTGGCCGCGGACCGGGTGGTGGTGGCGCTGCTCGGCTTGGTGGACGCCTCGGTGCGCTGGTGGCTGGAACACCACGACACCACCGAGGCCGCCCTCGTCGACCGCCTGACCACCGAGTGCTGGCTGCTCATCGACAACCGGCTGCGCGAGCTGGGCATCGCGATCGACCCGCGAAAACCGCTGGCGGGCAACTGAATCGATAGCCGCGCCGGGTCAACGCGCGGCAGGGACCACTTCGCGGGTGATGGCGTGCACGAAGTCGGGCAGATCGCCGGGGTTGCGCGAAGTGAGCAGGGTCCATCCGCCCTCGGCGGAGCGCACCGCCGCTTCGTCGACCCAGTCGCCACCCGCGTTGACGATGTCGGTGCGCAGCGAGAAATACGAGGTCAGCGTCTTGCCGCGGACCAGTTCGGCGTTCACGAGCAGCCACGGGCCGTGGCAGATCGCCGCGATCGGCTTGCCCGCCCCCGCGAACTCCTTCGCCAGCTCGATCGCCCGGTCGGTGACCCGCAGCTTGTCCGCGTTCACCGTGCCGCCGGGCACGACCAGCACGTCGTAATCGTCCACGGAGACCTCGTGCAACGACGCGTCCGGCTGCACGGCGGTGTCCTTCTCGGTGTCGTGCAGGTACGTCTGCACCTCTTCTCGCTTCGGCGCGGCGTGGGTGACCCGCGCGCCGCGCTCGCGCAGTTCGTCGCGCGGCACCAGCAGTTCGTCCCGCTCCACTCCCGTGTTCGAGGTGATGATCAGCACCCGCGTCCCATTGAGCTGATCGGTCATGAGTGCTCTCCTTCCGTCGGGATGGTTCCTGTTTCCGGCATGCCGCGCGCGGGCCGGGCTAAACCTCGCCGGAGGCGTCGTCCGGCGGCAACAGCGTGCTGGACAGATGTTCCTGCGCCAGCCTGCGCAACGCCGCGAGCAGCGTGTCGCCCAGAATCGTTCCGACGATGGCGGTTTCGGTCATCCGCTCCAGGCCGGGTTCGTCGCGCACCAGGGCGATGTCGGTGACGGCGATGGCTTCGCTGGCGCTCGCGTAGTCGTCCAGCGCGGCCACCACCTCGTCGTGGCCGAGCAGGCGCAGCGCGGCACAGACGTCGACGAGGGTGCCGAGGGCCGGGCTGTCGTCCTCGATCCGCCAGCCGCGCCGGTCCAGCAGTGCCGCGACGTCATCGGCGGCGGCCGCCCGTCGTTCGTCTCCGACCGGCGAGCGCCGCCCGCCCAGCGCGTACTGCACGTGGCCGAGGGCGTCGCGCGCGGACAGGCTGCCGCTGTCGAGCGCGGCGAGCAGTTCCTTCGCCGCTTCGATGGACACGCCGCCGATATCCACCAGTGCCCGGATCAGCCGCAGCCTGCCGACGTGGGCGTCGCTGTATTCGGCCTGATTGCGATGGGTCCGCACACCGGAAGGCAGGAGCCCCTCGCGCACGTAGTACTTGATCGTCGCGGCGGGAACGCCGCTGGCGCGGCTGAGTTCGGCGATCCGCATCGGACTCCTCGGGTTCGGTCGGCTGCTTGACAACGGATAGTACAGCTATCCATAATTGCTACTGATAGTGCAACTATCGATACCTTCAGTCTCGAAAGGTCGACTTGTCGTGACCGCCCTTTTCCAGCGCTTCCCCGCCCTCTCCTGGCATCGGCCGCTGATGCTGTTCGCCGTCGCCATGGCGCTCCTGGTCGGCTGGTCGATCGGGGGCATGCTCATCGACGACCGCACCATCACCGGCTTACCGATATGGGCGAAGTCCGCGAAGTTCGCCCTTTCCGTGCTGGTCTACGCCGTCACCTGGGCGTGGTTGCTCGCCCAGCTCACCCGGTGGCGGCGGGTCGCGTGGTGGGCGGGGACGGTGGCGGCACTGGGCTTGGCGGTGGAACTCGTCGTCATCACCACCCAGATCCTGCGGGGCACCACCAGCCACTTCAATTTCACGACGCCGCTGAACGCGGCGCTGTGGGACCTCATGGGGTCGTCCATCGTGGTGGTCTGGCTCGCCACCATGGTCGTGTCGGCCGCATTGTTCGCTCATCCGGCGGCCGACCCCGCCCGCGCCGCGGCGATCCGTTACGGTGCCGCGCTCTCCCTCGCGGGCGCCGCGCTCGGCATGCTGATGGTGGCGCCGACGGCCGAACAGCGGGCGGCGGGCAACTCGATCCGCGGCGCCCACACCGTCGGGCTTCCCGACGGTGGTCCCGGGTTGCCCTTCCTCGGATGGAGCACGGTCGCCGGCGATCTGCGCGTCCCGCATTTCCTCGGCATGCATGCACTGCAAGTGATTCCACTGCTTCTGCTCGCTCTCGAGCACGGGTCGCGGCGATTCCCGGTCCTGCGCGCGCCGGGCACCAGGCGAACGCTCGTCGTGATCGCCGCGGCGACCTACGCCGCGCTGCTCGCGGTGCTGACCTGGCAGGCGCTGCGCGGACAGTCGGTGGTCCGTCCCGACGTGACCACCCTCGCGGCGTTCGCCGCGGTCGTCCTCGCCGCCACAGCGGCCACGGCCGTCGCGGTCCGGCCGAAAGACGCTGCCGTACGGCGATTCCCGATCGGAGCGGGCCGATGACGGAACTGTTCTTCGATATCACCTTCTGGTTCGCGGCGCCGTTCTGGGCGCTGATGATCCTGGCGCCGAAGTGGCGGCGGACCGGGGCGATCGTCGCCTCGCCGCTCGTCTGCCTGCCGCCGCTGATCGTCTACGCGGCACTGGTCGTGCCCGAGTTCGCCACACTCGCCCCGGCGCTGGCCGACCCGGAACTGTCCGGCCTGCGCGCGGTGCTGGGTTCGAGCGCCGGCGCCGCGGCGGCCTGGGCGCATTTCGTGGCCTTCGACCTGTTCCTCGGCCGCTGGATCTTCCTCGACAGCCGCACCCGCCGTCTCCCATCGCTGCTGATCAGCCCGCTGCTGGCGCTCACCATCCTGTTCGCGCCGCTCGGCGCCCTGCTCTACCTGCTCATCCGGCTCACCACCACCCCGGCGCCCGGCCGGCCTGTCCCCACGGAGGCGTGATGGAAACCCTCGTCGTTCTGCTGACCACCCTGCTCGCGCTGCGCACGGCGGGCGCTTTCGGCGTACTCCGGTTCGGCGCCTGGCCCACCTGCGCCGCCTACGCTCTCGGCGTGATGCTCATCATGACCGGCACGACGCATTTTCTCCCGGACGCGTTCACGGAATCCCCCGTGCCCACTCATGCCGATCTGCTCCCGATGGTGCCGCCGTTCGTCCCCTTCCCCGGCGCGATGGTCTACCTGACCGGCGTCCTGGAACTGCTGGGCGCGGCGGGTCTCTTCCTCGCACGCACCCGCCGAACAGCGGGGCTCGGGCTCGCCGCACTGTTCGTCGTCATGCTGCCCGCCAATGTCCACGCGGCTGTCTCCGGCATTCCGTTCAACGGCGCACCCGCGACGCCGCTGTGGGCGCGCATCCCGGAACAGGTGCTCTACATCGGGGTCGCCCTGTGGGCAGCCGGGATACTGCGATCCTGGCGGCGCGGGTCTGGAAGCCTGCGGGCGACCGCGGCGAACCGCACGGCCGCCTGATGTTCCTCCGAAAGTCGCCGCGCCCAAGGCTTTCGATGGGGACAACCGTGAATCCTCCGCAGTCGCAGGCGTACTGGCGTCGGAGGCGGGTACACCGGAATAGTGAGTGCTTCTAGGTATTCGGGCGCGCTCGTCAGCGCGCTCGCGACCGCTGTCGCGGCGTCCTTCCTTTCCCTCGCCCCTGCCGGAGCCGAGCCCGCACGGGAGCACGTGGTCGGGCAAGTTCCGCTCGGCGGCTCGGTTTCCCAGATCGATGTCTATTCGCCGTCCATGGATCGGGTGGTCACCAATCGGGTGATCCGCGCGGCGGGTGGCGGTCCCGCGCCCACGCTGTACCTGCTCACCGGCATCGGCGGTGGAGTCGACGGAATCTCGTGGTGGGACGACACCGACGTGCGGGAGTTCTTCGCCGACAAGCACGTCAACGTGGTGATGCCGGTCGGCGGCGCCTACAGCATGTACACCGACTGGCTCGCCGACGATCCGGCGGTCGGGCGCAACCGCTGGCAGACCTATCTCACGCGGGAGCTTCCCGCGACGCTCGACGCCGAACTCGGCACGACCGGGCGCAACGCGATCGCGGGAGTGTCGATGAGCGCCGGATCCGCCGTCGACCTCGCGATCCAGGCGCCCGACGTGTACGACGCGGTGGCGGCCTACAGCGGATGCCCGTGGGCCGCCGACGCCGTGGGCGCGGCGATGGTGAGCGCGCAGGTCATCCGAGGCGGCGGCAATCCGGCGAATATGTGGGGCGCTCCGGGCGAAGTGATCTGGCGTGCGCACGACGCTTTCGCCAACGCGGCCGCTCTGGCCGGGAAGACGATCTACTTGTCGGCCGCCTCCGGCACTCCCGGCGCGATCGATCGCGGCCTGCCCTTTCCGCCCATCGAGGCGATAGCCAGCTCCTGCACGGCGGCCTTCGCCGATCGTCTCGACGAACTCGGGCTGCCCGCGATCCATGTGAACCGCGCGGAAGGCTCGCACACCTGGGGTCAGTTCGAGACCGACCTCCACGATTCGTGGCCCCACCTGGCGCGCGCCCTCGGCGCGTGAGGACGCGGGCCGCCCTGCCCCCGGCGTGACCGCTTCGAGTCTGCCTGCGACTACGCGGTTCTCACAGACCCTCGTCGACGGGATAGCGGGCGGCGAGCCCCGACCGGTCGCCGAGCCCGAAATTCATCACGAGGTCGTCGGCGACCTGCACCAGCGCGTCGCGGCCCTCGACCGCCGCCGCCCACTCGATCGGCAGTCCGGAGACGCCGTGGACCGCCCCGATCAGATTCCCCGCCACCGCGCCCGTGGAATCGGAATCCCCGGAGTGGTTCACCGCGAGCAGCAGTGCCGCGCGGGCATCGCCGGTCCTGACCGCGTGCAAAGCGCAGTACACCGCGATGGCCAGGCATTCTTCGGCGACCCACCCTTCCCCCACCAGCTCGACCTGCTCGGCGGAGACGGGATGCTCGGACAATTCCACGGCCCGGGTCAGCGCCGCAACCGTCTCCGCGCTCGAAGGAACGGCGGCGAGCTGGGCGATCGTGTCCCGCAACGCGATCGGCAGCTCGATCCCGCTCACGACCCGGTCGACCAATGCCGCGAACGCCCCTGCGGCGAGATACCCCGTCGGATGCCCATGGGTCAGCTGCGCCGCCCGCGCGGCGGTGGTGAACGCGAGATCGGCCCCCATTCCGCACAATCCGAAGGGCGCCGACCGCATGACAGTGCCGCATCCCTTCGAATGCGGATTCACCGGTCCGCTCCCGCCGAGCGCGACCGGTGCGAGATATCCCCGTGACTGCTGCCCGAGACCGGACATGCACGCGTTCCCTGGCGCCCGCACCGCGTACAGGAACGGCAGGCTCGCCAGCCACCCGTCCACGTGGGGTGCGGGCTCCTCCTGCCGCTGCGTCTGCAACCAGCGCAGATACGCTCGGCGCAACGCGGGCACCGGGTCCGCGCCGGGGGCGGAACGCAACAGCCCCTCCGCGGTGAACAGGGTCATCTGGGTGTCGTCGGTGACCTGCTGCGGCGCGTCCTCGGCGTGCTGAGGCAGGAAGCCCGTCACGCCTTCGTCGCCGTACCGCTGCCGGATCTGCTCAAGCCGCAGGAATTCGATCGGCCAGCCGAGCGCGTCACCCACCGCCCCACCCAGCAGAGAACCCCGGACCCGATCGAAGACCGCCATGTAATCCGCCACGGCACACCATCATCGCGCACGGCGCGCCCACCCTGGTCATCGCACTCGGATATCCCTGCCGCCGGTGTGGCGACACAATCGCCGCGTCCGCGGCCGGCCACGAGCGCACGAGGTGAGCCGGGCGCGAAACTAGCGGTGCAAGTATCCGGGCGTGTGCCTGCGACAATGCCAGAACCGAAAGGAGACCCATGGCACGCCCCCGCCGACCGCTGCTGACCCGCGACCGCATCATCGACACCGCCCTCGCCCTGGTCGACGCCGAGGGCCTGGCCGCTGTCTCGACGCGGCGGCTGGCCACCGAGCTGGGCGTGCAGGGTCCGTCGCTGTACAACCACGTCCGCACCAAGGACGACCTCATCGACGCGGTGGTCGACGCCGTGCTCGGCGAGGTCGACGTCTCGATGTTCGAGGGATTGTCGGCCGAGCATCCCGACTGGCGCTCGTCGTTGCGTGAGTGGGCCCGCTCCTACCGCGCCGCCATGGCGGCGCATCCGCACATCGTGCCCGCCTTGGCGAGCGGTCCCGGTCACCGGCCCAACGCCTTGCGCATGGCCGACGCGGTCTTCGGCGGCCTCGTCGCCGCGGGCTGGCCGCGCCGGGAGGCCACCACGGTCGGCACCACCATGCGCTATTTCCTCACCGGAGCGTCGCTGGGATCGTTCGCCGGAGGCTTCCCCTCCGACGCCGCGGTCTACGCCGACGCCTATCCGCATCTGAACGAGGCACACCTGCTGGCCGAGCGGCAGCAGCGGATCGATCGAGACGCTTTCGAAGTCGGCCTGGAATGCCTGTTGGACGGGCTGGAGAGCCGTTACCGGCTACTGCTCGGCGGCGCGTAGCTCGATCCCGCCACCCCTCGTGTGGCACAGAACCCTTCGACCCCCGGTTACGGCAGCGGCAACGGCAGCGACGCCGGGAACACCACCGGCAGGGCGGTCAGCGCTCGATGGAACGGGCCGGGACGCCAGGTCAGCTCCTCGACCTGGACCGCGAGCCGCAGCTCGGGCAGCGCGTCGAGCAGTTGATCGATGGCGTCCTGGGCGATCAGGTACGCCAGCGAATTCGCCGGGCACGCGTGCGGGCCGCCGCCGAACGCCAGATGGGCGCGGTTGCCCGAGTACCGTTCGGCGCGGATCGCGGGATCGGTGTTGCAGGCGGCGATGCTGATCACGACCGGTTGGTGGGCGGGCAACCAGACATCGTCGATCAGGATGGGCTGCTTCGGGAAACTGAAGCAGAAGTTCGCCATCGGGGGATCGTTGAACAGCACCTCGTCCAGCGCGTCCCGGCTCGACAGGCTGCCGCCGAGCACGCTGCCGCCGAACCGCTCGTCGGTGAGGATGAGCAAGAGCGTGTTGACTATCAGATTCAGCTGCGGCTCGATCCCCGCGCCGTAGAGCGTCCCCAGCTGGTGCACGACTTCGGTGTCGCTCAGCCCGGTCGGGTGCCGGAGTATCCGTGTCGTGATGTCGTCACCTGGCTCGGCCCGTTTCAACACCGTCAGCTCACCCAGCGAGCCGATGAGCATCTTGTTCCCCTGCTCCGCGTCGACGCCCTCGAAGATCGCGGCCATACCGCTCGCGGCGCGCTGCGCGATCTCGGCCGGACACCCCAGCATGGCGTTCAGCACCGCGAAGGCGAGCGGAAAAGCGTACTGGCGCACGATATCCGCCGACCCGTCCGCGCAGAACGAGTTGATCAGCGGTGTCGCCAGCTGCGCGACGGTGTCGTGCAGGCCGTACAGATCGACCTTGGCCAGACCCGCGACATTGGCTTGCCGATAACGGGCATGCTCGGCTCCGGCGTTGCGCAACGCGTTCGGCCGCCACTGCATCATCGGCAGCACCGGACAGTCGGCGGCGATGTCCTGCTCCCAGGCGCGGGGGTCGGCCGGAAAGTGGTCGGGATCGTTCAAGATCCGCACGGCGGTGTGATACCCCAGCACCAAGGTGGCCGGCACGCCCGGCGCCAGTTCCACCGGCGCCAGCGATCCGTACCGCTCCCGCATCGCGCGATAGGCACCGTGCGGGTCCGCGGCGAATTCGTCGGCGAACAAAGGGATTCGGGGGCCGTCGGTGTCGATCGGCGAACCGTGCGGTGCGCGGCTGTGCGCGGAGGACGTGGGCATCGTCATCGGAGAAGCTCCAGGCGGTTCGAACAACAGAATCCGTGAGCCTAAGCAGCTCGAAGGGCGTCCGCACCGGAAACGGCTCGAGATGACCGGCCGCTATGGGTTGCTATAGAATTGCCCCGTTATTTCGACGCGTTGACCTGATCGAAGGCGAATCGCACCCGCTGTGTCGAGTGCGCCGGTCGAGCGCAGGGACACGGCGGCTGTGCGCGAACTGCAACCCGAGGACGGCACGCCATGACAGACGTCGACTTTTGCGTAATCGGCGGGGGATTCGCCGGATTGACGGCCGCGCTGCGGCTGAAACAGATGGGTCGATCGGTGGCGCTGCTCGAGGCCAGGGACCGGCTCGGCGGGCGCACCTTCACCCAGGTGCGCGACGACGGGTGCTGGATCGATCGCGGCGGCGCCTGGATCGGGCCGGGTCAGGACCGCGTGCAAGCGCTGATGACCGAGTTCGGCGTCTCGAGCTACAAGCAGTACACCGGCGGCGAGGCCATGATGGTGGTCGACGGCAAGCAGCACCGCTACACCGGAACGATCCCGTGGACGATGAGCCCGTGGGCGGCGATGAACCTCGGCGCCGTCTTCCTCGAGCTGGGACACATGTGCAAGTCGGTGCCGCTGGAAGCGCCGTGGGCGGCGAAGAAGGCCGACAAATGGGATCAGGTCAGCCTGGCGCACTGGCTGGAAGCCAACGTCCTGTCCAAGCCCGCGCACGATCTGCTCGAGACCGCCGTCGCCGGTTGCTACACCTCGGCGGCTTCGGAAGTCTCCTTGCTGTTCGTCCTGTATCAGATGGCTTCCGGCGGCGGGCCGGGCTTCGTCCTCGGGGTCAAGGACGCGGCGCAGGATGCGCGGCCGATCGGGGGCATGGGCGCGATCTACCGGCCGATGGCCGCCGAACTCGGCGACGCGATCCACCTTTCGCAGCCGGTCCGCTGCATCCACCAGGACGATTCGGGAGTGACGGTGCGCGCGTCGGACCTGAGGGTGCGGGCGCGCCGGGCGATCGTGACCGTGCCCCTCGCGGTCGCCGGCCAGATCTCGTACAAACCGATGCTGCCCGCCGACCGCATGTTCCTGCATCAGCGCATGCCGAGCGGTTCGATCATCAAGGTCTCCGTCGTGTACGACGAGCCGTTCTGGCGCGACGACGGCTTGTCGGGGCAGTCCGCCGCGCCGGGCTCCCCCGCGACGATCACCATCGACGCGTGCACGGACACCGGGCGGCCCGGTGTCCTGTGCGTCATCATCGAGGGACCGCTCGCGCGGCAGATCGCCCGGCTCGACGAGACGGAACGCAGGCGCGCGATCCTCGACGCCCTCGTCGAGCGATTCGGCCGGAAGGCAGGCGCACCGGTCGACTACATCGAGCAGGATTGGAGTGCGGAGCGTTATTCCGGCGGCGGGATGCTCAGTCACGCGCCCACCGGCGTGCTCACGCAATTCGGCCATGCCCTGCGTGAGCCGTGCGGCCGTATCCACTGGGCGGGCACCGAGAGTTCCGCGGTCATGTGCGGCTGGATCGACGGGGCCATCCGCTCCGGCGAACGCGCGGCCAGCGAAGTGCTCGAGCACGAGACCGCGGCGGTGGTCTGACCGATGCGCACCGACGGAGACGTATGGGACATCGTCAGTAGTGTCGGGCTCACCGCGTTGGGGGTCGCGACGTTCCGGGCCCTGGAGACAGCCGCTCCCGATCCGCTGATCCGGGACGACTACGCACCACTGTTCGTCGCGGCTTCGGGCCACCCGCACTTCACCGGACTCTTGGCGGACCCCTCCCCGCTCGACGACATACCGCTGGTCCCCGGGTTCATGGGCTTGCGAACGAAGTTCTTCGACGACTTCTTCCTCTCGGCCGCGGCCGCGGGCGTTCGGCAAGCCGTGATCGTAGCGGCGGGACTGGACGCGCGGGCACAGCGCCTGAACTGGCCCGCGGGGACGACGGTGTTCGAGATCGATCAGCCCAAAGTGCTGGAATTCAAGGAGAAGGTGCTCACCGAGCACGGCGCGCGAGCCAAGGCCGAGCGACGCACGGTGCCGGTGGACCTGCGCGAAGACTGGCCCGCCGCGCTGCGCGGCGCCGGCTTCGACCCGGCCGCGCCGACCGCGTGGTCGGCCGAGGGACTGTTGCCCTATCTTCCCGGTGCGGCACAGGACAGGTTGTTCGAACACATCGACGCACTGTCCGCGCCCGGCAGCAGGCTGGCCGTGGAGAGCTTCGTGGCCGGAGTCGACGTCAAACGCTTCGCGAATGTGGAGTCCAAGTATTTCGGCCGCTACAACCCGTTCGGGGACGTCGATCCGGCCGAGCTGTTCTACGACGACGAACGGGCCGATCCGGCCCGGTGGCTGGCCGAGCACGGCTGGTCGGTGCGAGCCGAGAGTCCGAGCGAGCTGGCCGCGTCCTACGGCCGATCGGTCCCGGATCTCCCCGAGGAGCTCGACGACCTGTGGCGCCAACCGAGGCTGCTGACCGCTGCGCGGTAGCTGTCGTCACATCTTGGCGCTGCGGGCCATGACGAAGCTGTAGAGCCCGTAAGTGATGATGCCCAGCCCGGCGATCAGGAGCAGGGCCACGCCGAACGGTTGCGCGCCGAGCGTCTTGATGGCTCCGTCCAGTCCGGCGGACTTGTTCGGATCGGATTCGGTCGCCGCGAGAATCACCAGCAACCCGACCGCGGCGACGGCCAGCCCCTTCGCGATGTAGCCTGCCGTGCCCAGCCGCCGCACGAACGCGCTCTGCGGTCCGCGCAGGTCGTCGAGGAAGTTCCGCGTGGCGCCCTTGTACACGTGATAGCCGCCGACCGCGATGATGACCAGCCCGCCCACGACGAGAGCGATCGCGCCGGCCGTGTTCTGCATCAACCGCGCCGTGAGCCCCACACTCTGGCTGCTGCTCGACCGCCCACTGCCATGGGCGAAACGGAACGCGGTGACAGCCAATCCCGTGTAGACCGCGAACAGGGAGAACGCCTTGACGCGGTCGAACGCCTCGGACTTCTTGCTGTCGGCCGCCGGTTCGGACGCTTTGCCGAAGACAGCCTCCATCAGCCGCCACAGCGCCATCACGACAAACGCGGCCGCAGCTACCCAGAGCGTGATCGTGCCGCCCGGCTTGTTCGCCAGCTCGGCCATCGCGCCGGACTGATCGGCGTTCCCCCCGCCGCCGAAGGCCAGCCGGATGGCGATGTAGCCGATGAGCAGGTGCACGAGGCCGGACATGACGTAGCCCGCGCGGGCGAACCGCGCGAACACGCTGTTGTGGGCGATGCGCCCGGCGGTGCCGGAAAGGCCGGTGTGGGTCATGGTGCTCCTCCCATCCCATGTGCCACGACGGAAGCGCCGCGGGACACCGACCGGATACCCAAGTCCGCCGGGAACCCACCTGCCCATCTCGATGCCTCGGTCGCGGCGGTGCGCCCCCAGGTCAGCGATTGGCGGTGCTCATCGGACGAATGCCGGTGCGGACCAGACCCCGGGCGCCTCTCGAGCATGGGCTCTTGATCGATCCCGGCTGCCGCCTCACGCAGTCGCCGCTGGCAGCCGGTTTCGAGAACCCGCAGCCACCGCGGCGAGACTGTAGCCGCGCTGGCAGCGAGATATCGCCGCCACATCGCTGTGGCAGCCGCAGTGGCTTTCGCGAGAGCAGGCCACCAGACCACCTCCTGCTTCGACACAGGTTCCGTGCCGGTTCACGCTCCGAGATCGGCGGTGGCGCGGAATTCGCTGGGGCGGATTCCCCGATGTCGCTTGAACGCCGCACTGAAACCGAAAGCGTCGGCGTAACCGACGGCCTTCGCCACCTGCGCCACGGTGAGACTGCGGTCGGCCAGGAGTTCCTCCGCCTCGTCCATCCGGCATTCGGTGAGATACGCCACGGGCGACTGCCCCATGACCTCGGCGAACCGCCGTGCGAACAGCGCCCGCGATACCCCTGCCTCGGACGCCAGCGACGCGACCGTCCAACCGGCGGCGGGCTTTCCATGCATGGCCGCCAATGCCGGCCCCACCACCGGATCGGCCGGACCGCGATACCAACCCGGCGCGTCGGCGTCCAGCTCATCGAACCAGTCGCGCAGCGTGCACACCAGAGCCCAGTCGAGCAGCCGGTCCATCATCGCCTGCGCACCGGCCGGACGCTTGGCCGCGTCCGCGGCGATCGACTCCATCCACGCGCACACCTCCACATCGTCGGTCACGACCAAGACGGGCGGTATGGCACGCAACAGCCGTTCGTGGCGCCGGCCGGACGCCCGATAGGCGCCGACGATGAGAGTGGTGGTCTCACCGGCGGGGGTGTTGCCCCAGCGACCGCCGTCGAGCGCGGGATCGCATTTCGCCTCCGGCGCGAAGCAGGCGACCTCGTATTGCTCGTGCGGCAGGCCGACAGTATCTGGGCGGTCGACGAGGACGAATGGTTCCGGGCCGCGCACTACCGCGGTGTCCCCCATCGTGATCCGGCGCTCAACACCGCCCGGCAGCAGCAGTGTTCCCCCACCGCGCAGCACGGTCACCATGGTCAGCGGCGCCTCGTCGGCGAACCGGATGCTCCACGGTGCTTCCAGGACCGCGGTGGTGAGCACGGCGCCTTCGGCACGGATGCCACCCAACAGTTTGCTCAAAGGGTCCACGCCATCAGCGTAGACGAACTCCTATCAAATGTAGATCTTTACCCATAGATCGTCCATGGTCGCCAGTGTGGAATGAAGTCCGGACCGCACAACCGATCGTCCGGAACTCCGGACCCACCAGGGAGGCCCTCGTGCAACACAACCCGACCGTGGATACCGCGACCACTCGCACCGCACTGGTCGTCGTCGCTCACCCCCGGCCCAGTTCGCTGACCGCCCACATCGCCCGGCTGGCCACCCGGCGGCTCACCGCGGCGGGCTACCGAATCGACCTGCTGGACCTGCACGCCGAGAACTTCGATCCCCGCATGACCGCGGCCGACCTCCCGGAATGGGGCAATCGAGAGAAGGCGTACTCCCCCGAGGTCGAGAGCCATATGCGGCGCATCCTCGCCGCCGACGTGATCGTCGCGGTGTTCCCGGTGTACTGGATGCAGGTCCCGGCGATTCTGAAGGGCTGGATCGATCGGGTGTGGAACTACGGATTCGCCTACGGCCGCAGCAAATCCCGGCTCGCGGGCAAGCGGATGCTGTGGCTGGGACTGGCGGGCGCGGCGGACGACGACGCGGTCGTGGAACTCATGCAGGATGCGCTCAGCGCGCAACTCGACGACGGCATCGCCTACTACTGCGGCCTCACCCATTCATCGGTGGGGCTGTTGCCCGGCGCGGAGGAGAAGCGGCAGCGCCTGGACGCGGCGGGCAACCTTCTGCTCGACGAAGCCCTCACCGGCGCCGTCCGCGAAGCCCACTACGCGGGCTTGGAAGCCCGCGCGCTGGGCTTCGTCGACGATTTCCTCGCCACGGACCGGGTCGCCGTCTGACCACGATCGGCGGCGACTCGGCGGCCAAGGATGAGAATCCGGCATGCGGACTCCCCTGACCGGGAACGTCGCCCTCGCGCAGGGGCATTGCTCGCCTGCCAAGATGACGCAGTGAGCACCAGGTCGAGGCAACCGGTCAGCGAGGAAACCGTATACCTGTTCATGGATTACGGACAGTTTCGCATCGACGGCGGCATCGATGGTCCGGTCGATGAACTCGAACTGCTCGACCGCGCACTAGCGGCGCATCCTTTCGCCTCCGATGGGCTCGCGGTGCTGGTGTTGAGCCCGCACCAGAACAACTTCCGGATGCCGGTGACGGTTCAGCTGTGGGACGAGCGTCCGCCCGACGACCGCGCCGAATGGCAGCAGGTGTGCGAGACGAGGTTGCGAGTCGGACAGGAGAGCACACTGTGCCTCTCGTCGCCGGTCGACGGCGCGGCCGACTGCCCTGTGCCGAAGGGCGAGTACCTGATCGAGGTCAGCGGCCGCGGATTCGTCAACTATGGCTGGCCCGGGTCGACCGAACCCGGCGATGTGTGGCGTATCCGGTTATGGCCGGACGACGGCAGTGAACCGCTGCCTGCTGTGCAGTGGGACATGCCCGGATACGGTGTGCCCGAGGATGTCCCGCTACCCGAGGTCACCGCGCCGGTCCACGGCGCGGAGGAATGGGTCGTCGTAGTCGACGACGAAGGCTCGCGCCGCCTGCACATCGATGAACTGGCGGAGCAAGCGGCCGCTTTCCAGCGACGGCGCTGGGGTGGGGAGCCGATACCCCGGCTCGAAGATCACCCCGGCGCGGAAGACCTGGCCCGCCACGACCGCGCGCTCGCCGAGGCGATCGCCGGCATGGGTGATCCCGAGTTGCGGCGACTGGCACGCTGGTCAGCGGCGAAGGCTTGCGCGAAAGCCGGGCTCACCGACCGGCCGTGGGTACGACCCGCCCTGGCGGCGCTGCGGGACGGCCGACCGCTACCGCCCCCGTTCGACGACGCGGACGCGGCCATGACCCGGCTGCACGACGAGGACTTCGGCCCGCCGGACGACGAGCACGTGGGAGCCATCGAAGCAACGATGGGTCCGGCCGGTGCGGCGGCGAACCCCTTCGATCCGGGCCCGATCCACCGCCCGTCCTTCGCGCTGCCCACCATCATCGACGCCTGCCGACCCGACGCCCTCGAAGCCGCGATGACGACGCTGTACACCACCGCGTTGGTCTTCGGCTCCGAGGTGGACACGCTGTTCGCCGCGATCAGAGCGGAATTCGGGATCGAGTGAGCCCGAACTCGTCGTACCTGACCGCCTTTGCGGTGGTCTTGCTTCTCCTCCGACGCGCGACGCGCCGCTGACCTCGAGAAGGGGAATGGCGGGCACCGGCGTGTCCGTCACCAGGGCACCGTTCCGGCGTCGTCGAAGAATCCGCCGGTCGGCCCGTCGTCGGGCAGGGTCGCGAGGCGAATCGCGATGGCCGCGCCCTGTTGCGGTGTGCGGACGCCTCGGAAGCCGTTGAGGTCGGTGGCGGTGAAACCGGGACAGCCGGAGTTGATCAGGATGTTGGTATCACCCAGTTCCTTGACGTATTGGATAGTAAGGGCGTTGAGGAAGGTCTTCGAGGCCAAGTAGGCGGCGGGAACCGGGCCCATGTCGACGCCGGGTGTGGTTTGCAGGGTGAGCGAGCCGACGCTGCTGGACATGTTGACGATCCGCGGTGCGGCCGAGGCGCGCAGCATCGGCAGCATCGCGTTGGTGACCCTGATGACGCCGATCACGTTGGTTTCCACGACGATTCGCACGGTCGCGGCATCGACCGTGGCCGGCGTCTGCGGCATACCGCCGGTGATCGCGGCGTTGTTGACCAGAACATCGAGCCCTCCGGCATGGTCGGCGATCAATCCGGCCGCCGCGGCCACGCTCGCGTCGTCGGTCACGTCGAGCGGAACGCCGAACGCATCGGTCCCAGCGGCGCGCAGCTTCTCCACCGCGGTCTCGCGCCGTTGCCGATCGCGCGCGCCCACACCGATTCGCCAGCCGAGCGCGCCCAGGCCGGCGGCGATCTCGTATCCGATCCCCTTGTTCGCGCCGGTCACCAGCGCGATCGTCTGTTCACTCACACCGCCGATCCTGCTGCGGCTGCGGGTGCGGCGTCCAAGACCGATCGGGTGCGCGGCGATACCGCACGGATATCGGTCGTGGTCATCGCCGGATACCCTGACCCGGTGGAGACGCGGGAGATGCGATACTTCGTCGCCGTCGCCGAGGAGTTGCACTTCGGGCGGGCGGCGAAACGGCTCGCGATCGCGCAACCACCACTGTCACGAGCCATCCAGCAGCTCGAACGGCGGCTCGGAGTCGTCCTGCTGCACCGCACCTCGCGCGCCATCGCCTTGACCGAGGCCGGGGCGGTGCTGCTGCGGGAGGCCCGGGCCGCCCTCGACGCGGTCGAAGCCGCCGAGCGGCGAACCCGCCGTGCCGCGGCCGACCAGCCCGGTGTGGTGCTGGCCACCAAAGCTGGAGCGTCCAGCGAACTGTTGTCGAAACTGCTGCACGCCTACGCCGCCGAACCGGACGCCGCGGCCGTCGAGGTGATGCTGTGCGGGCCGGGCCAGCCGGAAAGTCTGCTGCGCAACGGGCGTGCCGACGTCGCTCTGCTCCACCGGCCCTACGACACGACAGCCGGATTCGACACCGAGGATCTGCACACCGAACATCAAGTCGTGGTCCTGCCTGCGGGACATCCCCTCGCCAATCGGACGCATGTGCGGTTGGCCGAGGTCGACGCTCTGACGAACCTGCCCCTGCCGCGCTGGCCTGGACGGGACGGCAGCTATCCGGAAGGCCCCGGCCCGCAGGTGCGCGACCACACCCAACTCTTCCAACTGATCGCCCTCGGACTGGCCTGCGCGGTCGTGCCCGAGTCGCTGCGAACCCAGCTACGCGACGAGCACGCCGTCGTGCCCGTGCAAGACGCACCAGCCGTCACGACCGTCATCGCTTGGCCACCACACAGCAGATCCAAAGCCGTCGCCGATCTCGTCCACACCGCGACGCGCCTCTGACCGACAGCACTGTTCGCCGGCCGTATCGGCATGACCGACCTTTCGGGACCTCCGGAATCCCGCATACCGGGCGCGCCGAGACTCGGCTGTGCACACAAAACAGGTCAGGCCCGGTTGAAAACCGAGCCTGACCTGATGTTTTGTGGAGCTAAGGGGACTCGAACCCCTGACCCCCACACTGCCAGTGTGGTGCGCTACCAGCTGCGCCATAGCCCCTGGTCGGTTGCGCTCCGGGCGTCCCCGCCGCGCTTGAATGAAGTTACACCAACGGTGTGTCAGCAACCAAATCGCCTCGATTCGGGGGTGACAGGAGGCGGCGATCGGGGTTAGTATCGAACATGTGTTCGAAGTAGTTTCGATTGTGCGGGGTGTGGGTCGGTAGGCGGTTGGACGCTCGGATCGAGCAGAGCAGATGGGGTTGCTGGTTTGTTCGTTTCCGAGTGTCCAGCGGTCGCCTGGCGCGAGACGGATGTACCTGACGCCGGATCGCGGTGGCGATCGGTCGGCACGCTGGCGGGGCGGCCGCAAAACGAAACGAGTAGCGGCACAACGTCTTAGCAGGTGATGAAACATCTCGAGGCGCGGTCTTGGGGCAGGGGGCCGGATCGCGCTGTCGAGTGCGCGGGCCGGGTGGCGGCAGGTGGAGCCGTCGCCCGGCCCCAGGCCAACCGAAAGCTCGGCGGGCGGCGATCTCGGGGGCTGGGGATGTCGGGTCGCGCCGTCGAGCGGGCCGGGGCGTCGATTTGGTGGAGTCGGCGTCCCGGCCCTTCCCTCCGCCGAGACCCGGATTTGTCAGGACGCCGAAGGCAGCCGGTGCCGTGTCGAAAGCCCCGCTTGGTGAGGGAAATCACCGAGAGCGTCGCCTGCCGGGAACAGCGCAGGAGTCCGCCGGTCACCGGGTGAGCGAGACCACCCAGTTCTCGTCGTTGGTGTCGACCTTGGTCGTACCGTCGAAGATCGCGGGTGTGGCCGCGGAGCCGCCCAAGGCCGTGCCGAGCGCCGCCGTCTGCGCCATGGCGCTGCCGCGGGCGGCGTCGACCTTGGCTCCGGTGGCGATGCATTGCCGGACGGGTTCGGCGGCCCCGGCATCGCCCGCGATCGTGGCGAGCTCCTCGTTGCTCAGGTCGGCGCCGCCTTCACTGGGGCGCTTGGTGGTGAACAGCTCGGTGTGGAACTTGGAGTAGACGGGTCCCGAACCCGCCTCGGCCACACACTGGTTCGCGGCGACGGCGCGGGTGGAGTAATCCTTGCTCCCGGAGCGCGCATCGAGAAAGTTCACCAAGCGATAGCGCACGGCCAGCGCGCCCTCATCGATCTTCTGCGCGATCTCTTGGCCGTAGATGCGCTCCAGGCTGCCGCAGCCGGGGCACAGCGGGTCCTCGAAGATGTCGATGGTCTTCTTCGCGTCCGGGCGGCCGAGCAGAATCGCTCCGTTCTGCTCGAGCACCGAGTGCACCGTCTCGTTGCGCGCCGACCCGTAGCCGTCGTTCCGGACGGCCGCGTCGTCCCGCCCCCAGCGGATCGCCGCGATGACGATCAACACGATCAACACGAGAGCGACCGCACCGAGCGCATAGGTGGTCGCACTGGACATCGGCCGGGGCGTGTACTTCGAACGCGATTCGCTCACATGGACACTTTGCCGCAACCAACCGCCATCCCCACCGCCGGGCCACGGATCCGATCCACCCCCACCCACAGCGAGCGCACCTACACAGCTAGGTTCCGGCACCGGCCGAGCAGCAGGAGTTCGGTCCCCGCAGACTCCGCGCGTCCATGCAGGGCAACGCACGAAATGGTGGCGGCGACCGCCCGCGCCGAGTCCCCACTGCCTCGGCAGCAGCCGACTCAGCCCGGTGCTGCCCCCGCGACAATCTTCATCGCCTACCAGCCGCGTCCAGGTGTGATGTGGGGGGGAGGTTCGCCGAGGGACATCGGCGACAACCCGCGCCGACTTCACAACAACAGCCGATTCACCCCTCCGAGCCCGGCGCTCACCCCCGCGCCGGCCTGGCCACCTCACCAGCCGCGTCCCGCGCGAACCGGAGCAGGTTCGCCGAACGGCATCGACCACTGTCCGGCGTGGGCTGGGCAGCCACATCCCCGCCGTCCGCCGCATACTCTCCCGCGAACGTTCAGGGCAATCCGTCCTGCTCAACGCCTGCGGCGGGCACGCCGCTCCGGCCGACGTCGTTTACCGCGAGACATCGGGCGCCCCGGCGGATTCTCCACGTCCGAATCGACGACCGCGGTCCCCGGCGCGGGCGTCACCGGCCGGGAATCCGCTGCCACTCCAGGCCGATCGCCGCGCGCGGCGGGGGCACGACGCACCAGCCCGTCGGACTCCGCCGGGGCCCCGACGCCCTCGGGCATCGATTCAAACCCAGAAGGGTGCGGCGCGTCTTCTATGCCGTCACCACTCGGAGCCGCCCCGGAAGAGGCCACCACCGGCACCGCGCTGTCGGCTACCGGCGCGCCGGACACGTCGCTCAGCGCCCGATCGATCTCGGCCGCTTGCCGCTCGGTGTCGTCGGCTCCGTCGGACCGGTCGGAAGGAATCTCCGATTGAACGGAACTCCCCCGCCGCGACGGCTCGGGAACGACGGCCCAGACGAGCGCCGCCACGGCCAGCAGCGCGCCGGTCACGCCGAGCGCCAGCTCATAGGACACCTGCTGGGCCAGGGCGCCCACGGCGACCGGCCCGATGACGGTGCCGAGGTCGGCGGCCATCTGGAAGCCGGCCAGCACCGGGCCGCCGCGCGCCTTGGGGCCGATGATGTCGGCGACGGCCGCTTGCTGGGCGGGCGTGAACATGCCGGAGCCGAGCCCGGCCAGGAACGAGGTGGCGAGCAGCCACGGCAGGTCGGTCGCCAGGCCGAGCCCCGCCGTTCCCGCCGCGCACACCAGCGAGCCGACGATGACGAACGGTTTGCGCCCCCACCGGTCGGACAATCGCCCGGAGGCGAACAGCACCGCGACGTTCCCCGCCGCGAACACCGTCAACGCGACACCGGCCATACCCGGCGCCTGGCGCAGCACCTCGACGACGAGCAGCGGCACCAACGCCATCCGGACGCCGAAGACGGCCGCGCCATTGGCGAAGTTCGACAGCAGCACCGCCCGGTACTCCGGCCGCGCCAAGCCCTCCCGGAAGGACATCATGCGGACGCCGCCGACCGGTTCCGGCGCGGCCAGTTCCGAATGCCGCAGGCTCAGGTGCACCGCCACGCTCACGGCGAGCAACGCGACGGCGTAGATGACGAACGGCCAGCGCAGCCCGAGCCCGGACAACCCGCCGCCCACCAGCGGCCCGCTCACCGAGCCGACCAGGAAGCTGGTCGACCACAACCCGGAGACCCGGCCGCGCTGCTCGGGCGGGGACATCCGGATGACCAGCGCCAGCGACGACACGGTGAACATGGTCGATCCGATGCCGCCGAGCGACCGCAACACCATGAGCTGCCAGTAGCTCTGCGCCAACGCGCTGGCGCCCGTGGACACCGCGACGATCAGCAGCCCGCCGAGATAGACCGAGCGCTCCCCCAGCCGTTGCACCAACCGTCCGCTGAGCGGCGCGAACAGCAACCGCATCAGGGCGAACGCGGACACGATCGCCGAAGCGGCCGCCACGCCGACGCCGAAACCGCGCGCGAACTGCGGCAGCACCGGGGCGACGAGGCCGAACCCGATGGCGATGACGAACGCGCCCCCGACCAGCACCCAGATCTCGGTGGGCAGGGGCTTGGATCTACCGGTCACCGGACAGCGCCTGCCCCACCAATTCCTCCGCGGCCGTCTGCACCTCGGCGAGGTGCTCCGGGCCGTGGAACGACTCCGCGTAGATCTTGTACTTGTCCTCGGTGCCGGAGGGGCGAGCGGCGAACCACGCGTTCTTGGTGGTCACCTTGAGGCCGCCCAGCGGCGCGCCGTTGCCCCGCGCCCTGGTGAGCACGGCCGTGACCGGCTCCCCGGCGATCTCCTTCGTGGTGATCATGTCCGGAGTCAACTTCGCGAGCAGCTCTTTCTGTTCCGCGGTCGCGGACGCGTCGATCCGCGCGTAGGCGGGACTGCCGTAGCGGCGCTCGAGTTCGACGTAGCGCGCCGACGGGCTCTGGCCGGTGACCGCCGCGATCTCCCCGGCGAGCAGGGCGAGCAGGATGCCGTCCTTGTCGGTGGTCCAGACCGTGCCGTCCATCCGCAGGAACGACGCGCCCGCGCTCTCCTCGCCGCCGAAGGCCAGGCTGCCGCTGAACAATCCGGGAACGAAGAACTTGAATCCCACCGGCACCTCGTGCACGTCGCGACCGAGCACGGAGACCACCCGGTCGATCATCGACGACGTCACCGCGGTCTTGCCGATCTTGGTCAGCGCGTCCCAGCCCATCCGGTTGGCGACCAGGTATTCGATGGCCACCGCGAGGAAGTGGTTCGGATTCATCAACCCGCCGTCGGGCGTGACGATGCCGTGCCGGTCGGCGTCGGCGTCGTTGCCGGTGGAGATGTCGTAGTCGTCCTTGATCGCGATCAGCGAGGCCATCGCGTAGCGGGAGGACGGGTCCATCCGGATCTTGCCGTCGCTGTCGAGCGTCATGAACCGCCAGGTGGGGTCGACGAAAGGATTGACCACCTCGAGTTCGAGGTCGTAGCGCTGGCCGATCTCCTCCCAGTAGTCGACGCTGGCGCCGCCCATCGGGTCGGCGCCGAGCCGGATGCCCGCGCCGCGGATCGCGTCCAGGTTCAGCACGTTGGGCAGGTCGTCGATGTAGTGGTCGAGGTAGTCGTAGCGTTCGACGCCGGTGGCCAGCGCGCGCTCCAGCGTGGTGCGCTTGACGCCGGTGAGCCCGCCGCGCAGCAGTTCGTTCGCGCGGGCGGCGATGGCGTCGGTGGCGGTGTTGTCGGCCGGGCCGCCGTGCGGCGGGTTGTATTTGAAGCCACCGTCGCGGGGCGGGTTGTGCGAGGGGGTGACCACGATGCCGTCGGCCTGGTGCTTGGCGCCGCCCCGATTGTGGCGCAGCACAGCGTGACTGAGCGCGGGCGTGGGCGTGTAGCGGTCGCGCGCATCGATCACCGCCGTGACGTCGTTGGCGGCGAGCACCTCGAGCGCGGTGGTCCAGGCGGGCTCCGACAGCGCGTGTGTGTCCCTGGCCAGATAGACCGGCCCGGTGATGCCCCTGGTGGCGCGGTATTCCACGATCGCCTGGGTGATCGCGAGGATGTGCGCCTCGTTGAACGCGCCGTCCAGGCTGGAGCCGCGATGTCCCGACGTCCCGAACGTCACCCGCTGGGCCGGATCCTCCGCGTCCGGAACACGGCTGTAGTACGCCGTCACCAGATGCGCGATGTCTTCCAGATCGGTGGGACGTGCGGGACGCCCGGCTCGATCGTGGGCCATGCTCGGGTCTCCCTTCCGTATCGGCTGCGCCCGGCTCGTCATCAGGATCATGTCCACGACCGCCCGGTCACCGCCGACCCCGCGGCCACGTTCATCTCGGCCGCCAGCCGGAACGTCTCGCCGCCGTATCTGCTGAACGCGGTCGGCACGGTGCGGAAGCCCGCTTCCGCGGCGGCGAGCGATCGATCACCCGCCGACGCGCCGCCCTGATCACCGAGCCGCGCCGAACCGACAATGCTAACGGCCACCGTGCCCGACGGCACCGGCGAGGCGAATTCCGCTGGTGCCGCGAGTGCTGCGGCCGGGTCGCCGGGCTTGCCACGGGGTCTGGTCATCGCTCACCTTCCTGCCACTGGTCCACCGGCGCCAATGTGACGTTGACCGAGGTGAACAGTTCGGCGTTCCGCTCGACGAAGGCGCGCAAGCGTTCCGGCTCGTCGACCAGCATCAGCATCAGCGGCAGATGGTCGGCGATATCGAGCATCCGGGTGGTGTGCACATGCGAGGACGCGCCGTATCCCTCGATGCCGCGCCACACGCTGGCACCAGCCAGTCCGCCGTCCCTGGCCCGGCGCACGATCTCGTGATACAGGGGCGTGTGCCGCCATTTGTCGTCCTCGTCGAGCAGCACGGTGAGCCGTGCCGCGGGGCGCCACCGTCCCGCCGTGGCGGCGCCCGCTTGCGAACCACTCATGCCTGCCCCCTTCCGTCGTGCCGTTCCCGTCGATCGCCGAGCCGAACCAGGTACTCACCGTGCCATGCCCGCACCGGGCTGCGACGCCCCGGCCACGCCACCGCCACCCCCCGAGGCGGACGAGCGCGGCGGGAAGTGCCGCGCCCGGTCCGAGGAGTCTACGAACCTCGCGGGTGGGGTGGAGAAGGTGGTGCGACCGCCGGGTGCGCCGGTACAGGAATGGGTGCACAGCAGCCTCTTGGCTACCCACACCGGAGCGGTCGGAATCATCGGGATCCCGGTCGCAAAGCATCCCATGAGATCTACCGCGTGAACCGGAAGGCGGACCGCCGACCAGCAAGGCCCGCCACACTGACCTAGCTCGTATTTTGCACCAATGATGGTGATTCTGGCGCGCTTTGCCGTGTGCGGCGGACGAACCCCGCGTGTCGTGCGCGATGATCGGCGCCACGTCCCGAGATCGGGATCCGCGCGGCGGAGAGATTTGCTCCCATATCGGACCGGACAGCTCTAATCGACTGATCGGCAATCGCATAGCACAGTTCCGGCCGCGGTGCGGTCGCGTCGCTTCGATCGAATGCCGTCGCACGGCTCGGCGAACGACGACGGCCGCCGCCCCGCGACGGAATCGCGGGACGGCGGCCGCTGCGCCGGAAACCGGGCCTGCGCCACCGCACTCGACTCAGTGGGCGAGCACCGGCTCCCCCTCGGCGGGCGCGGGCGCTGCGCTCGGCATGAGCACCGCCGTCAGGATGCCGCCCGCGACGAAGATCGCCGTGGCCCACCAGAAACTGGTGGTGTAGCTCTCGATCGCGGACTGGGCGATGGTGAGCGGGTCCGGCGTACGGGTGGACAGGTAGTCGGTGGCCGCGGATGCCGCGATCGTGCTCAGCAGGGCCGTGCCGATCGATCCACCGACCTGCTGGCTGGTGTTGATCATGGCCGATGCCACGCCCGCGTCCTCGTGCTGCACGCCGGAGGTGGCGCCCTGGAAGGCGGTCGACATCGCACCGCCGAGGCCGAGACCGAGCAGGATCAGGGCGGGCAGGATGTGGCTGGCGTAGCCGGTGTCCAAGCCGATCCTGGTCAGCCAGGCCATGCCCGCCGCCGCGATCAGGAACCCACCGCTGACCACGACCTTCGGGCCGAGCTTCGGCAGCAGCAACGACGGGGCGGTGGTCGAGGAGGCCACCATGGCGGCGACCATCGGCAGGAACGCCACGCCGGTCATGATCGGCGAGTAGCCCAGGGTCAGCTGCATGTAGTAGGTGAGGAACAGGAAGATCGCGAACATCCCGATGCCCATGACGAAGACCGTCAGGTAGGAGGTGCCGCGCATCCGGTCGAGCACGATCCGCATCGGAAGCAGCGGGTGCGCGACCCGGGTCTCCAGCCAGGCGAACACCGCGATCAGCGCCGCGCCGCCGAGCAGGAACGCGAGGGTGACGCCGTTGGTCCACCCGTGCGATTCCGCGTGCGAGAACCCGTAGACGATGCCGAACAGGCCCGCGGTCACCACGACCGTGCCGGGGATGTCGAGCTTGGGCCGCTCGGTGCCGGCGTGCTTGGCGAGCAACAGCACGGCGCCGACCAGCGCGACGGCGGCGAAGGCGAGGTTCACGAACATCACCCAGCGCCAGGAGGCCCATTCGGTCAGCGCGCCGCCGAGCAGCAGCCCGATGGCGCCGCCGGTGCCCGCTACGGCGCCGAAGATACCGAACGCCTTCGCCCGTTCGGACGGTTCGGTGAAGGTCACGGTGAGCAGGGAGAGGGCGGCGGGCGCCAGCAGCGCGCCGAAGACGCCCTGTCCGACGCGGGCCGCGACGAGCATCTCGAAACTGGTGGCCGCGCCACCGACGGCGGAGGCGAGCGCGAAGCCGACCAAACCGATGATGAAGGTGTTGCGCCTGCCGAACAGGTCGCTGAGGCGGCCGCCGAGCAGCAGCAGGCTGCCGAACGCCAGCGCATAGCCGGTGACCACCCAGGAGCGGTCGCCGTCGCTGAAGCCGAGATCCTGCTGCGCGGCGGGCAGTGCGATGTTCACCACGGTCGCGTCCAGCACGACCATGAGCTGGGCGACGCCGAGGACGGCGAGCACCCACCAGCGCAGGGCGTGCGAGCCGCGCCGCCCACTTCCCGTTCGCTCCGGGGCCGGTGCCCCGCGGTCGATCGCGGTAGTCATGTGTACCCTTTGTCTCGAGCGTTGATCCGGAGAACATCCCTCCGCTTACCCGAAGAAGCTATCACGATAACGGAGATAACGCCTCCGGTTAATCCGCGATGTTGATAGAATGACGGTGTGAATCACGCCACGGTCGCCTCTCCGCCCCGGCGCCTGCGGGCCGATGCCGCACGCAATCAGCAGCGGATCATCGCCGCGGCGCGGGAACTGTTCGCCGACCACGGACTCGAGATCACCCTCGACGACGTGGCCGAGCGCGCCGGTGTGGGTGTCGGCACGGTGTACCGCCGCTTCGCGAACAAGAAGGAACTGATCGTCGAGGTCTTCGACCAGAACCTGAACGATTTCGCCGACGCGGCCGACGCCGCCTACCGGCATCCCGATCCCTGGTTCGGACTCGTCGAGTTCTTCGAATACGCGTGTCGGCACATGGCCACGAACCGCGGATTCAGCGAAGTCATGCTGGAACTCGAAGACGACGAGACCGATCGATTCGCGGTCGTGCGCGATCGCATCAAACCGAAGGTGCACGCCATCTGCGCCCGCGCGCGCGACGCCGGCGTGCTCGCCCACGGCATCGAGCCCTCGGACTTCTTCGCGCTTGTCCACATGGTCGACGCACTCGCCGAGTTCGCCAAGCCGGTGAATCCCGATGTCTGGCAGCGGTACATGGCGATCATGCTGAACGGCGTGCGCGACGACAAAACGCCGCGCAGACATCTCGACGTCCCCCCGCTGACCGACGACGAGGTAGAGCACGCCAAGCAACAGCTGACCTGCAGCTGGCGCAAGCGGTAGCGAAATCGAACCGTAAGTAGCGCGCGTCACGCTCGCTCCCGTAAAGTTGGTCACATGACCAATTCGTGGGTGAACTGGGCGGGCGATCAACGCTGCGCGCCCGCACTCCTCGCCGCCCCGGGCTCCGTCGGCGAACTGGCCGGCCTGCTCGCCGACGCCGAAGCCGACGACCGGACCGTGCGCGTCGCGGGCAGCGGCCATTCGTTCACCGACACCGTCCTGACCGACGGCACGCTGCTGAGCCTGGCGAAGCTGAACCGCGTGCTCGACGTCGACCGCGCCGCAGGCCTGGTCCGGGTGGAGGCGGGCATCACCCTGAACGCCGCCAGCACCGCCCTGCACGAGCACGGTCTCGCCTTCCCGAACCTGGGCGACATCGATGTGCAGACCGTCGCGGGCGCCATCGCCACCGCCACCCACGGCACCGGCGCGACTTTGCAGAACCTCTCCGCCGCGGTGCATTCGGTGGAACTGATGCAAGCCGACGGAACGCTGGTTGAACTGAACGAGCGGACCGATCCCGACGGTTGGCGGGCCGCGCGGGTCGGCATCGGCGCGCTGGGCGTCGTCACCGCCGTGACGCTGCGGATGGCGCCGTCCTTCGTGCTGGAGGGCATCGAGCGCCCGGTCCCGGTGGAGGACGTGCTCGCCGATCTGGATTCGTTCGTCGACGGCAACGAGCATTTCGAGTTCTACATGTTCGCGCACAGCCCGCTGGCCATGACCAAGCGCAACAATCGCGTGCCCCTGCCCGAACGACCGCGCCCGAAAGCGGTGGACTGGTTCACCGACATCCTGCTGTCCAACTACTTGTTCGACGCGCTGTGCGGACTCAGCCGCAGGCAGCCGCGCCTGCTCCCGTTGATTCAGCGCGGCGCCGCCTACGCGGGCAGCTACCGGCGTCAGGTGGACCGTTCCTACCGGGTGTTCGCGTCGCCGCGCCTGATCCGCTTCACCGAAATGGAGTACGCGATCCCGCGCGAGCATTCCGTGGCCGCGATTCGCGAGATCAAGGAACTGTCCACTCGTTTCGACACCCCCATGCCCATCGAGGTGCGGTGGGTCGCGCCCGACGACGCGTTCCTCTCCCCGGCCAACGGCCGCGACACCTGCTACATCGCGGTGCACCAGTACCGCGGCATGGCATTCGAACCGTACTTCCGCGCCTGCGAAGCGGTTTTCGACCGCTACGACGGCCGTCCGCACTGGGGCAAACGCCACTTCCAGACCGCCGCGACCCTGCGCGGCCGCTATCCCGACTGGGAGCGGTTCGCCGAGGTGAGGCGGCGCTTCGACCCGAAAGGGCGTTTCACCAATCCCTACCTCGACCGGGTGCTCGGCCCGGTCGGCTGAACCCGCCGCCCGGCTTCACTCCGGTCGTTCGGCGATGAGTTCCGCGACCAGGCGGGGCACGGCTGTGCCGATGGGTTCGCGGATGATCTCGGTGGCCATGGCGTCGTACGGCGTCGGCTCGGCGTTCACGATCACCAGATCCGCGCCGGCGCGCACGGCGATGGAGCACATCGACGCGGCGGGCTCGACCTGCAGCGACGTCCCGATGGCCAGGAAGATTTCACTCGTCTCCGCGGTGAGCGCGGCCTTGGTCATGGTGCGGCGGTCCATCTGCTGACCGAACATCACGGTGGCGGACTTGAGGATGCCGCCGCAGTCGGGACACGGCGGGTCCGGCTCGCCCGCGGCCACTCGCTCCAAGGTGGCCGACATCGAGGTCTGGTAGTCGCATTCGACGCAGACCACCTCGAACATGTTGCCGTGGATCTCGATCACCCGATCCGGCGAAGACCCCGCCCGCTGATGCAGACGATCGATGTTCTGGGTGATGATGGTGACCGTCCGCCCGGCCCGTTCCAAGTCGGCGAGCGCGTTGTGCGCCGCGTTGGGGACGGCCTGCCAGGCCGGATTGTCGCGGCGCGCGAGCCAGGCGCGTTCCCGCAGGCCGGGGTCGGCCACATAGTTCTGGTAGGTCGAGAGCAATTCGGCGATGGGATCCTTCGTCCACACCCCGCGCGGGCCGCGGAAGTCGGGAATGCCGGAATCGGTGGAGATGCCGGCGCCGGTGAGCACTCCGATCCGGCCGCTACGACTGCGCCAATCGGTCGTCATGTCTGCACAGCCTAGGACCGTGACGAGATCGTCGGCCACGGATAGACGATGAGAGATTGTTAGGGTTATCATCTCATTGTATGAGCCAGGCCGATCAAGGGAGATCACGATGACCGCGTCCGTCGCACGCTCAACCACCGGCGCGCGAACGCTGCCGCCCCGCCGCCCGATCGAACCGGGAACCCAGATGTGGGAACAGACCGGTCTGATCACGTTCTCCCTCACCGCGGGCTCGGCCTTCCTGCTGCAAACCATGGAACCGACCATCTCCGCGGTGGTGGACGAGTTCTCCACCTTCCGCACCGATCCGATGGGCCGTGCCACGCGCAGCCTGGCATCGGTGATGATGTGGGTCTACGGCGGCGACGAGGCGCTCGCGGAGGCCGATCGCCTGCGGGAGCTGCACGCGTCGCTGAACACCACCGACGCCAACGGCGTGCGCCACACCGCCCTGTCCAGCGCCCCGTGGGCCTGGGTGCTGCACACCGGAACCTTCGCCTTCACCGAGAGCGCCAAGTACTTCGCCAAGCGCCCGCTCACCGCGGCGGACAAGGAAGCGTACTTCCAGGAGACGCTGCAGCTGCTGCGCAACTTCTCGGTGGCGCCCAAGGAGATCCCGGCCAATTACGCCGAATTCGAGAAGTTCTTCGAGGACACCGTCGCGAACCATCTGGTTGCCACCGACACCGCGCGCGACTACCTGCGGGTGATCCGCTCCGTCGCACCGCCGAAGCAGCTGCCGCGCGTGCTGCGTCCGGTCTGGAAAGCGGCGGTGGCGCCGATCGGCTGGCTGCAGTACTTCGTGACGGTCGGCACCACGCCGGAGGTGGCGCGCCAGAAGCTCGGCCTGACCTGGACCGCGGCCGACGAGCGCAAGCTGCGCGTGCTCGGCTGGCTGATCGCGCGGCTGGTTCCGCTGCTGCCGGAGCGGTTGCGCTACTTCCCGATCGCCTATGAAGCCCGCCGCCTCGAGCGCGACCGGCAGCGGCTGCGCAAGATGATCGACCTGCGTCCGATCTGATCCCCCTTCGCCGCATCCGTTCGCGGCGGACATGGGCCGCGCGGCAGGGGCGATTCCAGCCGCCTATGACGTTCCAATGATTCACGCCAGCACCCCGGCCGATTCGCATCGACCGGGGTGCTGGCGTCGGTGGCGGAAGACGAGGCGCGTTTCGCGATGCGATGTCGTATGCGCGTCGATCCGCGGATCAGTTGCGACCGGTTGATGCCCGCGTGCCCTTGTGCGGCCGGATCGATCGTGCGGCCGGATACCGGCGGCCGACGAGGGCTCCGAACGTCGCAGGCCTTCGACGAAGTCTTCCGGTGCATCACCCCGGGGGAACACTGCGCGTTGCCGCCCGGTCGGCTCCGGCGCACAGCCGCTGCGTGACAGCGGATTACGCCCGCTGGCCTGCGACAGCCGTACGCCCGCGCGCGCGACGGCACGGCGCGCCGTAACGATTAGCGGCGCGCTGGTATACGTATCTCATACGCTCCGAAAGCGTTTCGGCTCACCAAGCCGGGCGGCCGGTCCGGCAGCCAGCACACTTATGCTCCACCTTGCACATCGAAAGGCGTTCCCATGTCCCACAAGCCCAGTGTGCTGTTCGTCTGCGAACACAACGCGGGCCGTTCGCAAATGGCCGCCGGGTTCCTCACCGCCCTCGCTGGCCACCGGTTCGATGTGCGATCGGCGGGCAGCGCACCGGCCGAGACCCTGAACGCCACGGTGGTGGACGCCATGGCCGAGATCGGCATCGATATCTCCGGCCACACTCCGAAGCCGCTCACCATGGACGCGATCGGCATCTCCGACGTGGTGGTCACCATGGGCGCGGGCGACGCCTGCCCGTTCTTCCCCGGCATCAGCTACCGCGATTGGATGCTGCCCGACCCGGCCGACCAGACCATCGACGTGGTGCGCACGATCCGCGACCGCATCCGCATCCTGGTGGAGAATCTCATCGCAGAACTGGTTCCCGCGCCCGCGCGATAGGCGCTGTCCGATTCGTTCAAGACGCGTCGGCGCGCCGCTGCCTACGCTGCCGGCATGACACCACAACTCGACGTGATCGGCATCGTCGTCCGCGATATGGCCGCTTCCGTGGCCTTCTACCGCCGCCTCGGTCTCGACTTCCCCGAAGGCTCCGAGCAGGAAGGGCACGCCGAGGCGGCGCTGCCCAACGGCATGCGGCTCACGCTGGACACCGAAGCCGTCATCCGGTCGTTCCACACCGAGTGGACGCCGCCGAGCGGCGGGGGCCGTCTCGGCATCGCCTTCCGCTGCGCCGATCCCGCGGAGGTGGACGCCGTCTACGCCGCACTCGTCGACGCCGGCTACCACGGCGAATTGAAGCCCTGGGACGCGTTCTGGGGTCAGCGCTACGCGGTCGTGCACGACCCGGACGGCAACGGCGTCGACCTGTACGCCGCTCGCTAGGACCGAGCGAGCAACCTTCCCAGCGGTATACCGGCCAGGGCGCGCACCTCGCGGGACAGGTGCGCCTGGTCGGCGAACCCGGTGCGCGTCGCGGTCTCGGCGAGTGACACGCCGCTGCGCGCCGTGGCCAGCGCGCGTTGCATGCGCAGCACCCTCGCGAGGGTTTTCGGGCCATAGCCGAAGGCGTCCAGGCAGCG
Source organism: Nocardia implantans (assembly GCF_035544775.1). Classification (NCBI taxonomy): domain Bacteria; kingdom Bacillati; phylum Actinomycetota; class Actinomycetes; order Mycobacteriales; family Nocardiaceae; genus Nocardia; species Nocardia implantans. The sequence goes on along the minus strand of NZ_JAYKYQ010000004.1, from coordinate 58,059 downwards.
GCGGCGCAGGGTCCGCTCACCCAGCCCGGCCGCGTCGGCGACCGCTGCCACCGGCCATCCGGCGTCGAGTGCGCCGACCACCTTCCGCAGGAGCGGATCGGCCGGTTCGGTCTCGGCCGCGCGCCACCGCACGATCTGTTCCAGCGCCGCCGCCTGGTCACCGGCGCCTGCCATCCGGTCCACCAGCGACCGGACCACCGCCGACGGCCACAGCTGGGCCAGATCGACGCGCCGATCGCGCAACTCGCGCGCCGGGATGCCGAGCAACGCGGGCGCGGTACCGGGAAAGAACCGGACGCCCACGTAGTGATCACCAGGCGATCCGCCCGGGTGGTGAGCCTTGGTGTCCGACCCTGCGACGATCAACCGGCCGTTCATCCAGATCAGATCCATGCAGCCGTCGGGCAGCACCGGCAGTCCGGGGCCGTCGACGGTCTTGGTCCACAACACGGCGCCCGCGTACCGCGACGGCCGCTCGCGGTAGGCGGCGTCGTCCATGGGGCCGACGCTACTCCGCACCGCCGACAACAGCGGGCGTGTCTCAAAAATATCGTCTCAATAAGACTGGCTATTTGAGATAGCGGTACAGCGTCGCCCGGGAGACACCCAGCTCCCGGGCGATCTCGGGCACGCTGCGGCGCTCCGCGTCGCGCATCCGGCGGGCGAGTTCGATCCGCTCGGCGGTCATGGCGGCGGGCCTGCCCCTCGTCCCGGACACCGGCGACGTCCGGTCCGCAGGCGCCAACAACAGCCGCACTCCTTCCAGCACCTCCGCGCGCAGCTGTTCGACCGGAGCCTCGGCATACAGCACCACAGGGTCGCTGAGCCCCGCCACCGCCTGGGTGGCCCTCACCCGTTCGGCGAAGGTGGCGTCCGGGCCGGCCACCAGGATGTTCGCCTGCATCATGGCCTTGCTGAACCGGTCGAAAATCGTCCCGGGAGCGGCCAGCGCCAAGTCCCTGACGTTGAGCCGGAGCAGGTAGCGGTGCGCGAGGAACACATCGAGCAACCCTTCCACCACGCGACGGCGGGCCTCGCACGGATCCGGATCGGCCGCCTCGGCGATGGTGCGCTCCATGGCCTCCAGCAACGGTTCGGCCAAGCCGGCGAGGATGTCGTATTTGCTCGGGTAGTGGTACAGCACGCCCGCCTTGGAGATGCCCAACTGCTCGGCGATCGCGCGGACCGAGGTGCGGTGGTAGCCGTGCGTCCCGAACAGGTCCATGGCCACCTCGAGGATGCGCGCGCGGGTGGTCGTCTCGTCGCTCACGGTCCAGATCCTACTCGTTGACTGACCGATGGTCAGTGGCTTACATTCGTGACTGACCAACGGTCAGTCAACGAAGGAGGCGCTCATGGCGCACGAACCCCGCATCCTCATCTCCGGCGCGAGCATCGCCGGACCGACGCTCGCCTACTGGCTGGTGCGCAACGGCTTCCACCCCACCGTCGTCGAGCGCAGCCCTGCGCTGCGCGCGGGCGGCAACGGCGTCGACATCCGCGCCGATGCGGTGCGGATCGCCGAGCGCATGGGCGTGCTGCCGCGACTGCGCGAACGCGCCACCGACATCCGCGAGCTGACCTTCGTCGATGCCGCCGACCGCCGGGTCGCCGGCATCAGCACGAGCACCTTCAACGCCGAGGGCGACATCGAGATCATGCGCGGCGACCTGGCCCAGGTGCTGTACGAGGCGACCGCCGACGACGTCGAGTACTCCTTCGGCGATTCGATCGCCGCGATCACCCAGCACCCCCGGCGGCGTCGAGGTGACCTTCGACAGCGGTAAGCAGGCAGAATACGACCTCGTCCTCGGCGCCGACGGATTGCATTCGGGGACCAGGAATCTGGCCGTCATGCCGGAGCCCGACGCGTTGCACCACCTCGGCGTGTACTTCGCCACCGCGCGCATCGACGCCGAACTCGGACGTCCGCACTCGGTCACCCTCTACAACACGCCGGGGAAGGTGGCGGGCGTCTACCGGTCGGGGGCCCATGACACCGCGACGGCGTTCTTCGCCTTCCGGGAGGACCGTGTCCTCGATGTCGATCATCGCGACCAGGATGCTCAGAAAGCTCTGCTGCGCCGGCATTTCGACGATCGAGCCTGGCAGGTGCCCGCGCTGCTCGACCAGGCCACCGCCGACGACGGCTTCTATTTCGACGCGGTGAGCCAGGTCCGCATCCCGGCCTGGTCGAACGGGCGCGTCGCGCTGGTCGGCGACGCAGGCTACTGCGCGACGCTGCTGTCCGGAGCGGGCGCGGCGCTGGCCATCGAGGGCGCGCATCTGCTCGCGACCGAGCTGGCCGCGGCGGGCGGCGACCACCGGATCGCCTTCCGCCGCTACGAGCGAATCCTGCGTCCGAACGTGGTGCGGGCCCAGCGTTCGGTGCGGGCGAGCAGTTCCATGCTGATCCCGGCCACCGGCGGCCACATCTGGTTGCGCAACCAGCTGACCCGCCTGATGGTGCTGCAGGCTCTCGCGTCCCGCGTCTACCGGCCGGTCACTGTGCGCGCCGCCTGAGCGGCGGTCACCGAGCGCGGGTCAGCGCTGCGGCGGCGCGATCGGAACGATGGCGCGCGGCACGACGCGCAGATACGGATCACGCTGCGCGGCGGCGATCTTCGATTCCGGATCCCGGCAAGCCACGGTGACGTCGGTGTTCGGGACGGAGGAGAACGTCCACACCGTCACCCAATCCGTCCCGCCGAACGCCTCGGTCTTCTTCGCGTCCGACGAGCGCAGATCTTCATTCCGACCGGAACTGTCGGTGACCGTGCAGCGAATGCCACTGGCGGCCTGTCCCCACGCGGCGGGAGCCCGGATATCCAGCACCACATCGGCGGGCACCGGCACTTTCTTCGCTTCTCCCAGCAAAATTCGCAGACCGCCGTCGGCCGCGTCGTCGTCGCGCGCCGCGGCCGTCGTCGCCGCAGCGCTCGGCGCGGCAGCGGCATTCGTCGAGGTCGCCGCCGCACCCTCCCCCGGGTCGTCGGAACAACCGCATACGGCGGCGGCGACCAGCGCGGTAATCGCCATCCAGCTCAATTTCACAGTCGGACCTCTCGTCGCGCCCACTCGACAGGCGATTGGTTCGGATCAGCCAGGCACTGAGCATGACAACGGGTCAGCGGAAAATCTCGGATACACGCCGAAGAACCGGCAATTGGACCGCAATCTCTTGAATCCACGCCGTACAGAAAGAAATAGGGTTGAATTGTCGATTCACTCCGATCGGGTGCCGTGCACGTTCGAGCAATCGTTCTGCAGCCGAGGGTTTCTTCGGTGCGGCGCACCAGCCGCTGCCAACGCCCGAACTCGGAGACTTGGGCGCATGCGCTGCGTCCTTCCCGGCGCTCGGCCGATGCGCGAGGCGCACACGCCCCGGCGGGCGATCGAGGACGCGCACGCCTACCTCGACCGGCTGGCGGGCTCAGCGTTCGTCGCGCCAAGCCCGCTGGCGGCTATGCCGGCGGCTCGCGCTGCGCACGGCGGCAGCCTTCGGCGACCGGATCGCCGCGGCGGCGAGTTTTCACGGCGGCCATCCGGCCGCCGAGACCCCGCATCAGGAGGCGGCGGCCATCACGGCGGCATCCCACGAGGACGCCTGCGAACGGCAGCTGCGCGAGCTCGTCGCGCTGCTCGATCGCTCGTTTCGGGCGACGAGGGAATAAAACGAGATTCATCCGATGTTTGCGCCTGCGTGGCGGGGCCTGCCTCCGGTCCGGTTCGCGCCACGCCAGCAACCGGCCGGTTTCGAAAAGGCATTTCCTCGAGACCGCCCGGGCGCATAGTGTGTCGGTAGGCGATCATCTGGAGGGCCACCATGGCGAAACTGTCGTGGGCATCAGAACGCGAAGGCAGGGCGGAGCCCCGTCGTGCCTGACGGCCAGGGAACCTCCAGCGCGCGCACGTTGCGCGCCGCCACCCTCAGCGGCTACCGGGAAGCCGCGTTCACCACGACACCCGCCACGCGCGCCATGCTGATCACGTTGGCACTGCTGATCGCGGTGATCCTGGCCTACGAATCCAACGTCACCTCCGACGAGACCGTCGACCACGGGTGGTTCGTCGCGCTCGCGCTGTCCGGGGTGTTCGTCGCGCGCGGGCTGCATCTGCGCAGGCCGATCACGCTTCCGCATCTCACCGCCGCGGTGCTGGTGCTCGCCGTCGCGCATGTGGCCTACCGCGCCGAGCATCCGGACGCCGGTTTCGTGCTGCTGGCCGCCACCGGCTTCGTGCTGGTGCTGCCCATATCCAGCAAACCGCAGCCCGATCAGCTGTACCGGGTGGCCGAGCTGGTCGGCCGCACCGAAGGCGATCCACTGGCGCCGTTCGCCTTGCACTCGGCCAAGACCTACTTCTTCAACGCGTCCTCGACCGCCGCGATCGGCTATCGCGCCCGCTTCGGCATCGCCGCCGTGGCCGGCGACCCGATCGGCGATCGCGCGGCTTTCCCCGAACTGGTCGCCGCGTTCTCCGACTTCGCCGTCAACCAGGGCTGGCGCGTCGCCGTGCTCGGCGCGAGCCCGGAACTGGCGGAGCTGTGGCAGGTGTGGGCGCTGGAGCATCGCGGGCTGCGCGCGGTCCCGATCGGCCGCGACGTGGTGCTCGACGTGGACAAGTTCAACCTGGTCGGACGCAAGTTCCGCAACCTGCGCCAAGCCGTGAGCCGCACCAAGAATTTCGGCGTCACCACCGAGGTGGTGTACGAGTCGGCGCTCACCGAGCAGCGGCGCGAAGAGTTGCTCGCCATCGTCGACGAATGGCGGCGGGGCAGGCAGACCCGCGGCTTCTCGATGATCCTCGACCATCTGCTCGACGGGCGGAACCCCAACATGCTGGTGGTGATCGCCAGCGACGCCGACGGCAACCCGGTCGGCTTCCAGCGCTACGGCGTTTCGGGGCGGGGAAGGGAACTGAGCCTCGACGTGCCGTGGCGGCGCAGAGACGCACCCAACGGCCTGGACGAACGCATGATCGTCGATCTGGTCGACTATGCCGCGGCGCACGACATCCACCGGATCTCGCTGGCTTTCGCCCCGTTCCCCGAACTGTTCGCCGAGAAGGACAAATCGCGCACGGCCACGCTGTTCTACCTGCTGGTGCACCTCGCGGATCCGCTGATCCGGCTGGAATCGCTCTACCGCTTCCTGCGGAAGTTCCACGCGCTGTCGGAGCAGCGGTACGCGTTGATCCGCTGGCGCGAAGTGGTGATCGCCGCCGCCGCGCTGCTCACCTTGGAGTTCGTCCCGCACCGCCGCGAGCACTGAGCGGCACGACAGGCGGGAATCCGATGGAACTGACCCACAGCGACGTCAAGGCCGCCGCCGCGCGGGTGGCCGGGCAGATCAGGCCGGTGGCCGTGGCGCAGGCCGACCACACGGGCGAGTTGTGGTTCGCGCTGGAGTTCCTCCAGCACACCGGCAGCTTCAAAGCGCGCGGAGCGCTCAACTTCTTGCTCGCGCACCGCGAGAACGGCACGCTCCCCCGGGTCGGCGTGACGATCGCCTCCGGCGGCAATGCCGGACTCGCGTGTGCGTGGGCGGCCCGCAACCAGGGCATCCCCGCCACGGTGTTCCTGCCCACCACCGCGCCGCGGGTCAAAGTGGACCGGTTGCTCTCCTATGGCGCAGACGTCCGTCTGGTGGGAACGCAGTACGCCGACGCGCTCGCGGCCAGTCGCGAGTTCGCCGACGCCACCGGGGCCCTGCTCTCCCACGCCTACGACAACCCGCTGATCGCGGCCGGCGCAGGCACGCTGATGACGGAGATCCACGAGCGCATTCCCGACCTGAGCGCCGTCGTGGTCGCCGTCGGCGGCGGCGGGCTGTTCGCGGGTGTCGCCACGGCCGCCGACCACTACGGCGTCCGGACCGTCGCCGTCGAACCCGTCCGTTGCCGCGCGTTGCACGCTGCGATCGCGGCCGGGCAGGTGGTGGACGTGGAGGTCGACTCGGTCGCCGCCGACTCGCTCGGCGCCCGGCGCGCCACGGAGCTGGCGCTGACCGCCGCACGGCGTTACGACGTGACATCGGTGCTGGTCGAGGAGGACGCGATTGTCGCGGCGCGCCGCGAGTTGTGGGCGCGGCGCCGCCTCGCTGTCGAGCACGCCGCGGCGACCGCGCTGGCGGCGCTGCGCGGCGACGAGCCCGCGTTCCGGCCCCCACCCGGCGAGCGGATGTGCGTGGTGCTGTGCGGAGCGAACACCGACCCGGCCGATCTGGCCGGCGCCCGCCACGCCGACTGACGGCCCATCGGCGTATTTCCGACGAATCGGACGACACGGGGTTAGGCTGCCGCTGTCCTCTGCGATCCCGACGGAAGGCACACCATGGCGCATACCTCCCACATGGTTCCCATCGGTACACCGCTACCCGGCTTCTCGCTGCCCGATCTCGACCAGCGGATCTACTCCCGCGACGACTTCGCCGACGGCCCGGGTCTGCTGGTCGTCTTCGCATGCAATCACTGCCCGTACGTCAAGCACATCGAGGCGGCGCTCGGCGAACTGGTCGACTCGCTGCCGTCCATGCCGACCGTGGCGATCTGCACCAACGACGCGACCGCCTACCCGGACGACGCCCCGCTGCGACTGCGCGACCAAGCGATCCGCGCCGGCTGGACCTTTCCCTACCTCGTCGACGAGGAACAGCACGTGGGCCGGGCCTTCCGCGCGGCGTGCACCCCCGATTTCTTCCTCTACGACGCGAACCTCCGGCTCGCTTACCGCGGCGCCTTCGACGAATCGACACCCGGGAACGGCAAACCGCTGACCGGAAACGACTTGCGCACGGCCGTCGAAGCCGTGCTGGCGGGCGAACCCGCACCCGAACCGCACCGCCCGAGCATGGGTTGCTCGATCAAATGGCGGGACGCCTGAAGACCTTCCCGCGTTCGCGCGCCCGACGAATCGCGCTACGCCACGCCAACTGCGGCACGGCGGCCGACAACCTGGCGAATTCCGCGAGGTTGCCCGGCTCGACCACGGTCCTGGCCTGTTGGGCGGTGGCGGCCAGCCGCACGGCGCGCGAGGCTTTGCCGACATGACCGGCGTCGTAAGGCGGCTGCGGGTCGTACTCGATGATCAATTGAGCGGTCTGCGCCTGCTGCTCCCCGAAGATCTCTCCCACCAGCCACAGCGCCAGGTCGATGCCCGCGGAGACGCCCGCGGCCGTGACCGTCTTCCCGTCGCGCACCACCCGTTCGTCCGGGCGAGCGTCGGCGCCGAGGGCGCGCAATGCCGACTGTGCCAGCCAGTGCGTCGTGGCGGGCCGTCCGTGCAGCAGTCCTGCGGCCGCCAGTACCAGCGAGCCCGTGCACACCGAGGTCGTCCACAGCGTGCTCTGGTGCGCTCGCCGCAACCAGGCCAGCAGCGCGTCGTCGACCGCGGCGACCGTCGAGCCGGGTCCACCGGGGACGAGCAGGATGTCGGGCGTCGGCGTCTCGTCGAACGAGTGCGTGGCGCCCAGCACCAGCACCCCGCTGTCGGTGGTGATCGGTCCCGGCTCGTGCCAGACGAACCGGATCTCCACCCCCGGCGCGAAACGCAGCACCTCGTACGGGCCGATCGCGTCGAGCGCGGTCATCCCCGGATAGGTCACTATCGCGATACGCACGGTCTTGCCCGCTGCGCGCCCTTCGGACCCGGTCATCGTCGACCCCTCCGCCGAAAATCTGTGAGACGAAGAAAGAATCAGACTCTCATTGTGCCCGGCGCGTGTCAATCGCTGCCGTGATGGACGCACCCGCCGTTTCCCGACGAAAGGATTCCCGTTGACCGAATCAGACGAGCCGGGCGCGGTGGCGCGTCGTTATGTCGAGGCGATCGGCGCGCAGGACTGGCCCACCGTCGCCGGCTGCTGGCGGCCCGGTGCGCGTGACGTGTTCGTCGGCGTCGCCGATCTGCGCGCTCCGGGCGAGATCGTGACCTTCTTCCGCGACGTGCACGCCGCGGTCCCCGATCTGACCGTGGACATCCTCTCGGTCACCGCGCAAGACGAGCGTGCCGTGGTGCACTGGCGCATGCGCGGCCGGTTCGACGGCACCGCGCCGCTGATCGGGTTGGCCCCCAACGGAAGACAGCTCGACTTGCTCGGCACCGATGTGTTCGTCGTGCGCGAGGGACTGATCGAGTCGAACACCGCGATCGTCAACGGACTGGAACTCGCCCGCCAACTCGCCGTCCTGCCCCCGCAGCACTCGATCGCCGAGCGAGTGCTGTTCGGGCTCGTCAATTCGATTGCGCCACTGGGCAAAGCGATCCGGGCGCGCAACCGATCCGGACGATGATCCCGGCTGCCGATCTCGCCCCGGATGAGGGACACTGTTCCCGGCACCGGGGAACGAAAGGGGTGGGACATTGGCGACGATCGTCCTCGTACACGGCATCGCGCAGGAACAGGAATCGGCCGACACGCTGGAGGCGCGCTGGCTGCCGGGGCTCGCGGGAGGCGTCCGCAACCACGGCGCACCGGAATTGGCTGACCGCTTGTGGCGCAACGGCGCTCCCGGCGACCTGTCCACCCGCATGGCCTTCTACGGCGATCGGTTCCTGATCGAGGGCGCGCAGGGCACGGGTGCCGAACTCGACGACGCGCAACGGGATCTGATGGAGCAACTCGCGGCCGCATGGCTCGCCACGGCCGTGGAACACGCCGGTGACCAGCGCGATCGAGCGACGGCCCGCCGCCTGGGCACCCCACCGCCGCCGGACGCGGTGGCGCAGGGAACGCAAGCGCGGCTGCGGCCGGCTTTGAACGCGCTGATGCGTTTGCGCTGGTTCGCGCCGTTCGGATTCGGGCTGGCGCAGAAGTTCGTCATCTCCGCGTTGTCCCAGGTCGCTCGATACTTCACCGACGACGAGTTGCGGGAGTACGCCCAGCGGCAGGTGCTCGACCAGGTGGGCCCGGAGACACGCCTGGTGATCGCGCACTCGCTGGGCAGCGTGGTCGCCTACGAAGCGCTGCACCGCACCGGCCACCCGGTGACGCTGCTGACCATGGGCTCGCCGCTGGGCCTGCGCACGGTCGTGTACGACCGGCTGCGCCCGCAGCCGAGCGCCGTGCCGAAGGCGGTGACGAGCTGGCACAACCTGGTGGACGAGGATGATCTCGTCGCGGCGCACCTCGACCTCGCTCCGTTCTTCCCGCCGTGTTCCGGCGGCGCCGTCGTTCCGGTCACCGAGCCGCACTTCGACAACGGCGCGTCACCGCACGACTCGACGAGTTATCTCGTCAAGTCGGTCACCGGCGGCATCGTCGCGAAGGCGCTCGGCCACTGAAGTCCTACCGGACTGCTTGGGACAGATGCACTTTCGCGTCCTCGTAGGTCCCGGCCTGCGCGGCGTCGTCGCGGGTGTAGACCAGATGCAGCACACCGGTGTCGAAGGTGGCCGACGACAGCAGGCGCAGCGCGACGGTGGGCGCGCCGTCCTGGAACAGGCGCTCGCCCTTGCCGACCGCGATCGGATGCACCAGCAGATGCAGCTCGTCCAGCAGCCCGGCGGCCAGCAATTGACGGACGACCGAGACCGAGCCGCTCATACCGATGTCCCCGCCCGGCTCGGCCTTCAACGCCGTCACCGCCTCGATCAGGCCGCCGTCGATCACTTCGGAGTTGCGCCAATCGAATTCGAGATGCTGCCGGGTCACCACGATCTTGCGCGCATCGCCCAGTTTCTTCGCGAACGCCGCGTCCGGGCCGCCCGCCGCTTCGCGCTCCGGCCACGCGCCGGCGAAGCTCTCGTAGGTCTTGCGGCCGAGCAACAGGGTGTCGGCGGCGCCGAGCTGGGCGTCGACGGCCGCGCCCATGGCGTCGTCGAAGTACGGGAAATGCCAGTCCTGCGGGTCTTCGACCACGCCGTCGACGGCGATGAACAGACCAGCGGTGATCTTCCTCATGTGCGTTGCTCCCGGATCGTGTTACGAAGGTGGTCGCTTGATCCGACGGGACGACGCGCGGGAACTCATCGGTCGGCTCGACACGCCTATCGGTTCGCGCCGGAACCGTGGAACGCCGCACGGTAGCTGTGCGGGCTCGTCCCGACCACTCGCTTGAAGCGGTCACGGAACGCGGTCGGCGACCCGAACCCGACCTGGCCCGCGATCCGATCGACCGGGTGGCTGGTGGCTTCGAGCAGATGCTGAGCCTGCCGGATGCGGGCGCGCAGCAGCCATTGCAGCGGAGTGGTTCCGGTGTGTTCGCGAAACCGGCGGTTGAGCGTGCGGGTGCTCATCCCGGCCTGCGCGGCGATGTCGTCGAGGGTGAGATCGCGCGCGGAGTTGTCCTGGATCCAGCGCAGCACCGGCTCCAGCGCCGAGCCGCGCGGCGTCGGCGGCTGATCGTGCACGATGAACTGCGCCTGTCCGCCTTCCCGTTCCAGTGGCACGACCGACTTCCTGGCCGCGTCCGCCGCGACCGCCGAGCCGTAGTCGCGGCGGATCATGTGCAGGCACAGGTCGATTCCGGCGGCGGCGCCCGCCGAGGTGAGCAGCGAGCCGTTGTCCACGTACAACACGCCGGGGTCCACCTCGATGTCCGGGTAACGGGCGGCGAGTTCGGCGGCGGCGAGCCAGTGCGTGGTCGCGCGATGACCGTTCAGCAATCCGGTCGCCGCCAGGATGAAGGCGCCGGAACAGATCGACGCGATGCGGGTGCCCGCGGCGGCGGCCCGGCGCAGCGCGTCGATCACCTCGTCCGGCACCGGAAGGCCCACATCGGCGCAGCCGGGCAGCACGATCGTGTCGGCCTCGGCCAGCGCGTCGAGACCGCGGGACGCTCGCAGGGTGAACACTCCGGCGTCGACCGTCGGCGCGCACGCGCAGACCAGCACGCGATAGGCGGGGCGGCCGTCGGGCAGGCAGGTGCGGCCGAACACCTCCACCGGCGTGGCCAGATCGAACGAGATCACCTGGTCCAGCGCGAGTACGACCACGGTGTGCATGGCAATAGTGTAGTAGTCCAGTCGATTCCAGCCAACGCGGTTCACCTGGGTCTCGCAAGGACTCCGCATTTCACAGTGGGTGGCGATAATCCGGCGGTATATGGCACTTTCGCCAATTCCTCGCGCGCCCGACACTGGTTAGTGTCGACCGCCGTGACGAAGTTCCTGCTCTCGGTCCACGTGCTCGCCGTGATCATCGCCGTCGGACCCGTGACGGTGGCTGCCAGCATGTTTCCGGCCACCACCCGCCGTGCCCTGACCCCTTCGGGGGCCGACCACAGCCCCGCCGTGCTCGGCACGCTGCACCGCATCTGCCGGGTCTACGCACTGCTCGGTGTGCTGGTCCCGGCGTTCGGCGTGCTCACCGCCCTCAGTCTCGGCGTGCTCGGCGACGCCTGGCTGATCGTGTCGATCGGGTTGACCACGGCCGCCGCGGGCGTGCTCGCACTGCTCGTGCTGCCGGGACAGCAGAAGATCCTGGCCGACCTCACCGGGACCACCCCGGCGCTGATCCGCCGTCTCGCCATGGACACCGGGGTCTTCAATCTGCTGTGGGCGGCGGTCACCGTTCTGATGATCGTCCGGCCGGGTTCTACGACCGGAGCGTGACGCTCAGTCGGGCAGGTGGCGGACTTCCATCGAGAGGTCGCGGACGATCATGATCGGGCACGCCACCGACAGCAGCAGCGACTGACTGGTCGAGCCGAGCAGCATGCCGGCGAACCCGCCCCTGCCCCGGCTGCCCACCACGAGCAGCTGGGCCTGTCCGGACCGTTCGAGCAGGCAGCGCTCGGGCCGGTCGGTCACGATCTCGCGGCGGATCTCGACATCGGGAAAACGCTCCTGCCATCCGGCGAGGCTCTCCGCGAGCACGATCTGCTTCTCGGTGTCCACCGCGAGCTCCGCGCTCACCGACGGCACTTCGGCGCCGGTCCACACGTGCAGGGCCAGCAGGGGCGCATCTCGCGCCGAGGCCTCGTGCAGCGCCGCTTCGATGGCGGGTTCGCTGATCTGCGTGCCGTCCACCCCGACCACGATCAGCTGCTTCCTGGCCTCCTCGGTGAGCGGCGCGCCCTCCCGGACCACGACCAGCGGGCAACGCGCCCGGCGCGCGAGCGCCGCGCTGACCGAGCCGAGCAGCGCGCGCCTCACGGTTCCGCGTTCGCGGGTGCCGACCACCATCATCCGCGCTCCGCCGGTGCGATCGAGCAGCGCCGGACCGACCGGCTCGTACACCATCTCGGTGGCGATCTCGATGTCGCGCAGCGCCCTGACCGCGATCCGCGCCTCTTCGGTCGCGGTGTCGAGCACCCAGCGTCCGTGCCCCTCCAGCCGGGTGTAGTCGGTGCTGGTGAGCGGTTCGGTGACGCCGGGCCCGTAGTCGGCGACCGGGTCGAGCACGTGCACCAGACGCAGTGGCGCCCGATGCTGCGCGGCGGCCTGTGCGCCCCACGCGACCGCCGCCGACGATCCGGCGGAGCCGTCCACACCGACCACGATCGGCCCGTTGCTTCGCATGCTCAGTTCCTTTCCGGACGAAAAGATCGAGCTCGGCATCGCCGGTTGCGGCCCTACCGGCGCGGCGAACCGGTCAACCGCCGCTGACGATGCACGCATACCCGAGGTGGACGCCTTCACCGACCCGCAGGTCGATACTCGCCACATACGGCGCGTACGGCTCCTGCACCGCGCTGACGGTGTGCGGGCCCGGTGTGGCGGGCACCCAGTCGATCAGCGCGACGCCGCCGGACGGCCGCACCACGCCGAACGGAATGCCGTTGTCGTAGAAAGTCACCGGTGCGACGGTGTCGGTCACCGTGGCTCGCGCGGTGTGGGTGCAGCCCGTCCCGTAGTTCGTCGCCAAGCCGTAATTGATGCCGGGATACATCCCTACCTGGGTCACCGTGGCTCCGGCCAGGGAAGGGCAAGCCAGCGCGACTGCCGCGCCTGTTCCGATCGCCGCCGCTGTCGCGGCAACTCCTTTTCGCATGCGAGGTGGTCCTATCGGTCGTGTGTCGCTCTTCGTCGAACGGACGCCGGCCGCGCACCGGCGCGATAACTAGATAGTCACTCCCCCACGGGTTCGACGGAGGCAAACCGCGGAATCTCGATCAGATGCCTTACCGACCGGCGGTCGTGTCATACCGGCGTGGTTGTGTGTCCGAAGGTCTTGCCGAGACGGAGGTGTGGCGTGGTTGCGATCGACTTCGAGCGGAGGGTGCGCGGCGCGAGGCCGGTGTCGATCTGGCGATCGGTCGCCGCCCATGGGCTCGGTGGCGTCCCGCCGACGGCGCTGGTGCTGACGGGCATCGTCAGCGTGCAGGTCGGCGCGGCGGTGGCGAAGCAGTTGTTCGCGGCGACCGGCGCGGCTGGGGCGGTCACGCTGCGGCTGGTCTTCGCCGGCATCGTCCTGCTGGTGATCTGGCGCTCGTCGCTGCGGGTGGCGCGTCGTGCGTTGCCGGTGGTCCTCGGCTACGGCGCGGTGCTCGCGCTGATGAACCTCTCGTTCTACGAGGCGATCGACCGGATTCCGCTGGGCATGGCGGTGACCATCGAGTTCCTTGGACCGCTGAGCGTCGCGCTGGCCGGATCACGGCGCTGGATCGACCCGTTGTGGGCGGTGCTGGCCGGGGCCGGAGTGCTGCTGCTGACCAGGGCGGACGGCGAGGTGAACTGGGCCGGGGTGCTGTTCGCGCTGGCCGCGGCGGCGTGCTGGGCGGGCTATATCTTGCTGAGTGCCGCGCTCGGCGAACAGACCAGTGGCGGCGGCGGTCTGGCGCTGGCCATGGCGTTCGGCGGTGTGATCATGCTGCCGGTCGGCGTGCTCGACGCAGGGGCCGCGCTGTTGCAACCCGGCGTGCTCGCCGCCGGGTTCGCGGTGGCGATGCTGTCGTCGGTGCTGCCGTATTCGGTGGAGCTGGAAGCGCTGCGGCGGATTCCGCCGCGCGTCTTCGGCGTGCTGATGAGCCTGGAGCCCGCGGTCGCGGCGATCGCGGGCCTGCTCGTCCTCGGCCAGATCATGAATCTCGGACAGTGGGCAGGCGTGGCGTGTGTGGTCGCGGCGTCGGCCGGGGCGACGCGCACCGAAGCGAAGGATTGACGCGCGGGCCGCTCAGCGGGTTTGCCGGGAGGAGTCCGGGTGCCCGGCGGCGCGCTGCTCATCGGCTGCCGTGCCGGGGTTGTCCGCGATCAAGCTGCCGAGCAGCGCCAGCGATCGCTCCGAGGACGATCCCGGTTCCGCGTGGTAGGCGATGAGCATCTGCCCCGGCGCGCCGTTCACGCTGAACGTCTCATAGGACAGGGTCAGGTCCCCGACCATGGGGTTGCGGAATTCCTTGACGCCCGCGGTCTTCACCCGCACGTCGTGGCGCGCCCACAGCTGGCGGAACTCCTCGCTCTTCAGCGACAGCTCACCCACCAGCTCGGTCAGTCGCGGGTCGTCCAGGTCCGCGCCCGCGGTCGCGCGCAGGCTGGCGACGGTGTCGGCGGCGATGGTCGGCCAATCCAAGTAGAGGTCGCGCGCCTCCGGATCGAGGAAGACCATGCGCACCTGATTGACGCCAGGAACCGAACACGAGTTGACGGCCGCGGCCAGCGGGTTCGCCGCCAGCACGTCCAGATATCTGCCCAGCACCAGGGCGGGAGTGTTCGGCCACGCGTCCATCAGGCGCAGCAGGCCGGGCGCGACGCGTTCGGGCCGCCGCGAGGCGCGCTGGCGCTTTGCCGTGGGCCGGGCCAGTTCGCGCAGGTGCGCCGTGCCCTCCTCGTCCAGCGCGAATACGCGTGCGAGCGACGCGATGACCTGTTCGGAGGGATGCCGGTCGCGCCCTTGCTCCAGTCGCACGTAATAGTCGGCGCTCACCCCGGCCAGCAGGGCGATCTCCTCCCTGCGCAGCCCCGCGACCCGCCGCTGGCCGCCGCCGGGCAGGCCGAAATCCTCCGGTCGCACCAGTTCGCGGCGCGCGCGCAGGAAGGCGCCCAGTCGATTGTCGGAGTCCATGATTCGAGCGTAGGTCAGGCGGCCTGCCCCTGGGTGGCCCTGCGACTCCCAGGAAGTCCGCAGCCTGTCAGGTGCGCGCGAAGGGCAGGAAGGTGGTGGACATGACGAACAACAACCTCACCGGCCGCGTCGCGGTCGTCACCGGAGCATCGAGTGGAATCGGCGCCGCAACCGCGCGGCGGCTCGCGCAGGGCGGCGCCAAGGTCGCCTTGCTGGGAAGGCGCAAGGATCGCATCGAGGAACTCGCCGCCGAACTGGGCGCGGACGCGCTCGCGGTGGTCGCCGACGTCGGCGACCAGCAGTCCGTGCGGGATGCCGCCGCCACGGTGCGCGCGGCGTTCGGGCCCGTCGACCTCGTCGTCGCGAACGCGGGCGTCATGCTGGCCGCGCCGTTCGAGTCCGCGCTCACCGACGAGTGGGACCAGATGGTCGGCACCAACGTCACCGGCCTGCTCTACACCGGGCGGGCGTTCATCGAGGACCTGCTCGCCGCCGCGAGCGAAGGCAAGCGCGCGGATCTCGTGCTGGTCGGCTCGATCGGCGGGCACACGGTCTTCCCCAACTACGCCGTCTACACCGCCACCAAGGCGGCGGTCGCGCACCTGACCCGCAATCTGCGCGCCGAATTCGGGCCGCGCGGCGTGCGGATCAAGAACATCGAACCCGGTTTCGTCGGCACCGAACTCGGCGACGGCATGCGGGACGAGCAGCAGCGCGCGGGGTTGGCGCAATGGCGAACGGCGATCAAGATCCTGGAACCCGGCGATATCGCCGACGCGATCGCCTACGCCGTCGACGTTCCCGAGCACGTCAACATCGCCGAACTCGTCGTCGTGCCGACCCAGCAGGGCTGATCACCGACGCGTTCGCTGTCACCGTCCTGCGGATGACGGAGGTCGCCCCGGTGCTGCGCCACGCCAGGTCCGACGACGCCTCGGCGATCGCCGAGATCCGGTACTCGGCCGGCGGGACGCGCGTCGGGGACACCGTCGCCGCCCCCCTGGACGGCGCGGTGGCGGGCTTCGGCATGACGACGTCGACCGGGTGGACGTCACCGGACGGGCGCGACCTCGCTAGTCGAGGTCCGCCCACCCCGGCCACGGTCGCATGCCCTCGTCGCCGCGGATGTAGGCGAGGCGGCGCAGCGCCTGCCGTTGGTAGGCGGGGTCGGCGGTGGCGGCTCGTAGCGACTGCAAGGCCATCCGGAATTCCTGGATGTCGCGCAGCAGGTAGAAGCCGTCCCAGCGCATCACGTCACGGCCGTATCCGGCGCAGAATTCGGCGTATTGCGCGGCGGTGATCTTCTTGGCGGTCCAGCAGTCGATCGCCGTACGCACCAGGTCCCACTCCGGCGGGCCGACCATCGCCCGGCCCAATCCGACCAGGATCACGTCGCCGTCGTCGCCGACCACGACGCCGTCGTCCCCGCCCGCGCCTCGGACCACAGACCATGGCAGGCCCCGCGGCAGGGCCTTCCAGCGGCCACGCAGTTCCTCCAGGTGTTTGCGCAGCCAGCGGCGGTCGTCCTCGGTCACCGTCCGCGCGGCGTCGATCTCGTCCTCCACTCGAGCCAAGGGCGACATCCGGCGAAGCTCGAAGCCGGGCAGCGGCAGCCGATGCAACTGCCCCAGCGCCCTGGCGACATCACCGGGCGTACCGGGATGGTGCGGCGGCAACTCCTGCCAAAAGGTGACCGGCCTGCTGTCGATCACGACCGGCTGCGGGATGTCCGGGACGACCCGCGTGGCGGAGACCCCGCAGGTCTCCAGCCATCGAGCCACGGCGACTTCCCTGGAGGCCGCCAGCTTCTGTCCCCGCCTGCCGATCCGCACGACGATTCCGTCATGCAACCGGTAGACCCCCTGGGCGTCCACCGCCTCGGCATCGCTCGCATCGACACCGACACTCACACAGGCGGCACGCAGGACCGACGGCGTGCCGTTGCCTGCGACATCCGCGGTCATGTCGACCTCCCGCACCCACCGTGGGGGCAAGAGTTCCGCATCTCGGCTTCGAGCATCATGGCAGCCATCCAGATACCGGGGGGCTAACACCCCATTTTCCCTGGTCAATGGACATTGATCCCGGAATTCCACGAGGCTCAGCAACCAAACAGAATCCGACCTATTGGACCGAATTGCCCCATTTCGAACACCGTCGCCGAGGAGGCGATTCGGCGGGCGCCGATTAGTTCCGCTCGCGTGCGCGGTCTACACCTGCAGCCCACCCGAGAACACGCCAGAGAGGACGACCTCCATGAGCACCACAGCACTCCCGCCCGTCGCCGACGCCGACACCTGGCAACGCGAACTCGAAGCGCTGCGTGTCCGGGAGAAGGCCGCAACCAGGGAGCTGGACGCGATCGCCGCGCAGCGCCGCCGCCTGCCGATGGTGCAGATGCCCGACTACACCCTCGAGGGCGAAGACGGGCCGGTCCGGCTGGTCGACCTCTTCGACGGCATGCGGCAGCTGATCGTCTACCACCACATGTGGTTTCCCGGCGAGAAGTGGCAGTGCGGCGGCTGCACCGGCTTCACGTCGCAGTTCACCCGCCTGGAGTTCCTGAACAACTACGACGCCAGGTTCGTCATCGTCACCCAGGGGCCGATCGAGGAAGCGCTCGCCTACAAGCGGCGAGTCGGAAACGGGATGACCTGGTACTCCACGGCGAACAGCTCCTTCGGCGCCGACGTCGGCGCACCCCCGGGCGGAGGATTCGCGGTCAACGTCTTCCTCCGCGACGGCGACACCGTCTACCGCACCTGGCACACCACCGGCCGCGGCACCGAACAACTCAGCCACTCCTTCGCCCTGATCGACCTGCTCCCCTACGGCCGCCAAGAGGAATGGCAGGACTCCCCCGAAGGCTGGCCCCAGTCCCCCACCTACAGCCGATGGAGCAGCTCCCAGGACATCGCCGCGGCGTACGGCGATCCGAACGGATGACATGAGAAGGCCCCTCGCCTGCGAGGCAGGTGAGGGCCTTGTGGTGGAGCCGAGGTCAGAGCGTCGTTCCGAGCCAAGACGCGAACCCCACCAGCCCCTCGCTCTGCCGACGCTGCGCGGCGGCGATCCCGTGAACCGTCTCCCGCACCCCCGGGTGTAAACGGGTCTGCTGTGGCGCAGCTGCCCGCGCCTTGTTGAGCGCCACCAACGCCTTGTCCGGTTTTCCCGACATCAGCCACGCACGGGCGTTGTCCTGCCAGTGATGGCCGATCCGGGTAGGTGGCGCTCCGGCCGAGTAGACCAGCTCGGCGCCCTCGATCGCGGCCCGGTTCGGGTCGCCGGATTCCAACTCGATCGCGTGCGAGTGGATCTCGGTGTTCAGCGGCCCGAAGTCCACCATGTACTTGTCGGTCTCGCCGGTCCGCGCTGCGATCTCACGCGCTGCGGCGATGTGGTCTACCGCAGCCGAATGGTTCAGCTTCCGCGCTTCGTTGACCGCTCCCGCAAGGTGGGAGTACCCGCCCAGGATCAGTCCGGGTCGCGTTTCGTCGGCTGCGGATATGGCCGAATCGATGAGTTGCCCAGCGACCTCCGATTCCCCGTAGTGAGTGAGGACCCGCGCCCGTGCCAGGACGGAGAACGCGCCCCAATTGCGATCATCGGCCAGCGGCGCGTAGGTGTCGGCGAGGTCGAGCGCGGGCAACGTCAGCAGCAGGTGACCCGTACGCCTGGCGGACCACTCAGCGAGCACGTACGCGGCCGTCAACAGGGTGTACGCGTGGGCCTGCTCGTCGCCGGACAGCTCCCGCACCGCGCCGTGCAATCGGCGGATGATGCCGGGCAATACCTCGATGGTCTGCCGCGTCCGGTCGCGGCGGTACAGCAGTTGCGCGGCGGACAGGTCGGCCTCGAGCTGGGCCAGCGGACCGGGGTCAACCGCTCGGGCGTATCGGCCTTCGGTCAGCAGCACCGACAGTTGGTTCACCGCGTCGGACAACGGCTTTCCGTCGTCGTAGGGCGCGCCGGTCAACTGCTCCGGGGTGATCCGTAGGGCACGTGCTACCGCCGAGATGAAGCCAGGAGAAGCGGGTTCCCGCCCTTGCTCGACTGCCTTCACCATGTTCAGGCTGTAGGCGGCCCGGGATGCGAGCGCCCGTTGGCTGAGTCCGGCGATCTTGCGTTCCGACGCGATCCGCTGCCCCATGCTGTCGCTCATGCCCCAACGGTAGATCGATCGCGGCCCGCTGTCCCACCACTGGCCCTCGGCGACCTTGCCGTCCGCGAATGTTTCCGGCAGGCCCCGGCGCCGGGTGAACCGTGAATCCCCGGCGCTGGGTGCCAGCCAACCAACACCACGATGCAAGGGGGTTCCGGAGTGACCGAACTCGCAGTCACCCTTATTGTCATGGCCGCTGTCGGCGGCCTGCTCATCCTCGTGTTCTGGGTCCTGCCTTGGCTACTCGATCTCGGAGGCGATACGGACGAGCAGGTGCCGTTCCGTGAGGTCATGGACCGCATCGAGAGCGAGGACAAGCGGTGACGACTCGGCGTTCCTGGGTGCAGGACTATTGCGAGGACGGCAACATGCCTGCGGACGAGAAGCACGCGCGTGGTCTGCTGAAGATCCACACGAACTGCGAACCGCCATGCCCCCGCAAGGTGTCCGCTGAGCGATACCTCCGGGACAGTGGCAAGGCCGGCGAAGGCAAGGCGGGGGCTAGCGAGGACAGCTAGCCCCACCCGTGACGTCACGCAATCGGCTCCGAAGACATGATCGGTTCGGACGGTCGCGTTACGAAAAAGGCCCCTCACCTGCGAGGCAAGTGAGGGGCCTTGTCGTGGAGCTGCCGGGAATCGAACCCGGGTCCTCCGCCGCGTCTTCAGGGCTTCTCCGTGTGCAGTTCGCTGTGTCTCTACTCGGATCTCCGGGTCCCGCGAACAAGCCCGGATGACGATCCCAGTCGCTGTTGGATGTCCCGACCTACTCCGCGACCGAGTAGGACGGTGAGCCCTCTAGCTGATGCCGGCACCGGAGCCGAGGGCATGCCCCGGGCCGACAGAGACGCTCTGCTGATCAGGCAGCGAGAGCGTACTCGCGCTGATTGGAATCGGCGCTTAATTGGTTGCAACGACGCTTACGGTGGTCTCTTGCCTGCACCGACACGCTTCCCCTGAATCAACGTACGCAGTCGAAACCGTTCAGCCCCGTACGTCCCGGCACCTTGCCGGGCTGTTCATGTTAACACCGGGGAGAGCACGGATCATCCCGATATCCGGGGGTGGCGGTCGTCACGCCCGCGTGCGGTCCACGGAGGTGAATACCGCAGGTCAGGCCCCTGGTTACCCAAGGTCGACGCTGATCGCCGGTGTCCGCTCGACCGGATGCCCTGCTGGCCGCGCATCCGGAGCGCGGACCCCGGATACAGCCGGAAGTCCGCCCGCGAGCCGGCGGACCATCGACCCGGCGGTGGCGCTCCGCGAGCGCACGGGCCGACCCAAGCGCATGCCACGCGTCGGCTCCGATCCTTCCCGGATGCTGGTAGCCGATTCCCGGGGTCCGAAGACCAACCCGACTTACACTGCACGAGCCGTACGATCGGCTCTGAGCAGCGGATCTCGATTTCAGACTAAGGAAACACTTTGGCAGTTCGCACCATTCGGGACAGGTTGCTGCGCCTGTGCGCCCTCACCGTCATCGCCGGACTCGTCTTGACCGGGTGTTCCGCCCTGCGCGACAAGTCCAACGACGCCATCGAACCCGGGGTCACCTCCGATCCGTGTCCGAACGCGGTGGACCCGCGCAAAGGGTGTATCTATCTGGGCGTGCTTTCCGATCTGACGAGTGGGCCGTTCGCCGCGCTGGGCAAGGACATTCACAACGGCCAGCTGGCGTTCTGGCGGGCGGTGAACGAAGCGGGCGGGATCGGCGGCAAGTACGAGGTGGACATCGCCACCTATACCGAGGACACGAACTACGATCTGCAGAAACACGCCGAGGCCTACCGGAGAATCGAGCCGCACATCCTCGCGCTCTCGATGAGTTTCGGCACCGTGCAGACGCAGAAGGTACTTCCCGAGATGGACGCGGCGAACATGATCGCCATCGCCGGAACCCTGTGGTCGGGCTGGCAATTCGAGAACAGTGACAAGGGTCTGCTGCTGGAGTCGGGCTACTCCTACTGCTCGGAGGCGATCATCGCGCTGGACTGGATCGCCGAGCACGACGCCAAGCCGAATTCGATCGCCACCGTCAGCTACCAGGGCGACTACGGCGGCGATTACGCCACCGGCGCCAAGAAGTGGGCGTCGGCCAATCGCGTGGACCTGGTGGCGCAGATCGACACCGAGCCGAACACCCAGATCGGCAACCAGGACGCCGCGGTCGCCAAGATCCTCAACAGCAGGGCGGATCTCGTGCTCTTGGCCACGGGGCCCGCGGAGGCGGGCGAGATCATGGGCAAGGCGGCGCTGGCCGGTTTCCCCGGCAAGTTCCTCGGCTCGGGCCCGACCTGGAACGGCGGCCTGCTGAAAAGCCCTGCCGCCTCGGCGATCACCGCTCGCTACAACATGACCTCGCCGCTGGACGGCTGGGACGGCACCAGCGCGGGCGCCAAGAAGGCAAGGGCCTCGGCGACCAGGGAGCCGTCCACGTGGGGCTACAGCGCAGGATGGATGTTCTCGTATCCGATGAAAGCGCTGCTCACCCGCGCGGTCAACGAAGGCAAGCTGACCCGCAAGGGCGTCCGGCAAGCCGTGCACGGACTGCGCGTGGACTACGAGGGCGCGATTCCCGAACACACCTACGGCGCGGTGAAACCCGACCTCACCCGGCAGCGCGCCGTCATCGAAGCGCCCGATCAAACCGCGCCGCTGGGCGCGAAGACCCTGGCGACCGACTATCACGGCCCGACTCAGGACCGCGTCACCCTCAACGAGCCCTGCGTACAGCCGTAAGCGAGCGACATATGCCTGTTCACAGTAAATTTCGTCGGCTACTTCGTCTCGTGGCCGCTCCCCTCGCGCTCGGGCTCGTCCTGACCGGCGGCTGTTCGTCCTCCTCGCCCGGCGCCGCGCCCGGCGTCACCCGCGAAGCCTGCCCCCATGCGATCCAGCGGGACAAGGGCTGCATCTATCTCGGCGTGCTGTCGGACCTGAACAACGGTCCTTTCGCTCCGCTGGGAAAGTCTTTGCAGGAGGGGCAGATCGCGTTTTGGAACGAGGTGAACAAACAGGGTGGCATCGGCGGATACGAAATCGATATCACGACCTACACCCGCGACACCGCCTACGATCCGCGCAGGCACGTCACGGAATTCGAGAACATAGCCCCGCACGTGCTGGCCCTGGCGATGAGTTTCGGGACCGCGCAGACGCTCGCGGTGCTGCACGAGATGGACGAGGCGGACCTGGTGACCGGGGCCGGCACCCTCTGGTCGGGGTGGCAGTACCGCACCACCGACCGCGATCTGGTGCTCGACGACGGATTCTCCTACTGCACGGAAGCCGTGCTCGGCCTGGATTGGTTCGCGCAGACCTTCTACCAGCCGCGCACGCTCGGTGTGGTCGCCTACCGCGGCAACTACGGCGGTGATTACGCCAGCGGCGCGCTCAAGTGGGCGTTGGACAACGGCGCGACGATCACCGAGCGGATCGACACCGGGCCCAACACGGAGGTCGGCACACAGGACTACCCGGTCGCCGAGATCATGGCCGACCCGCCCGACGTGGTCCTGCTGGCCACCGGACCGGCCGAAACCGCGGAAATCGTCGGCAAATTGGCGAAATCCGGTTACACGGGCCGCTTCCTCGGATCCACCCCGACCTGGAACAGCGCGCTGCTCAAGACACCGGCCGCGCCCGCGCTCACCGCGCTGTACAACTACACCTCTCCGTTCGACGGCTGGGACGGCGCGAGCACCGGAGCGAAACGCGCCAGGAACGCCGCGCCGAGCGAACCCACGAATTTCGGCTACAACCTGGGCTGGGCGATTTCGTATCCGCTGAAGGCGCTGCTCACCAAGGCGGCCGAGACGGGCAGCCTGGACCGGCCGACCCTGCGCAAGACCCTCGCCGGGCTCACTGTCGATTCCGAAGGCATGGCTGCGCCGCAGGTCTATGGGCGCGACGAACCGGATGTCGCGGCGCAGCGCGCGGTGATCAACGTGCCCGACCCGTCCACGTCGCTGGGTTCGCGCACCGTGGTGGCCGACTACCGCAGCCCGACGCTGAAGCGCATATCGATCCGGGAACCGTGCACCCGCTGATCCGCGCGGGATAGCTCTGGGCAGCGGAACGGCTCCGGACGACGGAACCGCTCGGTGCGACGGAACAGCTCCGGGCGACGGAACCGCTCCGGACGGCGGGACAGCTCCGGCGACGGAACCGCTCCGGCAGCGGAACAGCTCCGGCGACGAGACAGCTCCGGCAGCGGAACAGCTCCGGCGACGAGACAGCTCCGGCAGCGGAACGGCTCCAGACGGCGGGACGGCCCTGGGCGGCGGGGCTGGAACCTAGCCGGTTCTCCCTCGCTCGGGACGGCCCGACACCCCTCGCCCGAGTCGTCTCCGGCTCGCTTCGGAGCGCATCCCGGCCGGTGAACTCAGGCCGCGGCGATGAGTGCGACCGCGGCCAACGCGAGAAGCAGGCCGAATTGCTGCTGGCGGTGGACCCGCTCACCGAGCAGAACCATCGCCAGCAGCACGGTCACCGCCGGGTAGAGCGAGCCGATCACGCTCACCAGCGACAGCAGCGAACCGTGGAAGGCGTACAGCAGCGCCGCGTTGCTCATGACGTCCAGCACGCTGATGTAGCAGGCCAGGCGCAGCGGTTCACCCCGCAACCGCCCGAACTCTCCCGCGGTCAGCGCGGTCAGCCAGACCACCGCGGTGGCCGCGAGACGCTGCATGAGCAACGGCCACAGTCCGGAGTCCGACGCGGTTTCGTGGAAGAAGACGAACGCGAGACCGTACGCCGCACCGGAACCGATGGTCAGCGCGGCGACCTTGCGGGTGAACCGTAGTTCGCGTCCGCCGGTGATCTCCTCCGTCACGTCGTCCGGCGACTCCCGGCTCACCAGCAGCACCGAGACCAGGGCGAACACGATACCCGCGAAGGCGAGCGGGCCGGGGCGCTCGCCGGTCGCCAGCCCGGCGAGTACCGGAATGCCCGCGACCAGCACCGCCGTCAGCGGCGACACGACCGCCATCGGACCGTCGGCCAGGGCGGCGTAGAACCACCACACGGCGACGCCGCTCGCGACGCCCGCCGCCGTGCCCCACCACAGCGACGCCGCGTCCAGGCTGCCGGACACGAACGGGAGCAGCACCAGGACCAGCAGCACCGAGAACGGATAGGAATAGATGACCACACGCAGCGCGGTCACCCGCCGCGACGCCACACCGCCGTAGAAGTCGCTCACGCCGTAGCCCACCGCGGCTGCCAGCGCGAGCAGGACGGCGGTCACCGCATGCCTTTGACCCGCCGTCCTAGTTCACGAGTGACCTCTCGCTCGGCGGTGCGCCGGGCCAGGTCCTGCCGCTTGTCGTAGTCCTGCTTGCCCTTGGCCAGCGCCAGTTCGACCTTCACCTTGCCGTCGGAGAAATACATCGACAGCGGCACCAGCGTCTGGTTGCCCTCTCGCGACTTGCCGACCAGCCGCTCGATCTCGCGCTTGTGCAGCAGCAGCTTGCGCACCCGGCGCGGCGCGTGGTTGGTCCAGGTGCCGTGGCTGAACTCGGGGATGTGCAGGCCACGCAACCACACCTCGCCGTTGTCCACCGTCGCGAAGGCGTCCACCAGTGAGGCCTTGCCCTCACGCAGGCTCTTCACCTCCGTGCCGACCAGCGCGATCCCGGCCTCGTAGGTGTCCAGGATCGTGTAGTTGTGCCGCGCCCGGCGGTTGGTCGCGATGACCTTGCGCCCCTTCTCCTTCATAACGGTCCACTTTAAGTGACCCGGCAACCGGATTATTCCCGCAGGTCGCGGACGCGCTAACCACCCTGGTGCAGCACGACGTAGAGCGCGAGGACGGCGAGGAACGCGACGAGCAGCGCCACCGTCGACATCCGCGGCACGCCGGGGCGCTGCGGCGGCGGACTGCGGCGCAGCCACACGTTCTCGACCGCCGGATCAGTTCGGCTGCGTACAGACGGCGGCGTGTCCGGGGTCTCGCCCCCCACCGAGCTGATGGAAAGGTCATCGCCTGCGTCACTGGAACCATCACCCGGTGCCATAGCCAGAACGGTAGCCGTCGTGACGGCGGCACGCCGCAATTCTCGCGCGGCGCAACACAGTTGGAACTCAGGCCAGACGCCGCCGGAACGCCTCGGCAGACGCGCCGGTCGCCGGATCGACCGTGTGCACGCCGAGGTCGACCCCGCCCCCGGTGAGCTCGAGCACCATGAACCCCAGCTCGTGGTAGTTCTCGTAGAGCGCACCGTGGCCCGCGCTCGCCACGAGCCGCGGCTCCGCGCCCACCGTTTTCGCGGCCGCACCCGATACGACCTGCCTGGTCCCCTTCGACTCCGTGGTGGGTTCCAGCACCTGCAGCGAGTGATCGTGCCCGGACAGGATGAACTGACAGCGCCCGATCACATGGTCTTCGAAGAAGCGTTTCACGTGCACGCCGCTGATCGGCTCCAGCGAAAGGCCCTCGTAGCGGCCCGCGTCCCCGTGCGGGCCGTTGTTGAGATACGGGTGGTGGGTGCAGGCGATCTTCCACGTGGCGGGCGAGTCGGCGATGGCGCGATCGAGCCAGTCGCGCTGCTGGTTCATGAACTGGCCGTCGACCGCCCAGTACGGCGAGAAGACCGGCGGCACGTAGGCCGCCAACGGGTTGACGTCGAGGACGAAGAACTCGACGACGGGGTCGTGCTCCGGAATCCGGACCGAGTAGTAGCGGCTCGGCATCCACCAGCGCCGGGAGTTCGCGTGGTACTCCACCTCGGCGTTGCCGCGCAGCAACCACCCGCCGTCACCGCCGAGAACCGAGCTGTTGTCGTGGTTGCCCAGCACCATCAGCCAGGGGAAATCCAGTCCGGCGTTGGGGTTTTCGAACTTGTCGGCGAACTGGACGTCGGCCGCGCTCTCGGGCCCGTGCTCGTAGATGTTGTCGCCGAGGCCCACGGCGAGCGAGATGGGTTCGCGGCCGTGCAGCGCGCGCATGGCGTCGGCGACGGCCCACTGGGTGCGGGTGCCGGTGCCCGCGTCGCCGGTCACCAGCACCCGCACCCGGCGCTGCGCCGGGAAGGGGAACTTGGTGACGCCCTCGGCTACGGGTACCGCATGCGCTGGCGTGCGCCCGGCCAACGTGGTCCCGGCCGCGAGGGTGGCCGCACCGGCCAGGAACGCCCTGCGCCCGATCGTCTGGCTGCGAGTCACACTGTCCTCCACGGTTTTCGGCGATCCGGCTCGGTGGCCGTCCGCGCCGATCGGTATGCCGCGTGAGGGTAGCGGTTCATCCGGCGGCGAGCACCTCGAGCACCTGTTCGCCGTATTTCGCCAGCTTGTTCTCGCCGACACCGCTGACGCCGCCGAGCTGGGCGAGGCTCGCCGGCTTGCGCGCCGCGATCTCGCGCAAGGTGGCGTCGTGGAAGACGACGTAGGCGGGCACGCCCTGTTCCTTCGCGGTGGCCGCGCGCCATTCGCGCAACTTCTCGAACAGCGGCAGGTCGGTGGGCGTCAAATCGACGGAGACGGCCTTGGCGGCTTTCACGGACCGGGCGGGCTTGGCCTGGCGCTCCGGCTCGCGGCGCAGCGGTACCTGCCGCCCTTCGAACAGCACCTCGCCGCTGGCCTCGGTGAGCGTGAGCACGCCGTAGTCGCCGTGGACGGCAAGCAGCCCATGGGCCAGCAGTTGCCGCACCACACCGCGCCACTCCGTGTCACGCAGGTCGGTGCCGACGCCGAACACCTTCAGCTCGTGATGGTCGTATTGCAGGACCTTGGGACTTTTCTTACCGAGCAGGATGTCCACGATGTGGCCCGCGCCGAAGCTCTGGCCCCGTTCGCGCTTCAGCCGCAGCACGGTGGACAGCAGCTTCTGCGCGGCCACCGTGCCGTCCCAGGATTGGGGTGGCGACAGGCAGGTGTCGCAGTTGCCGCAGGGCAGACCGGGCTCGCCGAAGTAGGCGAGCAGTTGCGTGCGCCGGCAGCCGACCGTCTCGCACAGCGCGAGCATCGCGTCCAGGTGCAATTGGAGCTGGCGGCGGTGGGCGGCGTCGCCGTCGGAGGAGTCGATCAATTTGCGCTGCTGCACCACATCGCTCAGGCCGTACACCATCCACGCCGTGGAGGGCAGACCGTCGCGGCCGGCGCGGCCGGTCTCCTGGTAATAGCCCTCGACCGACTTCGGTAGGTCGAGATGGGCGACGAAGCGCACGTCGGGCTTGTCGATGCCCATGCCGAAGGCGATGGTCGCCACGACGACCAGCCCGTCTTCGCGGAGGAAACGCGCCTGGTTCTCCGCGCGGGTGCGATGGTCCAGGCCCGCGTGGTAGGGCACCGCGGTGATGCCGTTCTCGGTGAGGAACGCCGCGGTCTTCTCCACCGAGTTGCGCGAGAGGCAGTAGACGATGCCCGCGTCGCCCGCGTGCTCGGCGCGGATGAATTCCAGCAGCTGACGCTCGGGACGGTTCTTCGGCTCGATCCGGTACTGGATGTTGGGGCGGTCGAAGCTGGACACGAACCGGCGGGCCGAGCCGAGGTCGAGGCGCTGGATGATCTCGTCGCGGGTCTTCTCGGTGGCGGTCGCGGTCAACGCGATCCGCGGGACGTCCGGCCATCGCTCGTGCAGCACCGAAAGGCCGAGGTAGTCGGGCCGGAAGTCGTGACCCCACTGGGAGACGCAGTGCGCCTCGTCGATGGCGAACAGCGCCACCTTGCCGCGATCGAGCAGTTGCGCGGTGGAGTCGAGGCGCAACCGTTCCGGGGCCAGGTACAGCAGATCCAGTTCGCCCGCGACGAACTGCGCTTCGACGGTCCTGCGCTCGTCGGGGTACTGGGTGGAGTTGAGGAAGCCCGCGCGCACGCCGAGCGCGCTGAGCGCGTCCACCTGGTCCTGCATGAGCGCGATCAGCGGGGAGATGACCACACCGACACCGGGGCGAACCAGAGCGGGGATCTGATAGCACAGCGACTTGCCGCCGCCGGTCGGCATGAGCACCAGCGCGTCGCCGCCGTCGATCACGTGGCGCACGATCGCCTGCTGGTCGCCGCGGAAGCTGTCGTAACCGAAGACTCGGCGTAGAACCTCTTGCGCCGCAACGGATCCGGCGTCCGATCCGGACGCGACTTCGGTCGCTACAGCAGCGAAGACATCGGGGGGATTCACCCGGCCCATCCTACGAGCGCACCAGCGGGGCGGTACCCGCGCGGTTCGGCGTTCGCCCTGCTCGGCCGCCGAGTTGTCCACATGTGGACAACTCGGATCGGGATTTCCCGGCACGGCTCGCCGACCTCGCGTTTCTTCCCTTCGAGCGGCGTTCGCCGGCCCGCCGGCGTGGCCCGGCGCTGTTATGTTGTCGCTCATGGCAAAAGGGATAGGCCGGGCGCGCGCGGCGGTGTTCGGCGCCGTCGCCGTCGCCGCCGGGGTCACCGCGGCGATACCGGCGGCGCGGGCGGAGACATTCCCCGCCCGGTGCTCCGATGGCTGGGAGATCACGACCGTGGTCGAAGGGGCCGGCAATCTGGAGAATCTCGATTCCGACGGGCGAGGCGGCTTCTACGTCACCGGTCTGATGGACGGCTACCTGGCGCACGTCGACCGGGCCGGCCGGATGGAGAAGCTGGTCACGGACCTGTACCGCCCGGCGGGCGTGCGCGTCGCGGGGCGCTATGTCTACTTCCTCACCGGGGACGGGCTCAGCGAACCGCCGGGCACGCTGCAGCGCTACGACACCGAGACCGGCGCCGTCAGCGTCCTGCTCACCGGGTTGAACGGGCCCAACGGCCTGCTGTTGCTACCCGACGGCAGCCTGCTGTTCACCACGATCGGTCTCGGCGGACCGAACGGGATCTCGCGCTACTGGCCGCAGACGAGCGAATACGAGCGGGATTGGTCGGTGCTACCGCCCGCCAACGGCCTGGCGCTGGCCGCCGACGGCGAATCGGTCTACGTCGACACCATGACGCTGCAGATCCTGCGCATCCGGCTGGACGATCCGGCCCACCCCACCGTCGTCTCCGGCATTCCGGACCTGGTCGCGCTGCCCGACGATATGGAAGCCACCAAGGCGGGTGCGCTGTTCGTGGCCGATCACGTGCTCGGCGCCGTCTATCAGGTGGACACCGCGACGGGCGCCACCTGCGCGATCATCACGGGTTTGATCAAGCCCGCTCCGGTGCGCAACCCGCCGGACGGCGCCACGTCGGTGCGCATCGACCGTGACGGGGACGCGTGGGCGTTGTTCGTCACCAGCATGGACGGCACGCTGCGCCGCATGCGCCCTCCGGCCGGGATCGACCTCACGCCCGCGACTCCGGGGCGGGCCGGATAGCTCCGAACCTGCCCACGGCCGACCGGACGCACTCGGGTTCGGCCCCGGCGACCGATCTCCGTGCGCTCGGTCCCGCGGCGCAGCGCGTCGTGGCCGCGATCAGCGCAAGCGGTCGAGAACCTCGTCGTGCAGCAGACCGTTGGTGGCGATGGCGTCGCCGCCGTGCGGACCGGGTGTACCGTCCAGCGCGGAGAATCGGCCGCCCGCCTCACGGACGAGGATGTCCAGGGCGGCGAGGTCCCACAGGGACACCTCCGGTTCCGTCGCGATGTCAACGGCGCCTTCGGCGAGCAGGCAGTAATTGAGGAAGTCGCCGTAGCCGCGAACACGCCAGACGTCGTCGGTCAGGGCGATGAACTGCTCGCGCAGGCCGCGATCACGCCACCCGGACAGACTGGAGAATGCCAGGCTGGCCGCGCTCAGCTCACCGACGGCCGACACCGAGATCCGCCGTTCCCGCCCTTCGAAGCTCGACCACGCCCCGGCTCCCGCCGCCGCCCACCAGCGCCGTACCAGGGCGGGCGCGCTCACCACGCCCACGACCGGTGCGCCGTCCTCCAGCAACGCGATCAAAGTCGCCCACACGGGCACTCCGCGCACGAAGTTCTTCGTGCCGTCGATCGGATCGACCACCCATTGCCTGCCGCTGAATTCGGCGGCGCCACCGAATTCCTCACCCAGCACGGCGTCGTCCGGTCTGGCTTCGGACAGCACCTGCCGGATCGCCTGCTCGACGGCCAGGTCGGCGTCCGACACCGGCGTGAGATCCGGTTTCGCGTCGACTACCAGATCCAGCGCACCGAAGCGAGCCCGCGTGATCTCGTCGGAGATATCGGCAAGCCGCAGGGCGAGTTCGAGATCAGAGGAATACACAGCCACGCCCCGCACCCTATCGGCCCGCCTGGTCACTGCCTCTTCGGTCCGCCGCGCCCGAAAGCAAACCGCGGGCATCTCTCCGCCCACCCGTCCCCGCCTCCACTGCCGAGCCGACGGAACACAGCGCTCCCACAGCTTCATCCGGGAAGAACCGGGGCTGCGGTTCCGCCGAGCACGCGCGCAGCCGCCGAGGCGGTGCCCCTCGCACCCGGCGGCGCCGCCCTACCGCGCCCACCGCCGCAGTCGGCAACGGCTCGCGGCCCCGCCGTCACCGTGCCGACGATGATCTGCGCCGATCCCGACCTCACCCCACAGCTTCCAGCGACCGCGCCGCGGCCAACGCGGTCGCCCACCAGTGCAGTTGGTCGAGCATCGCCGTCGCGGCGGCCGCGGGCTCCTCCGGCTCCCTCAGCCGGCCGTCTTCATCGAAGAGCAGGTAGTAGCGCGGGAACGACACGTAGTTGCGCACGGTGTGCGCGTTGAGCTCGTTGAAGATCTGCCGCAGGTGCTCGATGGCGAGCAGGCCGCCGGAGGCTCCGCTGTAGCCGACGAAACCGATCGCCTTCGCGTCCCACTGGGTGTAGTGCCAGTCGATGACGGCTTTGAGGGACGCGGGGATGCTGCGGTTGTAGTCCGGAGTGACGATGACGAAGGCGTCGGCCGCCGAGAGCCTGCGGGTCAGGTCGGCCATCTCTTCCGGCCGCTGCAGGTCCGGGTCCAGTGCCGGGGGTACCGCTGGCAGTTCCAGCGGAATCCGTGCGTCGGCCAAGTCGATGACGTCCACCTCGAACGAACCGTGCCGCCGCGCCTGCTCGCTGAACCACCTGGCCACGACCGGCCCGAAACGTCCCTCGCGAACGCTGCCGATGATCACCGCGAGCTTCAGTGGTGCGTTGGACATGCTTTCCTCCTGAGATCACAAGCGGCCCGGCCGGGCCGTCCATCTCAATCTGCTGCCGGGCGCGCGGCGCAGGGAGACCGCCGTAAGAGTGGTAGTGGCAGGGATACTCTCCGGGCACTCCGCCTTGTTAACTTCGTAAGGTGAGCGACAACGAATTGGGGCTGTTCCTGCGCACCCGCCGCGAAGCGGTGACGCCCGCCCAAGTCGGCCTGCCCACCGGAGCGCGGCGGCGCACCCCCGGCTTGCGCCGCGCGGAGCTGGCCACGTTGGCCGGTGTGAGCGTGGAGTACGTCACCCGCCTCGAGCAGGGCCGCGACCGGCGTCCCTCGCCCCCGGTGCTGTCCGCGCTGGCGGACGCGTTGTGTTTGAGCCCCGCCGAGCGTGTGCACCTGCATCGGTTGAGCAAATCGGTGGACAGCGGCTTCAGCTGCATGGGCGACGCGCAGCCGCTGCGCGAGGTGCGGCCGACGGTGCGCGCGATCCTGGACCGGCTCGAGCCGACGCCCGCCGTGGTGGTCAACCGTCTCACCGAGGTGCTGGCCCACACCGGCGCCTACCACCGGCTGATGGCGCCGACCGGACTCTTCGACCAACCCCATACGCCACCCAACCTGGCGCGTTTCGTCTTCTGCGCCTCCAGTGCCCGCGATGTCTACGCGGACTGGGAGCACGTCGCCGACGAGACCGTCGCCACGTTGAAACAGGGACCGTTCCGCGCCGACCCCCACATCGCCGCGCTCGCCGACGAACTCACCGTCACCGTCGGCCCTGCTTTCGCCGACCGGGTCGAGACCGTGCCCAGCTTGGCCGCGGCCTCCGGCATCACCCGGCTGGCTCACCCCGAAGCCGGATCGCTGCGCTTGGCCTACGAGTTCCTCGACCTCTCCGCCGACGACGACCAGCGCGTGATCGTCTACCTACCGGCCGACGACGCCACCGCCGCGGCCCTCGACGCGCTCACCGGACGCCGCCCGGGCGGATTGCGCGCGGTATCGGGCTGAGCGCATCACATCACTGCGTGCGCAGTGGTACCAACGGGGCCTCCGGTGATCGCCAGTTCGGCGCATGACGATCCAGCCGGTGACGACTGGACGAGTTCGACGCGAGCACCTGTCTCGCAGCGTGCCGGCACCGCAGAGCTACCGGACTGGGCGCGCGGCGGTCCCACTCGCGCCCGGTCGGCCACAGTTCGCGGAGCAGAGCGCGAGGGCTCCCGTCGGCGTCGCTGCGCGGCCGACGGAGTGGAATTCGCCACATTGTCCGCCGCGCAGCGAATCCGTCCGCCCGGCAAGACGACTGATCAGGCACGACCGGCGTCCACGTACGCGGACGAACCAGCGCCTCCGCCGCGAATTCCAAACACCAACTGCGCCAAGCGCGGTCGCGGTTTAGGGTGGAAACCCATGAGGCGTCCGTCACAGCGCACCGACCCGGCCCGCGGTGGGCGGCGAGCGCTCCGCGTCCCGGCGATCCGCTCGCCCGGCCGGTGCGCGGCGCAGGCCGCCCACGCCGACGCCGTTCCCGGTCACACACCGCGCGCACTCGTGTGCTGCGGCCGGAGAGGGGCAGCTAGGCTTGACGATCGTGCATCCTGACGTTTCCGCTGATCTCGCCGACCTCGACGCCACCCTCAAGACGGTCGAGTCGGTCCTCGACATCGACGAGCTGCGCCGTCGTATCGACGAGCTCGAACATCAGGCCGCCGACCCCGACCTGTGGAACGACCAGGACCACGCCCAGCGGGTCACCAGTGAGCTGTCGCACGCACAGGGCGAGTTGCGCCGGGTGGAGGAGCTGCGCCAGCGGCTCGACGACCTGCCGGTGCTGTACGAACTGGCCGAAGAGGAAGAGGGCGAGGCCAAGACCAACGCGCTCGCCGAGGCCGACGCCGAGCGCGCCGCGCTGCGCAGCGACGTGGAGGCGATGGAGGTTCGCACGCTGCTGTCGGGCGAGTACGACAAGCGCGACGCCTTGGTGAACATCCGCTCCGGCGCCGGTGGCGTCGACGCCGCCGACTGGGCCGAGATGCTCATGCGCATGTACATCCGCTGGGCCGACCGGCACAACTACTCGGTGGAGGTCTACGACACCTCCTATGCCGAGGAGGCGGGCATCAAGAGCGCCACCTTCGCGGTGAAGACGCCCTATGCCTACGGCACGCTGTCGGTCGAGATGGGCACGCACCGGCTGGTGCGGATCAGCCCGTTCGACAACCAGGGCCGCCGCCAGACCTCCTTCGCCGAGGTCGAGGTGCTGCCCGTGGTGGAGACGACCGACCACATCGAGGTGCCGGAGACGGAGATCCGCGTCGACGTGTACCGCTCGTCGGGCCCCGGCGGTCAGAGCGTCAACACCACCGACTCCGCGGTCCGCATCACCCACCTGCCCACCGGCATCGTGGTCACCTGCCAGAACGAGAAATCGCAGCTACAGAACAAGATCTCGGCGATGCGCGTGCTGCAGGCCAAGCTGCTGGAGCGCAAACGGCAGGAAGAGCGCGCCGAGATGGACGCGCTGAAGACCAACGAGGGCGCGTCCTGGGGCAATCAGATGCGCTCCTACGTGCTGCACCCCTATCAGATGGTCAAGGACCTGCGGACGAACTACGAGGTCAACAACCCGTCGGCGGTGCTCGACGGCGACATCGACGGGTTCATCGAGTCGGGGATCCGCTGGCGGATGCGAGAGCAGGGCAGCTAGATGAATGTCGCGGGCATCCAGGCGATCGCTTCCACCGGTTTCACCACGTGGCTACGCGGTTCGGGCCTGGAGATCGTGCTGCTCATCCTCGGCGCCATCCTGTTCAGCCGGTTCGCCACCTACGTGCGGGATCGGGTCACCCGCAGGATCGACGCCGGATTCCGCAGCAGCGACGCGCTGGTGCGCACCGAGGCCGCCAAGCACCGGCACGCGCTGGCGCAGGTGATCACCTGGGTGGTGCTGACCATCGTCTACGTGCTGATCACCATGGAGGTGCTGCGGCGGCTCGGCTTCGCCGTCACCGGGTTGGTCGCGCCCGCCGCGGTGCTCGGCGCCGCGCTCGGTTTCGGCGCGCAGCGCATCGTGCAGGACATCCTCGCCGGATTCTTCCTGATCACCGAGCGGCAGTACGGATTCGGCGATGTGGTCCGCATCGCGGTGACCGGCGCCGCGGAGCAGGCGGAGGGTACGGTCGAGGACGTCACGCTGCGGATCACCACGCTGCGCAACGCCGACGGTGAAGTGATCACGGTGCCCAACGGCCAGATCGTGAAGGTCACGAACCTGTCGAAGGATTGGGCGCGCGCCGCGATCGACGTGCCGGTGGCCGCCAGCGCCGACATCACCAGGGTCAACGAGATCCTGCACGAGGTGGGTACGAAGGCGTACGAGGACGCTCGCCTGAAGCCGTTGCTGCTCGACGAGCCCACCGTCATGGGTGTGGAAGACCTGACCGTCGACCAGATGAACATCCGAATGGTTGCTCGGACGTTGCCGGGCAAACAGTTCGACGTCGGACGCGAGCTGCGGGTACGAGTAGCCGCAGCGCTGCGCCGGGAGGGAATCAGTGAGACCACGTAGATCCACGGCGATCCTGATAGCAACCTGGGTCGCCACGTTCGTGCTGTACGTATTCGTGAAACCCGACGAGACGACCACCGCTCCGGCCACCCTGGTCAACGCGGTGCCCGCCGCGGTGTTCACCGACTCGTCCGACCGCTGAGCCGAGCGGGACGGACCGGCCGCCGCACTGTCACCCACGGTTGACAACGCAGGCCGCGAGTGGTTGCTGGTTACACTGGCTCCCCGTGATAACCATGCGGAACGTGACCAAGTCGTACAAGACCTCGACGCGACCCGCGCTGGACAACATCACCGTCGATGTGGGCAAGGGCGAGTTCGTCTTCATCATCGGACCGTCCGGCTCGGGCAAGTCGACCTTCATGCGCCTGCTGCTGAAGGAGGAGACGCCGACGGCGGGCGAGATCAGAGTGGCCGATTTCCGGGTGGACCGCTTACCCGGCCGCAAGGTGCCCAAATTGCGCCAGCGGATCGGGTGCGTCTTCCAGGACTTCCGGCTGCTGCAGCAGAAGACCGTGTACCAGAACGTCGCGTTCGCGCTGGAGGTCATCGGCAAGCGGCGTCAGTTCATCGACCGCACGGTGCCCGAGGTGCTCGACATGGTGGGGCTCGGCGGCAAGGCCGACCGGCTGCCGACCGAGCTCTCCGGTGGTGAACAGCAACGTGTCGCGATCGCGCGGGCCTTCGTGAATCGGCCGCTGGTGCTGCTGGCCGACGAACCGACCGGCAACCTCGATCCCGACACCAGCGCCGACATCATGCTGCTGCTGGAGCGGATCAACCGCATCGGCACCACGGTGGTGATGGCCACCCACGACAATCACATCGTCGACGCGATGCGCAGGCGGGTGGTCGAGCTCGACCACGGCCGCCTGGTGCGCGACGAGGCGACCGGCGTGTACGGGGTGGGCCGGTAATGCGCGCGAGTTTCCTGTTCGGCGAGGTCTTCGCGGGCCTGCGCCGCAACGTCACGATGACCATCGCGATGATCCTGACCACCGCGGTCTCGCTCACCATGCTCGGTGGCGGCCTGCTCGCGGTGCGCATCGCGGACAAGACCGAGCAGTACTTCCTGGACCGGCTCGAGGTGCGGCTGTATCTCACCGAGGACGTCTCGGCCAACGACCCGGACTGCTCGCTGGATCCGTGCCGCACGCTGATGGCGGATCTGAAAGCCACCGGCGGTGTGGAGTCGGTGCAGTTCCTCAACCGGGAGGAAGCGATCCGCGAGGCCAAGGAGAAGACCTTCAAGGATCAGCCCGAGCTGGCCAAGTACGTCAGCGAGACGCCGTTGCCCGCGTCGCTGCGGGTCAAGATGGAGAACGCGGAGCTCTACCCGACGATCTACGAGAAGTTCTACGACCGCCCCGGCGTCGGCATGGTGCGCAACGACAAGGACATCGTGGACCGGCTGGTCAGCCTGTTCGACGGGTTGCGCAACGCGGCGTTCGGCCTGGCCGTGCTGCAAGCGCTGGCCGCGGTGATGCTGATCGCGAACATGGTGCAGATCGCCGCGTTCACCCGGCGCACCGAGGTCGGCATCATGCGGTTGGTCGGCGCGACCCGCTGGTACACCCAGTTGCCGTTCCTGCTCGAGGCCGTGGTCGCCGCGCTGGCCGGTTCGGTGCTCGCGATGCTCGGCCTGCTCATCGCCCGGCCGCTGGTGATCGACCGCGCCCTCGGCGACCTGTTCGCCAGCAAGGTCTTCCCGCGCATCACCGGCGACGACATCGCGATGACCGCGCTGGTCATCGCCCCGGTCGGCATCGTCTTCGCGGCCATCACGGCCTATGCGACGCTGCGGTACTACGTACGCGAGTGATCATCCGGGGCCGGTGGACGCCTGTGCCACCGCCCGGACGGATATTGCCGAACTCGTGCACGCGGGGACCATCGTGGGCGGCGCCGCACCGCGACGAGTCCCGCGTGCGCGGCGTCGGTCGCGCGGTCCTTCACAGCACGAGATCGGTGAGCTGGTCCCAGTCGAGCTGGATGCGAATCGGTAGATCGATGGCGAACGCGGTCTGCGGCTTCAGGACGCGAGCGAGCCGGTAGTGGCCGACGCTGTGGTCGAGGCCGTAGGCCTCGATGGCGGTCACCTCGGTGTCCGAAACGCTGACCAGCCAGTACCAGGGGATTCCGGCAGCGGCGTATTCGCCCATTTTCTCGAGCCGGTCCGTTTTGACATGGCTGGGCGAGATGATCTCGACGGCGATCTTCAGATGGCGTGCGGGCATCGGTCGCACATCCGCCGGCACGCACTCGAACAGCGCGATGTCAGGACGCCGAATCGTGTCGGTTACCTCCTCGACATCGCCTGTCGCCGCCATGCGTCTCACCACCGTCACGTTCCGCACAAGCTCCGCGGCTCGCTCCCACAGGACGCAACCTCATACGAGCTTCGACACCTGCCGCCCCGGTAACGAATCGGCATCGATCGTCGCTATGGCCTTGGAGCGGGGCGAATCGGCGGCGGTAATTCCGGCTATCCGGGTCGAGAGGTTCGCGTACGTTCCGAAAGCGCAGCTCATCGCGTTGCACGGCGTAGCACGAGGCCGGATGAGGCAGGCGGTCGGCCCCGGGACGCAACTTCGGGCACTTGTCCAGCAAGGCGTGGATCACCCGCGTATGCTGCAGCTCGACGCACTTCTTACTCCGCAGTAAGATAGCCTTACTCCGGAGTAAGATAGCTGGGGTAAGACCGCATCAACCCATCCGAGAAAACAGGTGATGATGAGCACTCGAGACAGCGCAACGAAGCGACGTCCAGACACGTCCGCGGTCGGCCTGAACCAACCCAAGCGGGATTGGATGGGCGCCGCGATGCGGGTCATGACGACCATTACCGGGTCGGAACTGGCCGAGAAATACAACCTGCGCAAGCCGATCGAGCGCGTCACCTACGAGGGCACCAAGACCGGCTTCCGCACGCTGGGCGCGGCGACCCGCGCGTTCGCCAAGGTCGCGGGCGGTGGCGCTCCCAAGCGCCTGGCCGCCAACGAAGCGAAGAACAAGGACTTCTTCGACCTGACGCCGACCGACGAGCAGCAGATGATCGTCGAGACGGTGAAGGAGTTCGCCGCCGAGATCCTGCGCCCGGCCGCCTACGAAGCCGACAACGCCGCCAAGGCGCCGCGCGACCTGCTCGAGCGCGCGGCCGAACTCGGCATCACCCTGATCAACGTGCCCGAGGAACTCGAGGGTGCGGCCTCCGAGCGCGGCGCGGTGACCAACTCGCTGGTCGCCGAGGCCCTTGCGCACGGCGACATGGGTCTTGCCCTGCCGATCCTGGCGCCCAGCGGCGTCGCGGTGGCGCTCGCCCAGTGGGGCAGCGACGCGCAGCAGAAGACCTACCTGCCCTCCTTCACCGGGGAGAACGTGCCGCAGGCCTCGGTGGTGATCAGCGAGCCGCGCGCCCTGTTCGACCCGTTCGCCCTGGACACCAAGGCGGTGCGCTCGCCGAGCGGCTACCGCATCTCGGGCGTGAAGAGCCTGGTGCCCGCCGCGGCCGACGCCGAGCTGTTCCTGATCGCCGCCGAACTCGACGGCCGTCCCGCGCTGTTCATCGTCGAGTCGGACGCGCCCGGCCTGGTGGTGGAGGCCGACCCGAGCATGGGGCTGCGCGCCGCGGGCCTGGGCAGGCTGATACTGGACAACGTCGCGGTCGGGGCCGACGCCATCCTGGGTGACGGCGACGCCGCCAGCCGCGCCGAGGAGTACGCCGACGCCGTGCGCCTGGCCCGCCTCGGCTGGGCTTCGCTCGCCGCGGGCACCGGCCGCGCCGTGCTGGACTACGTGATCCCGTACGTCAACGAGCGCGAGGCGTTCGGCGAGCCGATCTCGCACCGCCAGGCGGTGGCCTTCATGGTCGCCAACATCGCGATCGAACTCGACGGCCTGCGGCTGGTCACCCTGCGCGGCGCGTCCCGCGCGGAGCAGGGCCTGTCCTTCGGCCGCGAGGCGGCGCTGGCCCGCAAGCTCGCCACCGACAAGGGCATGCAGATCGGCCTCGACGGCGTGCAGCTGCTCGGCGGCCACGGCTTCACCAAGGAACACCCGGTCGAGCGCTGGTACCGCGATCTGCGGGCCATCGGCGTCGCCGAGGGTGTCGTGCTGATCTGACCGGCCCGTTCCGTTTTCCAGGAGACCTTCACCAATGATCAATCTCGAACTCCCCAAGAAGCTGCGGGCAAGCGCGAACCAGGCGCACCAGGTCGCGCAGGAGATCTTCCGCCCGATCTCGCGCAAGTACGACCTCGCCGAGCACGAGTACCCCGTCGAGCTGGACACCATGGCCGCCATGGTCGAGGGCCTGGCCGACTCCGGCACCCAGAAGATCGGCGGCGCCGCCGGTGGCCGCTCCGATGACAGCGACAGCGACCGCCACGCCACCGAGCTGCTCGGTAACACCAACGGCGGCAACATGTCCGCGCTGCTGAACGCGCTGGAGACCTCCTGGGGCGACGTCGGCCTGATGCTGTCGATCCCCTACCAGGGTCTGGGCAACGCGGCCATCGCCGCGGTCGCCACCGACGAGCAGCTGAAGCGTTTCGGCAAGGTGTGGGCCTCGATGGCGATCACCGAGCCGTCCTTCGGCTCCGACTCCGCCGCCGTGTCCACCACCGCCGTGCTCGACGGCGACGAGTGGGTGCTCAACGGCGAGAAGATCTTCGTCACCGCGGGCCAGCGCTCGACCCACATCGTGGTGTGGGCGACGGTGGACAAGAGCCTCGGCCGCGCGGCGATCAAGTCGTTCGTCGTGCCGCGTGATGCTCCCGGCCTTTCGGTGGCGCGGCTCGAGCACAAGCTCGGCATCAAGGCCTCCGACACCGCCGTGCTGCTGTTGCAGGACTGCCGGATCCCGAAGGACAACATCCTCGGCAGCCCGGAAGTCAACGTGGAGAAGGGTTTCGCCGGGGTCATGCAGACCTTCGACAACACCCGTCCACTGGTCGCCGCTATGGCGATCGGCGTGGCCCGCGCCGCGCTGGAAGAGCTGCGCTCGATCCTGACCGGGGCGGGCGTGGAGATCTCCTACGACACCCCCGTCAACAACCAGCACGCCGCCGCCGCCG
This sequence comes from Nocardia implantans, assembly GCF_035544775.1. Taxonomy (NCBI): domain Bacteria; kingdom Bacillati; phylum Actinomycetota; class Actinomycetes; order Mycobacteriales; family Nocardiaceae; genus Nocardia; species Nocardia implantans. The sequence goes on along the minus strand of NZ_JAYKYQ010000004.1, from coordinate 18,260 downwards.
AATTTCTGCGGATGGAAGCCGATTACGAGGCCGCCTACCTGCTCGCGCTGCGCGCCGCGTGGATGGCCGACAACAAGAAGCCCAACTCGCTCGAGGCGTCCATGTCCAAGGCGAAGGCGGGCCGCACCGGCACCGACGTCACCTTGAAGGCGGTCGAACTGGCCGGCGCCATCGGTTACTCCCAGCGCACCCTGCTGGAGAAGTGGGGCCGCGACTCGAAGATCCTCGACATCTTCGAAGGCACCCAGCAGATCCAGCAGCTGATCGTGGCACGGCGCATTCTGGGCAAGACCAGCGCCGAGCTGAAGTGACGCCGCGCTAGAGGTGTCGGCGACGAAATCCGGTGCGAGCTTCTCGGACTCGCACCGGATTTCTCGTTCTCCGGGCCGTCGGTAGGCAATCGGCGTGCCGGCGAACACTTTCGGTCAGGCGTAGCTATGGATTTCGGCCCGCTGCTTCCGTACTCTTCGCCCCCATGTGGAGCATCGTTCTCATTTCGATCGTCAGTTGTTTCGTGATAGCCGCTGGATTCGCGTGGGGGCTGCCCGGCGATTGAGGGCGGTTCAAGCGTTTCGGCGAGCGAGCCGGGCGGCGGTGACGTCGGCCGTCCAGAGGGGCTGGAGCATGTGCCAGTCGGCGGGGTGGGCGGCGATGCCCGCGGCGAAGCGGTCGGCCAGCGCCTGGGTGGTCGCGCGCACTCCGCCGCTGGTGTCGAGAGGTGGATCCACCCGGAATCCCCAGCCGCCGGGGCTGAACCAGCAGTGCACGGGCAGCAGTGGCGCGCCGGTGTCGATCGCCAACCGAGCGGGCCCGGCAGGCAGCCGAGCCTCCTCACCGAAGAAGGTGACCGGTACGCCCCTGCCGGACAAGTCGCGTTCCCCGAGCAATCCGACTATCCGCCCCTGCCGGATCCGCGCGGTCAACTGCGGGAACGGCGGCGTCGCCGAACCGGTGAGCGGGATGATCTCGAATCCCAGGCGTTCGCGGAAACGGACGAAGCGCCGGAACAGCGATTCCGGCGCGAGCCGCTCCGCGACGACGGTCGGTGAGCCGACGCGCTGCACCACCCAGACTCCCGCCAGGTCCCAATTACCGCTGTGCGGCAGGGCGAGCACCGCGCCGGTGCCGCGTTCGACCGCGTGGTGGATGTGTTCGAGCCCGGTCGCCGAGGATTCGATGATGTCGGCCAAGCGGATCGGGTCCATCGTCGGCAACCGGAAGGCTTCGCGCCAGTACCGGGCATAGGAGCGCAGGCTCGCCAGGATCAGCGGCTGCGGCACCTCGTCCGGCGTGGTGCCCAGCACCCGGGACAGGTTGCGGCGCAACTGATTCGGCCCACCATCGCGAGCCGCGCGTTCGGCTCCCACGTCGAAGAGACGGACGGCCAGCGGTTCCGGCATGGCGCGCACCAGCCGCCAGCCCGCGGCGTAACCGAGATCCCATGCGGTGGCGGCCGGCTTCATCGGTCACCCGTCGGCGGCCTGCGTCGTTTCGTCGGTCGCCATGGCGGGCGTTGCGGTGACGGCGTCGCTGAAGACGGGCAGATGGACCGCACCGGGCGCGGGCGCGCCGGTCTCCACCGGCTCACTGCGATGGCTGAACAGGTCAGATGACGGTCGGTTACTTCGATACATTCCGGGGTTCTCCGCTCACTCGCGATCGATGGCACCCGACTGGGTGGCGTACCGCGAAGACACGATCGCCGCCGCCGTGAATTCGGCGGTCACCTCGAGACTCCACACTACGCCTACCCAGATCAAACGGAACGGTTTTTTCGGAACTGCAGCCACCGTCGACGACCCTGTGGCTGCGTCGATGGGTCAATGACACGATCACGCCAATCGGCGTTCATCCCTGGACAGGCGCACCCCCGCCGAGGCAGCGTATCGCCCTGAGTCGCTGGATCGACGAATCAGCGGACGTATCTTCACTCGAGCAGTACCAGAAAACCTCAAGGAGAACTGGTTATGCAACGACTGAGTTTTACGCGTCGCCTCGCTACCGCCATCGCCGCCTCGGCGGTGTTCGCAGCGCCGTTCGCCGGACATGCCGCCGCCGAACCCGCCGGGGTGGATTGGTCCGCCGCCGCACAGCAGCTGCGAGCCGCCGCATCCGGCAATCCGGCGGCGGAGCGGGCGGTGGACCGGCTGATCGCCTCCGGACAGCTGGCGAAGGCGGGCCAGGTGGCCTTGCCCGCGCAGCCGTTCCAGATCCCCGCGCAGTCGGACATCGGCCGCGGCGAGGGCCCGGGCGTGTACGGATCGGGAATCGCGCTCGGCATGGACGGATTCCGCATCGGATTCTTCGGCGGACCCGGCACCATCTCGCCGAACCAGGGCGGCGCGAAGCTCGAGGCGCTGTGGATCAATCTCGCGAACGGACGCAGCGGCACCGAATTGCTCTACGAACACAACGACGTTCCGGTGGACACCACCATCCGCACCCGCGCCTTGGACACCGGCGCGGGCCCGGTGGTCGCCGCGGTGTACGGCTCGCTGTGGCACCGCTGGTCGGTGCCGGTCAGCGACCAGAACCCGGACGGGTACGCCTACCGGCTGGGCACGATCTCGGTTCCGTCGTTCGGCGCCGTCTACAACTGAGCGCCGCGGCTCCGGCTCCCGCCGCCACGGGAGCCGGAGCCTTCGGTTTGTCGGAAGGTGGGTCCTTCCGTAGCTTTTGGGTTCGTGAGTCTGGAAGACCGGGTCGCCGAACTGGAGCGGCGGCTCAGCGCGCTGGAGGAAAGCATCCGGCCCGATGGCCTCCCACCGGGGGCCGAGCAGTGGGCGGTGGCTCGTTTGCGGGAGGAGTTCGCCGCGGCCGACGAACCCGACGGCGGCGTCGTGTTCGCCGGGTCCGTGCGTCTGCCCAACGATCAGCAGCGCGAGTGGCAGGCCCGGTTCACCACCGGCGACCTCATCGAGGACGACTGGGCCGAGACGGCGGAATGCCTTGCCGCGCTGGGCAGCCCGGTCCGGCTGCGCCTGCTGCGCGAGATCATGGGCGGGCGGCGAACCGCGGCCGAACTGGCCGGAGTCGACGGTGTCGGCGACTCCGGCCAGATCTACCGGCATTTGCGGCAACTGGCCGCGGTGGGCTGGCTGCACACCGCAGGGCGCGGGCGATTCGAGGTGCCCGCCGCCAGGGTGGTGCCGCTACTGGTCGCCCTGGCCAGCGCTCGCCGCTGATTCCGGCGGCGTCGCGGCGGCCACGTATCCCGCGGTGGCGAGCATGCCGCCGATCTGCTCGTAGGTCGCCCGCTCCCGTGGCGCGACCGTCGCCAGGCCGTCCACATAGCGGTTGAACATGCAGAACGCCGAGGCGACCAGGACCGCGTCGTGGATGTCCTCGTCCTTCGCGCCCGCGGCGCGCGCGTTCTCGATGTCCTCCGGCGTCACCTCCAGCCCGGACCGGCGCACCTTGTCGGCGATACGCAGCAACGCGCGCAGTTTCGGATCGATCGCGGCGGAGTCCACGTCCTCGATGACCGCGTCGACCAGTTCGCGGCCGCCGTCCACCAGCGCCGCCGCGGTCGCCGCGTGCGACTGGGTGCAGAAATAGGTCTGGTTGCGCGAGGACACGTACGCGGCGATGGTTTCGCGCTCTCCCGGCGTCAGCGGCGACGACCCGCGCAACAGCGTCTGCGCGAATTCGCTGAGCGCCATTCCGGTTTCGGGCTTGAAGGCGAACAGACCCCGGATGCCGGGCAGATCGCCGGGAATGTCGATGAATGGTGCACGGTCCTGCGGATCGGACATCGGCCGCGGCTCCCTTCGAGCGGTCTCGAGACGTTGCGAGGGTAGCGCTACCGGCCGGTAACGGCGGGCGAAAAGGGCGAAATCGGTCCGACGGCCGTTCCCAGCTGGGACGGAAGCCACCGAACCGAGACGGATTTGTCCGTTTCTATTGTGACCTGTCACACTCCGCACTGCTACGGTGGCAAGTCAACACGCCGTACCGGTTCGCTAGGTCGAGGACCGACGCGAGGGTTTTGTGGAGGTAATTCGACATGAACTTGGCCCACACGCTGGAGGCCGTGAAGGCGCTAGGGGTGCTGCGGAGCCGGGGTGTCACCGACCCGAAGAAGCCGCTGGAGACGCTGCGCACGATGCGGGAATCGCGCATCCTCGGCCCCCAGGCGACGCTGATCCGGCACTCCGCGCGGGTGGCCCCGGACGCGCCGGGCATCGTGGACGAGGCAGGCACGCTGACCTACCGGGAACTGGACGACCGGTCGACGGCCGTCGCGCGCGGCCTGCAGGCGGCGGGCATCACCGAAGGCCAGGTGATCGGCCTGCTCGCGCGCGATCACCGCGGGCTGATCATCGCCATGGCCGCCGCGGGCAAGCTCGGCGTGCGGGTCGCGTTGATGAACACCGGGTTCGCCAAGCCGCAGTTCGCCGAGGTGTGCGTCCGCGAGAAGGTCAAGGCGGTGCTGCACGACAGCGAGTTCCTGGGCCTGCTCGACGCGCTGCCCGCCGACTTGCCGCGCTACCTCACCTGGGTCGACGAGGGCACCGCCCTGCCCGAGGGCGCGCAGACGCTCGACGACTTGGTCGCGGCCAACTCCACCGAGCCGCTGCCTGCGCCGAGCAAGCCCGGCGGCTTCATCATCCTGACCAGCGGCACCACCGGCCTGCCGAAGGGCGCCCCGCGCACCAAGGTGACTCCGCTGTCCACGGCGCAGATGGTCGACCGCATCCCGTTCCCCCGGCGCGGCACCCAGGTGATCGTCTCGCCGATCTTCCACAGCACCGGCCTGGCCACCTGGCTGGTCGGCGCGGCGCTGTCGAACAAGGTGGTGGTGCGCAGGCGGTTCGACGCCGAGGCGACGCTCGCCCTGGTCGCCGAGCACCAGGCCGACATGCTGGTGGCGGTGCCGACGATGCTGCACCGGATGGTCGAACTCGATCCGGCGATCCGGGCCGAGTACGACACCTCCTCGCTGAAGGCGATCGTGCTGGCCGGCTCGGCCCTGTCGCCGGAACTGACCATCAAGGCCACCGAGGCGTTCGGCCCGGTGCTGTACAACCTCTACGGCTCCACCGAATGCGCCGTGGCGACCGTGGCCAATCCGGAGGACCTCGCGCTCGCGCCCGGCACCGTCGGGCGGGCGCCGATCACCTGCGAGGTGCGGCTCTACGACGACAACGACCAGCGCGTCACCGCCGTCAACACCACGGGGCGCATCTTCATCCGCAGCGGCGCGCCGTTCGAGGGCTACACCGACGGCAGGCACAAGCAGATCATCGACGGCTACATGTCCAGCGGCGATGTGGGCCATTTCGACGAGAACGGTCTGCTCATGGTGGACGGCCGCGACGACGACATGATCGTCTCCGGCGGCGAGAACGTCTTCCCGCAGGAGGTGGAGAACCTGCTGCTGGAACGGCCCGACATCTTCGACGTCGCGGTGGTCGGGGTGGACGACGTGGAGTTCGGCAAGCGCCTGCGCGCCTTCGTCGTTCCCGAGCCCGGCTCATCGCCCGACGGTGAGGAGATCAAGGCGTACGTGAAGAACAACCTGGCGCGCTACAAGGTGCCGCGCGAGGTGGTGTTCCTCGACGACCTGCCGCGCAACGCGACCGGCAAGCTGCTGCGCCGCGTGCTGGTGGAGTACGAGGTCAAGGCCTGACCGACAGCGGGCCGGGCCACCGCGCCCGGCCCGTTACCAGCGGGTATCAACCCGATGAGATACGTGACACAACCGGTTACACACGCTTGCTAGTGTTAGCACCAGCACTGGGTATATCGAATTGCGGTCCGCACCACCCGGAGGATCACCGGGTGCCACCGCCGGAAGGTTGTCGTCGATGTCTCTTTCCCTCCCCGCGTTGGGCGGCGCCGCCCGCAAGGCGGGCGATCTGGCCCTTGGCGTGAACGTGATGGTCAAGCGGCGGCTGTTCAATCCGCTGCGCCCCGACCATGCCGCACGGTCGGCGTTCAACATCTTGAAGTTCGGTCCGTTCGCCGGTGTCGTCATGCACGCCGCGCAGACCAGGCCGCACGCCGTCGCGATCGTCGACGAACGCGGGGAGCTAACCTTCGGCCAGCTCAACGAGCAGTCCAACGCCCTGGCCCGCGGGTTGCAGGCCAAAGGCATCAATCCCGGTGACGTGGTGGCGATCCTGGCGCGCGACCACCGCGGCATGGTGCTGAGCCTGCTGGCCACCGGCAAGCTCGGCGTGCGCGGGGTGCTGATGAACACCGGTTTCGCCAAGCCGCAGTTCGCCGACGTGGCCGAGCGCGAGAACGTCAAGGCGGTGCTGCACGACAGCGAGTTCATCGATCTGATGAGCGCCATTCCCGCCGCGATCCCGCGCATCCTCACCTGGGTGGACGAGAAGGACGGCGCCGATCCCGCGATCCCGACCATCGATTCGCTGATCAGCGGTCAGTCCGGCGCGGCGCTGCCCGCCCCGGCCAAGCCCGGCGGCATCGTCATCCTCACCAGCGGCACCACCGGCACCCCGAAAGGCGCCCCGCGCGACCGGGTCAGCCCGTTCGCCTCGGCCCAATTCATCGACCGGGTGCCGCTGCCCGCCGACGGCACCATGATCATGGCGGCGCCGATCTTCCACGGCACCGGTCTGTCCCAGTTCACTCTCGGCCTCGCGCTGGGCAACCGGGTGGTCTTCCAGCAGCGCCGCTTCGATCCCGAGCAGACCCTGGCGAATATCGAGAAGTACCGGGCGGATTCGCTGGTGGTGGTCCCGACCATGCTGCAACGCATCCTCGACCTGGACGCGGACGTGCTGGCGAAGTACGACGTCAGCAGCATCAAGGTGATCTTCGCGGCGGGCTCGGCCATCGCGCCCGACGTGGTGACCCGCACGCTGGACCACTTCAACGACAGCCTCTACAACCTCTACGGCTCCACCGAGTGCGCCGTGATGACCGTCGCGACGCCGGAGGACCTGCGCAAGGCGCCCACCACCGCGGGCAAGCCTCCGGTCGGCATCAGGATCGTGCTGCTCGACGCCGACCGCAAGCCGATCACCGAGCCGAACGTGACCGGAACCATCTTCGTGGACAACGGCTTCGCCTTCACCGGCTACACCGACGGCCGCACCAAGGAGATGGTGGACGGCATGATGTCCAGCGGCGACGTCGGGCACTTCGACGCCGACGGCCTGCTCTACATCGACGGCCGCGACGACGACATGATCGTCTCCGGCGGCGAGAACGTCTTCCCGCTCGAGGTGGAGAACCTGATCGCCGGGCGCGACGACATCTTCGAGGCCGCCGTGGTCGGCGTGGACGATCGGGAGTTCGGCAAGCGGCTGCGCGCGTTCGTCGTCCCGGGTCCCGAGTGCAAGCGCGACCCGCAGGAGATCAAGGACTACGTCAAGGCGAATCTCGCTCGCTACAAGGTCCCGCGCGAGGTGATCTTCCTCGACGAACTGCCCCGCAACGCGACCGGCAAGCTGCTGCGCAAGCCGCTGATCGAGATGGAGGTCGACGCGGGCTGAGCGGCGCGTCCACGGTCTGCTCGGCGGTGCGCGGGCCGCCAGCCTCGCGGGCCGAAGTAGGCCCAGTTGCAGCCGCATGTCGCACCGGATTTCGGTGCGTGCCGATGCGGTCGGACGCGTGCAATCGGTCCGCTATCATCAGCGGGTGAGTTACGAGTTCGACCGGTCTGCCGCGGGACGTCGCGGCGCCGTCGCGCGGGTGCGCGGTGGCTCGGCCGGTGCGATCTCGGGGGCCATTTCCGTCGCGGCGCACGGCTGGGCTTCCGGCGGCATGCTGCCGGGCACCACCGCGCTGGCCCTGCTCGCCGCCGCGTCCGCCGTGATCGGCGCGATGGTGGCGGGCCTGGCCCCGCTGCGCGAGACGTCGTCCGGGCTGGTCGCGGCGCTGGTCGCCGGGCAGCTGCTCGGGCACTTCACCATGGGGCTCGACTCGGGGCACCTGCATCACGGTGATGCCCAGCTGACTCCGGCCATGCTCGCCGCGCACGTGTGCGCGGCATTCGCGGCGGCCATCGTCATCCGGGGCGCGGAGGCCGCGTACCGGATCGCGACCGCGGTGCTGCGCCGCGTGCTGCCGGTGCGCCACACTTCGCCGATCGTCGCGGGCCGCGCTCCTTTGCGGACGGTCCATCGCGACCGGGTCGTCCTTCGTGTGTTCGCGGCCGAGGCGCTGCGCACACGTGCTCCGCCATTCGCGGTCGTTCGCTGATTCTTTCCACACCCGGTGCACGCGTGGCGTGAGTGTTGCTCATCGTCACGGTCTTTCGTGCGGCACCGCGTCGCCTCGCACCCTCGTGCCCACGCTGAGCGCGCGGACGCGACGTGTCGTCCCGGGTCGCGAATCCATCCCTCCGCCTGCGGCGGTGCGATCGGGCTCCCTCGAAGGAGCGCGTGTCCCGCCGTCGGAACAGTCGTATCCGCGACGAGCGCGTTCGATGTATGCGCTCTCGCCGTGGCGACCCCGTGCCCATGGCTATCGAAGGGTGGTGCGGCCCCGACCGGGTTCCGCCGTCAGAAACGAAACGATCGTGAGTACAACAGAAACCATTTCCGACGCCGACTTATCGGCGCCGTCGGATTCCTCCGGCCCGCGCAGGGCCAGCGCGCGTAACAGCCTGTACGCGCCGGCCATGCGCCTGCACTTCTACGCGGGTGTGTTCGTCGGGCCGTTCATCCTCATCGCCGCCGTCACCGGCGCGCTCTACGCGATATCGCCGACGCTCGAGTCGATCGTGTCGCGTGACCTGCTTACGGTCACCGAGACCGGAACGCCGAAGCCGCTGTCGGAGCAGGTCGGCGCGGCCGTCGCCACCCGGCCGGACCTGCCGCTGGCCGCCGTCGCCCCCGCCGCGGGCGCGCGGGACACCACCCGGGTGCTGTTCAGCGACCCCTCGCTGGGCGAATCCGAGCGGCGCGCGGTGTTCGTCGACCCGTATACCGCGCAGCCGGTGGGCGATTCCGTCGTGTACGGCAGCTCGGGTGCGCTGCCGATGCGCACCTGGATCGATCGGCTGCACCGGGACCTGCACCTGGGCGAACCGGGCCGGCTCTACAGTGAGCTCGCCGCGTCCTGGCTGTGGATCGTCGGGCTGGCCGGGCTGGTCATCTGGGTGCGCCGGGTGCGCAGCCGCCGGACCCGCAACGGCTGGGGCTGGCTGCTGGCGGCCGATCGGTCGCAGCGTGCGCGAGGCCGCACCCTGAACTGGCACGGTGCGGTCGGGATGTGGGCGCTTCCCCTGGCGCTGCTGCTGTCGGCGACCGGCATGACCTGGTCGACCCACGCGGGTGAGAACATCACCGACTTGCGCGAGCAGCTCAGCTGGACCACACCGGCGGTCAGCACCGCATTGCCCGGTGCCGTCGCGCCGAGCCATGATTCGGGTTCCGATCACCACGGCGGCGGTCACACCGAGCACGCGCCCGCCGACCCGGCCGATCGGATCGCCCAGCTGGATCGGGTGTACGCGACCGCACGCGCCGAAGGCATCACACAGGCGGCCGAGATCGCCGTCCCGGCCGCGCCGGGCCGAGCGTTCGCGGTGAAGGAACGCCGGATGCCGGGCGTCTACACCGTCGATTCCGTGGCCGTCGACGGCGCGACCGGCGCGGTCACCGATCGTCTGCCCTACGCCGACTGGCCGCTGATGGCCAAGCTCACCAACTGGGGCATCCAGTTCCACATGGGCTTGATGTTCGGGCTGCTCAATCAGTTGTTGCTGCTCGCGGCGATGATCGGCCTGATCACCGTGATCGTGCGCGGCTATCTGATGTGGTGGCGCAGGAGGCCGACCCGCGACGCGGGGCGGTTCGCGCTGGGCCGGGCGCCGCGGCGCGGGGCCTTGCGCAAGACCTCGCTGTGGCTGGTCGTCCCGCTGGTGGCCGCCGCGCTGGTGGTCGGCTGGTTCGTCCCGTTGGTCGGGCTGAGCCTGCTGGTGTTCCTCGCGATCGACGTGCTGCTCGGCCTCGCCGGACGGATGCGCGCCGCCGCTTAATCACATATCCACGGGCTGCGGCCCGTTACTTCCACGACCTACCGAACGTCACGGGTATGGCCGTCGCTTCGCCATGCCTCGAAAACCAAGGATTCCCATGCAGATCACGAAACTAGCCCTGGCCGCCGCGTTCACGACCGCCGCGGTGAGCATCGCCGCCGGCACGAGTTCCGCCGCTCCCGAGGTCGCTGCGGTGGACAGCACGTCCGTCGAGTCCACGTCCACCGAAGCCGCCGAGGCCGTCGGTTTCACCGCCCACGCCACCGAGACCGCCAGCGTCATCAGCATCGATTCCGGCTCTCTTGTGGTCGAGGATCACGTGTTGAAGGTGAAGGCCGCCGACGGCACCGTCGTCGCGGGCGCGCCGTTGACCTTCCTGGTCGACGAATTCGAATTCCCCATCGCCGCGGAGATCTCCGGCCGCACCGCGACCCTGACCCCGCAGTTCGACATGGCGCACGCGGTCTACAAGCCGGTCGCCCTCCCGTTCGAGGACAAGGCGCCGTGGAAGACCGAGTACGACCGTGAGCAGGCGGCCTGGTCCCGGATGACCAGCACCATCTCCATGGGCGCCACCATCGGCACCCTGGTCGGCGGCATCGGCGGCGCGGCGGTGGGCTGCGTGCTCGGCGGCATCGCCGGCGCGACCGTCGCCGCCGCCACCATCGTCGGCATGTTCGGCCCGTTCATCCCGGCCGCCGCCGTCGGCTGCCTCGGCGGCATCGTCGCCGTCGGCGCCCTCGGCACGGTCGCGGGCCAGATCCTGGTGACAGCGCCCGTCGCCATCGGCGCGGCGATCATGTACTTCTCCACGATCAACTCCCCATTCGGGGCGAAATGATCTGACCTGGGGAAATAGCCCTAGCATCCGGTCTGAACTGGAGGTTTGCGATTGGTGTGACGTAACGCACATATCGGAAGGGGACCTGCCCGAGGGAGTCATTTGGCTCCCTCGGGCACAGTCGTCGTCGGTTGCCGGACTGTGTGAATCGGTCGCCTCCGGGTTGCGCACACCTCAGATGCTTAGCCGGACGAAGCATCTGGTGCCTAGAGGCAACGACAGACCATGCGGTTCCGCATACCGCGATCCGATGCCATCCTCGACAGTGTGTCTGAACTGAGATGGTCCGAGCGTCATGAGAAATTTGTGACAGCAGAGGGCATGGCAGTCGGAAGGCTCGATGAGCGCTTCCGAAATGAGGTGTCGGTTGACATTGAAGACGTTGAAGACGTCGATCTGGAGGCGCTGCTAAGCGCCCTGGGGGATGCGGCTGATTGGTACGACCGTGTTGAAATAGTACGCGGTAGTCCACATGCTGGAAGTCACTCGATATTTACTATGCAGATAGGCTGCATGTATGACGCTAAACCATGGATTTTGCTTGAGTTCGATAGCGATGTCCTGGGCAAATTAAGATTGGTTATGGGTTTGCCGAGCGCCGAGATTTCCTGGACCAGGGATAGCGTCAATCGGTTAATTCAGCATATATGGTCGCCGTTCGACTGTGAAATAGAAACCATTAGGCGTACTGGCCCCGTGGACTTGTACAATGATCGCGATCACGAGCGTCAGCTTCCACATGGTTGGGAAGTCTGTCTTCTTCTGGGAGGCGATGCTTGTCGTTCTGTAGGCGACATTATGCAACTGGGAATGCTAAGCCAATCCATGCTCCAGTTGGCACCGCAGATTCCGACCAATGCAGTACGGATTGACGGCAGAATGGCTTGGAGCCTTTTGCGCACCGGTCAAGCGGAATGGCTACTGGGGCAAGAAGAGTCATCTACGCTTGAAGTTAAATCGGCGGCATATGACCTTTCTCAATGGTCGGGAAAGATCGAATTGGCGCAGGACGTTGCACGCTTTGCTAACGCGGAAAACGGCGGTACGCTGATAATCGGGGTTAGGACCAAGAAAAAGATCGGGTCCGAAACGGTCGTAAAAATTGTTCCGGTATCGTGCGAACACGAGTCCATTGCCCAGTACCAAAAAGTAATTGATAGTAGGGTCTATCCACTTGTGGATGGTCTGGTTGTGGACAGATTTCCACATCGGGACGGTGGGTATATTATGGCGATAATGATTCCGCCTCAAAAGGAGGACTCAAAGCCGTACTTAGTTCAAGGCGCATTCGTTGACGGTAAATATGAAGGCGCGTTCATCTCAATAGTTAGACGGAGAGGGGAAGGGTCCGTTCCTGTGACTGCGTCGGCAATTCACGCCTATCTCGTCGCAGGGCGCAAAGCGCTGCACCAGCCGGAGAAGGGCGTTGGGGGATAGAAGCGGAAAGTCTCGACTAATTCCGGAGGGGCGCGGCAGCACTTCGTGTCATGTGTTGGATGCGGTCGATCCTGGTGTGGTGGTTCGGTCCCCACCCTGGTTGCGCGCCAGCAGCGCCCCGCCCGCAGCGGAGCGAGGACGGGGTGCCTGGCGCGACGCGGCGTAGCCGCGCCGTTCTTGATTCTGTAGAGGGAAATTCGGCAAATTCTGTTGGAGGTTTCCTACCTCCCTTTTCTCTTTTTCTTCTCCCCAGTAGGACGCGCCAACTTCTCTCCCTGCGCTACAACGAATCTCGAGAACATCCCGCACACCCACTCACCCGCGAATGCTCCCTGGCACCGTAGGACGAGCGGACGCGAGGGCGTGGCACTGCTGCCGCACAACCCAGCGTGCGACCCGAACCCCACCCCTAACCAGGAGGCCGACCGCGCTGTGAGCCGATCGGCTGTGATGGTTATCGGTCGCGAGTTATTCCGCGTGCGCGGTCTTGTCCGTGTCCGGTGCCGCCACGCACAACGCTCGGGGCTTGGCCGGGTGGGTGCCTCACCGCTGCTTGTGGGTGATGCGCCTGCCCCAGCCACAGAAGTCGTTCGACCTCCGAGAGACGACCTTTCTCGTCCAGCTCCTTGAACGCGGCGTTGCGCGCCTCGTCCAGCGCCTTGAATGCCGCTTCCCGTTCCTTCTCGGCTGCTGTTGCGCGTGCCTCGGCTGCTTCGCGCTCAACGCTGGCGGCGTCGGCTGATTCTCGGGCGACTTGTTCTGCGGTGTCGGCGGTTTCGCGTTCCTGGTACTGGCTTGGTACCGGGAATTCCTGCGCCACCCGTTCGGCGGCTTCTCGTTCGATCCGTGCCCGCTCGGTTTCCGGTGTCTGGCGTGCTTGCCGGGCTCGCTCTGCCTCTGCTCGGGCCTGCCGGTCGCGTTCGACCTGTGGCGCGTCCGCTCGGCCACGCGCGGCGGCTTCCCGGAACTGCTGCATCTTCCGGAATTGTTCGGCTCGTTCTTGCGCACGCACAATCTGGCGGATCTTCGCCAGCCGTTCCCGCGCCCGGTCGGCCCGTTGCAGCTCGTAAGGCCGGATCAGTTCCAATTGCTTGGATGCCAGCGATCGGCCGAGTTGCATAGCGCGCAGGGCGTCAGCGCGGGAAATGATCACGTGCTGGAATTTGTCACCGAAATCACGTGCCATGTCACGCAGGTCTTCGCGGACTTTGTCGGGAATCTTCTCACCCGCCACCGTTTCCCATCGCGCATGAGTAATGCGGCCGGAATTGAGTCCATCCCGGTCCTTTCGTAGCTGAGCGCGAGCATCTACCTCGTTGACTCGACCCGACTTACGTTCGACACCTTGAACACCTCGACCTTGTGTTCGTGCTGAATCCAGAACGCGAGGACCGTCTTTGGTTTCTATCCTGAAATGGTGAGCCCATCCTTTTTCCGGCGTTTCCCCTAGTTCGTGCGCCCTACCGAGTTCGAAATACAGCCCTTTCTCGTAATTGGTCAATCTTCTACGAACGGCATCGTATTCGTCGGGCACGGCTGCACCACCCCCGTTTACATTGAGCGAGTCAGAGCGCTATCTGGTGGTCCGAGATTTCCGGACGTCGCGCACAGCCTCAGAGATGTTGTGTTCGATCAACCTAGGGCCATCACTGTCGGACAGATATTCCGCGATCGACACCATGCTTCGAGTGCCGTCACCCTGCACAGCCGGGCCGAAATCGGTGTACAGCGGTGGACCCCACTCGGGGCGATTCGTCCATTGCAAGCCGCCACGCCGCACATAGCATTCGCCAAGGAATCGGACGAACCCGTCCGCAAGTTCGCGGTTTTCGGGGGCAGTCAATCCGGCCTCGCCGAACAGCTGTTTCGCCGCTTCCATGATCCGGGTCGAAAGCGGCGGCTTCCACCAGGCCGCATCCTCCGCGATATCCGGGACTGTGGCCACGAGGAATGCGCGCACCCCTGATTCCATGCGTTCGGGTGCAACCCAATCGAGGAAGGCTTGGGTTTTGTCATCGAATTCCATATCGAAACCGATCTGTTCGTCGTCCACAAGCTGGGCCTTTCCCTCGTACTGACTGTCTGATGTCACAGAATCGATGCACTACAGTGTTGCGCCCACGCAAGTCCCCGGGCAAACAAGGGACACAGGCGTAAGTGTCGCAGTCGCGGATGCTCGGCCGGAACCGTCATCTCTCGACATACAGCCGTTCACAGGGCAACCGGGGCAGCCGACCAGTTGCGCCGCTGGCGACGGCTACGGCGTCGGTGCAACGGCGGACACTCTCGTCTTGCAGGAACACCAGAGCCGCAGTCAGGCACGCCGCGTAGTGCAGGGTGTGGCCGCGCATTCGCACGATCAGGTGCACGTCGGGTTCGTCCGGCAAAGGTGAGGTCATGCCGTGTATGGAGTGGCGCGGTTCGTCTGCGGGTTGCATGGGAGCCTTCCGTGAAGGGTTGACCCTTGCGTGAATATCGCTGCGGTGCAATGAATTCAGTGGGGCGGGGAAGGCTGGCGGGCGGGTTCGGTTGGGCACACCGATGGAGTTCCGTCCGCGCAGCCTTCCCCCTTTTGGGTCCCCCGGCACCTGGCGCGCTTCCCCTGTGGTGCAAGGGGGGGACCAGGGGACGCGCTTTCGTGCGGGGCGGTCTGGGTGGTTCAGGTGTTGTTGAGGTGCTGGCCGATGATGGCGGGGATCAACAGGTCCAGAAAGGTGATGTCGTCGGCGGCGGGAATGTTCTCGATGATCGGATCGAGTACCGGTGCGGCATACAGGCGTCCGGTGTGCGGTGCGGCGGCAGTGCGGGCGCTGCTGATCAGTTCATAGACCACCATCGCCATCACACGGACACGGGTCGTGTCGCTCATCCCACCCCGCACCGCGTCTGTGGTGGCGGCTACCAGAGTGCCGATCACGTCGGTAAGAACGTCGAGTTCGGCGTCGGCGCGCTCGGCGTCCTGGTCCCCGGTCACCGACCGTCCTCCGACGGCTGGGTTGGTGGCGGGGCAGGCTGGGCGGCGAAGTCGGGATAGCGGGTGGGATCGAACACGACGTGGATACCGATCCACGGGCATTTCTGGCCACCGAGCGCGATGTCCATGGGGGAATCGTGGTCGGCCATGCGACCGCGAACCACCGTCACCATCTGCCCGAAGCAGTTCATCGACGGGCATTTGACCGACAGCACTTCCCCGGTCTGCTGGTCGAAGGTGAACAGGCCGCACTGCTCGACGGTGATCCACGGCCCACATGCCGGACCACACCCGTGCGGCACCACAGCGTTGGGTTGTTCAGGCATACGCCATCACCCGCCCTCGATGCCGCGCACGCTGGGCGACGCATCCCCGGATCGCGTCGACCACGACCCGCCCCGAGGGCCGGTAGGCATCGCGGGGCGGATGCACCCACGCCCGAAACAAACCGGGCCGCTGACCGGGACCGGGCAAGGCGATCTCCCCCGCCCGCAGGATCGACACACCCAACCGCGACATCTCCGCGAACAACCGAATGTCCTCCGGCAGATCCGGCCCGGTCAGAAACGTCCAACGCTGCGAACGCGGATGCGTCATCACCGGCCCGGACGGCTGACCCGTTCGATCCATCCACACCTTGACTTCCGAGCCGATGAACGCGGGCATCATCACCCCGCACACCCGGCCCGCGCGTAGCGTGATGCGCCCCAGATGCGGCGGGTGGACTTCAGCGGGCAGATCGCACACCTGCCGGTAGAAGTGACACACCGACAACGGTGTGTGCCCAGGCTGTTTCGACGAATTCACGAACAACTCCCCTGCTCGATGCACTGGTGTGCACCCGACGCCGAGGCCGAACCGCACGGCTGCGCATCATCGGGCAACCAGCAGGGCCGGGATGAGAACCGGCAACACCCGGCGTCGGGGCTGAATCCAGGCTCTGCGCGTGGGGCAATGCTCACAATGGCAGTACTGAGCAGCGGTGTTTGAAACTACTAATTGCGAGTGGTCTCGAAGTGCGTTGTGCCCGCGTACCGTTGGCATATGGGCGCACAACTAGGGGACCGCCTGCGCAGTATCCGCAAACGGCGTGGGCTCACTCAGACCGAGCTAGCAGAACGATCCGGTGTGTCGGTTCAGCTGATCAGGCTGCTCGAGCAGGGCGGGCAGGAGTCGACGAGGACCGAAACGGCGCGTCGGCTGGCGAACGCGCTGCGGGTCGAAACCTCTGCTCTGATTGTGAAGCCGGATGCCGCCGATCCAGACGTGACCGATGTCGAGCTGTGGGCCGATGTCCGTCAGGCGCTGGCCGGTATCTACCCGGCCGATGAGTACACCGAACCGCCGACCGTCGCCGGTGTCAGCGCAACGTTCGCGGAAGTGAAGCCATTGTTCCGCGGTGGCCGTTTCGCTGAGCTTGCCCAGCACCTGGTGCCGATGTTGCGCGATGCGGATTACCTGGTCTCTGCGGCGGATTCGGGCACCGTCGATGCACGCAGGCTGCGGTCTCGGATTCGCCAGATGGTGGCCTGGCAAATGTGCCTGACCTGGCAGTTCGACGCAGCAGACCACGCAATCGCGTTGGCGCTGGATGATGCGCCGGATCTGCGGGCAGCTGCGCCGTTGGCGGATGCGGATTGCTGGCGCTGGATTCGGAAAGGGGACCTCGCCAAGGCCCGCGAGGTTGCAGCCAAGTGGGCGGATGATCTCGAACCGCGCCGAATCTCCAAGGCATCGCGAGAAGATCTCGCCAGTTGGGGACTGATGCTGCAACGGGTCTCCACAGCGGCGATACGGGACAACCGACCTGGGGAGGCAGATGACGCGCTGGCGTTCGCCCGCGTAGCCGGGATGGCGATCCGCCATGGCGAACACGACTCGAGAGACGGCCTACTGCACGCATTCGGCCCGGTCACGGTACAGATGCTGGCTGCGGAGAACGCCATGGTGATCGACAAGCCGCAAGTCACTTTGGCGATCGGCGCACAGCTGGAGGGAACGAAATACCCTCTCCCATGGCCGTGGCAGCGTCATCGCCTCGACGTCGCAGCAGCACACGCAGCGATGCGGCAGTACCCCGAAGCTCTGGCCGTACTTCAACAGATCCGCCGCGAGCTCCCCGAATGGCTGGTGAAACAAAGATTCGCGCGTGACATCCTGGCGGGCATGATCAACAAGCGCCGGACGCTCACGGCAGAAGTCCGTGAGCTAGCAGACTTCGTGCAGGTCCCGTACTGAGCAGCCTCACACAGTTACTGGCGAACCGGCACAGAGAGACCCTTGTTCTTGTCTTGCGAGTTGCGCCCGTAGATCCACGGCACTAGATCAGGAAAATCATGAGGATTCAGAGGCATATCCCCACGGTACGACGTAGACACCTCTTTTCGAACTTCTCCACGATCAACTCGCCCATGCCCGCTCCCCTCAAGTGACCCGTTGACGCGAGTGGCACGCCACCGAGAGCTCTACTCACGGTTCGCCGCAGTGGTGTGCCACTCGTGTTCGTCGGTGGGGGTTGGGGGCCTACCGGGGTCAGGCGCAGCAGGTGGCGCCGGAGGCGAGGGCTTCCTTTTTCGCAGCGGGGGTGCAGCATCCGCCTTCGGCGGCGGCTTCCTCGGCGGTGCCGCAGCATGCCTTGACCGCGTCGGACGAGGTCGGTTCGGATGCGGTGCCGAAGGTTTCGCTGTCGGCCAGGACGGTGTAGACCTCCCAGCGCTCCTTGTCCGGTGCGGTGACCCAAACCTTGTCCTGGGTGGCGAAGCAACAGGTCGTGGCGAGCTGTTCTTCGGTGAACAACCCGGCTGCCGACAGGCGGGCGATCTCGGCGTGCACCTTCTCGGAGGTTTCGACCTCGACGCCGAGGTGGTTGACGCTGCCGCCGTGGCCTGGATTCTCGATCAGCACCAGTTTCAGCGGTGGTTCGGTGACGGCGAAGTTGGCGTAACCAGGCTTGCGTTTGGCGGGCTCCGTCGCGAACAGGGTCGAGTAGAACGCCACGGCCTGGTCGATGTCGTCGACGTTCAGGGCGAGTTGGATGCGGGACATGA